>NZ_LZIC01000068.1 GCF_001667185.1 Mycobacterium sp. 852002-50816_SCH5313054-b | reverse complement strand
ATGGCCGATGGGGGCGGTGACAAGGTCGACATGGTCTTGCTGCAAGGCCCGGTAGTAGTCGTCACCGAGCAGCACCCGCTTACAGCGGAATGGGTAGTCCGGTGTCAGTGCCCGCCGAAGCCGCTCGTCGGCCACGGTGCGCTCTAAGAATGTCGTTGCGATCTGGGTGCGGGAGGTGACGACGGGGTCGTCGGCGAAGGTCGCGGTGTTGTCGTGCTGGAATTTCCAGATCTGCCAGCGCGTGCGGCGGGTAGCCAGCGGGTTGCGCCGGAATTGCGCCAATTCGGTTGGGCTGTAGGGGCGGTCATCCTTGGGAACCATCCACGGCGGGGTGCGCTGGAACACCGTCACGCGGGCGGCGATTTTGGCCAGCTCGGGAACGGCTTGTACGCCGCTGGCTCCCGTGCCGATCACCGCCACTTTCTTGCCGGCCAAGCCGACCTCGTGATCCCACTGCGCGGTGTGCATGAGCGCGCCGCCGAAGTCGCTCAGGCCGGCGATAGCGGGCAGCCTGAGCGACCCGAACAAACCCACGGCGCAGACGACGACGTCGGCGGCCAGGTTGGTGGTGCGCCCGGAGCGTTCCAGCCGGCAGTCCCACTGCCACGTATCGGCATTCCAGCGGATGGTGTCGACCCTGGTGTCGAGCATGAGGTGGCGACGCAGATCGAAGTCGTCGGCGACCGACTCCAGGTAGGCCAGGATCTCGGGCTGCCGCGCGTAGGTGCGGCTCCAGGACTTGTTGGGCGCGAACGAGAACGAATACAGGTGACTTTGGATGTCACAGGCGGCGCCGGGATAGGTGTTGCGCCGCCAAGTACCCCCGACGCCGTCGTCGGCCTCGACAATCGTCAGGTCGTCGATGCCGGCGCGGCGCAGCGCCACGGCAGTTCCCAGGCCGCCGAACCCGGCTCCGATGATCACCACCTTCGGTGAGGGCCGACGCCGCATCGCGGCCCGGGCTCGCCCGAGGACGTACTTCACGGACCGCCCCCGCGAACCTCGAACCCTTCCATCTCCCCGGCAGTCCGCCAGGCCGTCAGGATGTCGGCGTACTCGGTCGGCGCGCCGATGAAGAAGCTGCCCTGCCGAGTCTTGGCGTCCGCCTTGCCTTCCCGGTTGTAGTAGCCCGGGGTGCAGGTCTTTGCGCGCTCGGCGGTCGCGGACGAGCGGGCCACCACCATATCGACCCAGGCGGCTTCGGCTTCGGCTGACGCCTCGATCTCGGTGACGCCGCGAGCCAGCGCCCAGGCGATGATCCACGCGGCATGGCTGGCCTGCACGTCCAGCAGGTAAGGGAAGTTCACCGTGAGCCCCGCCTGGGCGATGCTTTCGATGAAACAATTCGGGAAACCGTTGGCGCACAGGCCCTGAAACGTGCGCACGCCGTCGCGCCAGCGGTCTGTCAGCGTCAGGCCGTCGCGGCCGATCAGCTCGAACCCCGTGCGCCGGCAATAGTCGGTGCCCACCTCGAAGCCCGTGGCGAAAATCAGGCAATCGAGTTCGTAGATCACTCCGTCGACCACGACGCCGTCCTCGGTGAGGCGTTCGACCCCGCGGCCATGGGTATCGACCAGGGTGACATTGGCGCGGTTGAACGTCTGCAGGTAGCCGTCGTGAAAGCAGGGCCGCTTGCAGAAGTACCCGTACCAGGGTTTGAGCGCCTCGGCGGTGGCGGGATCGGCCACGATCTCGTCGACCCGCGCCCGGATCTCCTCCATCTTCGCGAAGTCGGCCAGTTCAATGTTGGGTGCCGGTGCACCGTCGCCGTCGTGGCGCATCACCGGAAGCTTGCGGGTGATGCTCGTCCACGCGTCGGCCACCAGGTCTTCCTCGGCCTGCCCGCCGGCCGTCAGGACCTGGAAGTTCCGGATGCGTTCGCGCTGCCAGCCCGGCCGTAATGTATTGGCCCACTGGGCATCCGTCGATCGGTTGGCCCGCACATCGACGGAGGACGGCGTGCGCTGGAAGACGAACAGGCGCTGCGCCGCCGCGCCGAGGTGCGGGACGCACTGGACGGCCGTCGCGCCCGTGCCGATGATGCCGACGCGCTTTCCGGCCAAGTTCTCCAGCCGTTCGCCGGTGTAGCCGTAATCCCACCGGCTGGTGTGGAAGGCCTTGCCGCGAAAGCGGCCGAGACCCTGGATCCCGGGCAGCTTGGGTTTGGCCTGGTAGCCGTTGGCCATCGAGACGAACTTGGCCCGCATCTCGTCGCCGTGATTTGTTCGGATGATCCAGCGGGAAGCTCCCGAATCCCAACGTATCTCGTGTACATCGGTCCGCAGGCAGGCGTCGCGATAGAGGTCGTAGCGCTCGGCGATGCGCTGACAATGCGCAAAGATCTCCGAGCCCCTCGCGTACTTGTCCGAGGGAACGTAGCCGAGTTCCTCCAACAGCGGCATGTACACGTAGGACTCGACATCGCAGGCGATCCCCGGATACCGGTTCCAGTACCAGGTGCCACCCACGTCGGCCGCGCGGTCGATCAACCGCACGCTGTCGACGCCGAGCTCGCGCAGCCGGGCACCCGTCAACAGCCCACCGAATCCGGCACCGATGACCGCGACGTCCACCTCATCCGTCAGCGGCTGGCGGGTGAACGTTCCATCCACCCAGGGGTCTTCGGCGAATCGGGCAAAGGCGCCCGCCGTCTCCACATACTGCGCGATCCCGTCGGGGCGCAGTCGCCGCGCCCGCTCCTCGGCGTAGCGCCGCCGCAGCGCGTCGACGTCGAACGTCACGCCGACGGTCTCGGTCAAGGCATCGACTTCCTCATCGTGACCCCGACTATATAATCAATCAATTGATCATATCAATGGTCCGTCGATCCGGCCTGCGATAACGGCTCCTATGGACTGTGGCCGCCCGGACCCAGCAGTGTTCCCCTGATCAGCTTCTTCGCTGCGCCCAATGCCGCCTGGTACTGCTCCGGAGGCAGCGACGCCCCCAGCTCGGTGAGGCCGTAGATCAACGAATAGATCGCCTCCACGGCGCCCCCCGGGGCGCCCTGCAGCATGCCTTCGATGATGTCGCGGAACGCCGTAAACCCCGCATCGCCAGGCTGTGCGGACTCGAGCGCAACCGCGCTTTCGGCCCGGATCGCCCACTCGAAGGCCGCGAGGTCCGGGAACTCGCGCATCAATTGACCGGATTCGTCGAGCACCGCCTCGATCCGGTCCACGGCGTCTCCGGGACGGGCGGCGGCCTGGCGCAGCCGTGGCAGCGCGACATCGGTTCTGGCCGCGATGGCCGCGTTGATCAACTCCGCCTTGTTGGGAAAGTAGTTGTACAGGCTGCCGCTGGTCATCTCCGCGGCCCTGGCGATCTCGCGAATGGTCGCCTTGGCGTACCCCACTTCGGCCACGCAGCGCATGGCCGCGACGATGATTCGGGCACGGGTCTGTTCGCCGCTGGCGCCCACCGGGCGGCCGAGCGGCGACGGCGTGGAGGCCCTCCGGTCGCTCATTGCGCACCTCCGCGCCGAAGCCGAGCGATAATTGATCGCCCGATTATATTGAGGACATGGTGACGGGGGCGCAGCTGGGTCGCCCGGTCGGCGCCAGCGGCGAACAGACCCGCCGGCGGCTCATCCTCGCCACGATGCGCTGCGTGGCCGAAGTGGGGTACGCCAAGGCGACCATTCGCGAGATCGCCAGGGCCGCGGAGATGACCAGCGGCAGCCTGTATCACTATTTTCCGAATAAGTCGGAGCTGCTCACGGCGACCGTGCGGGAAATCGATCAGATCGAGCTCCCGCGGCTGCGGGCCGCGGCGGCGCACTCCGACAACGTCGTCGATCGCCTGGTCGCGGTGCTGGACGAGATGCACCGGTTGATGCGCGAGTACCCGCACCTGGCCGCGTTCGAACGCGCCATGCGCGGGCATGCCGGGCCGAAAGGGTTGCGCGACAACATCGATGGCATCGTCAGGGAGGCCATGGCGCGGGGGGCACTTCCCGCCGGCACCGACCCCGCCGCCGCGGTCGACGCGCTCTACGCGCTGGCTCGCGGGCTGACGGACCGTGCGGCAAACCTGACCCCGGATGCCTACGCGGCCACGCTGGATTCGGCCAAGGAACTGATCAGGGGAACGCTTTTCGCGCCGAGAGCGAGTCGCCGAGAGTCCACAGCGCAACGCCGATCAAGACGAGGTCTTTGAGCAGGAATTGGCCCGGCATTCCCGACAACACGGGCAGGCCGGCGGCGTGCATCGAGACCACGCCCGGCGTGGTGAACAGGAAGCTCAGCGTCCCCAGGAACAGCACCACCGCCAGCGCGCTGCCGGCCGCGGATGCGCGGGGCCATACCGGGCGCAGCGAAATGAGAAGCGCCGCAACGATTTCCATGGTTCCCAGGCCGCGCGCCACCTCGATGACGCTGAACACGTGGTAGATCCAGCTCATCAGCGGGCTGTGCTCGATGAGCACCCGGGACTCCATCTTCACGTATTTGCCGAACCCGATCCAGGCCAGGACGACCACAAGCCCGTAACGGCTGATCAGTTGCCCCGATCGGGTGAGCGACTGCGCGAGACGAGGTGGTGTCATCGACGGAGGGTCCTTCCTGCGGTGGGGAGGCGACGGGACGTCACCCCATACGAACCCACGAGCCGGACCGCGATTGGGTTCAGCCACCCATTCGCTTATTGCGCCGCGTAGCGATCCCGCAGCTTGGCCAGCGTCGCCTCGATGCCCGCGGCATTGCCCTTCCGGAAACCCATCCGTTCGTAGTACTTCAGCCCGTTCTTGACCGCGCCGGCCTGGCTGTAGTCGAACGTCTCGGTGACCCGCGTCCGGGTCGGGGAGAGCGACTCGAACCGCCAGCGCCAGCGGTGCCCCACCGGATGGCGCCATTCGACCAATTCGTTCGGTTTGAGGGCGGTCACGGTGCTGGTAATGCGGTAAGGCACGCCGTACATCTTCATGTGCGTCGAAAACTTCGAGCCGACAGCCAGTTCCGCCGGCACTTTGATGTTGTCGCCGACGGTGCCCGAGCCGTCCAATTCGTGGTGGCGCCGGGGATCGGCGGCCATCGCGTACAACTCCGCGGCCGGCGCATCCACTTCAACCGACCGACTTACCTGCCGGGGTCCCGCGTCGACGACGTTGACGGTCATGACGGTCTCCTTCCGGGCGTCCGGTTGCGCCAGGTCGACGCTACGCTTCGCCGAGTTGAACTTTTAGAACTGTTCGAACAACGACGTTCAGCATGGAGGGGTTCGGTGAGCCAGTCGATTTCGGGAAAGGTGGCGCTGATTACCGGCGCCGCCCGCGGACAGGGACGGTCGCACGCGGTCCGGCTCAGCGCCGAGGGCGCCGACATCATCGCGGTGGATGTCGCCGGACCGCTGCCGCCCAGCGTTCCCTACGATTCGCCGACGCCCGACGACCTGGCCGAGACCGCGCGACTGGTGAGAGCCAACGGCAGAAAGGTCATCACGTCGGCGGTCGACATCCGCGACCTCGACGCGCTGACGGCCGCCGTCGACGCGGCCGTCGGCGAGCTGGGGCGCCTGGACATCATCGTCGCCAACGCGGGCATCTGCAGCCCCGCGCCCTGGGATCAGATCACCGCGCAAGCGTTCCGCGACACCATCGACACGAACGTGGTCGGCACCTGGAACACCGTGATGGCCGGCGCTCATCACCTCATCGACGGCGGCCGGGGCGGCTCCATCATCCTCATCGGATCCGCCGCCGGCATCAACATGCAGTCGTTCATGATCCACTACACGGCCAGCAAACATGCCGTCATCGGGATGGCGCGAGCGTTCGCCGCCGAGCTCGGCCGGTACAACATCCGGGTCAACAGCTTGAACCCGGGAGCGGTCGCGACCCCGATGGGCACCGGTCGCATGCGCGACGCCCTCCGAGCGGCCGCCGACTCGTATCCGCACCTGAGGGGCCTGCACAAACCGCTGTTGCCCGAAGGCGCTGCCCAGCCCGAAGACATCTCCGATGCGGTCGCATGGCTGGCATCGGATCAATCCAGGCTGGTGACCGCCAGCCAGGTCTCCGTCGACAGCGGCGTCGGCTACGTCTGATCGACCGGGCAGAATGGTGCTGCCTGCGTTCACCCCGCCAATCCGGGAATACCCCCGCGACGGAAACGTTGGGCACGGATGTACCCCCACGGGGTATTAGCGGAAAGGAGCGGCATGGCGACCAGCGAGTACCGGGTGACCGGGATGACCTGCGGGCACTGCGAGGCCGCCGTCCGAGCCGAGGTCGGCCAGGTCCCCGGCGTCGACGGCGTGGACGTCAACGCCCGCACGGGCCGGCTCGTGGTGGCCAGTTCCGTTCCCATCGACGCGAACGCGGTGCTGGGCGCCGTCGACGAAGCCGGTTACGAGGCGGTCCTGGTCGCGTGAAAGCCGATCCACCGGCCGCAGGGACCAGCGTCGAGCTCGAAATCGCGGGGATGACGTGCGCGTCGTGCGCAATGCGCATCGAGAAGAAACTGAACAAGCTCGACTGGGTCGACGCGCAGGTCAATTACGCGACCGAGACGGCCGCCGTCACGGTCCCGGCCGGATACGACACCCAAGCGCTGATCGCCGAAGTCGAGAAGGCCGGCTACACCGCCGCACTGCCGCGCCCGGATCCCACGCCCGAGGCACCGGAGACCGCCGAGCTCGCGGCCCTGCGCACCCGGCTGATTGCCGCGATGGCGCTCGCCGTCCCGGTGATCGCGATGGCGATGATCCCGGCGCTGCAATTCCGCCACTGGCAGTGGGCGTCGCTGGCCCTGGCCACACCGGTGATCGCGTGGGCGGGCCGCCCGTTCCACGCCGCAGCATGGGCGAACCTCAAACACGGCGCCGCGACCATGGACACGCTCGTCTCGGTAGGGACGTTGTCGGCCTTCTTGTGGTCGCTGTATGCCCTGGCTTTCGGGACGGCCGGCCAGGCAGGCATGCGCCACGGCTTCGAACTGACCGCCGCGCGTGGCGACGGCGCGGGCAATAGCTATTTCGAGGTGGCCGCGGGCGTGACCCTGTTCGTGCTGACCGGCCGCTACTTCGAGAAACGCTCGAAGCGGCGCGCGGGCGCCGCGTTGCGCGCCCTGCTTCAGCTCGGCGCCAAGGACGTCGCGGTGCTGCGGGACGGCACCGAGACGCGCGTTCCCGTCGATCAGCTGGAGATCGGCGACGAGTTCGTGGTGCGCCCGGGGGAAAAGATCGCCACCGACGGGACCGTCGTCGTGGGATCCTCGGCGGTGGACGCCTCGATGCTCACCGGTGAATCCGTGCCCGTCGAGGTCGGTCAGGGCGATCCCGTCACCGGCGCCACTGTGAATGCCGGCGGCCGCCTGGTCGTGCGCGCCACCCGCGTCGGCGACGACACCCAACTGGCGCAGATGGCCAGGCTCGTCGAGGCCGCGCAGTCGGGCAGGGCACCGGTGCAACGGCTCGCCGACCGCATCGCCGGCGTGTTCGTGCCGGTCGTCATCGCGATCGCCGCGGCCACCCTCGCGATCTGGCTCGCGGCGGGCGCGCCCCTCACCGCGGCGCTGACGGCCGCGGTTGCGGTGCTGATCATCGCGTGCCCGTGCGCGCTCGGGCTGGCGACGCCGACCGCTTTGTTGGTCGGCAGCGGTCGGGCGGCCCAGCTCGGAGTGCTCATCAAGGGACCCGAGGTCCTGGAGTCGACGCGCAAGGTCGACACCATCGTCCTCGACAAGACCGGCACCGTCACCACCGGCGAGATGACCGTCGTCGACGTCATCACCGGCCCGCACGCCGACCGCGAAACACTGCTGCGCTATGCCGGGGCCGTCGAGGACCCGTCCGAGCATCCCGTCGCACAGGCGATCGCCAGGGCCGCCGCGAGGGAACTGGGCAACCTGCCAGCCGTCCGGGATTTCGCCAACGTCGGAGGCCAAGGCGTGCGCGGGGTGGTCGACGGGCGCGCCGTCGCCGTCGGGCGGGAGAGCCTGCTGGCCGCTCGGGGCCAGCACCTCGACGCGGAATTGTCGGCGGCCAAAGCCCGCGCCGAGCGCGAAGGCAAGACCGCCGTCGCCGTGGAGTGGGACGGTCGCGCGCGGGGGGTTTTGGTGGTGGCCGACGCCGTCAAACCCACCAGCGCCGAGGCAATCCGGCGGTTCAAAGGCCTGGGCTTGACGCCGGTGCTGCTGACGGGTGACAACGAGGCCGTCGCCCGGCGCATCGCCGACGAGGTCGGTATCGCGCAGGTCATCGCCGAAGTGTTGCCGGCCGACAAGGTCGCCGCCGTCAAGCGTTTGCAAGCCGAGGGCAAAGTCGTCGCCATGGTCGGCGACGGAGTCAACGATGCCGCGGCCCTGGCGGCGGCAGATCTGGGCCTCGCGATGGGGACGGGCACCGACGTGGCGATCGAAGCCGCCGACCTGACTTTGATGCGCGGCGATCTGGGCGCCGCGGTGGACGCGATCCGGCTCTCCCGGCGGACGCTGCGCACGATCAAGACGAACCTGTTCTGGGCCTTCGGCTACAACGTCGCCGCCATCCCGCTGGCCGCCCTCGGCCTGCTCAACCCGATGCTGGCGGGCGCCGCGATGGCGCTTTCCAGCGTGTTCGTCGTCGGCAACAGCCTGCGGCTGCGCTCCTTTGCAAGCACGATGTGTGACGAACCTGTGGGATAGTTAGTCGGGCCCGCCGCATTCCCCTAGCCACGGCCGGCGGGTCATTCGCAGAACGATCGGATTGAACGAAGGTCACGACCGTTGCCCCATTTCGTCGAACAGTGGTCCCTGCTGCACGGCTGGCTGCCGGTGGCGGTGCAAGCCCTGGCGCTGCTCGCGATCCTCGGCGCGCTCGGGTGGCGCAGGCGGCGGTGGCGCGGCTGGCCGCTCCTGGTGGCACTGGGAACCGCGGCAGCGGTCACGGCGCTGTCGTATTGGTACATCACGTCGATCGGCGTGGCCGGGGACCCGGCCCCAGCGTCGCTGTGGCTGTGGGTAGCGCTGAGCGGGCTAGCGGCCGCGGTGCTGCTGCTCGGATGGCCGGGTGCCCGCTGGTGGCGTCGCGGCCTGGCGGTGGTTTCGGTTCCGCTGTGCGCGCTGTGCGCGGCCCTGGCCTTGAACGGCTGGGTCGGCTATTTCCCGACCGTGGCGGCCGCATGGGATCAGCTGACGTCGCGGCCGCTGCCCGATCAGATCGACCGGCTGAGGGTCACCGCAATGCAGCTCGAGGGGACCAAACCGGCCAAGGGCGTCGTGGTGCCCGTGACGATCAGCGCCGACGCGTCGCACTTCCCGCACCGCCAGGAGCTGGTGTATCTGCCCCCGGCGTGGTTCAACAGCAACCCGCCGCCCCGGCTGCCGACGGTCATGATGATCAGCTCCGCGTTCAATACCCCCGCCGACTGGCTGCGCCCCGGCGGCGCGTTCACGGCGATAGACGACTTCGCGGCCGCCCATCACGGGTTCGCGCCGGTGCTGGTGTTCGTCGATCCCACCGGTTCCTTCGACAACGACACCGAGTGCGTCAACGGCAGCCGCGGTAATGCCGCCGATCACCTGACGAAGGATGTCGTGCCCTTCGTGGTGTCGAACTTCGGCGTCAGCGCCGACCGGTCCAACTGGGGCGTCGCCGGGTGGTCGATGGGCGGCACCTGCGCCGTCGACCTGGCCGTCATGCATCCCGAGCTGTTCAGCGCCTTCGTCGACATCGCCGGCGATCGCAGCCCCAGCATCGGCACGAAGGAGCAGACCATCGCCCGGTTGTTCGGCGGCAACGGCGACGCCTGGGCGGCTTTCGACCCGGCCACCGTCATCGCCCGGCACGGTCACTACACCGGGCTGTCGGGATGGTTCGACGTGCCCGCGGCGTCCGGCCCCCGCGCCGTCGCCCAGGAAGCCGATTCCGATCTCGCCGTTCCCAGCGCCGACCCGGCCGCCAACCCGGAGGGTCAGGATGCGGCCGCCAATTCGCTGTGCGCCGTCGCCACGGCCAACGGGATCAGCTGCGCGGTGGTCACCCAACCCGGCAGGCACGACTGGCCGTTCGCCGCCCAGGCGTTCGCCACGTCACTGCCGTGGCTGGCGGGGACGCTGGGCACCCCGGGCGTCGAGCCCATCCCGTTGCCGCAGCGCGGCGGCGGGACTCCGCATTGATCTCAGCTACGCAAGACCGTTACCTTTTCGAGGCTGAATTCACAGCTGACCCTCCTGTAACGAACCCGGCATGTTCGAACGGGCACTGGTACCGTTCGCTGCTGTGGCGGCGGAGTTTGGCAGCGCAGGGATCCGGGGCACCGGGTCGCGTGTGCCGACATCGCACCGCAAAAGACCTGCAAGGAACCGCGCCTTCGCCATCACCGCCTTCCGCGGGGCCTCGGATCGGGGCCTCGGCACGCCGGAGCTGAACCGGCGCCGTTTCCTCGGGGCGCTGGCCGCGGCCACCGTCGCCGGCGTGGGAGCGGCTCGTCTGGTGGTTGATCCGCAACCGCGGACTTTCGCCCAGGCGCCCCCGGCGGACATGGCAGCAACCTCGGGACCGATCGCGCCGGCTTCGCTGCTACCGCCCCCTCCGCTCAGCGCGCGCATCCCGCTGCCCGGTGGCGGGGCGCTGACCAAGATTCCCGGCGAGGGCGACTTGCTGGCGCTGACCGTCGACGACGGCGTCAACAGCGAGGTGGTGCGCGCCTACACGCAGTTCGCCAAAGACACCGGTGTGCGGCTGACGTTCTTCGTCAACGGGGTCTACAACTCCTGGACCGAGAACGTGCAGATGCTTCGACCGCTGGTCGATTCCGGGCAGATCCAGCTGGGCAACCACACCTGGTCGCACCCGGATCTGACCACTCTGCCCAAAGACCAGATCGCCCAGCAGATCACCCGCAACGACGAATTCCTGAAAAAGACCTACGGCATCGGCGCGAAACCGTACTGGCGGCCGCCGTACGCGAAGCGCAACGCGGCCGTCGATGCGGTGGCCGCCGACCTCGGCTACACCACCCCCACCCTATGGTCGGGTTCATTGTCGGATTCGACGCTGATCACCGAGGACTACATCGTGAAGATGGCCGATCAGTACTTCACCCCGCAGTCCATCGTCATCGGCCACCTCAACCACCTGCCGGTCACGCACGTCTACCCGGAACTCGTCGAGATCATCCGCGACCGAAACCTGCGCACGGTCACCCTCAACGACATCTTCCTCAAAACGCCGTAGCGGTCACCAGTCGGGCCAGGCGCTCGTCGAGGGTGGCGTGGAAATGCCCGATCGCGCTCTCGTGCCGGCCGAACTCCACGAATTCGTTTGCACCCGAATGCAATCCGCGTTGCACACCCGTCGACATCTCGTTGTCCTCGGTGAGACCCCGCTCGATGAAGCTGCCCGCGCCCACCAATCGTCTGGACGGGTCGAGAGACGCCCGCTCGGCGACTTCGGGTTTCACCATCGAATAGGTGCTCACCGTGGTGCGCTCGACGTCCAGCGGGTCGATCACGACCACGGAAACCACGCCGGGGAATGTCGCCACCATGACGTTGGGGAACAACTGATAGACGTAGGTGATCCGCGCGTCGACGTTCCAGGTCGACTCCGGGCGGTCCCGAAGCCGCTCGATATTGCGGTAGGGGAAGGTGAGTCGGCTGTTCGGGCCGAACGTCTCCACGACATTGAGGTCGTCGTATTGCACCGGGTAGAAGGTGTCTCGGTGCGTTGAGCGGAGGTGATAGCCCTCCAGGAACTGTTCGACGAGCACCTTCCAGTTCATCGCCCGCACAGTCGAATCCGAATACACGAGCCGCTGCGCCGGCAACAATTTATCGCGCCAGGGGCTCCCGTCGGTCAGCGCGGCCATCGAATCGTCGTCATCGAGGCCCGGCGGGTCGAGCGGATCGATCACGATTAGCCCGTCCACCTCGCGGCTGGGGACCTCGACCAGCCCTCGGCCCGCCTCGTCCAGGCCGGGAAATGCCTCGGCGTGCGGGACGTGCGCGAGCGAGCCGTCCAGGCGATACGTCCAGCCGTGGTAGCGGCACACCAACGCGTGCGAGCAGCCGGGCTCCTCGACCAGGGCGAAACCGCGATGCCGGCAGGCGTTGCGGAACACCCGCGCCCGTTGGTCGTGTCCGCGCACCGCGAAGAGCGGCACGCCGAAGGCGACTCGCTCGACGTGGTCCCCCGGTGCGGGGATCGTCGCCGAGGGGACGAAGACGCTCGGCATCGCGCGAAGGAGCCGGAGTTCGGCGGCGAATCGACTTGCGCTCAAATAGTTTTCGACCGGCTCACGCCAGGCCGCACCCTCGTCGGTGGTACCGGCGTCGATATGGGCGAGGACGCGCCGGACGATCTGCACATCGTCGGCGAGCACCGACTTCGTCGGCAAGCTCATGCGGGTCAGTATCACATCGCGATTGTCACGTGTCAATGATTTGGTGATATCGTTGCGTTCCGTGCCCGCCCTGCCCCAATCCCGAGTGAGCGACCTGGTCGACAGCCGGCCGCTGAGCGCGCGCTCCGTGCTGGCATCGGCCCTGCTCGGATCCGACCGGGGCCGCCTGACGGTGGCCGAACTGGTCGCGGTGGCGTCGCTGTTCGGCATCAGCGCAGGTGCGGCCCGCACGTGCCTGTGGCGGATGGTGTCCAACGGCGAACTGGCCTCCGACGGCGGCAGTTACGCGCTCGCGGGGCGATTGTCGGAACGCCGAGAGCGCGTCGACGAGGCGTCCCGGATCGACGACGCCGCCGCGCGCCGCTGGGACGGCACCTGGGAACTGGCGATCGTCGCGCTGGAGCGCCGATCGGCGGCCGACCGCCTCGAGTTGAGGAAAGCCGCGACGGCGCTGCACCTCGCCGAGCTTCGCGAAGGCGTGTGGATCAGACCCGACAACCTTGACCCGCAACGGTTTCCGACGCTTCGGGCGGTGGTCGACCAGCAGTGCACGCACTTTCACGGCGCCGCCACCGACATCGGCGCCGACAAAGCGCGATCGCTCTTTTCCCTGGACGAGTGGGCGGAAGATGCCGAGCTGTTCGTCGACGCGATGGACGCCGCGCTCGACACGGGCAAGCGCGACGATTCGACCGAAAGCTTCACCTACGAGTTCGCGCTGTCGATCGCCGTGGTCCGCCATCTCCAGCTCGACCCGCTGCTACCGGCCGAGCTCACCGGCGAGCACTGGCCCTCGCACACGCTGCGCGGCACCTACCGCCGCTTCGATCGCGCCCTCAAACATCGCATGAACGGCGCTTTCCGGCGGCCCTAGCGTCGATCGCTTTACAGCGAATCGACAACCTCTTTCGCCTCCCGCAGCCCAGCGCCGGTCAGCTCGCGGAATAGCTTGATCGCCGCGATGGCGTTCCCGGATCGGGCCAGCGCGACGACTTCGGAGGGCACACCGCCCTCGAGTTGCCCGGCCGGGGTCGCGCCCACGTCGCTACCGAACGTTGGGCACGGGACCCCCAGCCGATCCGAGAGCAGGCGCACCTGATGTTCGAGCAGCGCGATCCGCCGGTAAAGGTGGCCATCTTCTGTCACGCAATGATTATGCGCGAAAGCGGGCCCCCGCACCGCCTACGCGGCGCCGGGAGATCCCGCCGGCACGATGTTCTGGTTGATGTGGAACACGTTGCCCGGATCGTATTGCGCCTTGATCTCGCTGAGCCGCTGGTAGTTCGGACCGTAAGTCGCGCGGACCCGGTCTTGCCCTTCGTCCATCATGAAGTTGACGTAGGCGCCGCCGGCCGAGTGCGGATGGATGGCGTTCCAGTAGTCCGCCGTCCACCGCTTCAACACCGCCGCGTTCGCCGGGTCCGGATCGACCCCCGCGATGACCTGTGAGAAGTTCACGTCCCGGTAGGCCCACGCGGTGTCAGTCTGACCGACCCGATGGACCGCGCCGTCGATCGGGTAGAGGTGCATCGTGGAGTGCATGGTGGGCAGTTCCGCGGTGAAGCGGGCATGGGCTTCCACGGCGGCGTCCGGCACGGAGCGGACGAAGTCGCCGCGCCAATACCATTGCAGGCCTTTGGGATACAGCGCATCGAAAGTGGACTGCAGCGCGGGGTACGGGGCCGCGACGAGGCCCTCGAAGGCCGGCTGCATCTGCCGGACCGGCGCGAACGCCTCGTCGGCCCGGGCGGGATCGCCGCTGTAGCACCAGACCACGGCACACGCCTTCTGCAGGTGGAACGCCTCGGGGAACGGCGGCGCCGGCGGGACGGTCATGCTCGCGAAGAAGCCGTAGAGGTCCTCGTCCTGCGCGGGCAGGAAGTCCCGGTACCACTTCAGGATGTCGGCGGTGGCCGAAGCCGGCCAGGCCGTCGGGCCGCAGATCACGGTGTGCACCGGATGCAGCCGGAACGTGAACGAGGTGACGACGCCGAAGTTTCCGCCTCCCCCGCGCAGCGCCCAGAACAGGTCGGGGTGCTCCGATTCGGACGCGGTCACCAGGCGGCCGTCGGCCAGGACGACCTCGGCCTCCAGCAGGTTGTCGATGGTCAGCCCGTACTTGCGGGTCAGGTAGCCGTGGCCGCCGCCCAGGGTCAGCCCGCCGACGCCGGTGCTGGAGATGATGCCGGACGGCGTCGCCATTCCGTGCGCATGGGTCGCGCCGTCCACGTGCGCCCACGTCGCCCCGCCCTGCACGCGGACCATGCGCCGGTCGGTGTCCACGTCGACGCGGTGCATCGGCGCGAGGTCGATGACGAGGCCGCCGTCGACGCATCCGAAACCGGGGCCGTTGTGGCCGCCGCCGCGGACGGCGACCTCGAGGCGCGACGCGCGGGCGAACTCGAGGGCGCCCGCGACGTCGGCGGCGGACGCGCAACGCACGATCACCGCCGGGCGCTTGTCGATCATGGCGTTGTGCAGCGCGCGGGCCTCGTCGTAGCCGGGGTCGTCGGGGAGGATGACCTCCGCTCCGAATCGGCCGCGTAGTTCGTCGGTCGCGGTGATCAGGCTCATGGCCGCATCTCCTTGTTTGCTCGCGGGTCGTGATGCCGCCACGCTACGAGGGGAAACCGCCGCGCGTCATGACCACAACAGAGCATTTCCGAGGCACTCCACGATAGTCACATCTGACTATCGACCTACCGACATCGGCGCGGTTACGTTGTTTGCATGGCGCAGTGGGTGCCGCCACCGCTTCCGGCAGAGCTGTTGGCACGTCGTCGCGGCCCGCTGGTGGGTCGCGAGGCGGAACTTGCCGCCTTCGAGCGGGCCTGGGAGCGCGTCGAGGGCGGCGACCGCCAGGCGGTGTTCATCGGCGGTGAGCCCGGGGCGGGCAAGACGCGCCTGGCCGCCGAGGTGGCCGGAACGCTGGCCGGTCACGACGTCGCGGTGTTGGTCGGGCGCTCGACGGCCGACGAGGACGTCCCGTACGCACCGTTCGCCGAGGCGCTGGATCGTCTGCTGGTGGCCGCGCCGCCCGGTTCGATGGCGGACCTGCTCGCCGATGCGGGTCCGCAACTGCGGCGAATGTCAACCCAGGTGGACCGGCATCTGCCTGATGCCGAGCCCGTGCTGGAGGTCGGGTCACCCCGGCAGGCGCTCTTCGACGCGATGACCGGCTTCCTGCGCCGCCTGGCCGTCGACCGCCCGATCGCGCTCATCCTCGACGACCTGCACTGGGCTCAGCTGCCCACCCTGGCGATGCTCGAACGCGTTCTGATCGGGTGCGCCGACGTGCGGTTGCTGGTGGTGTCCACGTTCCGCACCACCGAACCCGACCGCTCCGACGAGCTGACCACCCGGCTGGCCGAACTGCACCGCTTCGACGGTGTCCGGCGCCTGGACCTCGCCGGGTTGGACACCGAGGCGATCGCCGAGTTCGTCAGCCGAACCCAGCAGCTGGCTCCCGCCTCGGCGCGGACGACCGCCGCGTTGCTGCGCGACAAGACCGGGGGCAACCCGTTCTTCTTGACCGAACTGGTCAACGATTTGGAGGTCAGGGGAGGGCTGGCCACATTGAGCGCGCAGCACACCGTTCCGGCATCGATCGGGGATGCCATCGCCCGCCGCCTCAGCGGACTTGGTGCGGGCGTCCGCAAGGTGATCGAGCAGGCGGCGGTGCTGGGCGAAACGTTTGATCTGCCCGCGCTCATCGCCGCCGGCGATACCGATCTTTCCGCGACGCTGGCGGCGGTCGATGCGGCGGAGGGCGTCGGGCTGATCCGGCCGGCGCGCGACTCCGACGGCGAGTTCTCGTTCGTGCACGCGCTCACCCGCGAAGCGGTGGTCGGCGGGATGGCGGCGTCGCGGTTGCGCATCATGCACGCGCGCGCCGCCGAGGCGCTCGAGGGCCGCGCGGACCCCTCGGTCGTTCCCCGTCTGGCCAACCACTACCTGCGGGCGCACGTGCTGGGCTATCACGAGCAGGCGTTGCGGTACGCCCACCAGGCGGCCCGGATGGCCGAAAAGAGCATGGCGTACGAGGATGCGGCGAGATGGTTCGAGCGGGCGGCGTCGCTGCCCGAGCTGAGCCGCGCGGACCGGGCGCGGCTGGACCTCGACGCCGCCGCAAATCACGTGCGCGCCGGCGATTTCGCCCGCTCGCGGGCGATCTACGAACGGCTCAGCGCGATGGATGACCCACTGATCCGGTTGGGGGCGGCCGTGGGATACGAGGAAGCGAATTGGCGTCGCGCGCAGTCCGATTCGACGGCGGCCGACCTGCTGGCGGCGGCGCTGGAAACCTGCGGGCTGACCACCGACGACCTGCGCTACATCCAGGCGCTCGGCAGCTTCGGGCGAGCGCTGGCCTTCGCGGGCGAGGCGGAGCGTGCGCGCGAGGTCGGCAGCAGCGCCATCGACCGCGCGCGGGCCGCCGCGGATCCGGCGGTGTTGATGCACACCCTCAAGGCCAGCCTGTGGCACGGGCTCACCCCGGAACTGTGCGAGATTCAGGCGGAACGCTCGGCTGAGGTATCGCGCATGGCGTTGGAGCGCCGTAACTACGAGGTGCTCGGGGCGTCCTCACACTTTCGCGCCATGGTCAGCTATCTGGCCGGCAGCCCCGACGACCTGGCCGCGTCGACCGCGGACATGCGGCGGGCGGGCGAAGCCATCGGACAGCCGGTCTTCGGCTTCGTCGGCGCGTGTGTCGAGCAAGCGCTCGCCTTTCTGCGCGGCGACTTCACCGGGGCGCATCGGTGGGCCGACATCGCATTGCGCACCGGTGATTTGTTCGACGCGGACGACACCAAGGGCTCCAACGGAGTCCAGATGTTCATGATCCAACGCGAAACTGGAGAGCTGAAGAATTTCGCCGAGTTCATCGACGGCAGCGAGACTTTCGCCGGACGCTGGGTGCCCGGCCTGCTCGCGCTGTACACCGAGCTCGGCTGCGAAGCGGGCATGACCCGCGCCCTCAATCATCTGATCAACCGCAAACTCGGCGACCGCACCAACGAGGCGCAGTGGCCGATGGAGCTGGTGTTCATGGTCGAGGCGGCGTTGGAGCTGGGCAACCGCGAAGCGCTGCACGCGTTGCGTCCCTACGTGTCCCGCTATGCCGGCAAGAACCTGGTCGCCGGCCAGTTCGTCGCCCTCTTCGGCAGCGCCGACCGGTATCTCGCCCGGATGGCGGCCCTCGACGGCGACAACGCCGCGGCCGAGCGGCATTTCGGCGCGGCCCTCGAGATGGACCGCCGGATGGGTTCGGTGGTTCACATCAGCGAGACGCTGGCCCGCAAAGCGTTGTTCGCGGCGGCGCGCGGGGACACCGAGGAGGCCCGCAGCCTGGCCGACGAGGCGCGCGTCCTCGCCGCCCAGATCGGCCAGAGCCGGGTGGTGGCGTTGGTGGATTCGCTGCTGAGCGTGGGGCCGGACGGCCTGACCGGCCGGGAGGTGGAAGTGCTGCGGCTGCTCGCCGAGGGGTTGAGCAACCGGGCGATCGGCGAGCGCCTCTACATCAGCACCAACACGGCCGCCAACCATGTGCGCAACATCCTGATCAAAACCGGCGCCGCGAACCGCACCCAGGCGGCGATGTATGCCGCCGACCACGAACTGCTCGGGTGAGCGGCCTCAAATATCGGACAACGCCCCGTCAGGCAGCACGCGACCACGCACCTCGACGATGACGTCGGCGGGGAGGCCGGCCCGCGCGGCCGCGGTTCGGATGGCCTCGGGCGACGGCGCCTCGTACAGGCAGTACGTCTTCCGCTTGTCCGCCGACAGGAACGAGTACATCCAGCGAACGCCCTCGTGGTCGTTGATCCGGTTGATGCCGTCGGCGGCCTCGAAGCTGGGTTCCAATTCCTCGGCAAAGTTGCGCTCGACCATGAAGATGGGCACGACGGACTCCTGTCATTGTCTTGGGTCGAACCTACGCCCCGCGCAACGCTCAACACCAGCAAATTTCCGGTTGGTATCAGTGGCCCGCGATGTCCGCCTCGTCGGACAACAACAGCTGTAAGGTCTCCCGCAATTCCCCCAACCGCTGGGGCCCGAGGAGCCCCGCCCAACGTTTCTCCAAAGCGACTGCATTGGAGCGCATTACGCGCAGCGCCTGCCGACCGCGCGGGGTCAGCTCGATGAGGCGGGCCCGGGCGTCGCCGGGATCGGTCACCCGTGTCACATACCCGTGCCGTTCCAAGCTGGCAATCCCCTGGGCCACCGCCTGGCGGCTCACCTTGAGCCGGTCGGCCAGATCGGATGCGTGCAGGCCGCCGGCCGCCAGCGGCACCAGCGCAACGGCTTGGGCCGGCCGGATCCCGTCGAGCCCGGCGGCGGCGAAGGCCGCTCTCAAATGGGGCGCCCCCGAGGCGGCCACCAAATTCACCAGCGCCGGGACGGTAGGCGTCCACTCTGCATGGGTAACGCGTCGCATGCAGATGAGTGTGCCACTACGCCTCACTTTGACAAGATACTTGTCAAAAATCCGTGTCGATGCCAGGATGGCTTCATGCGATCGCTACGCGCTCGGGTGTTCGGCATTGGCCTCGTTTCGGTTTTGGGCGTCGTGGTCGGCGGTTGTGTCGGCGGTGGCCACGCGTTGGGATCGCCCGGCTCCCAATCGATTCCGGTTGGGCAGTCCACCCAGACCATCGACTCGGGCGGAGTCGACAGGACATTCCACCTATATCGGCCGCAGGGGCTGCCCGACGCGGCGCCGCTGGTGGTGATGCTGCACGGGGGCTTCGGCAACGGTGCGCAGGCCGAGCGGTCCTACAACTGGGACGCCGAGGCGGACAACCGTCACTTCCTGGTCGCCTACCCCGACGGCCTCAATCGCGCCTGGAACGCCGGAACCTGTTGCGGGCAACCGCAGCGTGACGACGTCGACGACGTCGGATTCATCACCGCGATGGTGGGAGCCATCGAGCGGGAGATACCGATCGATCGGGCGCGCGTGTACGCCACCGGCATGTCGAACGGGGCCATGATGGCGCTGCGGCTGGGATGCCAGACCGACACCTTCGCCGGGGTCGCCCCCGTGGCGGGAACCCTGCTGACCGACTGCTCCCAGGCCCGGCCGACCTCGGTACTGCAGATTCACGGCACCGCCGACGACAGGGTCCCCTACAACGGTGGGCCCGGAAAAGCCTTCGCCATCAACGGAAACCCGCGCGTCGACGGCCCCTCGGTGGAGTCGGTCAACGCCATCTGGCGCTCCATCGACGCCTGCGGGCCGCCGACCTCGACGACCACCGGAAGCGTGACCACCCAGACGGCCGGGTGCCCCGACGGGCGCACCGTGGAGCTGATCTCGGTGGCGGGCGCCGGCCATCAATGGCCCGGTGGCCAGCCCAGCCCGCTTGCCGAGGTCGCGGGAATCCCCGAGCCGTCCACGGCGCTTAACGCCACCGAAACCATCTGGCAGTTCTTCAGCCACTAGGTTCTCAGCCTCGAGCGTCGAGTTGTTCGCGCCATTGTCGGGTTTTTCACGCAACAACTCGACGCTCGGCAACGAAATCAGCTCAGCATGGCGTCGATGAGCCGGTGCAGCACCTCCCCGGTCTCCCGGCGCGCGCGCTTCGGATCGTCGGCGGTAGCGATGACCATCGCCGCCTCGTCGAGCGCGCCAATCAGTATGTGCGCCAACGGCCGTATCGGTTGCTCGGCGAGCTGGCCGGCCCGGACGGCCTCGGTGAGCAGTTGTTCGGTCATGCCCAGGCTGTAGCGCTGGGCGACGTCGCGGAAGGCGGGCCAGCCAAGCACGCTGGGCGCATCCAGCAGGATCAGCTGGCGCACCTCCGGGTCGCCGGAGACGTCGAGCCAGGCATCGACGGCGGCCCGGATCGCGCCCGCGGGCGTCGTCGCTCCCGATTCGGCGACCAGCGTCGCCATCCGGGCCATCACGTCCTGCTCGACGGCCTCGACCACCTCGGCGAAAAGCGTTGCCTTGTCTGCGAATTGGTGATACATCGCGCCGCGGGTGACGCCCGCGGTGGTCGCGATCTCCGGCGTCCCGACCTCCGCGTACCCGCGCTGGCCCCACAGCTTGCGGGCAGCGGAGATCAGCGCGTCGCGGGTCGCCGCAGAGCGCTCTTCCTGGGTCCGTCTCTTGATTTCCATACAACCTGTTGGTAACTTACGAACAGACAGCCTGTTTGTAAGTGTATCTCGAAGGTGGGAGCTAGCTATGTCGACGATCGACATTAATGCCGGAACCATTCATTACGAAGCAACCGGACCCGAGGGCGGCAGGCCCGTCGTCTTCGTGCACGGGTACATGATGGGCGGCCAGCTCTGGCGCCAGGTCAGCGAACGCCTCGCGCGACTCGGCCTGCGGTGCATCGCCCCCACCTGGCCGCTGGGCGCGCACCCACAACCCCTGCGCCCCGGCGCCGACCGCACCATCACCGGCGCGGCCCGCATCGTCGCCGACGTGCTTGCCGCGCTCGACCTGGAGGACGTGGTGCTGGTCGGCAACGACACCGGCGGGGTCGTCACGCAACTCGTCGCGGTGCATCATCCCGAGCGGCTCGGCGCGCTGGTGCTCACGAGTTGCGATGCGTTCGAACACTTTCCGCCGCCGATTCTCAAGCCGGTGATCCTGGCGGCCAAGTCCAAGACGATGTTCAAGGCGGTGGCCCAGGCCATGCGCGCGCCGGCCGCACGCAAGCGCGCCTTCGACGGCCTGGCGCACCGCAACATCGATGACCTCACACAAGCGTGGGTGCGCCCGGGGCTAGCCGATCCCGCCATCGCCGAAGACCTGCGCCAGTTCACGCTTTCCATGCGCACCGAGGTGACCACCGGCGTGGCCGACCGGCTGCCCGAGATCGACATACCCACTCTCGTCGCCTGGTCGGCCGATGACGTGTTCTTCGAGCTCGCGGACGGCGAACGGCTGGCCGCGATCATCCCGAACGCCCGCCTCGAGGTCATCGAGGGAGCGCGCACGTTCTCGATGGTGGATCAGCCGCAACGGTTGGCCGATCTGCTGTCGTCGATAGCGGTGCGCACCTAGCGCGGCCCGACGCTCGGCGGGCGCTACGCTCGCGACATGCAAAACGTGCTGCAAGGCAGACGGATCCTGGTGACCGGCGGGGCGACCGGCATTGGCGCGGCCGCCATCGGAGTCCTCACCGAGGCGGGGGCCGAGGTCGTCGGCACCTATCACCAGACCCCGCCGCCGAATGGGCTGGCGGCCACCTGGCTGCAGTGCGACGCACGCGACGCCGACGCCGTTTCGGCGATGGTGCAGCAGGCCGCGGACCACCTCGGCGGGCTCGACGTCCTGGTGAACGCCGCGGGGCTGTGGCAGGCCGGAATCCCGGGCTACATCGGCGCCGACGACATCTCGTTCCTGCTGGACACCAACGTGAAGGCGACCATCCTGACCAATCAGGCCGCCTACGCGGTGATGAAGGGCCAAGATCCCAAGGGCGGCAGGATCATCAACTTCGGGTCGTCCGAAGCCGTGATGGGCAGCGCTATCTCGGCGGTCTACGCGGCGACGAAGGGTGCGGTGCAGGCCTGGACCCGGTCGGCCGCGAAAGCCTGGGGCGCCGACAATGTCACCGTCAACGCTTTGGCACCGGCGGTGCAGACGCCGGGCTCCGACCGTTTCCGGAACTTCCTCGGTCCGGACGCCAGCGCGCTCATCGACCAGCAGATGCAGATGATGATCCCGATCGGCGGGGCGCTCGGCGAGCCGGCGCGCGACGTGGGGCCGATGCTGGTCTTTCTGGCCGGCCCCGGTTCGGGCTTCATCACCGGGCAACTGCTCGCCGTCGACGGCGGCCTGATGATGGTCGGCGGATAGGCACTCCGCGGCGTGGGCCGGAGGATCGGACCGATCGGGATTGTGAGAATTCGCGGCGAAATTCGCGCGCTCGATTCCGTAGCACGACCAGCGACCTGTGTAGCTCAAACAGCATGGGGCAATGATGGCCCATGGATGCGAACAGCCCGGTTATGTACACGGTGTTCGGGAGGGAATCGCTGGCGAAATAGCCATGAAAACTTTTACAACACAAGGTGTTGTCGCGCCTGCGGTCCGGCATAACTGCGAGCGGAGCCACCCGCTATCATAAGACGGACCGTCTCGTCTCGTAACCGAAGGTGGACCGATCCGATGGCCGACGACACGATTCAGGCGCTGCTGCGCAAGCGTCTGACTGACTCCGCCGTCGCCGTCAAACACGGCGATCTGCAATGGAGTTGGGGTGAATATCTGGCCGAGGCGACCGCGCGCGCCGCGGCCTTCATCGCCGCCGCCGACCCGCAACGGCCACTGCACGTCGGTGCTCTGTTGGGCAACACGCCCGAGATGCTGGCCCAGATGGCGGCGGCCGGGCTCGGCGGCTACGTGCTGTGCGGGCTGAACATCACGCGGCGCGGCGAGGCACTGGCCGCGGACGTCCGGCGGGCGCACTGCCAATTCCTGGTGACCGACGCCGAACATCGGCCGTTGCTGGACGGTTTGGACCTGGAGGGAACGCAGATCCTCGACACCTCCACGCCGCAATGGGCGGAGTTCATCGACGGCGCGGGCGAACTGGTCCCCCATCGCGAGGTCACCGCGATGGACCCGTTCATGATGATCTTCACGTCGGGAACGAGCGGAAATCCCAAGGCGGTCCAGGTATCCCACCTGATGGCGACGTTCGCCGGTATCAACCTGGTCCAGCGCTTCGCGCTGTCGCCACAGGACACCTGCTACGTGTCCATGCCGCTTTTTCACTCCAACGCCGTCGTGGCGGGATGGGCGCCCGCGGTGGTCTCCGGCGCCGCGATCGTGCCGGCGAAATTCTCGGCGACCAACTTCCTCCACGACATTCGCCGCTACGGCGCCACCTACATGAACTACGTCGGCAAACCCCTCGCCTACATTCTCGCCACCGCCGAGCGTGACGACGACGCCGACAACCCCCTGCGGGTGGCGTTCGGTAATGAGGCCAACGACAAGGACATCGAGGAGTTCGCGCGCCGGTTCGGGGTTCAGGTCGAGGACGGCTTCGGCTCGACGGAGAACGCGGTCATCGTGATCCGCGAACCCGGCACACCGAAGGGCTCGATCGGTCGGGGGGCCGACGGGGTCGCGGTGTACAACAGCGAAACCGTCACCGAATGCGCCGTCGCGCGCTTCGATGCCAAGGGCGCGCTGGCCAACGCCGACGAAGCGGTCGGCGAACTGGTCAACACGACCGGATCGGGCTTTTTCACCGGCTACTACAACGATCCCGATGCCAACGCGGAACGGATGCGCCACGGCATGTACTGGTCCGGCGACCTCGCCTACCGGGACGCCGAGGGCTGGATCTACCTGGCCGGCCGCACCGCCGACTGGATGCGGGTCGACGGCGAGAACCTGGCGGCGGCGCCCATCGAACGGATCCTGTTGCGGCACAGCGCCATCAACCGCGTCGCAGTGTACGCCGTCCCCGACGAGCGGGTCGGCGACCAGGTGATGGCCGCGATCGTCCTCAACGACGGTGCCGAGCTCCAGCCCGATGCGCTCGAAGCGTTCCTCGGCGCGCAGCCCGACCTGTCCCCCAAGGCCTGGCCGCGCTACGTTCGCATCGCCGCCGACCTGCCCAGCACCGCCACCCATAAGGTGCTCAAGCGCCAGCTGATCGCCCAGGGCACCGCCGTGGGCGAGGGCGAAGTCCTCTGGGAGCGCGAAGCGCGCGGCACCGCGTACCGGCGCGCGGCGGCTAGTGGCGATCGCAAGCTCGGCGTAGCGGGGCGCTGCGGGTCGCCACCATCGGTCTAGCCCGGCTCCCGGCGTGCTCGGCGACGGATCTGCCCCTTCGCCCGTCGGACCCGTTTGACGGGATCCCGGCCTGTCCCGCTGGCGATTTCGTCGCGCAGCTGGGAAATGTTGGAGATCTCGGCATACAGGCCGCGGATGGCGTAGTCGAGCACCGCGAACGAGAAGCGTTGGTCCGGATCATCGATGATGCCGAGGTCGCGGGAGCGCTGCCGCGACCAGAGGGCCTCGTCCAGGCGGGCCCGGGTCGATTCGAGATGCCGGTCCAGCGTATCGATCACGCGCTCCGGATCCTCGCCGCGGGCGAGCCAGGTCCGCAGGATGACGGGGTGTTTGATCACCACCTGGTCCTGACCCGGAAAATGCTGGACCCACCGGCGCAGCGCGTCTTGGCCGGCGTCGGTGGTCTCGTACAGCGTGATCGCGCGCTTGCCCGATTGCGCTCCGATCTCGCTGACCATCCCTCGCGCCAGCAACCGGTTCAGTTCGCGCCGTACGTGGCTCACCGACGGCGACCAATAGAAGTGGCCTACCGACAGTTCGGCGCGCATCTTGACCTCGCCGGCGGTGAGTTGTTCGTCGTTGGCCGCCAGCACGCCGAGGACCAGGTAGGCGGTCACCGGCAGGCCGTTGCTGGTGCGCGCCGGACTCATGGCAACCTGGTGAAGTACGGCAGGGTCAGGTCGGCGCCGACAGCGTGGAATTCCACCCGCACCCGCAGGCCGATCGCCAGGTCGGCCGGGGCCATGCCGACGATGTTGGTCAGCATTTGGTAGCCCTCGTCCAGCGTGACGATCGCCGGCGCATACGGCGGTTCGAACTCCGCGGTGACCGGTCGGTGCACCACGGTCCAGCTGTAGATCTCGCCGCGGCCGTCGCTGCGCTCCCACCGCAAATCGGCCGAAAGGCATTGCCGGCAATGCTCGCTCGGCGGGAAGTTCGCCACACCGCAGGCCGCGCAGCGTTGGTAGCGCAACTCCCCGGCTCGGCAGCCCTGCCAGAATGGAAGGCTGAGGTGGCTGCTGGCATGCGGCACGGGGCCACTCTGGGGTCGCAACGCGTCGGTGGTCATCTCGGTTCGTCCCCCAGGATCAGCACCGTGGTGAACAGGGCCCCGGCTCCCCCGTTGCTGCACAACGCAATATGCGCGTCGGGCACCTGCAGGTCGCCCGCCTGACCGCGCAGCTGCTGGACGGCGCGGACGGCCCGCTGCATCATCTGCGGGTTGGAGCCCGCGTGGCTGAAGGACATGGTTCCTCCGTCGGTGGTCACCGGATGGCTGCCGTCGATGGCGATGTGGCCGTCGGCGACGAACGGTCCGCCCTCGCCGTCGGCGCAGAAGCCGAAAGCCTCCAGCTGGCGGATGATTTCGAAGGAGAACGGATCGTAGAGCTCCAACACATCGACGTCGTCGCGCCGCAGCCCGGCGTGGGTGAACGCGCGCTCGGCCGCTAGCCTGCCGACCACGCCGTTCACGTGATCGCCGCGCCGACCGGCGAGGTCCCACGCGGGTGGGTGCTGATACGACGGGCCGTGAAAGTCCGCGCCGCTGCCCAACACGTAGATCGGGCGGCCCGCGACATCCACTTTGTCCACGTTGGCGACCACCACCGCGCAGCCGCCCTCCGAGGTGGTGGCGCAGTCAAGGAGGTGAAACGGCTCGGCGATGGGCCGTGACGCGGTGATGTCGTCGGGGGTGAACGGACCCCGTTGGTAGTAAACGGCTTCGGGGTTTCGCGATCCGTTGTTGCGGATCGTCGCCGCGACGATGGACAGTTGTTCGCGCGTCGTGCCGTAGACGTGCATGTGGCGCCGGGCGATGAGCGCGAACTCGGCGGTGGTGAACATCCCCCAGGGCGCAACGAATTCGTTCTCCGGCCTGGTCCACGGCGCCGTGGCCTCGTGGTCGCGGTATTCACCCGCCTGCGCGGCGACCAGGACGACGACGTCGGCCATGCCATGCTCGATCGCGGTCACCGCCTCGGTGATCATGCCGACCCCGAAGGCAAGGCCCTGCCACGCCGGGCCGATACGCAGGTCGTAGATCAACGACGTGGAATGCGGGCTCGCGCTGATGCCGTCGACGTCGTCGAGGGTCAGGCCGGCGTCGTCCAGTGCGCCTTGAACGGCCTTGAGCGCCAGGCCCCGTGAGGTTTCGCCGTCCAGCCGGCGGCCCTGCCGGGTGTTGTGCACGCCGACGATCGCGGCGGTTGGGTTGATACGGCTAGTTTTCATCCGCGACAACTCCCAGATAGGTGCCGACGACGTCATACTCTCGCCCGTCGCGCGTGATGGTTCCGATCTTCGTGGCGCGCGCCGCCGTGCCCGGGGCGTGCTCCGCGCCCACTTCGACCACGTCGATTCGCACGTCGATGGGCCTGGCGGTTTGCGGGTCGGTGATCTCGACGAGCATGGCCACGGCGCGTTCGCTCGCGTCCCACTCGACACCGGTGATCCGGTGCCGGGAAGTCAGCTCCATCACCACGGAATCCTGCCGCACCAGGAACCGGACCGGTGCGCACAGCTCGCCGGCGCGCGGCGGCACGCACAGCGTCACCGCCACGTCACAATCCCGCCGGCCGCGCGCTGGTGGCCCCCGCGGCGCGCAATTCGAGCAGGTCCTGTGCGCTGCGCCCGAGAATGCCCGTCAGCACTTCGTCGGTGTGCTGGCCATACAGCGGCGGCACCCGCCGAATCCAGCGCCGGGGCTTTCCGACGAATGCGAAGGGCATGCCCGTGCACAGGAAGGAGCCGGCGACCGGGTGGTCAACGGTTTCCCAGAAGCCGCGTGCGAGCAGCTGCGGGTCGCTCAGCAGGGCCGCCGGCGCGGTGACACGCGCGGCGGCCACCCCGACACCGCGCAGCGCAGCCACCGCTTCGGCGACCGGGTGCCGCGCGGTCCAATCGGAGATCAGCTTGTCGATCTCGTCGGCGCGTTCCCGCCACGCGGTCTCGTTCGGGTCGAGCTCCGGTCGCTCGATGAGCCTCGCCAACGACGCCCGCGCGGCGTCGTCCGTCGCGGCCAGCGCTACCCATTCGTCGTCACCCGGACACGGATACACGCCCTGGGGGGTTGCGCCGGGGCCCCGGTTTCCCTCCCGGCACAGCTCGATTCCGTTGCGCGAGTACTCCACCAGCATCTCGGCGGCCACGTTCAGCGCCGCCTCGACCATGGTGGACTCGACGTGCATCCCGGCCCCGTCCCGGTCGCGGATCGCCAGCGCCGCGATCGCGGCGAATGCGGCGTGCAGCCCCGCGATGGGGTCGCACACCCCGCGCGGGATCACCGGCGGGCCGTCGGCATGTCCGGTCATCCACGCCATGCCCGTCGCCTGCTCCATCGTCTGCGCGAACCCGACGCGGTCGCGCCAAGGGCCGTCCAGCCCGAACGCGGGCATCCGGATCATGATGGCGCGGGGATTGGTCGCCGCCACGGCATCCCAGGTCAATCCGAAGTTGTCCATCACCCGCGGTGAGAAGTTCTCGATGACGAGATCGCTTGCCGCCATGAGCTCTAACGCGATGGCGCGCCCGGTGTCGGTGCTGAGCTCGACGCTGATCCCGCGCTTGTTGTTGTTGCTGCACAAGAACACCGGGCCCCACTCCCACCATTGGTCCCAGTCGGGCGGACGGCCCGCGGAGAACCTCATGCCGTCGGGCCTGCGGACGCCCTCGAGTTTGATCACGTCGGCGCCGAGGGCGCCGAGCAACTGGGTGGCGACGGGTCCGGCCCAGAACGCAGTGAGGTCGGTGATCCGTACGTCGCACAACGGAAGAGCGTCGGCATCGGCGCCGAATCCGCCGGGCCGCCGCGGGCGGCGCGGCCAGTGCAGGCGGCCATTGTCGGCACCGAGTCGCGGCGGCAGCCCGGGTGGCCCGGTGATCATCGCCTCGCTGCGATACGGCACGCGTGGCTGCAGGACCCCGAGCTCCGATTCGGCGAAGACGCCGCGCTGCACGAAGTGGTCGACGATGGGCAACGTGGCCGGGGTGGCGATGGGCGCCACCGGGATTCGGAACGCCACCGCGAGGTCGATGATCTCCCGCGTGGTGCGGGACTGGGTCCACTGGGTGACCATGCCAAGGAACTCGTCGCGGCGCTGCACGCGCCCGGCGAACGAGGCCAGTTCGGCGTCGCCGACCAGATCGGCGCGATCGATCATGACCAGAAAGTCCTGGAACTGCTGCGCGGTGATCGTGCAGAACCCGACCAGGCCGTCGGCGGTGGGAACGATCGACGGCAACTCCAGGCTGCGTTGGTACAGCAGGGAATCCGCGCCCAGGACGCTGGCCGACATGGTCGACAACCCGCCCATCGCGATGACCATCGCCTCGTAGATCGAGACGTCGATGACCTCGCCGCGCCCGGTGCGCGCGGCGTGGCGGGCCGTCGCGGCGGCGACCGCCGCGGCGAAGGTGCCGGCCAACCACTCGCCGAGCCGCCCGCCGGCCTGCACCGGCTCGTCACCCGGCCAGCCTCGGCTTGCGATCGAGCCGCACAACGCTTGCAGAATGAACTCGTTGGCGACTACCTGATCCTCGACGTAGGGACCCGTCATGCCGAACGGCGTCACGGCCGCGACGACGGCCGCGTCGCCGGTGTGCGCCCTGATGGCGTCGACGGTCCAGCCGTCGGTCAGGTCGGTGAGCACGAGGTCGGCACCGGCCAGCAGCGCCGCGGCCTCCGCGCCGTCGTTCACCGACTTCTTGCCCGCGGTCAGGTAGCCGAACAGCGCCCCGCTCGGACCGCCCGGGGACGCCGACCAGCCCCGCACCGAATCACCCTGCGGTGACTCGATTTTCACGACCTCGGCGCCCGCGTCCACGAACATCTTGCCGCAGTACGACGCCGCGATGCCGTTGGACAGCTCCAGCACCCGCCACCCGGCGAACGGTGCCCGGGCCGCCACGCTCAGTTGCCCAGGGTGGTGGCGCGCCCCGCGATACCGGAGGCCTCCGCCGTCACCGTTGCCGCCCCCTGTGCCTGCAGGGCGAACTGCGTCATCCGGGTCCACGCGTCGCGGTCGCGCTGACTGGCTCGCCGGCCCACATGGGTGACGACGTCGACGTCGGTGGCCTGCGCACGCAGGTAGCCGGCGCGGGCGTGCTCCTTCGGGATGTAGCGGAACGGATCGAACGAGTAAGCGCCCATGGCGTTTTCGTGGGTGATCTTGTTGATGACCGCGTCGTCGAGATGACCCATGGTCTCCATGACGTCCTCGGGCGCGAACGGCCAATTGCTGTCGGAATGCGGAAAGTCGGACTCCCAGCACAGCATGTCCTCGTTGAACCAGCCCATGTTCTGCACGCCCACCTTGTCGCTGATGAAGCAGGTGTAGAAGTGTCGCTTGAAGACGTCGGTGGGTCCGCTGTAGCCGGGTGGGAACTTCGCGAGCGTCCAGCCCGAGTGCCGGTTGTAGACGTGCTCGGCGCGCCACAGGAAATACGGAATCCAGCCGACGTCGCCCTCGGTGAGAGAAAACTTCAGTTGCGGGAAGTCGGACCAGAATTCGGCCCAGATCAACTCGGTGAAGGTGAACATGCTCATCATCGACGACGCCGTCATCTGCACGCTGGGCGGCGCGTCGCTCGACACCTGCGGGGATCGCGACGCGGACCCGACGTGGGTGCACAGCACGGTCTTGTTCTCGCACACCGCCTCGAACAACGGATACCAATACTCGGTATGAATGCTGGGCATTTGCAACGCTTCCGGATTCTCCGAGAACGTCACCGCGTGGCAGCCCTTGTCGGCCAGTCGCTCGACTTCCTTCGCGGCCTCGGCCACGTCGAAGAGCGGCAGGATGCCGCAGGGGATGAATCGGCCCGGGTAGGAGGCGCACCACTCGTCCACGTGCCAGTCGTTGTACGCCTTGATCATCACCAGGTTGACGTCGCGATCGGGACCCTGGTTGAGGACCTGGCCCGAAAAGCCGGTGAAGTTCGGGAAGTTCAGGCCCGCCAGCTGGCCACCCGCGTTCATGTCCCGGACCCGCTCGTCGACGTTGAAGCAGCCCGGTCGCATCTCGTCGTAGCGGGAGGCGTCGATGTTGTACATCTCGCGGGGTTTTCCGGCGACGGCATTCAGGCCCATGTTCCGTCCGCGGACGTCGCCGTAGTACCACTGCTGGACCCCATCGGGTTCGACGACCACCCGGGGCGCGAGGTCGCGGTACTTGGCCGGGACATGCGCGTCGAACATGTCGGCGGGCTCGGCGATGTGGTCGTCCACGCTGATCAAGATCAGGTCGTCCTTGTGCATTGCCCCGCTCCTCGCCCGCAGATATGGGGACTAGTAGACAATGACGCCAGTCACAGTGTCAACGGCGCTGGCCGTCGCCCAGGGCGCCAAAATCGCCGTGGTATCGGCAGATAGTGCGGCCCGGAGGTGCGGCGGCGGTGCCCGGATCGCGCCGCGTCTCAGCGACTATTAGTCCATATGAGGGTGAATTAGGCGATCGCGACCGCGGCCAGGCCCTGACGCACCCGCTCGGGTAGCGATCCGCCGTCGCTCAGCCAGTCGTCCAGGGCGATGCGCACCGCCGCCATCGCCAACGCGCCGATGAGCCGTGGCCTGGGATCCTGCGCTGCCAACCGGGGTAGCCGGGGCGCGATGAGCTCGGCGATCGCCGATTCGTACCGCACATAGATGCGCAGCGTCCAGGCGTCCAGCGTCTCGGATGACCTGGTCAGCGTGGCCAATTCACGGACCTGGTCCTCGATTTCGGCGAAGCCGAGGGCGAGCTCGTGAAAGGCGCCGACGACGGCCTCGGTGGCGGTCAGGCCCGCGGGCTGGGCGGCCAGCGCGCCGGTGATGCGGTTCAGCCAATGGGCGTTCACCCCCTCGGCCACGGCGTCCTCTTTCGAGTTGAAGTAGCGGAAGAAGGTCGCCCGCCCGATGGCTGCCGCGTCCGCGATCCGGTCCACCGTCGCACCCGCCAGACCGACGCTGCCGACCAGCTGCGCGGCCGCGTCCGCGATGCGCTGACGCGTCGCGGTGCGCCGCCGTTCCGCGAGCGAGATTCGCTCACCATCGCCACGGGAAGCTGTTGCCAACGGGTGAGACATAGTCTAAGCATAAGACTATGTCTCAAACCCTGGCGACGGGGTCGGCCGACGAGGTCGCCCCGAAGGCGCGCGCCGCGTGGCAGTTCTTCCAGCGGATGCTGGGCGACGTCACCAAGATCGTGATGGAGGACGCCGAATCCGAGCGCGAACTCCTCGAAGGCCTGCGCGTCATCGCGCGCGTCTCGTCGTTGTGCGCGCAGCTGTCCGTCGAGGCCGACCCGGACCGGCCGTCGTTCTTCGATATGTGTTCTCCGACAAGGATGATCGGCGGCCCCAATCCCGACGGCAACTATTACCTGGCGATGATTCGCGGCGACCGGCGCTACCGGATCACCGGCACCCGGGGCACCAGTGCCTACCTTGGATTCCAGATCCTCGCCGGCACCGGCCTGACCCCGCGCCGGATGGCCAACTACGTCAGCGACACCGAGTTGCAGCTGCGCGGCGACGAATTCGCGCTGGTCCTCTCGGCGGAGGAACCCGCCGATCTCGCCGGCGCCCGCTGGGTGAAGATTCCCGACGACGCATCCTCCGTCGTCGTCCGGGAATACATCGGCGACCCCGCCGCGGAGACGCTGGCCACGCTGCGCATCGACGCGCTGGACCCGGACCCCGTGGCGCCGCTGACCGACGACGAACTCGCCGATCAGTTCACCGCGATGGCGTGGTCGCTGATGAAACTCACCACGATGCACCGCACCATCAAGCCCGAGCTCTTGCAACAACCCAATACGCTGCTGACTGCCGAGGCCGCCGATCTGGGCGCCGCCGACACCACGCCGGACAACCTCTACATGATGGGGACCTTCCGGCTGGATCCCGGTCAAGCGCTGGTGCTCGACATCGAGCCGCCCGACACTCGCTACTGGAACGTCACCCTGGAAAGCGTCTGGCACGAGTGCCTGGAGCCGCGCCGGCGGCACAGCTCGGTGACCAATCGCGCGGTGCAGCCCGGCGCCGACGGGCGGGTGCGGATCGCGATCTCCGCGGAGGACTTCGGCTTCGGCCATTGGCTCGACACCGGTGGCCGCCACCGCGGGTTCATCGTGGTGCGCTGGCTGGACAACCCCGGCGCACCCGACGTCTCGGTGTCGGTCCGCGAAGGAACGGACGGGCGATGACACTGCAGGAGCGGTTCGCGCCGGAACGGCTCATCGCCACCGCCTGCGAGGAGGCCGGAAGCGACGACTTCGGCGCGGACGGGTGGCAGCCCGGGCTGCAGCGGCTCACCGACGGGCTGGTCGACGAGGCGCGACTCTCGCCCATCGGTGTGGAGATCGCCTACCTCGACGTCATGCGCGCCCTGAAGAACCGGCTCGGGGTGATCGCCTGGCGCAAACAGCATCCCGAAATCGCCGGCAAGCCAATCACTGCGCCGATCTTCATCGTCGGCCAGCCGCGCACCGGCACCACGATCCTCTACGATTTGCTCGCCCAGGACCCCGACCTGCGGGCGCCGCTGACCTGGGAGGTCGACGCGCCCTGCCCGGTCCCGCAGCCCGAGACCTACCACTCCGATCCGCGCATCGCGCAGGCGCAGGCCAGTATCGAGATGTCCGAACAGATCATCCCCGGCTTCTTGGCGTTTCACCCGATGGGCGCCCTCGTCGGGCAGGAGTGCGTGCGCATCACCGCCGGCGAGTTCACCAGCATGATCTTCTCCGTGCAGTACCGCCTGCCGGGCTACTACCGCTGGCTGCTGTATGAGGCGGATCATGCCGGCGCCTACCGATTTCACCGAACCTTCCTGCAACACCTGCAGTCCGGGGTTCCAGGCCAGTGGCTGCTGAAGTCGCCGGCGCACCTGTGGCACCTCGACGACCTGCTCGCGGAGTACCCCGACGCGCTGATCGTGCAGACCCACCGCGATCCCCTCAACGTCATCTCGTCGATCGCCGCGCTGACCCACCACCTCCGGCGGATGGGCAGCGACGAGTCGAACATCGCCGAATGCGCGGCCCAGTCCTATGAGGAGATCGTCGTCGGCCTGGACCGCGAAATGGCGCTGCGCGACGCCGGCGCCATTCCCGCCGGCCGCGTAATCGACGTGCTGTTCACCGATTTCATGAACGACCCGTGGACCACGATCGACGACATCTACCGGAAGCTGGGCCGCGAGCTGAAACCCGAGACCGCACAAAAGATGCGGGATTTCCTGGCCGCCCACCCCGGGGACGGTGGGGGCAGCCGCTACACGTGGTCGGACACCGGCCTGGACGCCGCAGAGGTCCGTGACAGGGTCGGCGGCTACCAGGACCGCTACGGGGTGCCGACGGAGCAATTGCGCTGAGGTACCCGGCGTCTCAACCCTTGTTGGCGGAACCACTGCTCGCGGGACCCGTTTCGGCCGTGAGGATTTCGCTGGCACGCTGGTCGACATACCGGGTGACGGCGTGCTGACCCGCCCCAAATACGGTCGCGAGGAGCAGGTTACCGATCAACGTGTTCGACGATCCAACGTGCAGCACATCCGCGCCCAGGATCAAGAGCCCAACGACAGCGACCAACGGGCCGAGGACCAACTTCAGTAAGCCCTGCTGGAGCGGCAGATTGAACGGACTGTGGTCCAGCGGCACCTTGGACATGGCCGGGATCGCGGTGAACAGCGCACCGACGGACCCGAAGAACATCACCAGGAAGAGGTACTGCCAGGGCGAAGCCTTGAAGCTGTCGTCGGGCAAGGTGAGAAAGTGATTGTCTCGGAACAACCGCTGGGTCACCAGGGTAACTGCGGCGAAGAACAGGCAAACCCCGGACGCCAGGATCAACCGGTTCCTGAGATACCGCGCCTCCTGGTTGCTGCGATCAGAGTTCTCGTGGGCGGTGCGCAACACACCGACGATGGATGGGCGCAGATCCGCGGTGTTGAGATGGGACGGATCCGCCAGCAACGCTTGCAGATGCTTCTGCCTCTTGTCGTCACCGTTGAGGTGCACGCTTGCATATCCCAAGGCTTCGTTTGCGCGTGCGGGCAGTTCCGTGTCGGGCAGCAGATCGACCGTGCGTTCCTCGACCTCATGAATGCGCGCCCAGGAACGCTCGATCTCGGTGCCCCACCACCACTTTCGGATGCCGACTTTGGCTTGCGACGCGATATTGGCGTCGGACAGGAGGCTGTTGATGAGGAAGGCGCGCTGCTCCTGCTCGGGACGATTCTTCAGCTCGAGGCGGGCCAGGTCGTCCAAGAGCATGATCCGACGGCGTTGGACCGTCTGCCTCCAGGGCGAGGTCGACCGCCACGACTTCGGCAGTCCCGACTCGAAGCCGTTCCACGTGTCGCCACGGACATTGGGGGTGTGCGGCGTCGAGCCGGCGTTCGGCGGTGTAGACATGGATTCCTCCCCAGGGTGAACAGGTCGGGCCAGAGAATCGCCTTGAGTTCACTCCCGGGGGCCGGGCCGCAATAGCGTAGTCGGCTACTCGCTCGTGCAGCACCCGTCGCGCACCCCTTCCGCACCCGATGACGTAGTCAACTACTCATGCGCCGGACGGATACCAGGTGGCAGATTCGCATCCACATCACCGACGACAGGAGCTGAACATGCTCATCGCGATTCTCAACCAGTCGAAGCTGGTGTCCAATGCGGACGCCGCGGTCATGACCCAAGCGATCGCCAAGCAAATCCGGATGGACGTTGCACCCCTTTGGGATCGGGCCGCCGCGGCGGTGATCTTCTACACCAACTCCAATGACGTGCCCCCGGCGGCGCACGGCATCACGCTCGTCGACACCATCAACGACCAGCCCGACGGGGTGCTCGGTTACCACACCGAGGACCGGGGCGGGAAGCTCTGGGGCGTGGTCGCGGCCAAGCCGGAACTCGACAACGGCGGGACGGCGACGAAGGGCGACTGGAGCGTCTCCAGCGTCCTGTCACACGAAGTGTTGGAGATGTTCATCGATCCCAACTGCAACCTGTGGGCCAACGACGGGCACGGCAAGGCTTACAGCTTCGAGGTGTGCGACCCGGTCGAGGCCCCGACCTACGCCGTCGACGGCGTGTCGGTGTCCAACTTCGTGACACCGGCATGGTTCGACCCGATGTCCAATCACGCGACCTCCCAATACGACAAGCTGGGTAAGCTGCACGCCCCGTTCAGCCTTCTCAAGGGCGGCTACGTCGTCTACGAGGCGGCCGGGGCCGAGCACCAAAAGTTCGGCGACGAGTTTCCCGACTGGCGCAAGGAAATGAAGTCGGGGAAATGGGCCCGCACCCGGCGCCGGCTCAGGCAGGCCGACGCGCTGCTCGCTCGGGCAACCGCTTGAAACGGCCGTAACACCGCACCCCAAAAACACGCCCAACATAGAAAGGCCGACCAATGCCGGTGCCACGCAAGACCATATCCTTCGGACAGCAGATCGCCATCGACCGCGCGGGTAACCCGTACGACTACGGCGGAAACTGGGACCCCTTCAACCGCGAGAAGGGCACCGACTGCTCGGGCTGCGTCGTCGACGAACTCGACGGTGGCATCAACGGCACCGCCATGGAATGGTCCCGCCACGGCCTCTGCACGGAGAGCTGGCGGGCGCCGTCGCACGGCGGCCAGGCCAATCCGCTCGACGGCCCATTCCACACCATCCAGGTAGCGAACCCCAGCACGTTCCCGGCCGACGCGGCGATCAAGATTGCCCTGCACCACGGGCCCGGCGGCGGGATGAACTCCCACATGTGGTGCCAGATCGGCGATCTGCGCGTGGAGACCAACGGCGACAACGGCACCGTGCTACGCGACCAGGCGATGGCGGTGGACAACCCCTACGCCAACGACTGGTGGTTCGTACCCGGCCCCATCGTCGAGGACGGCACACCGATTCCGCACCAGCCCAGCGGAGCCCGTCCCGCACCCCAAGGCGAGCCGCGGGACACGCTGTTCGCCGACGTGTCCGAGCACCAGGTGGCGGTGAGCGACGACTACGCCAACGCGACGTACCACCAGGACGGCGTTGACTGGCACTATCGCTGGCTGTCCATCAGAGCCAACGACGGCACACACCGCGACAACAACTTCGCCCACAACTACGGCTGGTGCAAGCAAGCCGCCGACGATGGCAGGCTCAACGGCTTCATCGTCTACTCCTACTGGCGCCCCGACTGGCAGGCGACGCTGGCGACCCTCCAGGATCAGGTCAACTCCAACGGCGGCCCCCACCCCAAGATGGTGGCGATGATCGACGTGGAATGCGGCGATGGGAATCCGACCTGCGACCAAAGCGCCGCGGTCAACGGCATGTACTACGGGCTGGCCAAGTGGCTCGGCGACGCGCGCCGCGTGATCGGGTATTGCAACCTCAACGACATGCGCCAGATGTGGCAGACCAGGCCGGAGCACGTGCCGATGATCATCGCCGGGTACGGCTCAAATCCCAATGATCCGGCCGTATTCAAGGTCGCGCACCAATACACCGACGGCCAAGGGTACGGAGGCGGCCTCCCCGAAGGGGCACCACCCTTCGGCAACTGCGACATGAACAGTGCGGACGGCCTGTCGCCCTCCCAGCTGGCCTCGGTGCTCGGGGTAGGCGATGCGGCACCGGTGACCCCCACGCCGCTCGTGATACCTACCGTGCCGGCGGACTATCAGCGGCTCATCTACGAGCAGCTGGCGGGGCCGGTCGGCTCGGACGGCTACGGGCACGGCTGGCCGCAGCTCGGCAACCTGACGATCGTGGACTATTTGGCCAAGTACCAGCCGGCCTTGGATGTTCTACTCGCCCAGGCCCCCCTGCCGACCAACAAAAAGGCGGCCCCCCGCATAGTGATTCCCGCGGCCGGCAACGGGGCGGCGTCGAGGCCGGCCACGTCTGCCAAGAAGGCGCCGGCACGAAAGGCCCCCGGCAGGAAGCGGTGAGACCAACACCGACAAATTACCTGCCATTCAAGGAGATTCATCGAAATGCCGCTCCCCTACAAACGCGGGTCCCATGGCCCGGAAATCGAATACTGGCAGGCATGGTTCAAGCGCGAGTACCGGGCGTACGCGCCACCGCAAGACGGCAGCTACGGCAAGGACGAAGTCGCCGCGGTCAAGGAAATGCAACGCCGCCTGGGCCTCCCGCAATCGGGAGAATTCGATACCACCACGGCCAGCCGCGTCGGCTACGTGCCACCGACCCCTGGCCTGCGGCCCATCATGTTCACTGTCGAAGGGCATAGTTCGAACATGTTCGCCGGGCCCGTCGCCGACACCGGCACGCAACTCGAGGCCGAAGGCCTCTGTCACCACCAGCCGATCGGTTACAACAACGGCCCGATCCCGTTCGACAACGCCAGCGGTGTCAACGAGTTGGCCCGGCTGATCGGCTCCGAGGTCATGGACAACCTCGTCCCCTTCCCGAAAGGGACGCCCTGGTCACTCGGCGGGTTCTCCCAAGGGGGCATCGTCATCTCCGACTTCTACTTCGACTACCTGGCGCCCGGTAAGCCGCTCGACTGGCGAACTCCGGAGCTCAAAGGCGTTCTGGCCTATGGCAATCCGGGTCGCAAGACTGACAGCATCGCGGACTGGGCCCGGCCCTGGATCACCCACGCCGGAAGCCATGGGCTGGACCCGATCCGACGATTCGGGCTACCCGGCTGCCCCGACAAGCCCGACATCTGGGTTGACGTATACCGCGAGGGCGACATCTTCGCCGAGAACACCGACGACAAATCGAGCGAGGTGAAGGCCGCCGTGTACCAGGCCGTGGCGCGCTCCGACTTCTTCTCCAACCCGTTCTCCCTCGCCGCACAGATCGCCATCCTGTTCGGGGAGCCGGTCGAGGAGGTGTTGGCGATCGTCACGGCCATCGTCAGCGGCGTGGCATTCCTGGGCGACCAGCCCAATCCGCACTACTCCCCGTACGACATCAGCGGCGGGGTCGCTTGGATGCGAGATCGGCTGCGTAGCTGAAACCGAAGCGTCGCTGTCAGCCCTGTTCGGCGGGCTCGTACCGCAGCATGGTGACGTCGTGGTCGGGGTAGTCGCAGAACACCGGCCGCACCCGCATCCCCACCCTCAGGTCTTCCGGCTCGACGTTCACCATCTCGGTGGAAAACCGCGGGCCCTCGTCCCATTCGACGATCGCCAGGAGCTGCGGAACCGCGTCGGCGAAGTGCGGGCCGACGGGTCGACGGGCCACGGTGAACGAGTACAGCGTTCCCATGCCGGATATCGCTCGCCACTCCAGGTCGTCGGCCAGCGTACGCGGCGCGCGCACCCGCGGGTAGAACACATAGCTCTGCGACGACGGCGAGTACTGGATAAGGATGCGGTGTTGCGCCAGCGCATCCCAGAACGGTGCGGTGGTAGGCGTTTTGACGGGCATGGGCCGCTCGAAAGCCATCGTCAGTCCCCCTGCAGGATCAGCGTCGTCTGCTCGGACAGGATGCCGCCGTTGCCGGACACGAAGGCGCTGTTGCAGTCGGCGACCTGTGCCGCTCCGGCCCGCCCCATGATCTGGCGGGTGGCGTCGCACACGTGGTGCATCCCGCCCGCCAATCCGGCCTGACCGAACCCCAGCTGCCCGCCGGCGGTGTTCAGCGGGAAGTCGCCGCGGAAGGTCAGGTCGTGGTCGGCGACGAACTCCATGCCGTTGCCCTTTTCGCAGAAGCCCGCGTCTTCGAGCGACAGCAGCACGGTGATGGTGTAGCAGTCGTAGATCGACACCATGTCCATCTGGTCGCGGGTCAGGTCGGTCATCGCGAAGGCGGTGTCGGCGGCCTCGGCTATCGGGGTGTGCAGCAGATCCTTGGCATAGGTCGGCGTCTTGAACGGGACGTGCTCGCCAAATCCCTTGATCCACACCGGCCGATGGCGCGACCGTCGCGCCAGGTCGGCGTTGGCCACGACGACGGCCGCGCCCCCGACGCAGGGCATCACGATCTCCAGCATGTGCAGCGGGTCGGCGATCACCGGGCTGGCCAGCACGTCCTCGATGGTGAGCGGCTTGTCCTTCCAGATCGCGCCGTCGGTGTGGTTGGCGTTGACCCGCGTGTCGACGACGAGCTTGGCCATGGCCCGCTCGTCGTAGCCGTAGATCGCCGCGTAGCGCTGCGCGACCTGACCGTAGGGGCCGTTCTGGCCCAGGTTGCCGTACGGGATCTCGAACTCGGCCTGTGGAGAGCCGTATTGGTTGCTCGACGAACCGAAATACAACGCATCGCCCAGCGATCTGGGCTTCTTGGCAGACATGGGGGTGGTGTACCGGGCGGGCAACGCGCACAGCACCGCGTCGCAGATGCCGAGCTCGACGGCGGCGGCGGCCCGCCACACCATGGCCGCGGCGCTGGCCCCACCGAGGTCGACGTGTTCGGCGAATCGCGCTCCCACGCCGAGGTATTCGGCGATGGTCGAGGGCACGAAGATCTCTGACTCGGCCAGGTGCGAGGCCACGATGCCGTCGACGACCTCGAACGGCAGTCCCGCGTCGCCCAGCGCGGCGGCGCCGAGTTCCGCCCATTGTTCGATGGCGAACGGGGCGGGCGACGCCTTGGTCATGCGTTCCGGCGGCAGCTCGACGTATCCGACGATTGCGGCTTCGCCACGTAATCCCATGCTGTGTCCTTATTTCCGGGGTAGCCCGAGAATCATCTGCGCGATGATGTTCAGCTGGATCTCCCTGGTTCCACCGCCGATCAGTTCGGCCGGGAGATGCAGGTAGGGTTCCACGACCGCGGCGTCGGCGTCATCGACCATCGCCACCTGGCCGGTCAACTGCAGCGTGGCCTCGAAGGTACGGCGCAGCAACACGTTCATCGCGACCTTGGCGATGCTCGACGCCGGGCCGGACGACTGCCCGTCGAGCAGCCGGATGGTTTCCCGCACGCCGAGCGCCCGGATGGCGTTGGTGTAGGCGTCGAGTTCGCCGAGCTCTCGCAGCGCGTCCTCACGATCCGGCCCGGGTTGTGCGGCGAGCCGGCGGAGCGCGACGGCCCGGTCGAACTTGACGTATCCACTGATGGCCGAACGCTCTTCGGCCATCGTGGCGATCGCAAGACTCCAGCCGTCGGTGGGACCGCCCAGCAACATCTCGTCCGGGACGAAGACGTCGTTGAGGAAGACCTCGTTGAAGTGCGCCTGACCGGTCGCCGTCTTGATGGGCTGGATTTCGATGCCGGGCGATTTCATATCGATGATGAAGTAACCGATGCCGCGGTGCTTGCTGGCTTCGGGGTCGGTGCGCGCCAGCAGCGCGCCCAGGTCGGCGTATTGCGCCAGCGACGTCCAGATCTTGTGGCCGTTAACCCGCCAGCCGCCCTCGACCTTGGTCGCCCTGGTGGCCAGCGAGGCGAGGTCCGAGCCGGCTCCCGGCTCACTGAACAGCTGGCACCAATGAATATCGCCGCGCTGCGTCGGCGGAATCAGCCTTTGCTGCAGCTCTTTTGGCGCCGCGGCCAGCACCGAGGGCAGGATCCACTCGGCGATGTTGAGCGAGGGCCGAACCAGCCCGGGTCGCCGGGCGAACTCCTCGTCGATGATGAGCTGTTTGAGCGGATCCGCATCGACGCCCCACGGCGCCGGCCAGTGCGGCGCCATCAGACCGGCGTCGGCGATCAATGTGCGCTGCGGCCCGGAGGCCTGGTCCGGGTAATCGCCGTGCGGAGCTGGGGTGTCGTTGCGCAACTGCATTGCCGCATCCAGCGTCTCGGACACCCAGGACCGGAAATCCGACTCGGCGGCGCCCAGATTGACCGACATGTCGCGTTGCTGGGTGCGGGTGAGTTCGCCCAGCCGTCGGGCCCAGCGATTGGCCGGACCGATCGATCCCGCCAGGCTGATGGCCCGCCGCCAGTAAAGATGCACGTCGTGTTCCCACGTGAAACCGATGGCGCCGAGCATCGTCAACGCATCGAGCACCAGGTCCGGGATCGGCGATACCGCGATCACCGCAGCCCCGGCCGCAGCGAGGCGGTGCTGGTCGGGCGGCTCGTCGGCGGCCCGCACCGCATCCCAGGCCGCCGCGGTCGCCAACTCGCTGTTGACCAAGAGCATGGCCGCGCTGTGCTGCAGAGCCTGGAACGTCCCGATCACCTTGCCGAACTGTTCCCGCGTGCGCAGGTGCGCGGTGACCGCGTCGACGCACCACTGCGCGATGCCGGCCGTCATGCTGGCCACCAGCCCCACGGCGACGCCATGCGCGCGGTCGGCGTCGATCCCGGTCAGCGCCGCCGACTCGGGGCTGTAGTCGTTCAGCCGCAGGACGCCGACGTCGGTGACCAGGTCGGTACCGTGTACGGATTCGACCGCCGCCGCGGGTTTTTGGGTGTCAACCAGCACCCACGTGAGCTCGCCGTCCTCGGCTCGGGCCGCCACCAGGATCACCCGCGCCGAACACACGCCCGCGGTGACGTCCGACTCTCCGGTGAGCAGCCATCCCTGGCCATCGGCCCGCGCACGGAAGTCTCCGCCGTCGGGAAGGACGACCGCCGCGGGTAACCCGGAAGCGAGCTCCCGCAGCAGTGATTCGGCCGTCGGCGTCGGATCCGCCAGCAGCGCAACGGCTCCCGCCGTCACGGTGGGCAGCAACGGGCCGGGCAGCAACGTCTTGCCCGCCGCTTCGAGTACACATGCCGCGTCGATCAGCCGGCCACCCTGCCCACCGAGGCGCTCCGGCAGGTGCACCGCGTGAAAGCCACTGGCGGCCAGGGCGTCCCACCAAGCCGGGAGCCGTCCCGCCGCCAGTGCGTCGAAACTGTCGCGGGTCTCGGCGATCGGGGCGTGCCGGGTGGCGAACTGGACGACGGCGTCGCTGACGGCCTGCTGCTCGGGGCTCAGTCCTAGCGTCATCGCGGCGAGCCCACGCGGCTGAGACGACACGCCATCGAAGACCGCTACCCTTTCCATACAAGACGAACCGTCTCGTCTTGTGGCAGACTACCGGTGGTAGTCGGGATATGTAAAGCGGGCCAGCGCAGCAGTGAGGATCTTCAAATGCCAAGCGATCTCACCCGGGTGAGCCCGCCGAGGCGCCGCAGTGAAAGGTCGCGCACGGCAATCGTCACCGCCACCCGTGAGCTGCTGCTCGAGCGCGGCTTCGACGGGCTGACCATCGAGGCGGTCGCCGCCCGGGCGGGCGTGGGAAAGCAGACCATCTATCGCTGGTGGCCCAGCCGTCCCGCCCTTGTCGCCGACGTCATGCTCGAGGACGCCGACAAGATCCTGGCGTCGGTCGACCACACCGATGACGTGTCCGCCGACCTGGTGCGGTGGGTGGGCAGGCTCGTCGCGAGCCTGACCACGGCGCGCGGGATGGCCATGCTGCGGATCTTGACCGTCGCCGGCATGGAGCACGAGGAGACCGCCGTCAAGCTGCGTGCCGGGTTCAGCGCGCCGCTGCACGACAGCGTCCGGGCTCGGCTCGTCGCCGAAGGGGTCGAGGCGGCTGCCGCGGAGTCGGCGGCGGACGCCATCGTGGGCGGCGTGGTGTACCCGATACTGTCTGAGCCGCAACAATATTCACGACGCCGGGCCGAACGCACTACCCGGATCATCGTCGGGGCGCTCGGGCCGCGCCCCCGACCATGACCGCAGTGGGCGCAACAACGCGTTCTTCTTGTAGTAGTGCTCCGCCATGCGTCGCATGATGTCGTCGAGCAGGGTAACCGCGTCGTTGAGGTAGGGGCCCTTGTTCAGCATCACGCACTCGGCCCGCTCGCTCATCGCCGCGTCGCTGATCTCGGCCCGCGACGGGAGTCCGGTCTTGGCGAGCTGCTCGAGCACCTGGGTCGCCCAGATCACCGGAAGGTGGGCGGCCTCGCACAGCCACAGGATTTCCTCCTGCAGCTCGGCCATGCGGTCATAGCCGCACTCGACGGCGAGATCGCCTCGCGCGATCATCACGCCGACCCGGGGCCGGCGCATCGCGGTCAGCAGCAGCTGTGGCAGGTGCTCGAACGCGCGCCGGTTTTCGATTTTGAGCACGATGCCCAAGTGGCCCCCGCCGAGCCGATCGAGCTCACGCAGCAGCCGCTCGACATCCGCCGGGGTGCGAACGAACGACATATCGACAAGGTCCGCGAGTTCGACCACCGCCGAGAGGTCGGCGACGTCGCGGTCGGTGATCGCCGATATCGGCAGGTCGGTATCGGGCATGTTGACGCCCTTGCCCGCCTTCAGGCGGGCTTCCCCTTGCGCCGGGTGATCGATGCGCACGGTGAGGACGTCGTGGTCGACCGACAGCACCCGCCCGCCGATCTTGCCGTCGTCGAAGTGAACCGCGTCGCCCGGCTGAGCGTGATCGAACGCCTCGGGCAGCGTGCAGCCGATTCGCGAAATGCGGTGCCGACCCTCGACCGGGGCCGGTGAACAGTCGCCGGTCAGCTGCACGAGATCCCCGGCGCGCAAGACCAAGCTCTGTTCCGTTTGGGGGAGCGGCCCAACTTCGGCCGGTTCCCCGCCGCCGTCGGGGCGCAGCGCCGTTCCGGTTTCCAGGTAGGTCGTCTGGCGCGCGGCCATCACGAATCCGCCCCAGGCGGGCGTGTCAACGCCCTCGAGCACCAGGCGGCGCCTGGATCCGCGGGCGTCCCGCAAGACCAGCACATCCCCGGCGGCCCGGTTGGTCAGCCACGCCCGCGGCACCGTAATCACCGCCATACCGGCTTGCGGCGGACCCATCGGGTCCTCGGTCGACGTCAGCCAGGCCCGCGCGGGGCTGACGACCTGACCGAGCGTGTTTCGCTGTGGTCGCAATTTGATGACGCGTGGTCCCGGTTCCAGCGGCCCGGTCCGTAGCTTCGGTCCGGCCAGATCCATTGCCACCAAACATGTTTCGCCCGCGCCCGCAGCCGCGTCCCGGACGTGGTGCGCCATCGCACGCCATGCCTGTGGGTCGTCGTGGGCGCAGTTGATCCGCGCGATGTTCATGCCGCGGTCCACCAATCCGCGGACCAAGCCGGCCTCGGTCGCGGCCTCCGACGGCAGCGTGACCATGATGCGGGTGCCGCGATGCGGCGGTTCGGGGCCCAGCAGCTCCACGGTGTGACGCCGCAGGGTCTCGGCCCCCCGCTCGATCGGCACCGCCGCCGGTGCGGGCGGCTGCCACCTTCCGTCCACGATGGCAGCGATCGCCGAGCGGACCGCCGAAAGCGTGGCTTGGACGTGTGATTCACTGCGACCCAGCGACGAAAGCCCGAACATTGCCAGGCCCGTCTGAAGCTCCCGCAGGTCGAACTGGCGAATAGCCCAGTAATGCACCAGGTTCCGCGCACTCGGCCGGTTTTCGGGCGCGACAGCGGATATCCATTCCGCCCACGCCAGCTCGGCGTCCGCCAATCGGGTCAACAGGCCGTCGACCGTGTCGAGCAAACCGACCAGTCGCCGGGTGGTCGCCGGTTCGGCCGGTGGCGCAACACCGTCCTGGGTCCCGCTCAGCCGGTCGGCCATGTGCTCGGTGGGCACGAAAACTCCTCGTTTGGTGGTCTCGCGGCCACACGGTGTTAACGTCGGTGTAACGGTTCTCGACGCGAATGATCAAGGCAGACATGAGATTACTGATTCTTCATGGGTTTGCTGCAGAGGAATTGGTCCCCAATCCGTGCCGGCGCCGGGCTCCCGCTAAGCTTTCGCGCAGCGCCAGAAACCTTCAGCGATGGCTGGTTTTGCGCCTGAGGAGCGGCCGTGGACGAAGACTGTCTGAAGCTCACCACCTATTTGGCAGAGCGGCGACGAACCGACGAGGGCTTCGTTTCCGATGTGCTGCTCGGGCTGTACCGACGGCACCGAATTGCCACCAGCATCGTGCTGCGCGGCATCGGCGGGTTCGGTACGGGGCGCAACCTGCGAACGGATGAGTCCCTGACGCTGTCCGAGGATCCGCCCGTGGCGATCATCGCGGTCGACACCAAAACGACAATCGAGGCGCTGCTCGATCCGGTGCTCGCGATCAAGCAGCGCGGCCTTCTCACTTTGGAACGCGCGCGTCTGCTGCGCGACGGCATCGGAGGGCTGGAGCTGCCGGAGGAATTGCGTGAAGCGGTCAAGTTGACGATTTACGTCGGGCGCAAGGAGCGCGTCGACGGTGTGCCGGCCTACATCGCTCTCTGCGAGCTGCTGCACCGTCGCCGCATCGCCGGCGCATCGGTGTTTCTGGGCGTGGACGGCGTCACCCACGGGCACCGGCAACGCGCGCGCTTCTTCGGGCGCAATGCCAACGTCCCGATGATGGTCGTGGCCGTCGGGTCCGGCGACCGCATCGGCCGGGTGCTGCCGGAGCTGGGCGAGCTGCTCCGGCAGCCCATGTTCACGCTCGAACGGGTCCGGGTGTGCAAGCGCGACGGCGAATTACTGGAACGGCCGCACGCCTTGCCCGGCGTTGACGAACACGGCCTGCCGCTGTGGCAGAAGCTGATGATCTACACGTCCGAATCGGCGCTTCATGGCGGTGTGCCGATCCACCGCGCGCTGGTCCAGCGGCTTCGTCAGCGGGAATCCCCCGACGGCGCCACGGTGGTCCGGGGAATCTGGGGTTACCACGGGGATCATCAACCCCACGGCGACACGCTGCTTTCGCTGCGCCGCCGCGTCCCGGTTGTCACCATCATCATCGACACGCCGGCCAACATCGCCGACTGTTTCGACGTGGTCGACGAACTCACCCGCGACGACGGATTGGTGACCAGCGAAATGGTCCCCGCTTTGGTGTCGGACGACGGCGACGCCGGCCGGGGCGGCCCGCCGATGGCGAACCATCACTACTGACGCGTGGGGGTCAGCCGGCGACGGAAGCGTCGTAGATCGACTGGATCGACTTGTCCAGCGTCGCGTTGAACTGCTCGTCGGACTGGTCGACCGAAAGGCCCTCGGTGAGTGCGCGGCTGAAGCTGGCGATCAACCCCGAGTTCTTCGCCAGCAGCTCGTTGGCCTCCTCGCGGGAGTAGCCGCCGGACAGGGCGACCACCCGCATCACCTTCGGGTGTTCGAGGAGGGGACGGTAGAAGTTGACCTCGGTCGGCAGGCTCAGCTTGAGCATCACCCGCTGACCGTCGGGCACCGTTTCGAGCTGCTTGGCGATCTCGTCGCGCAGGATGCCCTCGGCCTCGGCCTTGTCGGAGATCGAGATGGTGACCTCGGGTTCGATGATGGGCACCAGCCCGTGCGACAACACCTGCAGGGCGACCTCGAACTGCTGGGCGACCACCGCGGCGATGCCCTTTTGGTTGGCGCCGCCGATCACCGACCGTTCCTTGGTGCCGAACACGCCCTTGCCCACCGCCCGCTCCAGCAGATCGTCCAGACCGGGCATCGGCTTCATCAGCTGCACGTCGTCGGACGCCTCCGCCAGGCCCTTGTCGATCTTGAGGATGGGCACCACGCCCTTGGTCTCCCAGAGGTAGGTGGTCGACGGCTTGCCCTCGATGTCGCGGTCCATGGTCTGCTCGAACAGGATCGCCGCCAGCACCCTGTCGCCGGTGAACGCCGGGGAGGTGATGATCCGCGAGCGCATCTCGTGGATGAGGTCGAACATCTCCTTCTCGCCGGAGTACGCGTCCTCCTCGATGCCGTATAGGCGCAGCGCCTTGGGCGTCGAGCCCCCGCTCTGGTCGAGCGCTGCAATGAACCCTTTGCCCGATGTCATCCGGTCGGCTTGCTGCTGGTTCGGCATGGAACTTCCCCACTCCCTCGTGGCACTGTCGGGTGCCGATCATATTCGTCCCATCAGGGCGCGGGCAGCCAGGTCGTCACTCGGTCCCGTACGCGCGGGTGTTCGCGCCGTGCCCCGCTTCAGCGCGGCTTCAGCGCTTCCACGACCTCGTCCGCAGTGAGGATGGCGCCGGCGTAGTTCGGGATATTGACCTCGAGCGCGGCGTGCATCTCCCTGTCCGAATAGCTTGCGGTCGCGTCCTTGACCACCGTGACGTCGTAGCCGAGTTCGGCGCCGTACCGAACGGTCGCCTCGAGGCAGGTGTGCGCGATGAGCCCCATCATGATCAGGCGATGGATGCCGTGTTTCTTGAGTAGCAGGTCCAAGTCGGTGTTGGCGAAACCGCTGGAACACCAGTGCTCTTGGGCGACGAGGTCACCCGGCTGGGGTTCGAACCCGGGGTGCAGCTCACCGCCCCAGGTTCCATATTCGAACGTCCTGCGCGACCACGCGGCTTTCTGGATCGGCGCGATGTACTTCCAGGTCTCGTAGTCGCCGGGCCGATACCGGTGGTGCAGCGCGTAGAAAACGCGGATGCCCGCGGCCCGCGCGGCGTCGAGGACTTGGCGCATGTGCGGAACGCACCCGGTGGCTTCGGCAACGCCCTTGAGGCGATCCCACACTTTTCCGCCCTCGGAGATGAAGTCGTTGTACGGATCGATCACCACGAGGCCGGTGAGGTCCTTCTCGTACGTCACGCCGGTCATATTCGCACGACGCGGCCGCGTCACACCGCGGTCTCGTCCTCCTGCCGTGCGGCCCGCTTCGTCGGCCAGACCGCCATGCGGTCCAAGAGCCCGTCGCGCAGCACAAGCGTGTGAAACAGCACCGCGCAGACGTGGGCGGTGAACGTCAGGAACAGCAGGAAGGCCCCCGCGTTGTGGGCCTGGCGGAGCGCCGCGTACACGTCGAGGTTGTGCGGCGCGATGCCCGGCAGCTGAACCGGCCCCGCCAGGGTGATCGGGAATCGCGCCGCCGAGAGCATGGCCCACCCGATCAGGGGCTGCAGCAGCAACAGCGCGTACAGCAGGTATTCCGACCAGGACGCGATGCGGCGTTCGGCGCGGCTCATGGTGGCGAGGAAGGGCGGCAGCCGGTGGGTGAGCCGATTCACCAGCCGCACGACGGCGAACGCGAGGATCAACACCCCCAACGGCCGATGGATGGCCAGCAGCAGCGGGTAGTAGCTCAACGAAGCGATCATGATCACGCCGATGAGCAGCTGCGCGATCACCATCGGCGCCATCAGCCAGTGCAGGATCCGGGAAGGTAGGGCGAAACGACTTGGCGCGGTAGTGGTTTCCTTCGCCTGGGCGGTCACGCGAGCACCTTGCCCACATTGACCTCGCTGGGCGACTTGGGCTCCTCGGCGCGGCGCGTGAAGGAGCGCGCGTACACGGCCGATCTCGCCGGGGGCAGCGGATCGTCGGATGCGGCGATGCCGTCCGGCAGCACCAACGGGTCGAAATTGATATCGCGCGCGTTGCCGGCCTGCTCGGTCTGCACCGCGGCGATGGTGATGGTGCCGGCGTCGATCGACCGCCGCGATTGCGGCCACGGCTTGGTGGCGTCACTGGTCGGATCGCCCGGCTCACCGATGGTGAGCACCAGCCGCCACTTCAGTGGCCCCTGCGCCAGCGCGCGGATGAGGTCATCGAAAAGGTAGTCCTTGCCGCGCGGTGGCGGCGGGCCGCCGTCCCCGACGGCACTCTGCGGAACGACCGACCACCGCACCGGAACGGTCGCGCCGGCGCGGTTGGTGAACCAGAAAGCGTTCAGACCGTAGAACGTGCTGTCCGCGAATCCCGCACTGGGCGGCGACTGCTTGATGATCTTCATTGCCGCGACGGTCTCGGGATGGCGATCGAGGAACGCGGCCATCTTCTGCGGGTCGGGCTTGCCGGTCCCGGGCAGGGGTTTGAACGCGAGCAAGCGCTCGTAGAAGCCCTCGGGGGTGCTGTCGGTGAAGACGGGCAGGTTGATCATCGCGGTGCGCCACTGCTGACCGCCCGCCTGGAACAGCAGCCCGAGACCGCGCACCGTGTCGGACTTGTCGGCCTGATCCGGCAGGCCCCCACCCAGCGAGAACCGGCCGACGAGCGGAACGGTGCCCGCCCGGAAGACCGCCGCCCGGCAGATGGCCGCGCCCGCCCCGTTGCTCGCAAAAAACCCGGTGGCCGCCAGCCCTTTGGCGTGGTTTCGCCGAAAACCGTCATGGCGGCCGGCGACCTGTTCGAAGCGATCGGCGAACCGCGCGGGGGTCAGCGGTGGCGGTGTGCCCGGCCGCAGCCAGCCGCCGGCGTAGGCGAACCCGCCGACATCCACCGCCGCGAATCCCGCGACCGCACCCATGCCGAGCAGGGCGCTTCGTCGGGTCAGCGCGAGGCGGCGCGCGGGCTCGGTCGCACCGGTCTCGTCGTCCGGCTTGCCATCGTGATCACCGGGCTCCATGCCCACCGTCCTTCTCCCACTTTCCGGGCCAAACCGCGCAGCCCTGGGCACGAACTCGGTGGACGCATTCACCCACGAGAGGCTGCCGTGCGCAACATCTGCGGCGAGGATCGCGCACATCCGGACTACGGCAATGCCCCGGCATTCGTTCAGTTGGATTGGTCACAAAGCGAGGGCTGCAACCGTCGTTTTCGCCATGGCCTAAAATTGTTTGAACACGTGCGGCTGCGCCTCCGCCTAGCGGTGCAGAAGAGATGGAATGTTTCTCCCCAGTAAGGCGTGTTGCGCGGGTTGAGTCGACAGCCCCGGCTTGGCGAAGGCTGTGTGATCCTTGGTGTCCCGCACGGGGCGAATGTGAGTGACGAAGCATGATCGAACAATCGGGCAATTCAGTCGATCCGACGACCTTCGACGTCGGAAAACACCAGGTGGACGACGCGGTCGTGCTGACCGTCTCGGGTGAAGTGGACATGCTCAGCGCGCCGCGGCTCGCTGAGGCGGTACGCACCGCACTGGCCGCGGAACCGCCGGCTCTGGTCATTGACCTGACCAAGGTGGATTTTCTGGCCTCGGCCGGGATGACCGTCCTGGTCACGGCCCAGGCCGAGGTCGCGCCGCCCACGCGATTCGCGGTGGTCGCGAACGGGCCGGCCACCAGCCGGCCGATCAAGCTCATGGGCCTGGACAACGTCTTGGCGCTCTACAGCACGCTCGACAGCGCGCTGAGCCGTATCGCCGATGGGTGAACCCTGACAGAGTGAGGATGCAGCTGGGCGATGGGACGCTCTGAACGTGGGCCCGATGAGGTGTCCGACATCGATGATCGATCCCGCTTCGTGCGCAGGCGGGTGGCCGCCGACGCGCGAAGCGCCGCTCGGACCCGAGCCGAGTTCGGGATGTGGCTCGGTAGGCACTTCAGGCTGGGTGCCGAGCGCGGCAACGACCTGCTCCTCGCGGTGGACGAAGCGCTGGCCAACGCGGCCGAATTCGCCTATGTCGACGCGGCGCGGCGCGGGACCGTGGACCTCAGCGCAACCTACGACGACGCGGCCGACACCCTCGCCGTGACCGTCAATGACCGCGGCCGGTGGCGCCAGCAGGCGCCCGAACCTGCCACCATGCCGCCCCGACCACAGGTCCGGGGGCGCGGCATTCCGCTGATGCGGGCGCTCGCCGATCGGGTGACCATCGACCGCAGCCCCCAGGGGACGCATGTCACCTTGGTGTGGACCGGCTTGTCACGACAGGTCCAGCGGTCCGACGCCTGAAACAACGCCTCAGGTGGCGGGCGCGAGGACCTGCTGGATGCGTTCGTCGCGGGGCAGGACGGGACCGTCGTCGAGGAGTTCCTCGACACCCAGCTCGGTGAGACCCGCTTTCGTCATGAGCGAGGTGCCGTAGGCGGCGAGCACGAGCTTTTGGTCGTCGCTGTGGCCATCGTCGATCAGCATCGCGCCGATGAGACAGATGACGGCCATCTTGTAGGCGTTGAACGCCCGGTACCACGGGCGATTTTGGATCGCGACCCCGCCGGAAGACTCGTAGTGCGCGAGCAGGGCATCGACGCCGGGGGCCGCGGGGTGGGTGTTGATGCCGACGGGCTGCATCCACAGCATCTCGAACCAGCCGATGTCGGTCAGCGGATCGCCGACCGTGGTCATCTCCCAGTCGAAGACCGCGCTGACCTCGCCGCCGACGAACGCGAAGTTGCCCGGTTTGGCGTCGCCGTGCACCAGGGTGACGTTCGGGCACGGCTCGGGCTTGCCTGCCCGCAGCGTCTGCTGCAGCCGTTCGAGGGCGGGCAGGCGACCGCGCTTGACCCGGTCCAGCTCCGCCCCCCAGTGGTCGAGTTCGCGGTCTAAATGGTCGGCACCGCTGTCGAAGGCGTCGAGCCCGGTGCGTGCGAGGTCGACGGTGTGGATGGCCGCGAGTTGCTCGACCAGGCTCTGACACATCCGCACCACCACCGAGTCGGCGACGTCGGTGGGCGGCTCCATCTCGTAGACCTGGCCGGCGGCCCGCTCCATCACGAAGAAGGGCCTCCCGAGCACCTCGCCGGTTTCCTCGAGCCAGAGCGCCCGCGGAACCCGCACCTCGGTGTTCGCCAGCGCTCGCAGGATGGTGAACTGGCGCACCAGGTCGTAGGGCTCGAGCAGCGCCGGTGGTTTGGGTCGCAGGCGCAGCACCGCGTCCTGGCGGTGGTCCCGGTCGCCGCGCCGGGTGACGATGCTCAGCATCATCATTTCGGCGGAATGCCCGAAGTTCACCCGGTCAAGGCCTTCGACGCGAACGTCGTCGGCGTCGGGCAGCTGCGCGGCCAGCCACGCCGCCAGGCGCTGACTCACGTGGGCGTCCAGCATCATTGACTGACTCGTTTCCCGTCTGCCGGCAGGCGCTCCACCGGGGTCTTGTCCTGGGTGAACGCGGACATGTCCATCGCGGACCAGTTGGGGTAGCGACGGTAGCCGTGCCCCCCGACCAGCAATTCGAAGATGCCCCAACCGGTATCGCCGTCCTGCTCGAAGCGCATCAGCTGATCGAGCGCCATCGACTTGCCCTCGGTCTCGCCCAGCTCCCCGGAATCGGCGCTGTCCCAGTGGAAATGGATGAAATAGCCACCGCCGCCCAGATCCTCGTACTCGCAGTGCGCCATCGGCAGCCCGTAGTAGGCGTTGACGTGCTGGTGTGCAGCGTCGGCGAAGACGCGGTAGGCCTTGCCGTCCTCGTCGGTGAACAGCAGCACCGCGCGGGCCGGGCGCTTGCGGTCGCCGTCGAATTCCACGTCGTGTTCGATCTTGACGAATCGCTTCGACAGCGTGCCGTCGGTGCGCGTGACGCCGCCGTCGACGTATTTGACTGTGCCGTCGGCCGATTCGATGACCCAGGCCTCGATGGCGTAGTCATCGAACCCGGCGTCGAGCCACAGCCAGAAGTCGATCTTGTCCGAGACGCGCACCCCGAACGTGCGGTCGCGGCCGCCGTGAAACCCGTCGACGCTGATCCGTTCGCCGTCGATCTGCACCCAGCCGCTCCATCGCCCGGGCTCCTTCATGTGATACATGTCGGCCAGCGTCTGGCCGTCCTCCCCGCGCACCTTCATGGGCAACAGCTCCCACATCGGGGCGGTGGGCTGGTAGTACAGCTCCCACTCGATTCCCGAGTTGTTCGGTTCGACGTCGAGCCGCCACTTCTTCATCGGCTCCACGCAGGTCCAGCGCATCGGTCCGGCACGCAGGTCCGCGCGGTCGTCGCCGGTCACCGGCCGGCCGGCCAACAGATCCCAGTGCCGGCCGTCGGCCAGACTGACCTTGACGTAACCCAGCCCGCCGGCGGTGTTCGGGTTGTTGCCGTAGCCGCTGGCCAGCAGCATCGTGCCGTCCGGCGACGCGGCGAAGAAGTAGCACCGATCCGACCACGTCGGATCGGGATCGTGCACCTGGTCGAAGGTCGTCGGGAGCTGGTGGGTGAACGACTCGTCGGCGGCGGAGTACCCCATCATTGCCCTCTCTGTCGTGCTGAGCGCTTGTGCCACATCATGATTCGAGGGCGCCCGGTGGGGCCGCGGTCACTCGTCGCATCAGATACTGAAGTAGCACAACGCATCCCGTAGCATCGGCGCCATGGAACCGAGCCGGTGGTGGGGTGATGACCGCGCGATCCACGACGACGAGGAGGCGCGCAGACTGATCCTCGACGCCGCGGGCCGCTGCATCGTCCGCCGCGGCAACACCCAGTTCCGGATGGGCGAGGTGGCCGACGAGGCCGGGGTGTCGCGATCCACGGTGTACCGCTACTTCCCCGCGCGCGACGACGTGCTGCTGGGCCTGATGCTGATGCGGGTGGACGAGGCGCTCGGCGACCTGGTGGGATCGCTGCCCGCGCCCGACGACCCCGTCCGCTCGGTTCCCGAGATGGTCCTGGCGCGGGTCGAGTCGGTGGACGGCAACCCGCTGAACGAAGCGCTGTTCGCCGCGGAGAGCACCGCGGTGGCCACCGCCCTCGAGAAGGGCTCGGAACCCATCGTGAGGCTGCTGCTGCGGCACTACGAGCCGTTGCTGAATCGGTGGAAGGCGGCGGGGCGTCTCCACGACGACCTCGACCCCCGGTCGATCGTCCAGTGGCTGCACACCACGACGTTGTTTTTGCTGGCGCCCTCCTGGCGGCGCCGCCCGACAGCCGACAAGCGCCAATTCGTCGAGCAATTCGTGGTGCGGGCCCTGGTGCCACAAATCAGACAATAATCGGGTATTGTCTGAAGTCCAGACATTCGGCTAGTTTTGTCTGACGGGGCGCTGAGCCGATTGCGGCCCGCTCCCTGCAGGTGACGGGCATACGCAGGACGGACACATATGAAAAACCTTGCGGGACAAGCTCTGTCCGTCGCCGGCTTGGCCGCCCACCTGGGCCACGGGGTCCGCCGAGTGACCACCGACGCTGTGGTGGGCGGGCGCTTGGGGTTGCCCCGCACCGTCGAAGACATCGACGCCGGGGTCCTGTCCAAGGTCCTGGGGACCACCGTCAGGTCGGTCCGTGTCCTGGACCGCGACGCGGGGACGTCGTCGCGGGCCCGGCTGGTGCTGACCGGAAAAGAGGTGCCCGAGTCGGTGTTCGTCAAGGTCGCCGCCAAAACGGCCGCCACCCGGTTGATGGGCGAACTCGGGCGGCTGGGGCAGACCGAGGTGCGCTTCTACAACCAACTCGCGCCGCAGCTCAACGGCCTCCCGTACGCCTACGGCGCCGCTTTCGACACCTGGACGGGCCGGTACCTGCTGGTGCTGGAAGACCTGCCCGCCGAGTCGTGCGAGTTTCCCGACACCCTGCACCCGATCTCCCCGGACCAGGCCAGCCTCGTCATCGAATTGCTGGCCGATCTGCACGCCGTCTTTTGGGACCGGCTGCCGCGCGACGGTCGCGGCCCCCTGGGTTGGCTCTACACCCCGTCCGGAGACGTCACGTCCCTGCTGACCGGGTCACTGATGCACGCATCGATGAAGCGCCTCGCCGAGCGCAGCCCGTTCCCCGTCGACAACGGGCGGTTCATTGCCGACAACTATCGCGCCGTCGCCGCGCTGATCGACACTCCCCCGCACACCGTCATGCACGGCGACGCCCACCCCGGCAACATGTACTTCCACGGCGGCAAGGCGGGCCTGTTGGACTGGCAGGCGGTGCGGCGAGGACACCCCTCCCGCGAACTGGCGTACACGCTGATCACCAGCCTGACGCCGGAAGACCGGCGGGCAACGCAACGCGACCTCCTCGACGACTACCGGCGCGCCCTCGCGGCTGCCGGAGGCCCCGACCTGGACCGCGAAGACCTGTGGCTGCGGTACCGCCAGAGCGCGCTGTACGGATATGTCGCTCCGCTCATCACCGCGGGGATGGGCGGAATGCAGGTCGAAGGCATCGCCATGGAGGGTCTGCGGCGCGGCGTCGCGGCCCTCGACGACCTGGAAACCGTTGCGGCACTGAAGGGTTCTCTCTAGCGCGGCGGTGCGGCCGCGAAGTTCCGGCGATTCATTGACTCGACCTGTCCGGAGGAATATCGTCAGTAGTTACGCTACGCCGAGTAGCGTAATGCCGCGTGTCCGACGTCGACAACGCATGGCGACAAGGAGAGGCCCTCATGTTCGATCTGAAGATCACCGGCGGCACCGTCGTCGACGGCACCGGCGCGGAGCGCTACCGGGCCGACATCGGCATCAAGGACGGCGTGATCGTCGACGTCGTCCGGCGCGGCGCCGATGACCCCGCGATGACGGGCGAAGCGGCCGAAACCATCGATGCGACAGGGCATGTGGTGGCCCCCGGCTTCGTCGACATCCACACCCACTACGACGGGCAGGTGAGCTGGGACGAGCTGCTCGAGCCGTCCAGCGGCCACGGCGTCACGACGATCGTGACCGGCAACTGCGGCGTCGGTTTTGCGCCGGTGCGGCCGGGCACCGAGCAGTGGCTGATCGAGTTGATGGAGGGTGTGGAAGACATCCCCGGCACCGCCCTGACCGAGGGCATCGAATGGGGCTGGGAGACCTATCCCGAGTACCTCGACGCGATCGGCAAGCACAAGTTCGCGATCGACGTGGGCAGCCAGGTCGCCCACGGCGCCATCCGCGCCTACGCAATGGGCGAGCGGGGTGCGCGCAACGAGCCGGCGACACCTGATGACATCGAGGCGATGGGCCGGCTGGTTCGGGAGGCGATCGAAGCCGGCGCGCTCGGCTTCTCGACGTCGCGCACGATGGGCCACCGCGCGATGGACGGCGAGCCGGTTCCCGGCACCTACGCGGCCGAGGACGAGCTGTTCGGCCTAGGGCGGGCCATGGCCGCCGGCGGCCAGGCGGTGTTCGAGCTCGCCCCGCAGGGATCCGCCGGCGAGGACATCGTCGCGCCCAAAAAGGAACTGGACTGGATGCGCCGGTTGAGCGGTGAGATCGACCGGCCGGTGTCGTTCGCCCTCATCCAGGTGGATGCCGACCCGAACCTGTGGCGCGAGATGCTGGACCTGTCCGCGGACGCGCACGCCGAGGGCGCCCGGTTGTACCCGCAGGTCGCCGCGCGTCCGTTCGGCATGATGATCGGATTCCAGGGCCATCACGGGTTCAGCCACCGGCCCACCTACCGCCGGCTGAAGGCCGAGTGCGGCCGCGCCGAGCTCACCCAGCGCTTGGCCGACCCTGCGGTGAAGGCCGCCATCCTTTCCGAGGACGACCTGCCCGCCGACCCGACCCTGCTGTTCGACGGCATGTTCGCCCTGGTGCAGCACTCGTTGGGACGGCTCTTCGCGCTCGGCGATCCGCCGGACTACGAGCCCACCGCCGACCGCACCGTCGCGGCCATCGCCAAGGCCCGCGGCGACGACCCGCTGTCCACGCTGTACGACCTGATGCTCGAGCGGGACGCGACGGCGATGCTGATGCTGCCGCTGTTCAACTACGCCGAGGGCAACCACGACGCGATCCGCGAGATGCTGCTGCACCCGGCCGGCGTGCTCGGGCTTTCCGATGGCGGCGCCCACTGCGGGATGATCTGCGACGCTTCCTATCCCACCTTCCTGCTGACGCACTGGGCGCGCGACCGGCACCGGGGCGACAAGCTCGCGCTCGAGTACGTGATCCGCAAGCAAGCCCGCGACACGGCTCACCTATTCGGTCTGACCGACCGCGGCACCATCGAGCCGGGCAAGAAGGCCGACATCAACGTCATCGACATGGACGCGCTGACGCTGCATCCCGCGGCGATGGCCTTCGACCTGCCCGCGGGCGGGAAACGGATCCTGCAGGGAGCCAGCGGCTACGCGGCCACCATCGTCAGCGGGACCGTGACCCGGCGCAACGACGTCGACACCGGGGCGCGCCCGGGCCGGTTGGTGCGCGGAGCGCGATAGGGCTCCACCCATGAACGCGCCCACCGGCAATCCGGCCCGCACCCGGGACGAGGACGCGATTGGCGCCCCGCCCGAGTGCCCGACCCTGGTGCCGGCGCAGCGCTACTACTCTCCGGAATTCGCCGCACTCGAGATCGAGCGAATGTGGCCGAAGGTGTGGCAGCTCGCCTGCATGGTCGATCACGTCGCCGAGCCGGGGGACTATTTCGAGTACCGCTGCGGCCCGTACGGGGTGCTGATCGTCCGGGGCGACGACGGGAAGCTCCGGGCGTTCCAGAACGCCTGTCGCCACCGCGGCAACACCCTGTGCGCGGGCTCGGGCTCGGGACTGCGCGAACTCAAGTGCGGCTATCACGGCTGGACCTGGGACCTGGCGGGCACGCTCAAGCGGGTGCCCAACCGCAAGGGCTTCGGCTCGCTGCGGATGTCCGACTTTCCGCTGGTTGCGGCCCGGGTCGACACCTGGGAGGGGCTCGTCTTCGTCAACCTCGACATCGACGCGATGCCGTTGGCCGAGTACCTGGAGGCGGTGCCCGACGACATCGCCTGGTGTCACCTGAGCGACTTCCGCTGCTACGCGACGCTCACCATCGACGTCGAGGCCAACTGGAAGACGATCGCCGATGGCTACAGCGAGACCTACCACATTCAGACGCTGCATCCCGAGCTGCTGCGCTGCGTCGACGACATCCATGCGCCACAACAGATCTGGGGTCACACCGGCAAGTCCGACCAGCCCTACGGCGTGCAGAGCCCGCGCTTCGACGGCGCGCTGAGCGACGAGGAGGTCTGGGACGCGTACGTCTACACCCAGGGCGCGCTGATGGGCGCCGCCGAGGGCACGCCCTTCCCCGCCGACGAGCGCCGGACTACAGACACGGTTGCCGACCTGATCGCGGCGCGCACGCGAGCCTTCGCGGCCAGCCGCGGGGTGGACCTGGACTGGGCCGACACCGACCGGATCACCCGGCTGCACCAGTACAACGTGTTCCCCAACATGACGTTGCTGGCCAACGCCGACCACCTGACCGTCATGTGCTCGCGCCCCGGCCCGGACCCTGATCACGGCGAGCTGGTCATGTTCCTGATGACCCGGATGGCCCCGGGCGCCCCGCGCAGCAAACCCGCCGACATGCGCTCGACCGCCGGCGAAGCCGAACCGGGCCTGGTGCTCACCCAGGACATCCGCCTGCTCGCGGGCCTGCAGCGCGGTCTGCACCAGCCGGGCTTCACCCACCTGGTGCTCTCCAGCGAGGAACGGCGCGTGATCAACATGCATCGAAACCTCGAGCGTTACTTGAATCTATCCGGGGAACTGCCGGAGGCCGAGCGGCTGAGCCGCGATGAAAAGGCACCGACGTAATCGCTGTAGACCTCCCGAAAACGGGTATAAGCGAATTAGAATCCCGGCTTGTGACGAGTGCGTCCGACGCTTGGGGCTACGAACGGCGGCAGGTCATGCATCAGGTACAGATGCGATGTCAGGCTCTCGGCCGAAGGCGTGCGCGACGGCTGTGTCACCGCTTCGAGCGCGTCGGCGTGCACACCGCTCCCGATCGGCTGCGGCAGATGGTGGCCGGCGCCCCCGTCGGGGAAGACGAAGTGACGGATGTCAATTTCGCGTTGATCGCGATGCAGCTGAACCGGGAGGCGCGGGGCGCGCGGGTCAAGCGTTTGAAGCGCCAAGGCACCCGGTCGCTGATGTTCGCCGGCCTGGTCCTGGTGGTCCTGAACTTCCTCTTCTGCATCGCCTACGTCCTGCTGAACCTGGCCCAGCAGGCCACCCCGATGTAAGAGCTTCTACTCGATCGGTTCGTCGCCCAGCAGGGGCGCGACGATTTTGGTGTCACCGGCGTAGCCGATCGCGGCGGGACGATCACCCGCTCGGCGGAGGGACGGCATCGAGCCTGAACACCGCGCACCGACCCGCGAGGGCCTCGAACTCATCCGCGGTTCCCCGCTGTACCAGCCCCGAGCGTTTGAAGAAGCCGACGCCCCGGGGCACCTTGGCGGGAAACGCGCGCAGCACCGGGCGCGCTTCCTCCGCCGTGAGCTCGACGAAGGCGACACGCTTCGACCGGCGACCCCGCGTGACGGTGCCCGCGCCGGCCGCGCGCGCGTTCAGCACCCAGTCCGCGCGGGAATATCCACCCACGACGTACAGGCCTTCGCCCAGCGCGAAGGGGGTCGCCGGTGTGCTGCGCTGCGCGCCGGACTTGCGGCCCGGCACCGTCAGCACCCGCACCGGCCCGGTGGCGATGCCCAGCTTCTGCACGGCCATGACGGCCTTGTTCATCGGTTTGAGCCAGGCCGGTGGTTTGGAATCAGACATTTCGCCTCAATTGATATCAATCTGGCTGATACATGTCAAGATGCCTGATATCAGGCCACGCGTTATGCCGGGCCGCGCCCGTCGCCGGCCAGCTTGAGCAGCAGACGCGTGCCGCCCAGCGGACTGGCGTGCAGGGCGGCCGAGCCGCCGTGCAACTCGGCCTGCTGGGCGACGAGCGCCAACCCCAACCCCGAACCCGCGCGCGATGCGGTGGAACCGCGGGAGAAGCGCGCGAAGACCGCGGTGCGTTCGTCTTCGGGGACACCGGTGCCGTTGTCGTCGACCGCAATCTCCACGCCCTCACCGGAACTGCTGACGTTGAGTTGAATTTCGGTGGCCCCGCCGTGCTTGACGGCATTCGCGATGGCGTTGTCGATGACCAGCCGCAGCCCGGTGGGCAGCCCCACCATCAGCACCGTGGGCGACGGCACCAGCGACACGTCCACACCGGGGTAGATGCGAAACGCGTCGTGCGCGGCGCGATCCAGTAGCTCGGTGATGTCGAAGGGGACAAAATCATCGACGGTGGTCAGCTCCCCCTGCGCCAGCCGTTCGAGCGCCGTCAACGTCGCTTCGATCCGGCTCTGGGTGCGTATGACATCGCCGAGCACCTCGTGGCGCTGCTCGGCGGGTAACTCCAAGGTGGACAACACTTCTAGGTTGGTGCGCATGGCGGTCAGCGGTGTGCGCAGCTCGTGTGAGGCGACGGCGGCGAAGTCGCGGGCCGACTCGAGCGCGGCCTTGGTGCGCCCTTGCTCGTCGCCGATGCGGGCCAGCATGCCCTCGACCGCTTCGGCGATCTCCACGGCCTCGCGGACGCCACGGACCTGTACCTCGTCCGGACTGGACTGAGCGCTGATCGCACGGGCTTGCTGCGCCAGCAGCAGGAACGGATTGACCATGATCAAGGAGATCACCCAGCCGACCAGCACGGTGCCGCCGATGACGCTGCCGCAGATCAACAGCACCCGCAGGTGCAGTTCGTTGATTCGATGCTGGGCCTCGGCCAGCGGCGCGGCGAGCGCGATCGAGGCGGGCCCGGCGGTGAAGGTGCGCACCCGGTACTGCACCCCGTTGATGGTGGTGTTGGCGTACCCGTTGGGCAGTCGGGGCAGCACTATGTTGCCGGGAACGGACACTGTCATGTCGCCGATGCGGGCGGTGCGCACCAAGTTGCCGTCCGGAAGGGTGTGGTCGGGGCTGGTGAGCCGCCCACTGTTGATCAACGTATTGATGTCACCCAAACTGCTCACGGAATCCAGCCGGCGATCGAGCTGGCTGTACTGATCGTTGGTGACGCCGATCCACACCCATGCGCCCAACAGGACGACCAGAGTGATCACCGACAGCGCGGCGACTATGACGATGGTGCGCAGCGACAGCACGCGCATCGGGAGGCGAACTTGGCCGAACAGAGGAGCGTCGGGGGTCATCGCTCAGCCCACCCGTGGCGGCCGCCGAAACATTCGGCCGCGGCGCCGTCGCTCAGCCGGCATTCCGTGTTCGCCCCGGGGTTGGACATCGAACTCAGAATATAGGCGTGGCGTGTGCCGGCCCAGGTCACACACCGGCTCCGGCGTCGTTGGCCGAGCAGCGAAACCCCGCGCTGTGAGTTGCGCTACACGGCCTTTCCCGTTGCCGGGGTGAGTGAGTACTCTCTCACCTATGCAGACGTCGGGTCGTGATCGGCTGCTGGCCGCGGCGATGAGCCTGTTCGCCGCCAAGGGCTACGCGGCGACTTCGGTGGCCGACATCCAGCGGGCGTCCGGCCTGGCGCCCGGTTCCGGCGCGCTGTACAAGCACTTCGGCTCCAAGCGCGAGCTGTTGGAGGCCGCGGTGGCGCACCGGATCGACGGCATCGTGGCGGCGCGGGAGCAGTACGACGCCGGGGCGCCGGGCAGCGTCGAGCAGGCGGTGCGCACCGCCGGCCGGCTGATCTGGGACAACCTGAAACAGAGTGAGGAACTGCTCAAGGTCATGCTGCGCGAGCCCGACGAGCTGGGCGATCTCGACGAGAAGACGTGGCAGGTCATCACGGACAACGCGTATCAGCGCTTCGCCGACGAGCTGGTCGCGACCAACAACTCCGGCCGCACGCGCATACCCGATCCCGAGGCCACCGCGGCGGCGGCGATCGGGTCGTTGTCCTATGCCGCGACGCTGCAAGCCCTGACCGGGCGGTTGCCCGGCAACATCGACGAGGACCGTTACTTCGAGGCATGGGTCAACCAGACCGTGAGCGTCCTCGCCCAATACCGGAACCGTTAACTATCAATACATTTCAGGAGTGAAGCTGTGACATTCTCACTGCAACTGAGCGACGACGTGATCGAGGTGCGCGACTGGGTGCACAAGTTTGCAGCCGACGTGATACGTCCCGCCGCGTCGGAATGGGATGAGCGGGAGGAAACCCCGTGGCCCGTGATCCAGGAGGCCGCGAAGGTGGGCCTGTACTCCCCCGATTTCTTTGCGCAGCAGGCCGCCGAGCCGACGGGCCTGGGCTTTCTCACGACGTTCGAGGAGATGTTCTGGGGTGACGCCGGCATCGCGCTGTCCATCCTGGGCACCGGGCTGGCGGCAGCGGCATTGGCGGGCAACGGAACTCCCGAACAGCTGGGCCGCTGGCTGCCCGAGATGTTCGGCACGCCCGACGAACCCAAACTCGGGGCGTTCTGTTCATCGGAGCCCGACGCGGGTTCCGACGTCGGCGCCATCCGCACCCGCGCGCGGTTCGACGAGGCGACCGGCGAATGGGTCCTCAACGGCACCAAGACGTGGGCGACCAACGGCGGCATCGCCAACGTGCACATCGTGGTGGCGTCGGTGTATCCCGAACTCGGCACCCGCGGCCAGGCCACATTCGTCATCCCGCCGGGCGCCCACGGGCTGTCGCAGGGCCAGAAGTTCAAGAAGCACGGCATCCGCGCGTCGCACACCGCCGAGGTGGTGCTGGACAACGTCCGGCTCCCCGAGGACACCATCCTGGGCGGCCGGGAGAAGTTCGAGGAGCGCATCGCCCGGGTCAAGTCCGGCGCCTCGTCGCGCGGACAGGCCGCGATGAAGACCTTCGAGCGCACCCGGCCCACGGTCGGCGCGATGGCCGTCGGGGTGGCACGGGCGGCCTATGAATACGCGCTCGACTATGCCTGCCAGCGCGAGCAATTCGGCCATAAGATCGGCGAGTTCCAGGCCATCGCGTTCAAGCTCGCCGACATGAAGAGCCGCATCGACGCGGCGCGCATGCTGGTGTGGCGCGCCGGATGGATGGCGCGCAACAACCAGAGCTTTGACTCGGCGGAGGGGTCGATGGCCAAGCTGGTGGCCAGCGAGACCGCGGTCTACGTCACCGACGAGGCCATCCAGATCCTGGGCGGCAACGGGTACACCCGCGACTACCCCGTGGAGCGGATGCACCGCGATGCGAAGATCTTCACCATCTTCGAGGGCACCAGCGAGATTCAGCGCCTGGTCATTTCGCGCGCGCTGACCGGCCTGCAGATCCGTTAGGCACCGCGCCGGAACCGTCGCCAAGGCCACGCGCCATGATGGCGGCATGACCTCCGACATCCGCGTCCTCGACAGCGAGGACGACCTGATCGCCGCGGCGAATGTGTTTCGCGCCGCGATGGTCGGGTTTCCCCCGCTGTCGAACCTGGCGCCCGGTCAGATCACCGAGCTGCTCGAGCCCGGCCGCACGATCGGAGCTTTCATCGGAGGGCAACTCGTGGGCACCGCCGATGCGGTGACAAGCGGACTCACCCTCCCCGGCGGAGCGATCGTCGGTCATGCCGCCGTGACGCACATCGGGGTGCTGCCGTCGTTCACCCGCAAAGGGATCGCCACCGAGCTGATCCGCCATCAGCTGGACGACTTCGCCGCACGGGGCGAGGTGGTCGCGACGCTGCGCGCCTCGGAGGCGACGATCTATGAGCGGTTCGGCTACGGTGTGGCGAGTTCGTCGCAGACGGTGGAGGTCCAGACGGCACGGGCGGCGTTGCGTCCCGAGGCGGCGCCGGGGGGTCCGGTGCGACTGCTGGACCCGGGTCAGGCGTGGGATGTCCTGCCCGGGATCTACACCGCGCATCGACCGGCGCGCCCGGGTACCATCGACCGACCCGAGGTGTGGTGGCACAGCGTGCGACTGCGCACCGAATCCTCGCCGGGCCCTTCGTATGTCGCGGTGCATGGCGACCCAGGGTCCGAGACCGGTTTCGCCCGCTACCGTCCCGTCGACACCGGGGCGTGGTTCGTCAGCGACCAGCGCACCATCGCCGTCGAGGACTTCTTCGCGCCCACTCCCGACGCCTACGTCGGCCTGTTGCGCTTTTTGCTCGGGCTCGATCTCATTGACCGCGTGGTGTTCTGGATGCTGCCCGTCGACGATCCGCTGCCCTGGTTGCTGATGGATCGGCGAGCCGTGCGGGTAACCGCGGTGCGGGACGAGACGTGGCTGCGCGTCGTCGACGCGCAAGCCGCACTGGCTGCGCGTCGATACGCCGGCGATGAGTCGGTCACGATCGCGGTCGATGACCCTCTGCTGCCGCACAATTCGGCCAGCTTCACCATCACCGTCGACGGCGCGGAACTGACGGACCGACCCGCCCAGCTGCGCACCGGCGTTGAGGCGCTGGGTGCCGCGCTGCTCGGCGGCGCCACCTGGCGCGACCTGGCCGTCGCCAGGCTGGCCCGAGCCGACAACCCGGCGACGCTTGCCCTCGCCGATCGCATGTTCGCGGTGCCCGACGCGCCGCACGCCGGGTTCTTCTTCTGATGATCGTGATGATCGGGGCGGAGCGCTGGAAAGCCGGTTTTGTTGCCGCGCACTCGCACTGCGGCAACTCTTCGTCGAAATCGACGGCAGCGTGGAAAAGTGCGAGTGCGCTGCGCTCTAGCGTCGGGCCCGGGGTCCAAAGAATGCCTAAACCGGCGCGCAGGAGATCGCCGGCAGCATCACATCGGTGCGGCCGGTTTTCTGGCTGTCTATGAGGAAACCGAAACCCTTCGAGGAGGCGATCAGCTCCGCCGCGACCGCATCACCGAGCAGCGTCACACAGGCTTGCGCGACCTCTTCCCGGCCGGGTCACTTAGGTAGCCGTCGATGAACTCGTGCAGCGCGGGCGCCAGGGCAGAGACACTCGAACCATGCAACTTGGCGAGCAAGATATGTCCCTGGTAGTGGGCGAACAAGGCATGTGCGAGTCGGTCCGGGTCGACACCTTTTCGCAACATGTTGTGAGCGGCGGCTTCTCGGCAAACTTTCGCGAGTTGATCTTCCAGCGTGGCCAACCGTGCAGCCAGATGGACGCGTACCACTTCGTCGGTGGTCGACAGTTCGGCGGCAATGTTGCCGAATGGACAGCCGACGAACCGCCCGAACTGCGCATGGAGAGCTGCCTGGATGGCGCCGATTGCTTCGGGAATCGCGCGCAACTTCTCGGCGGATGTAGCGCCCGGCGCGATTTCCAGACGCGCTTGGAATACCTGCATGTGCAGATCGATAACCGCGTTCGCCAGTTCGGCTTTCGAGGAGAAGTAGTGGTAGAAACTGCCCTTGCGAACATCAGCCACCGCACAAAGTTCCTCCACGCCCACATCGTGGTAGCTGCGCTCGAGGAACAATCGCGCCGCCGTTGACACGATGCGGTCACGAGCGTCGGAGGTCCGCGGCATCCAGGAATCGTATCGGATAGTTGACCGGTCGGTCAAAACCCAGTTATGTTGTGCAGTGTCCACACGCGTCAATGGCGCGGCCCCCGCACCGAACGGAGACGACGTTGAGCCTCAATCCCGCGGAGGTATTCCGCACGCCAGATTCGCGTTTCGAGCATCTGCCGGGGTACGACTTCGCACCGCACTACCTGGAACTGGATGGGCTGCGGATGCATTACCTGGATGAGGGCCCGCGCGAGGGATCGCCGGTGGTGTGTTTTCACGGCGAGCCAACCTGGGCTTACCTCTACCGCAAGATGCTGCCACCGCTCGTCGCGGCCGGGCACCGGGTCATAGTTCCCGATTACGCCGGCTTCGGCCGCTCCGACAAGCCCACTGACCGCCGCTGGTACACGTTCGATCGCCACAGTGAATTGATCGCCAAAGTGCTTGGTGCTCTTGACCTGCACGACGCGACTGTTGTCGTGCAGGACTGGGGCGGCCCGATCGGGCTGCGATGGGCGGTGGAGAACACCAGCAGGGTTGGTGCGCTGATGATCCTCAATACCGGTCTGTTTAGCGGGCGGGTGTCCAAAGGTTTTTTGGCCTGGCGCGCATTCGCTGAAAAGAACCCTGACCTACCCGTTGGCTTTGTTGTCCAAGGCGGCACCACGAGTGAGCTTTCCGATGACGTCGTCGCCGCCTACGACGCTCCGTTTCCTACCGTTGAGTCAAAAGCCGGCGCAGCCCAATTCCCGCTGCTGGTGCCCACCGGCGACGACGCCGTGGGTGCCAAGGAGATGCTAGCGATCTCCGATGAGCTGTCACGGTGGCATAAGCCCGCGCTCGTTGCGTTCTCCGACACCGACCCCGTCTTTCCCTACCCTCAGGCCGGACAACTCTTTTGCGACTTGATCCCGACCGCGAGCGACCAGGTGAGGATCGAGGGCGCCGCGCACTTCCTTCAGGAAGATCGCGGCGAGCGGCTGGCCGAGGAACTGCTCACCCTGCTCACCGGGTTGGAAATTGCGGGCCGTCCATAACAATCGGTGTTCGAGTTGAGGGTGGTCCGGGCACGCACGAAGAGTCGAGAATCATTGTGTGCAACCAGCTTCGGGTGCACCGGAAACGCCGCTGCCTGCTTGTTGACCTCGCCTACCTGGCCAACGATGAGGCTTCTGGGAACCACGTGACCTCCCCTTTCCTGAGATGAGCCCGGCGCAAACAGTGTGCAATTCAGGTGATGGATCAAACGAGGCCGCTCGGAATACATCGTCGTAATCGATATCAAAACCGGCGGGAACGTGCACGCGCGTGGGTAAGTCGCGCCCGGGGCTGGGTGTTCCGACAATCGGGTGGGGTCGCGATTTGCGCCATCCGACCATGTCCTGCTTGGCGCGCGCCAGCGTGGTCTGACTTTGCGCGGCCGTTAGACGGCACCGACCGCCGGGGTCCTGAGGGCACTAGCAACCCCGCTTACCAGGCTGACAGCAGCCGGTGCAGAACCCACAGCTGCGCCGGCCCGGCGACATGCGCCGGCGCGCGGCGGTCGGGACAGCCAGCAGTCCCCAATCGGGGGACAGCGACTCGTCTGCTTAATCAACCCTTTACCGGATGGGCCTTTCCCCGCGATCGCTGCAGACTGTGGTGCGAGTGCCGCAAGTATCCGCATCGCTGTACACCCACCGGCACAAGGAGATTCGTCGGCGACTGTCGCGGACCCCCTAGCCTTCAGGCGGGGACGTCACAGTGCCCGTCTGCGACTTCTCAATAACCGTCGGCCACGTCAGGAGGCGTCAGAACATGGGCGCAGCAACGACCGACCCCGTGCGGCTTCCGCGTGGGCCGCGGATACCGAAGGTCGTTCAAGGCGTCGTCTTTGCTACGGCGCGGGAAAGGACGGAGAGGACTCTGGCCAGGCGCTACGGCAGGGCCTTTACCCTCAACATGCCGATCTTCGGCAAAACCGTCGTCATCAGCGACCCGGCCCAGATCAAGGACCTCTTTACGATGAGCGCCGACCTCGTCGGAGGGGCGACACTCCTCGGCGCAGTGTTCGGTCCAGGGTCGACGTTCAGCCTCGACGGCGACGAACATCGCAAGCGCCGCAAGCTAGTTGTGCCGGCATTTCACGGCAAGCGGATGCAGTGCTACGAATCCCTCATCGAACACGAGGTGATGCGCGAGACCGCGACCTGGCCCGAGGGCACTGAGTTCGAGACGCTGCCGTCGATGATGCGCATCACCCTCAACGCGCTCCTGCGGGCAGTGTTTGGCGCCGAGGGCGCCGCGCTTGACGAACTGCGTGGGCTGCTCCCACCCTGGGTGGCACTCGGCTCCCGGATCGCGGTGCTGCCGTCCATCGCGCGACGGGATTTCGGCCCATGGAGCCCGGGGGGATGCCACCGGGCCTACCGCAAGCGCTATGACGCGATCATCGATAGTCTGATCCGCGACGCGCTTACCGATTCGGCCTTCGAGCAGCGCAACGACGTGCTCTCGCTAATGCTGCGGGCTCGCTATGAGGACGGCTCGCCGATACCCAAGCAGCACATCGCCGACGAGCTTCTTACCTTGCTGGCCGCCGGCTATGAGACCACCGCGACGACTCTCGCATGGGCAGTTGAGCGGCTGCGCCGGCACCCGCGACTCCTTGCCAGGTTGGCCGAAGAGGTGGACGCAGGCGGGTCGGAGCTGCGGCAAGCGACGATCTGGGAGGTCCAGCGAACGCGGTCGGTCATCGACGGGGTTTTCCGCGTGACAAAACAGCGGATCAGGCTGGGGGAATGGGTTATCCCCGAGCAACACACGGTGATCGCCAGTATCGGCCTGGCGCACTCCTGTGAGGAGAACTTTCCGGACGCCAACACCTTCAACCCTGACCGGTTCATCGGCAACGCGCCGCAGAACTACATGTGGATTCCGTTTGGTGGTGGCGTGCGCCGCTGCATCGGCGCAGCGTTCGCCAATATGCAGATGACCGTGGTGTTGCGAACCCTGCTGCGCGAATTCGAGTTCGACACAACATCCGCCACGGACGAGCCGCATGACACGCGCGGGGTTTCGGGCGCGCCCGCGCTGGGTGCACAAGCCGTGGTCCACGCGCGCCGAGCCCGGCGGCGCAACGAACCTTTCACAGCGCAGGCTCAGCGAGAGCCGGAATGGGTTGCGGCATCGGTCTGAGCGGCGTACGTTGCGCGAGCGTTGACGAGGGCCCTCGAACGTGCCTTCGTTACGGCAGTGGCCTCATGGTCAGGGACGGATGAATCTTGCTGCGAGATCGCGGGATCGGGGGTCGATTCGGCGCCGGCCGTGTGGTCTTGCATAGCGCCGGTCCGGCGGCACCTCCGATCAGCGCGATGCCCTCCGATACGAAGGCTTCGGCGACGGCATGCAATGGAGCCAATCTGGAAGCGCCAGCGCGAAAACGGTGCGCAGGGTGAGCAGGTACTGGCGAGCCAGCGGCCCGGTCGTATAGGGCAGGTCATAGGTGGCGCACACCGCCTGAACCTGTTGGGCGATCTGCGCGTAGCGATTACTCGGAAGGCCCTGGGCGATTCACATTCAGACTAGGCATTGTGCGCTCTTGTCGCCGGCGAGGTTGTCAGGGCGCTGGTCACTCAAAGTCGTGTCGAGCCTGCCCGCCGCAGCATGATCGCGTGAACCGCCAACGGTATCGGGCCGCTGCAACGTCGCGCGCGTGGTCGGGTCGGTCACATGATGCTCCGTGCTGCTCCGTGGACGGGTTGATCGCGGCGGGCCCAAACCTGCTTCGGTACTGCGGGAGAAAGCCGTCGATGAGGCGAAGTTATAAGACCACGTCGCGGTTTACATCCACCGTTGAGATGATTCGCTCGTTGATGTGCTACTCCGTCGATTGGCCGACGAGGGCTCCTACGATCACGCCGACCTAGAAACGTGAATCCCCCAGTCGTAGGACCACAATTCCACCGCGCAGGCACCTAATCGGCGGGTGCGGAGCGCCGGTACGCGCTCCTACACTTCCGGCATGTCTCTAGCACTTTCGGTCGGTTTCAGCGCGGGCCCACGGTCCGCACCAGCGGCGCTCCAGTCATGATCGAGATCACGCTGCTCGGCACGGGAAGCCCCGTCCCCGATCCGCTGCGGGCGGGGCCCTCGACGCTGGTACGCGCCGGCAGTCAGCTGCTGCTCGTGGACTGCGGGCGGGGCGTGCTGCAGCGCACCGCTGCCATCGGCATCGGCGCCAACGCAGTGACCGCACTGCTGCTCACGCACTTACACAGCGACCATATCGCCGACCTCGGCGACCTGCTCATCACCCGATGGATCACTACTTTCGGGCCCGAGCCCAACCCGCTGACGGTCATCGGGCCGCCGGGCACCGCGGCCGTGGTCGAGGCTACTTTGAAAGCGTTCGGCAGCGACATCGACTACCGGATTGCCCATCACGGCGACCTCGCGGAACCACCAGCCATTGAGGTACATGAGCACATCACGGGCGTGGTTTGGGATCGCGACGGCGTGCGTATCGTGGTGGCACCCACGGACCATCGGCCCGTTGAGCCCACCATCGGATTTCGCGTCGAACACGACGACGTGTCCGTCGTGCTGGCCGGTGACACGGTGCCGTGTGCAAGCCTGGACGCGCTGGCACGTGGCGCGGATGCGCTCGTGCACACCGCGATCCGCAAGGATCTCCTTCAGCTGGCCCCGCTGCAGCGCATCAAAGACATCTGCGACTACCACTCGTCGGTCGAGGAAGCCGCGGCGACGGCGGCCCGGGCGGGCGTCGGTACTTTGATTCTTACCCACTATGTGCCCGGGCTGGTCCCGGAGCAGGAAGGGCAGTGGCGCGAACGCGCCGCATCGGCGTTCGAAGGCCGCATCGAGCTGGGCCAGGATCTGCACCGAGTTGAGGTCGGTTGATTCCCGCGAGCGCTCGAGTGTGTGACGGCGGCCCGGTGGTCGCCTCCTAGAGCGCGATCGTGCTGCTGCCGCGCGGCCATCCATCCGGTTTGTCCGACTCCCGACCGGTGGATTTTGTAGGTCTCGCGAGCAGCCACCATCCGCTGTCTGCGGAGAACGCCGATGTCCAGCAATCCGCAAATCGGCTGAGCCCAGTTCATCCCCTGCATGCACTGTTTAGAGGAAAGACACGACCGGATTGTTCGCGACATAGTTGCGGTAACGCCGAAATCCCCGGCACTGCAACAGACACACCCACGTTAGAAGGAGTACGCCCGTGAGGGTCAGCACCAACGGCGCCGTCACCACTACCCCGGTGATCCTTGGCGAGGCCGCTGCGATCGCCAGAACGAATACGGCGCTGGCACAGCTACATCCGGAAACTCCGATCAAGCACGGGGAGTTTCGGACCTTTGCCTGGGAATTTGCCAAAAGCCCCGCCCGTACGGGCTCGATGCTGCCGAGTTCGCGCTGGGTCGCCGACCGCATGGCGGCACCAGTGCCCGAGCGGGGTGACCCCGTCGTCGTCGAGCTCGGCCCGGGTACCGGAGCGTTTTCCGCCGCGATTGACCGCCGCCTGGCGGGCCGCGGCCACCATCTGGCGGTCGAGTTGAACAGCGAGTTCGCCGGGCAGCTCACCCGCCGCTTCCCCACCCTGGACGTCGCCGTCGGCGACGCCGCCCAGCTGCCGGAACTGCTCGCCAGCCGCGGCCTGGCTACTGCCGACGTGATCGTCAGTGGTCTGCCGTGGGCGTCGTTTGCGCCGCAGCTGCAGCGTGACCTGGTCGACGTGATCGGGCGCTGCCTCGCCGCGGACGGCGCGTTCACCGCGGTCGCGTACACGGCGTTGTGCGGCATGCCCCGCGCCCGCCGCTTCCATGGCCTGCTCACGGAGACCTTCGAGGAGGTCATCGTCGGCCGCACTGTCTGGCCCAACGTGCTACCTGCGCGGGTGTACACCGCCCGCCGGGCGCGGGTGGGTGTGCCGGTGCAATGACCGGTCCCGGTCGCCCCGTATCTGCGCGAGTCGACCAGTCTCGCTGATACACAGCTTTCTGGCCGGTCCAGCGGCGCCAACGCCGGCGGGAACGTGCTGGCCGCAAAGAGCTCCTCGCGCCGACTTGACGTGTACCGGGAATCGACCGAGTCGTGGGCTGATCCGCTGCGGGACCGCAAACGTCGGACCATGAGCGCACCGGTGCTGGCCGTCCGCGATGGCGCGCTGGATTTTGGAAGGCGATGCGTGAGGTGTTCCCACGCACCCGCGACGAACGCTGCCGGTTTCGCGATCAGGCCAATATGCTTGCTGCGCCGCCGAAATGGGCCCACCCGAGCGCCGTCACGGCGACGCGGAAGGTCTGCAGGGCTGAAGAGATGAGGAAGCTGCTATCAAGTGGACCTATGGTCCGGCCGATCCCATCGGCCAGGGTCTACTGAGCATCGGCTTGTTGAGCAATACGGCCGGGCCTCATCGCCGCGGCGCTGGAAGCGGCCGGATCCCGGTGCCAGGGAAGGTGGTCGCCAGCTGTTCTGATGTGTAATCGGCGGCAGTAGCGGTCGATTGCCGCAGAACTGGACTGCCGGCGCCTCGACGCTTCGACGCGCAGGCCGGCCGATACCATCACGCCGGGCGCGGCGCGCCAGCAGCAGTGATGGAGGCTTTCGAGCAATCGTGACGAGTTCGCCTGCCTGGCTTGCATTGTGGCTGCCGATCTCTGCGGTGGGCGCCGCTCGATGGGGCCCTTGGATCTGACGGCGTCACTACGGAGGCGAGACCGTCGGCGCGTCAGAACACAGATCGCAAATTTCTTTGAGATCTGTGGTCTGACAGCGCATCGGCAGCCTACTCGGTGGGCGCCGGCTCGGCGTCCGTCGCGGTCGCGGTGGGTGCGGGCTTTTCGGCCGGCGCAGGCGTGGCCGGCGCCGGCTTCTCGGCCGGCGCGGGCGTGGCCGGCGCAGGCTTAGCGGCCGGCGCGGGCGTGGCCGGCGCAGGCTTAGCGGCCGGCGCGGGCGTGGCCGGCGCAGGCTTGGCGGCCGGTGCGGGCATAGGCGCCGGGGTGGCAGGCCCCGCGGGGGCGGCCGGCGCTGTGACACCGTGGTGTTGGTGCTGCGCCGCCGCGATCGTGCTCATCCCTATCGCGGCGGCGCCGGCAATGCCGCCCGCCGCAAGCACAAGCAGTCCGCTCCGGGTCATCCGGCGAACAATGGTGTTGGTCATCTATTTACTCCTGTAGGTGGTGTTGTTGGTAGGTTTTTCATTGCGATCCGGCGTTTTATCCGGTACTGACTAGGATTCCGCCTCCATGGCTTCGCGTCTCTCGGGCAAATGCCGGATGCCGCGGACGAAAACCACTCCACCGATCGTGCAGAGCCAAGGTCAGTCACCCGAACCAGGATGTCGCCGGGCTCATCAACTTTCGTCACCGCTTCAATAAGACGGAACAAGGCGATAGCCAGACCTTCTGATCATTGTTACAGGCGCCGTCCCCAACCGGGGACCGCACTTCATGCCTTCCTGAAGCGCCACGCCGAGCCGTTCAAGCCGCAATAGGAGCAGAACAATATCGTCGACCGAACGGTGTGATTGGAGGCAGGCAAACAGGGATTCCTGGGCATGGCCATGCCCAGCGAATAGGGGGCGGTCGCGCAATTCAGACGTCCGTTACAACGCCGTCATCGCCGAAGAAATAGCGGCGGCCAGCACAGTGGGCTCGGGTTCGGCCTGCACAACGACGTCGCTGCGCCCTGGCCAAGTGGTACAGCGCTGAAAAGCGGGTGCATCTGGTCGACCGACGTTGCCTGCAGCTGCACGGCGGATATGGCTACATGCGGGAGTACTCGATTTCGCGGGCCTTCATGGACTCTCGTGTTCAGACCATCTACGGCGGCACTACCGAAATCATGAAGGACATCATCGGGCGCGCGCTGTAGCCCTGCCTCGCCGGCGCGTAGCTCCTGGCCCCGCCGGGAACCGGTTGACTGGCACGGAGGCAGACATCCGCGTCGAGCGCCGCCGCGGCCATAGCCCGCGACCGTGGGATCATTCCACAAGTCGACGGCGCATCGCCTCGGCCACGGCAGCGCCACGGTCAGACACACCGAGCTTCTCGTAGAGGTTCTGCACATGTGTCTTCACCGTGCTGGCTCCCAGATGCAGCTGATCCGCGATCTGGGGGACCGATAGCCCGTCGGCGATTCCCCGCACCACCTCATGCTCGCGCGGCGTCAGCAGCGTCGCCTCGCCCTTAGCCCGATGTTTGACCTCGGCGGCCAAGCCACCGGCCAAATGCGCCGAAAGGTACGTGGCGCCTGACGCACACTTGACGACCGCGGCGACGATTTCGTCGCTGTCGGCCTCCTTCGTCAAGTAGCCCGTGGCGCCTTCGGCGAGAGCCTTGTAGACAACCGAATTGTCATCGAATGCGCTGAGCAACACGACATTGGTTGGTATCTGATCACGCAACACCGCGTGGATAACTTCAAGGCCATCGAGTTCGGGCATCTTCAAATCGAGCAGGGCGACGGCGGGCCGAAGTTCTCGGATAGCGGCCAGCGCGGCACGGCCGTCAGCCACTTCGGCGACAACTTCGGCCCTGCCGCTTGAGTTCAGAGCCCGGACGACCCCCTCCCGAGTTATCGGGTGATCGTCGGCGACGATGATCCTCACCCGCTGCGCGGAGTTCGTCATGCGCTCCTCCGGCCACGTAACCCACAACCACCAACTATCCAAGACAGGCCATTCGGTCCTCGGCGATCACCGCTTCGGCTGATGCATGCGCGGGGCGTAGTGCAGTTCATTTCGATCACTATTCCGCCCGGGCGCCGAGTCGTCTGTCGGCTGAGTGAGGGGACGGGCGGATGAAAACTCCTCCCCCAATAGGTGGGTACGGACAACGGACGCGCTCGGACGCGCATGCACCATCCGGCATCGACAATCCGCTTGGCATCAGCCGATCACTGGAAGACATGGCCTGCGCCGCACGGAAGGTGTTGGGTACCAGCAACATCGGTGCACCGGCATCAAACGGCCTTGACAGCGCGCCAATCAGTGGCGCCGGCGTGGCCCGATTCTCGGCTACACCGGCCACAAAGGGGATGCTCCGGCACGCGGCGCACACTCACATGCTGTCTTGCGCGTCCGCAGTCGCTGCCGCAGCAAATGCTCTGTCTTGCGGCAAACAGGGCACTGTGCCAACCACCGGCTTAAACCAAAGGATTAGGTGGCGGACGCCCAGTCCAGATCACATGCCTACTGGATGCGTTGTGCGCCGCCCCGTCAATAGGGGGTGAGCTTCTCACCCACCGATTCCGACATTTACCCGAAGGACACCGAGCCATCACGCTGAAAAGGTGTTCGGTGACCGGAACGAACATCGGCGGAAAAGACCGACCGCGCGCCGAATTAGGAGCTTTGCACATGAACAACACGACCGTCGGCCGGGCGGGGGGTGCCGGGCAGGCACGACGCACTACTCAGCGGTCGCGCAGGTGTGTCGCGGCGGCTGTTTCAGTGCTGGCGCTTACCGGAATTGCCGAAGCGGTCACGATCGCGACAGCGGGGATCGCTCACGCCGGTGTGTGCCACAACGTGACCCGCTCCCGCGTTTCACGTGGTCAGTGCTACAGGCCACCGCCACCGCCGCCGGTACCCACCGGGGCCGAAACTGCACCAGTACCCGCGTCGGCCGTCAGTGGTAGAGCAGGTGTTGATGTCGTCCGGTGGATCAATTGGACTGGTTGCGAAGGCACCGGCTGCATCTTTGGTTTGCGGTGATTGCGATCAGCTGCATGGGCTGGAAAGGCCTGAGAATGAACAAGTTTCCCGGTGTGACCGGTGATGTCAGCCGGCGGAACCGCGCGTCCATCAAGAGCGGGATGCGCGCCAATCCGTGGTGGACACTCGCCGCGGTCTCGATCGGCAGCGTCATGGTCGGCCTCGACGGGTCAGCGGTGGCGATCGCGAACCCGCGCATCGCCATCGATCTGCACGCCTCGCTGATCGACCTGCAGTGGATCACCAACGCATACCTGCTCGCGCTCGCGGCGCTGCTGATCTTCGGCGGCAAGTTGGGCGACCGGCTCGGTCGCCGTCAGATGTTTCTTGTCGGCGTCAGCGGGTTCGCCGCGACATCGGTTGGCATCGGGTTGATCGGCACCGTCGACGGCGTGATCGCGCTCCGCACGCTGCAGGGCGTTTTTGGGGCGCTGCTGATGCCCAGCTGCCTGGCGATCGTGCGCAGCACCTTTGCGCCCGAGAAGCTCAGCACCGCCATAGGTATCTGGGGCGCCACGTCGGGCGTGTCGATCGCCGCAGGACCGATCGTCGGGGGGCTGCTGGTCGAGGGCGTTGGCTGGCAATCGATCTTCTACATCAACGCGCCGATCGCGGCGGCCGCGCTGCTGTTCGGCACGCTGGCAATTATCGAGAAGCGCAGTGAGCGCAACGAACACCTCGACGTGCCGGGCATCGTGACGCTGTCCTGCGGTCTGGTCCTCATCGTGTACGGGCTGATCGAGGGGCCGCACTGGGGCTGGCTCGACACCAAGACGCCGGCATGCCTGATTGGGGGTGTGCTCGTTGTCGGGCTGTTCGTGATGATCGAGTTTCACGCTCCCTACCCGCTGTTGCCGATGCGGCTGTTCGCGAACCGGTCGCTGTCGATCGGCACCCTGGTGCTGATCGTGAACTACTTCGCGTTGTTTGGCGCGCCCTTCCTCATGTCGTTGTATCTGCAGAACGTGCAAGGGCTCAGCCCCGTGCAGGCCGGTATCCGCGCGTTGCCGCTGAGCCTGGCACTGATGGTGACCCCGCCGCTGAGCGGCGTCCTCACCGCGAGGCTGGGCTCGCGTCCGGCGATGGTCGGCGGCCTGGCTACCGTTGCGGTCGCTCTGTTCTGGCTGACATTTCTGCACCCCGATTCGGGCTACCAGGCGATGTGGCCGGCGTTCGTGTTGCTGGGTGTCGGCATCGGCCTGGTCGTGACTGCCAGTTCGGGAGCGATCGTCGGCAACGCCAGCGTCGACGACGCCGGGGTGGCCGGCGGCCTGCAGAGCACGGCGGTGCAACTGGGCGGAGTGCTCGGGACGACGATCCTCGGCTCGGTGTTGTCCAGCCGTGTCGGCTCGGCGCTCGTCGGTGCTCTCACGGCCGCCGGAACGCCCGGGCCCGTCGCGGAAAAGCTTTCCGGTGCACAGGGCCTCGTCGCGCAAGGCGTGGCTCCCACGGCGCCAGACATGCCGGCGTCGCTCGCGCAAGCGGTGGCCAACGGCAGCCACGCCGCATTCATGGAAGGGCTGCAGGCGTCGATGATGGTGGCCGCGATCTGCGCTGCCGTCGGCTCGGTACTGGCCATGTTTGTGCGACGCGGCGGCAACTCCCGGGCCGCAATCGCGGTCGACCACCGAGCCGCAACATCCGGTCCGCCGGCGATCACGCGGCGTCGTCGACCGCCCCACATAATCGTCGTCAGGGGTCGATTAGGACGCGAGAACGGTGATCGCACAGCAAGTGGTGCGGCGTCGCGTTGAGCACAGCCGACGCGGTCGGCTAGCCCCTACTTCGCCTCGGCATAGCTGCGAACCTGTGACGACGTGCCGGCGTTCGCGTAAGGTCGCTCATCTCGCCGCCACACGAGGTCATCACGACTGTCGTTGGGCAGCACGCCGGGTGAATGCCGATTCGCTTGCAACTCAGCGCTTGTCGGGTCGAAAACCCCGACGTGGTACAGACTGTCGGCGTACTCTTTGGACCCGACCAGTTGCGATAGCGGCGTCTGAACGGGGTCACCACCCGCAACTCTGGCGGCGATTGCGTTCAGATCGAAACGCGGACACCACCCCAGGTCGTGCCGAGCCTTGGCGTTGACGTAGACACGGTCGAGGCGGTTGGGAAAACGCCAGCCGCGCCGGACCCATTCCGCCGCGGCCAGCGGAGCCCGCCGCGCGAATACCGCGGCCGCGTCAGTTCGCAGGTCAGTCATGTCATCCCGGGCAAACGGTGTGGTGGCCGATATGACGTAACGCCCAAAGCCAAGCCGAGGCGCCCGCTGGGCCGCTTGGAGGTGGGCGTCGACGGCGTCTTCGAGCGCGACGCGGCGAGACGCATACTCGTTGGCCTTCACGGCCTCGTCGCTATAGCCGGCGTCATGCCCTGGCATGTCGTCGGCGTCGGCGAAGAACCGCGCCACCCGCAGCACGACGCAGGCAAGGCCATCGTTGCGGTGCGCCAACTGACAGAGGTCCTCGGCGGCGGCTTTGGTCACGCCATAGATATTCTTCGGGATCGGCGCCACCGATTCGTCGATCCACGCCGCCGGCATCCGCGATGGCGGCACCAGCGCGTCGCCGTACACCGTCGTCGAGGATGTCATCACGAACGCGCGAACGCCGGCGACAACCGCGGCGCCGAGCAGGCAGTGCGTGCCGCTGATGTTGGTGTCCACAAACGCCTGGCTTGGCAGGAACGCCAGCTGCGGCTTGTGCAGCGTCGCCGTGTGGAACACCACGTCGACGCCAGTCATGACCTCCTGCAGCAATCCTGGATCATTCACGGAACCAACAACATCGGTCCACCTCGACGGTCGCACGTCGAGCCCGATGACGTCCGCACCGCGGCCGTGCACGGCGCGCACAAGGGCCTCGCCCAGGTGACCGGAGCTACCGGTTACGAGTACCCGTGGCTTGGCCTTGGCGGTGCCCGCGCGCAGCGTTGCGCGTCGCGCATCGGGGCACGGGGTCATGATGGCTGCGCGTGCTGCGGCGTTGCTCATGGGTACTCCCGTTAGGTGTTGTGTCTTCCCTTGCGTGCTGGTGATACGCCAACTATCTCGTCGTGGCCGAAGGACGTCTGCCGGGTAAACGGAGGGACCAGGGTAGGCAAGGTTCTCCCCCAATTGGGGGAGAACCGGTCTTTGACGGCTCACCGGGCTCGAACTATGTGGGCGCTCTGTCACGAATCAACACCCAAACCACCGGCCGCCGCAGTACGCCCGCTTACGCGTACGCCGCCGGCGAGGTCACCGTGCCGTCTGATTGGCAGAGGACCCTCTCACAGGGTGATGCCGCATAACTCTGAAAACCGCCGCCGAGCAGATTGTTGCCGCAACCGGTTCGGGGCCCACCCGACTTATTGCGGTGACCGGACGGCAATGTTCGCGTCGTGGATGGCGTAGTTACAGCTGCAGCGGTGAGCCAGAGCGGGTGTGGATCATTCCACCAGTCGACGCCGCATCGCCTCGGCCACCGCAGCGCCTCGGTCAGACACACCGAGCTTTTCGTAGAGATTCTGCACGTGCGACTTGACGGTGCTGGCTGCCAAATGCAGTCGCAACGCGATCTGGGGAACCGACAACCCGTCGGCCATCATCCGCACCACTTCACTCTCGCGCGCGGTGAGCAATGCCGCATCACCCTTCGCGCGGCGTTTGACCTCATCGGTCAAACCGCCGGCCAGCTGGGAGGACAGATACCCAGTGCCACTGGCGCACTTCAACACTGCCGCCACGATCTCGTCGCTGTCGGATTCCTTCGTCACATAGCCCGAAGCGCCTTCTGCCAGAGCCTGGTAGACCATCGAACTGTCATCAAAAGCGCTGAGCAGCACCACATTGGTTGGCAGACCATCACGGGTCACCGCGTGAATCACAGCCAGGCCGTCGAGGTCGGGCATCCGATAGTCGAGCAGGGCCACGGCTGGCTGTAGTTCGCGGATGGCGGACAGCGCAGCGCGGCCATCGGCCACCTCCGCGACGACTTCGATCTTTCCGCTCGCGTTAAGAGCGCGAACGATGCCTTGACGAGTGAGAGGGTGGTCGTCGGCCACGACGACTCTGATCCGCTTCGAGGGGTATGTCATGGGTTGCTCCCGTGCCATCCAGATAGTTAAGGCAGGCGCCCCGGCGCGAGCGCTTTCGTCATTGTCGCTTGCTGCGGCGCGCGCCGAGCTTGTTTGACAAAACGAGAGGCAGCGCCCGTCGGCACAGCTTTAGCGCACGTGGAGGCCTCTGCCCGTCACTAATCCTCCTGACCTAGGGTGATCGGCGCGTTAGCCATTTAAGGCATACCAGAATGCCGCCGGCCGCGACAGGAGCCTTTCTCGGAACTTATTGCGAAGGACTAAAGGGGAGGAACTCCCGACTGCGGCACGGCGCCGTGGCCCGGTGGCGTGGAAGTCGTGCATCATTAACGGAACTTTCTGGACGCTCTGCACGGTGCTTGCCCAGGGGTGTCGGCGTTCAGCCCCGCCCGGACCACCGATGAGGATCGCCCCGGGTAATGGGGGACTTAGTGCCCTCTCCCCGATCGGCCAGTCGGCGGATCCACGCCGCGTTCTCTTACTGCGAATAATTGTTTGTATGAGTTGCGCACGCCCGCCAATGGCCGCGTCCGGGGGACATTTTGACGCAGCGCGGTTCTTTCATGGTCGCGGCGCGAACCATTCCGGTTCGGTGTCCGGGCGGTCCAGTTGGGCATTGCATTCGCCGCGTTCACGGACGACGATCAGATCTCGCCGCATCCCAGCGCGGCGATCGTCCTCTGATGACCACATGTTTAGGTAACAAATGAGCACGACGGATCTCAACAGGGTACGACGCAGGCACCGGTTACGGTCGCTACGCGCCGGATATGCATTTCGTATCGGCGTGCTTGCCATCATGATCAGCGCCGTGTTTGTCGGCAACCATCCCGGCGCACAGGCGAAGCAGGGTGTGCTGATCGCCGTGTACGCACTCATCGCGGTGTCGGCGGCAATATTGGTGTTTTCTCGCGTCAGTTACTTGGTCACCGGCGACGCATTGGTGTTGATGCTCACTTTGGTGGACATCATCGCCTTGGTGGGCTTCAAGATGTTGTCTCCAGGCGGATACCTTCCGCTGTTGGTGATGGGGCTGTTGCCGGTCCTGGTCGCCATTGGGGTGTCCTGGCGACCGTCTGCGGTGGTTTTGGCAGGGATCTTCGTAGTCTTCGCGGCAGAGTTCCTACGAGACCCGGCAACTGTGCCGCGGATCGGCTGGGCTCAAAGCGCGCTTCTGGTGGCGATGTACGCATTCTTTTGCGGCACAAGGCTAGTCGTCACCGTCGTTCGGACACGGTATGAAGACGAAATTGCTGAGTTAACCACTTCCCGTGAGGCGCTGCTCGCCGATACTATGACGGCTTCGGAGGCGCAGCGGCGTCAAATCAGTGAATCGATCCACGACGGCCCGTTGCAGGATGTACTGGCGGCGCGTCGAGACATCGTGGACTACCTCAAGCGAGCCCCGGCCACAGAGCTCGACAGAGCGGTCGCCAGCCTGCAAAACGCCTCAGCGCGACTGCGGGATGTGACCTTCGAGCTTCATCCCGCCGTGCTCGAGCAGGTGGGCCTGGGGGCCGCGGTGGAAAAGTTAGCGTCGCTCACCGCCGATCGGTCAGGCATCACGATCACAACCGACATTGAATACACCGGCCGAAACGCCGTCGATCCCATGATATTCGGGGTCGCCCGCGAGTTGCTGTCGAACCTGGTCCGTCATTCCCGTGCGGCCCATGCGTCAGTCACGATTGCGGTCGTCGATGGTGTGTGCCGTCTCGATGTGGCCGACGACGGCATCGGGTTCACGGGTGATGTCGCGGCGCGCCGTCTCGCCGAGGGCCACATCGGTCTAGCCTCGCAACGCGCGCGTGTCGAAGCCGCCGGCGGAACGTTCAGAATCGTCGACGCACCCGTGGGGGCACATGTACACGTAAGGCTGCCGCTGCGGCGGTGACTCCAAGGCGCGAGCTCGGGGCCCGGAATTAGGCTCGGGCAGAAGGGTTTTCCGGGCGCAGCGGTCATGTCAGTTACGTTGGCGTGTTAGTTGAACATCGCGTCTCCGTCACACGAAAAGCGTGAGAACCACGACGACGGTCTGGGCGAGCACCGCGGCACCGATCATGTGCAGCTCCCTTCGGGGAGTGATATGCCTTATCGTGGGGCGGCGCTCGAGTGTCCGCTGGCGCTGTACACCAATCAGATATGCCGCCGACGCGATCGTCGCGGCGAGGGCAGCTGGAACGAACACGAACCGTCCGTTGTGCTCGTCCGGGTACTTCATTGACAGCAGTGCGCCGTTGCGTATCCCCCTCTCGCCATGTCCCGTCTCGTCATCACCCACCACTGGCCTCTCTTCCGTTTCTTTTGCTCGTTGCCCGCGTCTGCGGCGGCCCACGTTCCGTCGCTGCCGGCCTTCCGCAACCCGCGAAGACCGAAATGCGTTACGCCCGAATGGGCCCTGAATATCGGGATCATCGACGAAGCCACCGGTTGTTGGCCCGAATATCGCGGATGATGCGATCGGGCCGCGGGTCGACTGTTATCCGGCAGGCGTTTAGAGCGTCTTGGGCGCGCTCTTCGGCTTGCCGGGGGGTGTCGCCGATGCAGACGATGTAGGCCGCGTGATACATCGAGGCTGGAAGGCCGGTGGTGGAGTCCCCGGGCCGCAACATGATCTGAACCTCGATGACACCGGGCAAACTCAGCATGTACGCCTCGTCGGGCATGGCCGTGATGACGCCGGGATCGATGGGTATGGCGCGCCAGGCGATGGAGCCCGCCAAGTGCGTCGCCGGTTCGGTGGCCGGCTGGTGCCCGACGAGTTGGTCAGCCATGAGCGAGAGGTTGTCTATTCCGTAGCGCAGCTGCAGCATTCGGGGAATCATCAGACCGCCGGGACGTGCGGCGAATTCACCCACCAGCCACTGGCCCGATCGGTCCCTAAAGACCTCGCAGTGCCCGAAACCATGGGTGACGCCCAACGCCGAAGCGGCGGCGCGGGTCAGCGCGCATACTTCGGCCGCTTCGGCAGAGTAGGGGTCCAGCCACACCGATCCAACCGCGGGGTCCGACAGAATCGGCTTGGAATAGCGGCCGGCCAGGCAATGCACTTGCGTGCCCTCATGGAACAGAATCGCAGTGGTATTCGGCGGCGACGTCGATGCACCGCTCGGCCAGGTAGCTGATGCGACCACTGGCTGTGCTGATGGTCGTGGATTGAAAGTATGCGGGCAGCTCGCCCGGCGCGCCGAACGCGCCCCGCGACGCGAGGTGGTCGAAGTTGTCGTGGTTGACGCGATGTGTGTTGATGGAGCCGAAGCCGCAGCGCGGTTTGACGATGATGTCACCGCCGGTCGCGTCGAGGAATTCGCGGATGTGGGCCCCGCTGCGCACGACGCGGTGCTCGGCCACGCGGATGCCCGCGGCCGTCAGGCGCGACTTCATCACCGACTTGTCGGTGCACGCGACGGCGCTGTGATGGTCTTGCCCGGCCAGGCCCAACAGGTCTCGCAGGAAAGCGGCAGCCCGAATGCAAGGTTCATCGATTGTGGCAACGGCGGTCACCCCGAGCGCTTCGAATTGGCTTGCGAGGCCGGCAAGTGCGTTGTAGTTGTCCCAACGGTCGATCGACGTGATGCGATACTGCGGCCGGGTGGACTCGCGTAGCCGTCGGACGCTGTCCGGTATCAACGCGATGGTCTTCTGACCGCGCGACGCCAGGAATTCCTCGAGGCGCGGACGATACAGGGACAGTACGGCAATCATGATCCGAGACGGTCTCGGCCGGCGTGGGGATGGTGTTGCGCTGACGCCGTGGTGTCGTCCGCCAGTTCGTATAAGCCTTCACCGTCGAGATAGCACCGAGTCCAAAGGTCGCGCAGCAACACCTCGTCCACCTCATGCATCAGTGTGAGCGGCAACCAGATAATTCGCGGGTAGCGGGCGAATGCTTTCCGACCGACCACGGCGGTCCGGGTGTTTGGCGTTGCCCGATCAGTACATGCCCTCACGTCTCGCGTGCGCGCCGTCACGCTCATCGGCCGAGCGTAAAACGCGTGTGGCTCAACGAACATCCCCCGATCGGGCCGCGGGGGTGACCAGGTGCCTTCCGGCTACCGGATGATCTGCGAGCGACATTGACCACTCGGAAACGAGTGTGCATACAACCGGCGCCCGGCGCGCGTGACATGCCCACACCCAGCGACCGGCCCCCCGATCGGGGGAGCAAGACCACTGCCCCGAAACGTCTGATAGGCGGATCCATTGCCCGCGCGGTCGGCCGTAACGTGCGGATATGCGCACGACTTCAACCAGCCGCAACAACCGGCGAGCCACCGGTCGTAGCGTGCTGAAAGTGCCATCGGGTGAACTGCCCGACGACAAAGAATTCCCGCGGCGGTCCGAGCGAGACGAAGGCGCGGCCGCCGGCCCTGGCATCCGAACGTGGTTGTCGTGAATGATCGCGGCGACAATGACCCTCGGGTGTGGAACTCGATATGACGCAGATCGAACGTGATCGAATCCTCCTCCACCGGGTGTGCCGGGAGGCAGGTCTAGCGCCGTCGGACGGTTACCCGGTGATCGCTACCAACTACGGCCCGGTGCGCGGCCGCGACGATGGGTGCACCAAGTCATGGCAGGGCATCCGGTATGCCACGCCGCCGGTCGGCCAGCTGCGCTGGCGTGCGCCGCAGCCACCCGAGCCGTGGACCGAACCCGCCGACGCGACGCGACCCGGGTCCGTCTGCCCGCAGCCGACGGACCCGGCCGTCCCGCTCGATCTCGGTGCGCCGCAGCATGAAGACTGCCTGACACTCAACGTCTGGGCATCGTCGGACACCAAGCCGGGCGACGCGAAGCCCGTCATGGTGTGGGTGCACGGCGGCGCTTATATTTTCGGATCCGCCAGCCAGCCGCTCTACCACGGTGGAGCGCTGGCCGGCGGCGGCGACGTCATGGTCGTGACGATCAACTATCGCTTGGGCGCGCTGGGATTTTTGGACCTGTCCTCGTTCAGCACACCGTCGCAGCAGTTCGACTCCAACATCGGCTTGCGTGATGTGATCGCCGGACTGCGCTGGGTGCGCGACAACATCGCCGCGTTCGGCGGGGATCCCGGCCGCGTCACACTGTTCGGCGAATCGGCCGGCGGCTCGATCGTCACCACCTTGCTGACTACGCCGGCGACCGAGGGGCTGTTCGCCGGCGCCATCGCGCAAAGTTCGCCCGCGACTTCGGTTTACGACAGCGCACGCGCGCGGCGGGTCGCCGAGATGGTGCTGGACAGGCTCGACACCGATGTCGACCAGCTACGCGTTCTCCCGATCGAGGTGCTCATCGACGTCTCCAAGGAGGTGTTCGAGAACGTACCGCAACTGACCCCCGGAACGCTGGCGTTCGCTCCGATCGTCGACGGTGACCTGGTGCCGGACTATCCGGTGAAGCTCGCCCGCGAGGGCCGTTCACATCCGGTGCCGCTGATCATTGGCACCAACAAGGACGAGGCCACGCTGTTCCGGTGGATGAAGTCGCCACTGATGCCGATCACGCCGAAGGCGATCCGCGCGATGTTCACCAAGATCGCCGCAGAGCAGCCCGGGGTGCAACTGCCGACCGAGGCGCAGATTGGCTCCGCCTACTCCGGCATCCGAGTGAAGGCCCGGGGGATGGGTGTGGCATGTGACCTCGGCTTCCGGATGCCGTCGCTGTGGTTCGCAGAAGGCCACCGGGCGGTCGCGCCGGTATACGTCTACCGGTTCGACTGGACGACGCCGATGCTGCGCGTCCTGCGTCTCGGCGCCACACATGCGGCCGAGTTGCCTTATATCTTCGGCAATCTCGTCCAGGGCCCGAAGGACGTCACATTCCGGCTCGGCGGCCTGAAGACCGGGAAGGCCGTTTCCGGGCGGATCCGCGCCCGGTGGCTGAACTTCGCGACCCACTCGAAGCCGACGGGCCTACCCGGCGAACCGGAGTGGACTTCATATCAGGGGGTCGACCGGGCCTGTCTGATCATCGACAAGTGCGACACGGTCACCCACGATATCGACGTGCGCATCCGCGCTGCATGGGGAGGCCAGCCGCTGAACTTCCGCTAGGTGGCCCGCGGTGTTACGGCTCAAGCCAGCGTCTCCATTGGTGGACGGAATCCAGAGTGCCGTCGAAAAGGGCCGAACCAGTTCAGTTCTCGGCGGCGCGGGGGCGGGAGCTCGGGGTCGTCCCTTCGGGCAGGCCGGCTCAGCGGCGCGGCGTCATCGCGGGCGCCGAACGCAGACAATCCTTGATGACCGGCAGCAGATTCATCGTCTCCGCCAACAGGACGAATATCGCCAGAACGATGCATATCACGTCCATCCTGATCCCCATTCTGCGCGTCGTAATTCATGCCGTATGACTGTTTATCCGGCAACCTCTCGACAACTGTCTCGCGAGGATTCGTCAGTGTCACTCCGTTAAATGCCCCCCGACGCGAACGGCTGCCCATCCCCCGATCGACGGAATCCGCTGTCACTACGGCCGTTCGGCCAACGAACCGCGACCCGTACCCGCATTGCGAAACGGCTCCGTCAATCGGGGGGTGCAGATTCATCCCCGGTTCTAGCCAGTCCGCCGATGGGCATCACCGAATCGATGCAGGACCGTAATGGTGTGGTTGCGATCACGCAAAGTGAATCCGATAACCGACCGCGATCACACATCTCGCACCGTCAGCGATAGGAGACGTCAGTGTCGTTCGTAGCGACTGTCCCAGAACTGCTTGCGGCGGCGGCTGGTGACTTGCAGAGTGTGGGCGTCGCGATAAACGCCCGGAGCTCGGTCGCGGCTGCCCCCACCGCCGGGGTGATTCCGGCTGCCGCCGACGAGGTATCGGCAGTAACGACAGCGCAGTTCGTCATTCACGCCCAGATGTATCAGGCAGTGAGCGCCCATGCCATGGAGATTCACGAACTGTTCACCACCACTCTACGGACCAGCGCCGGTTCATATGCGGCCACTGAGGCCGCCAACGCGATCACGGCCTCGGACTAGCCGCCAGGGGACGAGAAATGGATTTCGCAGCGTTGCCGCCGGAAATCAACTCCGGCCGAATGTATTCCGGCCCCGGATGCAGGTCGCTGCTAGTGGCAGCGGCAGCATGGAGCGAGCTGGCCGCCGAGTTGCACTCGGCGGCAGCCGCGTACGCGTCGGTGATCTGTGGGCTGACCAGTGGGGTGTGGCTGGGCCCCTCATCGATATCGATGGCCGCCGCGACCAAAGCCTACGTGTCGTGGTTGAGTTCGACCGCCGATCAGGCTACCGAGGCGCATGTGCAGGCCAACGCTGCCGCGGCTGCCTATGAGGCGGCGCACGCCATGACCGTGCCCCCGCCGATGGTCGCGGCCAACCGTGCTCTGCTGATGTCGCTGATTGCGACCAACATTCTCGGTCAGAACACCCCGGCGATCGCGGCCACCGAAGCCCTCTACGCCGAGATGTGGGCCCAGGACGCCGCCGCGATGTACGCCTACGCCGCCGCATCGGCCGCCGCGGCAACACTGACACCGTTCACGGGGCCGGCGCCGACTACCAACCTGGCCGGACTGGCCGGGCAGGCGGCCGCCGTTGCCGCGGCGGCGAGCAACTTGGCCGGAACCCGCTCGCACATCGACCTTTCGGCCGCGCGACGGGTGGTATCGGAGGTACCCCATGCGCTACAGGCGCTAGCGGTGGCCACGCCGCCGCTTTGGGTGTACACCATCGTGCAGTCGATTGCCAGCATAAGTGTCGTGGCTTCGACGGTCGTGAGCACGTGCATGGGGTGCATAGGCACTGTCAACGGCCTCGTTGCCAAACCCGGCGCCGCAGAGATAGCGGCGTTGGGATCGCCCGCAGAGGAAGTGGGTTCCGGTGCCGGCGCGATGGCTTCAGCAGGTCACGGCGCCGGTGGGGCGGCGATCTCGGCGAGGCTGGGCAATGCTGTATCGGTCGGGGCGATGTCCGCACCGCCGGGCTGGGGCGCAGCGGCCCCGCCGAAGACCCCCGGCATGGCGGCGTTGTCGGGTAGCGGTCTGGGCGCCACGCCGACGGTTGCGGAAGGCGGGCCGGGCATGCCCGGAATACCGATGGCGACGAGCGCCGGTCGAAGTGGTGGCGAATCCACACCGCGATACGGATCGCGCCTCACCGTGATGGCACGTCCGGTTATGGCTGGATAACAGCGCAGCACTGCCAGAACGCCGGCACCCACCCTGCGGAGACCGCTGCCCTCCCCCGATGGGGGGAGGAACTTTCGTCCGCCAGATCGGCCATTTGTCCGAGGTACCTGGAGTCGTGGCCGGACGAGAGTGGGCGGTGAAGGAAATTCACCGACAAGTACGGATCGAAATGAACGGCACTGCATTACCGATGTGGAACGACACAGAGCCGACGCACGAGGCGTCTGGGCGCGCGCGGTCTTGGTTATCAGCCGGCGCGCGGGTCTTCGCGATGGCCGCAGTGGCGGTGGCCGTCAGCGTCGCGGTCCCCGCCCACGCCCGAGCCGACGCCTGTGCAAGCGTCGGCGGGGCCCGCGTCTCTGTTGGCGGGTGCACCGACATCGCCGGCACCGTCGAACAATACGTACCGCCGCCGGCGTATTACCCGCCGCCATCGGCAGCGGAATCCGCTCCACCCCCGCCGCCGCCGGCTCCGGCCGGCAGCGTCAGCGTATGTGCCAACGTGGGTCGGCACGTCAACGTCAGCGGATGCGTCGGCACGGGCTAGTCCGAGTCCGCCCACCACAGAACGCTCGAGAAGGGACTGATCATGACGGAGACTGCCGCGCAGGTGATGCGGGAAAGTCTGCCCATCGCGGATCGCAAGCACGTCGGGTTGACGACATATGACGCGAAGGATCCGAATAGTCACTATCCGCCGATCACGATGTTGCGCCCACCGGCGGGTGCGCCCAACGTATTGATCGTCCTGCTTGATGACGTGGGCTTCAGCGCCTCTTCGGCATTCGGCGGCCCTTGTCACACACCGACCGCCGAGCGCCTCGCAAACGGCGGCCTCAAGCTGAACCGCTTCCACACCACAGCGCTATGCTCGCCCACCCGCCAAGCGCTGTTGACGGGCCGAAACCACCACTCGGTCGGCACCGGCGGGGTCAGTGAGCTGGCCACCTCGGCTCCCGGTTACAACAGTGTGCGCCCGAAAGACAAAGCGCCGATTGCGGAAACGCTTCGGCTGAACGGGTATTCGACAGCCCAGTTCGGAAAATGCCACGAGGTTCCCGCCTGGGAAGCTTCCGCGGTCGGGCCATTCCATCAGTGGCCGACGGGTTCCGGGTTTGAATACTTCTATGGCTTTGTCGGGGCGGAGGCCAATCAGTATTACCCCGGGTTGTACGAGGGAACCACCGCGATCAAGCCGCCGAAGACTCCGGAGGAGGGCTACACCCTCACGGAAGATATTGCCGACCGCGCTGTCAGCTGGGTGCGCCAGCAGAAAGCCCTTGCTCCGGACAAGCCGTTCTTCATGTACTTCGCGCCGGGAGCCACACACGCCCCGCACCACGTTCCCGCGCAGTGGTCGGACAAGTATCGGGGCAAATTCGATGACGGCTGGGATGTGTTGCGTGAGCGGATCTACTCGAGGCAGAAACAGCTTGGCGTAATACCGCAAGACGCCGAATTGACCCAGCGGCACACGGAGATTCCCGCCTGGGACGACATGCCGGCCGACCTCAAGCCCGTGCTGGCTCGGCAGATGGAGATTTACGCCGGTTTCCTAGAGCAGACGGATCACGAGGTGGGTCGGGTGGTCGACGCGATCGCCGATCTCGGTGTTCTTGACGACACCCTGATCTTCTACATCATCGGCGACAACGGCGCCTCCGCCGAGGGCACTCCGATCGGCTGCTTCAACGAGATGACCACGCTCAACGGGCTGGCGGGCATCGAAAGCCCGGAGTTTTTGAAGAGCAAGATCGACGACTTCGGAACGCCGCGCGCCTATAACCACTACGCCGTCGGCTGGGCGCACGCGTTGTGTACGCCGTATCAGTGGACAAAGCAGATTGCGTCGCATTGGGGCGGCACCCGCAACGGGACGGTTGTGCAGTGGCCCAACGGGTTTGCCGAGAAGGGCCAGTCCCGTCAACAGTTCCATCACGTGATTGACGTCGCCCCCACGATCCTGGAGGCGGCGCGACTACCCGCCCCGGTGTCGGTAAATGGGATTCAGCAGGCCCCCATCGAAGGCGTGAGCATGCTCGGCACGCTGCGCGACGGCACCGCGCCCGAAAATCACGATCTGCAGTACTTCGAATGCCTCGGCAACCGAGGCATCTACCACCAAGGCTGGATGGCGGTGACCAAGCACCGCACGCCATGGCTGCTCGACGCGCCGGCATTCGACGAAGATGTCTGGGAACTCTACGCACCCGACGACTGGACTCAGGCCCACGACCTCGCTAAGGACGATCCGCAGAAGCTGGCAGAGCTGCAACGGCTTTGGCTCATCGAGGCGGTGAAGTACAACGTGGTGCCACTCGATGATCGTTCGTTCGAGCGGTTCAATCCCGACACCGCCGGGCGTCCCAAACTGATCCGCGGAAACCGGCAGCTGTTGTTCCCCGGGATGCGAGTCAGCGAAAACTGCGTGCTGGTGCTCAAGAACACCTCCCATTCCGTGACGGCGAGCGTCACCGTGCCCGAGGCCGGTGCCAACGGCGTGATCGTCGCCCAGGGAGGTCTGGTCGGCGGGTGGGCGTTATATGCCCACGAAGGCCGGCTGAAGTATTGCTACAACTTCCTAGGCATCCACCGATTCACGGTGACCGCCGATCAGCCGATCCCCGCCGGCGAGCACCAGCTCCGCATGGAATTCGCCTACGACGGAGGCGGACTCGCCAAAGGCGGTGATGTAATGCTGTATTACGACGGCGCCGCGGCGGGTAAGGGGCGGGTGGACATAACCCAGCCCATGGCATTTTCGGCCGACGAAGCATGCGATGTCGGGCGCAGCACCGGGTCACCATGCTCACCGGACTACGCTCCCACCGGCAATGCTTTCACCGGCGAAATCGCCTGGGTACTGCTTGAAATCGGCGGCGACAGCCAGAACCATCTGATCCAACCGCAGGACCAGCTACTCGTCGCCTTGGCGAAGCAGTAGGCGGATAGGCGCGGATAGCGGATTGCCCACTGCAGTGCAGAGGTTGCCGCCGACCCCGAGGTTGTTCCGCGCCGGCGTCAGCCGTGGGGCGACTCGGAGATCTTGGAGTCCGGCTTGCCCAGCGTTTGGCACCACGTCGTCGCCGACAAACGCGTGGCAGATATCTCCATACTGGTCGGGTCAGTGCCGCTCTTGTCCTTGAGCATCTTGCTGACCTCGTCGTTCTGCTTCTTCTCGTCCTGCGTGGTGAAGTCCTTGCACTTGGTGTCGCCTCCGGTGTTGATCACCTGTGAGGCAGAACACGCGCCGGACAGCAGTGCGGCGACCGCAACCGTTGCCGCAGCGATTCGCTTCATCATTTGCCCTCCTGGGTTCGCAGTGGGGTATCTGTACACCAAATCGGCTGGTTTCAAACCTTACCTGCGCTTTGCACCGGCAAGCCGAGCGTTTGCAGGGGCGCGCGCAGGAGCCGGCTGGAGTCTGTGCATCCTTGCCGCTCAGTGGGAATAACTCGGTAGGCGGGTTTGTCCAATACCTGTCGTCGGCCGCCCGCGCTCTTAGGACCCCAGGGGAGGAAATCCGTGCTCTCGTCGAAATGGTCGACCGACCTGACGACTGGGCCACGACCGGCGTCCGACACCGTGGCCGAGCGCCCAGACCCCGGTGCGGCGCAAGTGACCTTCGTCAGCGTCTTGGCCTTGTTGTTGTCAACGGGCTGGATAGCCAACCACTTCGTCGCGCTGATGCCCGTGATCAGCGACCGCCAACACCTCGATGCGACCAGGCTCGACGCCATCTTCGCGATCTACGCGCTGGGATTGCTGCCCGGGCTGCTCGTCGGCGGGCGGCTGTCCGATGCGCTCGGGCGTCAGGCGGTGGCGCTGGCCGGCGCGACGGCCACTCTGGTGGGGACGGTGGCGATGCTGCTCTCGCAGCAACCCGACGTGCTCCTGGTGGGGCGGTTGGTCGTCGGAATCGGGGTTGGTCTCTTGATGAGCTCCTGCACCGCATGGGCCTCCGACCTGAAAGGTCCCGCCGGCGCGGGCACCGCCGGGGCGGTGTTGCTCGGCGGCTTCGCCATCGGTCCGTTCGCTGCGGGTCTGATCGCGCGGTCCGGACAACCCGGCATTCGATGGTCGTTCGGGCTGGCCGCCGCCCTTGTCGTGGCGGCGATGGTCTTCTCGGTCGCGGCCGTGCGGCGCGGCAGCGCGACCGCACCGGCGACGACGCACGACTGGGAGCCGTCGGCGGCGGCGCGGCAGGGAACCGCGTGGGCGCTGAGTTGGGCCCTGCCGCTGGCCCCGTGGGTGTTCGCGTCGGCGACGCTGGGATTCATCACGATTCCCAGCCGGGTGCACACCGGGTTGGCGGCGCCCCTGGCCGCTGGCACCGCCACGCTGATCGTCAATGGCGTCAGCGGAGGAGTTCAGGTACTTGCCCGCGCGCTCCGCTGGGGGCCGCATGCCGGCACCGCGGGCGCGGCGCTGGCCGCGCTCGGCTACACGGTCACCGCGGTGGCCCCGCCGACCATGCCGCTGCCCCTGGGCCTGTCGGTGTTCTTCATCCTGGGGTGCGCGTCAGGTCTTTGCCTGCGCGAGGGCTTGATCGATCTCGAAGCCGCGGCGCCGCGGCGCCTGCGGGGTGCGCTCGTGGGAGCGTTCTACGTGGTGACCTACATCGGCTTCGGCCTGCCCCTGATACTGACCACGGTCGGGCCCGCGGTCTCCACGATGATTCTGGCCGCGATGTCGCTGCTCGCGTTGGCAACGGCGGTCAGTCGCGCGATGCGGCTGCGACGGGATCGTCACCGCCAGAGCTGATTCAGTGGTCGATGTCCTATGCCGCAACAACTTTGCATCGCGCGGCAGCGGCGAGCCGCGTTGGCGAGTTGCTGACAACGCTCAACCCGCCTAAACGCCGCCATGAGCGAATGGCGTTGCGCGTTATCTCCACGACCCGGGCGGCTCCTACATCCCCGTTAGCCAATCTATGCGCTTTGAGGGCGTTGCCGGTTACGGCATCTAGCGTGTCCCAGTCGTCGGTCTCGACGAGTGCGGTCGATTGATAGGCGGCCCGGACCGCGTACCGTTCGGCGGTCACCGGCGTGGTACCGACCGCGCGCGCGGCGCGGGCCGCGCCATCCCATTCCGCGATTGGCGGCGTCTCGCCGGGGACGAGCCGGCGATGCAGTTCGGCGATGGCCGTGATCGCCTCGGCCGCAGCGTTCTCAGCGTATTGCGCCACGCCCCACGGAGGGCTGACCAACAGCTTGGCCACCCATGGGTGCATGACGGTGTCGGCGACATCGGCGGTGCCAACCGTTAGCCACCCCAAGTCGAGTACCAGCAGGCTGTCCTGCGGTGAAAGATAGCCGTCGGGCCCGGCAAGCAGGTCATTGCACAACTGGACGAAGGAGGCGAGCGGGCGGGCCGAAGTCGCCGGGAAGTCGGTGATGTGCTCGTCGCCGTTGATGTATGAAATCGCGTTCATTGCACACCCTTTGCCCGATGCGGGCTGATGCGATCCTCTGGCCAGTCTCAGCGGGTGGGTTATTGGGTCCAGGTCCATTTCAGTTGCTTCCTACGGCTCGCCTTGAGGGCTCGGGGTCATAGCCGGGTACCGTTTCTGACGGCGTCCGGCCGCCGGCGCGATAGCACACATGCTATGGCAAGTGAAGTCTTGGCAGGTCGCGACACGGTAGCCGGATTTCCCGGGACAGTTCGACTGGCGCACACGGCGGCCCGCGAGCCTCGGCGGTTAGAGCAACTCGCGTAGCGTCTCGATCAGCTTGATCCGTTCGGCGGGGGTATCGGCGATAGGCGACACGTTCAAGGTGGTCACTCCGGCCTCCCGAAACGCCCCCAAGCGCTCCTTGACGAAATCGCGCGAACCGATCAGGTTGACGTCACGCACGAGTTCGTCGGGCACCACCTTGGCCGCGCCGTCCTTGTCACCCGACAGGTAGAGCTCCTGGATCCGGTCGGCCTGAGGGCCGTAGCCGTACTTGGTGGCCAGGGTGTGGTAGAAGTTCTTGCCCTTGGCGCCCATCCCGCCGATGTAGAGCGCCAGGTGCGGCTTGACGAATTCGCGTAGTGGCTCGACGTTTTCGCCGATGGCCAGGACCGGTCCGGCGAAGATGTCGAGGTCTCCCAGCGCGGGGTCGCGCTTGGCCTGCCCGGCGGCCAGCGCCTCACCCCAGACATCGCGCGCTTTCTCCGGCAGGAAAAAGATCGGTTGCCAGCCTTCGGCGATCTCGGCGGCCAGCTCGACGTTCTTGGGTCCCAGCGCGGCGACCAGTATCGGGATGCACTCTCGGACAGGACGATTGATGAGCTTCAGCGGCTTGCCGAGGCCGGTGCCCTGGCCGGCGGGCAGCGGGATCACATAGTGCTTGCCTTGATGTTGCAGGGTTTCGCGCCGCCACACCTTCCGGCAGATGTCGATGACCTCACGGGTGCGCGCGATCGGGGCGTCGTAGGGCACCCCGTGGAAACCCTCGATGACCTGAGGGCCGGAGGCGCCCAGACCGAGCGTGAACCGGCCGTCGGAGACGTAGTCGAGACCGGCTGCGGTCATCGCGGTCAGCGTGGGGGTGCGGGTGTAGAGCTGCAGGATGCCCGAGGCCAGCTGAACCCGTTCCGTGCTCGCCGCCAGGTAGCCCAGCGCGCTCACCGCGTCGAACGAATACGCCTCGGGGACAAAGACGATGTCCAACCCGGCGCGTTCCAGGTCGGCCACTTCGGCGGCGACGTCCTTGAACCCGCCCGCATAGTTGATCCCCAATCCGATCCGCATGCTCACGATCCCTTCGCGACGGCGAACTGGTCGGCGAGTTCGACGGCCTCCTGCTGGATGCGCCCGAACTGGGCGCCCATCGCATCGGACAGCGCCGTCGCGCCCGACAGCGGCCGCACCATCACCATGAACTCGTCGATGAGCCCGTCGTCGTCGAAGTGCAGGAAGTCGCAACCGGTGATCTTCACCCCCGGCGCCCCCGCTATCGCGGTCTCGAACACGAGCGCGTGGTCGCGGCCGTTGGCGTCGGCGATCTCGCGGATATAGCGGAAGTCCTCGAAGACCCGCAAGACACCACGCAGGATCGCCGCGGTTATCGGCTTACCCACATAGGGCTTGAACGCGACCGGACTGATGAACACCACGTTGTCGGCCAGCATTGCCTGGATGGCGCCCTCATCCCGTTCTTCAACCGCCTTGCGAAAGGGATGCGCAGCAACCACGAGACACCCGCCTTAGTCAATTTATTTAGTAGGTGGGGTTGACGGTAGAGGCCGTTCGCCGTCGTGTCGATGTGCGGTTAGTCACTTTTTTGAGTATTCGCATTGTTAAGCTGGTCACCGTGTCGCTGCGTGACGCGGTGCTGGCCGCACTCCTCGATGGTGAGGCCTCCGGATACGACCTGGCCAAGCGCTTCGACGCCTCGGTCGCCAACTTCTGGATGGCTACCCCACAGCAGCTCTACCGCGAACTCGACCGCCTTGCCGAGCAAGGGTTGATCCGGGCGCGCGTCGTGCAGCAGGAACGCCGACCCAACAAGCGCATGTTCTCGCTGACCGAGTCGGGCCACGACGCGATCCGGGAGTTCACTGCCCGGGCACCGAAGCCCTCGGTGATCCGCGATGATCTCGCGGTCAAGCTGCTGGCCGCTGATGCCGGTGACGCGCGGGCCGTCCGCGACTTCATGGCGGAAAGGCTGCAACGCGCGAAGACCAAACTTCAACGCTACGAGCGGATGCGCGCCCGGATGCTCGACGGCCGCGGCGAGAAGGAATACCTGGCTCAGAACGAACGGGTGGGACCGTACTTGACGCTGCTGCGCGGAATATCGTTCGAGGAAGAGAACATTCGATGGGCCGAGCGTGCGCTGACCATTCTGGACGTCCGCCTCTCGCCGCACTAAACCGTGGTGTCCACCGCGTCACCCGGGTGCTGCCGGCCGATCAGCTCGTCCTGACCCACCTCCGGGACGTTCCCGTCGCCATCGCTCCCTCCGCGTTTGGTCGGCTTCTTCTTCGACGGCTTCTGCGGCGCCGGCCCGTCAGTGCTCCCGGAGGGGCGGTGACCGTTGTGCGTCGCCAACCCGATCGACGCGCTGACCGTCTCGATGGCCTTCTCCGTGTACACGCGATAGCCGAAATTCGGCAGGTAACCATGGATTTCGGGGGTGTCGAGGTCACGCATGAACTGCAGGATTTCCCGGCTGAACACCTGGCCCGGGACCAGCACAGGAAATCCCGGCGGGTAGGGCGTGACGTACGTCGCCGAGACGATGTCGGCTCCGGCGTCCAGCCGTTCGAGGATCTGCTCGCCCATGAGGTATTCGCAATTGGTGTCGTCGTAGGAGAGATAGAACGCTCGTCGGACATCACCTTCGGGCGTCGGTTCGCTGCCGCCGTGATCCAGGAACGCCGGGTGGAAGCCGCTGAAATCGGGTAGCGGCAAGGACATTTCGGTCAGCCGGTAGACCGCCTGCGCGAAGTGTTCACGCTCACCGAGACTCATCTCGGAAATGTTCTGGTCCAGCTCGCGGGCGATGTTGACCAGAACTTCCACCAGGAACGCGACCGAGCTGCGCGTGGTGCCGATGTTGGTCATGAAAAGCACGCTGTTGCGTGACGTCTTGTTGATCTGAATCCCGTAGCGGTCCATCAACTGTTGGCGTTTGAACGTGTCCCCGTCGTAGCCGGTGGGCCCGATGAACAGCGTGATTCTCGACGGGTCGAGCACGAACTCGTCCTGATCCCAGGCGGCCATCATGTTGCGCAAGCCCGAGCGCAGCGGCTGCGCGATGGCCGACGGCCGGAAGTCCTCCGGGATCAGATCGGACGTGCGAAGGCACCTCATGTACTTGCTGAGCAGGGGGTGGTTGTCGATCGCGTCACGCAGCTGCATCGCGTTTTCGATCTGCCGCTGCACCAGCTCAACGCCTTCCAGCGCCACCTGTCGGCGGCCGAGGTCCAGCGACGCGAGGATCTGGTAATTCGGCGAGGTCGAGGTGTGCGCCATGTACGCCTCGTGGAACGGCACGGCCACCTTCTGGTCGAAGTCCTGATCGAAGACATGGATCATCGAGCCCTGCCGCAACGCGGTCAGCGTCTTGTGCGTCGACTGGGTGGCATACACCCGCACCCGCGCGCGCGCCGGGTCCGGAATGAGGCGGCGGTCCAGCAGATCGTCGTCGTCGGCCGAATCGGCTGCCAGCTGCTCCTCGAAGCGGCGCTTGTAGTCGGGATCGGCCAGCCGCTCCCGCAGCGCCCGCGCCGAGGCCATGGCGGTGCGCTCCCGGTAGACGGGGTGGAAGCGGGCGAACGCGAACCACGCCTCGTCCCACAGGAACACCAGGTCAGGCTTGATGGCCAGGCATTCCTCCATAACCCGCTCGACGTCGTAGACGATGCCGTCGAAGGTGCAGTTGGTCAGCGACATCATCTTGACGCGGTCGAGCTTGCCGGCGCGCTTGAGCGCCAACAACTTCGACTTGATCTCGCGCAACGGCACCGCGCCGTACATCGAGTAGTCGTTGAGCGGGTAGGCCTCGAGGTAGACCACGTTCGCCCCGGCGAGCATCATCCCGTAGTGATGTGACTGGTGGCAGTTGCGGTCCAGCAGCACGATGTCGCCCGGGGCCACCAGCGCCTGGGTGACGATCTTGTTGGCCGTCGACGTTCCGTTGGTGACGAAGTAGGTGTGCCGGGAACCGTAGGCCTGGGCCGCGAGCTGCTGGGATTCGCGCAGCGGCCCGGTCGGCTCGAGCAGCGAGTCGAGCCCGCCGCAGGTTGCCGACGTCTCGGCCATGAACACGTCGAGGCCGTAAAACCCGACCATGTCCCTGATCCAGTGCGAGTTGACGATCGACTTGCCCTGCGAAATCGGCAGGGCGTGAAAGACACCCGTGGGCCGGTGGCTGTACTGCTTGAGCGCGCTGAAGAACGGCGTGCGGTAGCGCGCCGCCACGCCCTGCAGGATCGACAGGTGCAGCTCCAGCATGCCTTCACGTGCGTGGAAGACGCGGCGGAAGTACTGGCCAAGCCGCCCGGCGATGTCCTCCACCTCGATCTCGGTCATCAGATACAGGTCGAGTTCGGGCCGCAACTTCGCCAGCGACACCGCGAGGATCTGCGCCCGTTCCTCGGGCGACTGGTGATCCGCCAACTCGTGCGACACCCCGGTATCGACGAACTCCGCCAGCGCCGACAGGTCCCGGGTCGATTGGTGCGAAAAGCGCCGCCGGATCACCACCGCCTGCAGATTGACGTTGAGCCGCGCGGCGATGAGGGCCTCGTCGCCGCTGGACACCACGACCAGCTCGTAGACGAATTCGTCGTCGGGGCGCCGCCACTTGCGGACCTCGTTGCGGAGCGCCCGCTCCTGGTCTTCGGTCATCTTCTCGACGACGAGCACCTCGAAATAGGGACGGTCGCGCTGGGTGGCCGGTTGATGTTCGGCGAGCTGGCGCGGATCCGACGGGAACATGTCCAGGTCGTCGGCTCCGGCGTTCTCCACGTCACCCGAGCGGTACGACTCGGTGGTCAGCGCGCGGTTGATCTGCACCAGTGCCTGCGCGAACTTGTCATAGCTGCCGGCGGCGAAAAGCCGTTGGACTCGTGCGAATTGGGGCGATCCGGGGTAGGCCCAATACGGTTCGAGAGCGCTCAGGCGAGTGAGCAACTCCTGACAGGTGTTGATGCACTTCGCTTTCAACTCGCCCTCGGTGGTGGGGCGCGTCAGCCGATCGGCGGCCTCCTCGAGCCGGCACCATGAGTCGCTGCGGACCTGCCACAGACTGTTGTAAGCGCGCAAGTGTTCCGTCATGGCCGCCCTTCCTCGGTCCGCGGCGACTCCCGGTCTCGGAGCGTCGGTCAAGGCTCGCAGACCCAATCCGCCCGCCGGTTGCCCGCGGGCAAACAATGCGCGTCCGTCGGGTGACAGCCCGGCCAGGCGGCGGTAACGGGTCTTCCGGCCACCTGTTTAGCGCCGCCGGCCACGGGTAGGCGTCTCTCAGACGCGAATCACGACTTGAGGGAGGATTACCGTGGCTTCCGGGGAAACCGGCTTCGACGATGTGACCTACGACCTTGTTTCTGTGCAATACCACTCGCTGAAGGCCGGGCACGACTACGGCCAGTATGTGCGCGATGCCAAAAACGCCGGACTCGACGACATCGCGTCATTCTTCGAGGAAGTGATGGCCGAGGATTCCAAACGTGCGCAACGGTGTCATGAGCTACTGGTCCAGCTGACCAAGTAGCACAACAAGATTGGCTGCCGGCCCGAGCGGACCGCACCGCCCCGCTGCCCATCGGCTACCGTCGATGCCATGACTGAAGTTTCCGCAAACGCCCGAATCGACGACGTCGCCCCGGGCGACATCATCGCCGTCGACCGCGGCGCCGGCGCGCAGCCGTACAAGGTGGTCTTCAAGGACTTCACCGATGGCCGATACCTCGTCACACTCGAGGGCGGCGGTGAGACCTTCCAGCTCGACATGGCGCCCGGCACCACTGTGACGAGGTCGCTGGCGTCGAAATGGGAATCGGTGCAGAGCCCCACCCCCCGCTCGGAGAATTGAGCGAACGTCACGCTGTCGCGGGTTGAGTGGTTCTGCCAGCATGGAGGCCGTGGCCGCGGAGCCTAGCGGCGGGTATCGCTCGAAAAAGCGGGAGTTCGAATGGCTGACATCACCACGTTGATCGGCGCCGACCATGACTGGTTCCGCCAGCAGTTCGCCAGGCTGGACTCGCTGCGCGGGCAGGAAGCCGTCAACCATTCCGCGCTCGAGCGAGTTTGGCGTCCCCTCGCCGACAAGCTCGACGTACACGCCTATATCGAGGAGAAGATCTTCTACCCGCAGCTGCTGAGGCGCGGGACCAACGATCCCGAAGGCGAGACGCTCGATGCGATCGGTGATCACAACGACATTCGCGACGGAGTGCGCGACGCCGACGCGGCAGAGGTGGGCACCGAGGAGTGGTGGGCGGCCGTCGGGCGCACCCGATCGGCCAATGACGACCACATGAGCGAAGAGGAGCGGGACGGGTTGCCGGACTTCCGTCGCAGCGCCCCGATCGGCCTTCGCGAGGCGCTCGGGCGGCAATACAGCGAGTTCATGGCCGAGCATCCCACCACCGAGGGTTTGTCGATCGTCGACCGCGATCCGAAGCGCTATGTCGAGGACGTCGAGGGCACGTCGTCATCCCACCGCGCGGACTTTTCGCTTCGGATCGGCAGCCTGAAAGGTCAATGAGCCATGGCAAGCACCGATACCGACGTCGTGGCGATCACGCAGTTGCTCAACCTTTACGGGTTCGCCGTGGACAGCCAGCGGTGGCAGTTGTTTGACTCCATCTTCACCGCCGACGTGGTGGCGGACTACGGGGCGTCATCGCGATGGAGCGACCTCGCGCGCTTCAAGGCGGACTTCGCCGCCTATCACGACCCGTTCGACGCCACCCAACACACCATCTCGACCCACGTGGTCCGCGCCGAGGGGGATGTCGCGCACAGCTTTTGCAACGGCGGCTGGCGACTGGTGCGCAAGGCCGCCGACACCGGGCCCCTGTGGGACGGGACGGGCTGGTATGACGACGCCTGGCGGCGCACGCCCGCCGGCTGGCGGATCACCCGGCGGACGTGCCGCATCGCCTGGTGGACCGGCAACCCGTTGGTCACCGAGGCGATCCCCGGGGTGAAGTTCGACCTGGCCACCACCGCCCTGCGACGCGAGGCGGCCGCCGGGCGGGTCGGTGTGCTCGGGCCCGCGCCGGGTGGTTAACTGCGACCGTGCGCAGAGAACCGGGATTGGCGCGACGCTTCTTTGATCGATTCGAGCCGGTGCATGCGGTGACCTACTTCGCGCCGGAGGCGCGGGCGGCTTTGGACGGGCTGGGTTACCGGGGCTTCTGGATGGGCTATTTCGCCGCGCGATCGGCGCCGCTGGGCATCATGCCGCGCGAGGTAGTAACCGCGGTCTTCTATAACTTCGCACCCGAGCGGGTTGCCAAGGCCCTCCCGGCCGCGTGGGAGATCGCCGGCCCGGAGGCCGCGCTGCGCGCCCGACGGGAGTCCGCCGTGGCGGCGCTGCGCCGCTATGGCGTCGCGGATGAAAATGTCTCTGTGACAGCGGAATTGGCGGGCCGGGCGGCGCGCGAGGCGCCGCTCGACGGACGGCCACTGTTCGCCGCGAACCTCGCGCTGCCCTGGCCGGAGGATCCGCTTGCCGCGCTGTGGCATGCGACCACGCTGTTGCGCGAGCAGCGCGGCGATGGGCACGTGGCCGTACTGGCCGCCGCCGGCGTCTCGGGCCGGGAGTCCAACGTATTGCATGCCGCGGCGGGCCGGGTCCAGCGCGACTACATCGCCCGCACCCGCGACTACGACGAGGCGGCGTGGCGTCATCACGAGCAACGGCTGGCCGAGCGGGGTCTGCTCAACGACGACGGCTCGGTGACGGCGGCCGGCCGCCAATTGAAGGACCACATCGAATCGAGCACCGACACGCTCGCCCTGTCGGCGCTCGACGCGCTCACCGACGACGAGGTGGAGACGCTCTTCCAGGCGCTCACCCGGATCACCCGGGCGGTGATCGCCGGTGGCGACATCCCCGCCGCGACTCCTATGAGCTTGCGCCGCGACGACTTAGACGACGGCAGCGCACATGTGGTCGGCGGCTAGCGGATGACCAAGGTCGATATCGCCGCCCTGCTCGCGCTTGCTTCCGCGCTCTGTGTCGCGGTTGGCGACGTGCTGCAGCAACGCGCGACGCATCGGATCAGTGACAAGTCGGCCGGCCAGATCGAACTGTTCGCGAGGCTGCTGGGAAACCGGCGCTGGCGCTGGGGCGCCCTGCTGCTCGTGGTCAGCATCGCATTGCAGGCGGCCGCGCTGGATCAGGGGTCGGTGCTGCTGGTGCAGGCGTTGCTGGTCCTGTCGCTGCTGTTCGCCCTGCCCGTCAGCGCCAGGCTGTCCGACCGCAGCGTGACCGTGCGCGAGTGGATCTGGGCCGTGCTGCTCACGGCCGCGGTGACGGTGATCGTCACCGTCGGCAACCCGCAGGCCGGCCGCACGGGCGGATCGTTGCACACCTGGGCCGCTGTGCTACTGGTATTGGCGCCGCTGCTCGCCGGATGCGTTGTGGCCGCACGCGTTTGGGGAGGAGCCCTGGCCGCGATGCTGTTGGCCTTCGTGTCGGGTTCGCTCTGGGGCGTCTTCGCGGTGCTCACCAAGGCAGTTGTCCACCGGCTCGGTGACGGCGCGTGGGAGGTGCTGCAGACGCCGGAGCTCTACGCCTGGGTGCTCGTCGGGCTGGGCGGTTTCGCGTGGGAACAGTCGGCTTTTCGCGCTGGTTCCCTGACGGCATCGATGCCCACGCTGGAGGTGTCCCAGCCCGTGGTGGCGGCGTTGCTCGGAGTGGTGGTGCTCGGCGAGACCCTGGAAACCGGCGGCGCCGGGGCGATCGTGCTGGCAGTGGCGGCGCTGGTGATGACGGGCGCCACCGTCGAGCTGGCGCGCGTCGATGCGGTTGCGACGAACAATAGGGTCGAGGCCCCACCCGACGGGGCGGCTATCGGGCGCTGACCGGTTGTGCCCCAACGTGATCCATGGGCGATCCGCTGCCGTTGGCCACGTCGCGGTCGGCCACGGCGGTAGCCAGCGCCGTACCGTTTCGGATCGTCCCGATGATGTCGACGTGGTCGTTGATCGCGAAATGTGAAGCGGCGATTGCGGATCGGCTGCCGTTGGTGATGAAGGCGGTGTTGGGGGTGACGAGATAGGTCTGGGTGTACCCGTCAGCGCTGCGCGCGGTCACCGAGTCCGCGGACACCGCGATCACGGTTCCCTCCTGGCGCACCGGCTGCGAAACCGGGGCCGGCCCCAAGGTCGCCTCCACCGTTGGCTTTTGGGGCTCGGCCGTGTTGGTCACCAACGCGGTCAGGCTCGCGGCGCACACGACCGCACCGGTGACGATCTCGCAGACGGTGGCAACGCTCCGCATTTTGCGCGGCGGCCTTCGAAGCGCCGGCGGTGTTTGCTCGGACGGCTCGGTCATGCGGTGCTTTGCGCCCACGGTCAATCCTTCCTTCGGTTTTGCGTCGACAAACGCCGGCGCCTACCGAATCAGGTTGTTGCTCGTGGTGTTACCCGCAGCGCTGCGGTGATAAACCGCGCGGGGGCCTCAGCCCTTGGCGAGGGTGAATTGCGCGACGTCGGTGTAACCCTCGCGGAACAGTTCGGCGCACCCGGTGAGGTACTTCATGTACCGGTCGTACACCTCTTGGGACTGAATCGCGATGGCGTCGTCGCGGCGCGCTTCGAGGGCCGCCGCCCAGGTGTCGAGCGTGCGGGCGTAGTGCAGGCGCAGCTGCTGGACCCGCTTGACGGCGAAGCCGGCGTTTCCGGCGTGCTGCTCGACAGCGCTGGCGTTGGGCAGGTCCCCGCCCGGGAAGATCTCGTCCATGATGAATTTCATGAACCGGATCTTGGTCATGGTGATGGGCAGTCCGCGTTCGGCGAACTCCTCCTCGCTGGGCTTGATGATGGTGTGCAGCAGCATCACGCCGTCGGCGGGCAGCGCCTCGTAGGCCATCTTGAAGAAGTCGGGGTAGCGGTCGCGTCCGAAGTGCTCGAAGGCTCCGATCGACACGATGCGATCCACCTTGTCGTCGAACTGCTCCCAGCCCTGCAACAGCACACGCTTGGTTCGCCCGCTGGGATGCCGGTCCAGGCGTTGTTGCACGTGCGCCTGCTGGTTGCGGCTCAGCGTCAGGCCGACGACGTTGACGTCGTAGCGTTCGAGCGCGCGAACGATCGTCGTGCCCCATCCGCACCCGATGTCCAGCAGCGTCATGCCCGGTTGCAGGCCGAGCTTGCCCAGCGAGAGGTCGACCTTGGCGAACTGTGCCTCTTCGAGCGTCATGTCGTCGCGCTCGAAGTACGCGCAGCTGTAGGTGCGCGTCGGGTCCAGGAACAGCGCGAAAAAATCGTCGGACAGGTCGTAGTGCGCCTGCACGTCCTCGAAGTGCGGCTGCAAGCCGGCGGCTTCGCTCTTATTCTCGGGCACGGCACAACCCCTGACGTGGACTTTTGTTGGTCTCAGCGGCGTGTGATCTCAACCGCGCGAGTTACTGGGCCACCAGTCTATCCGTCCGGCTGACGGGCCACGAATCGTCCGCTTCGCATGCGGGATCCGGCGCCGACACGTTTTTCAGGTGTGGGCGGCGCCCGCCGCGGCTAATTGAAGGGAGGAGCCGTGTCGGCTGGACGGTGCGGCCGGACTGCATGGACTGAATGGGGAGGCCGACCATGGAACCGATATCGCCGACGGATGCGCTGTTTCTCATCGGCGAGTCACGCGAACATCCGATGCACGTGGGCTCGCTGCAGCTCTTCCAGCCGCCGGCGGATGCCGGTCCTCACTTCGTCCGCGAGTCCTACCAGGCGATGCTCGAGTGCACCGATGTTCAACCGACGTTCCGCAAACACCCGGCGTTCTTCGGCGGCCTCACCAACGTCGCGTGGTCGCTCGACAAGGACGTCGAGCTCGATTACCACCTCCGCCGCTCGGCGCTGCCCGAGCCGGGCCGGGTCCGCGACCTGCTGGAGCTGGCCTCGCGGCTGCACGGCAGCCTGCTCGACCGTCACCGCCCACTCTGGGAAGCCCATCTCGTCGAGGGACTGCAGGACGGGCGGTACGCCGTCTACACGAAGTACCACCACTCCCTGATGGACGGCGTGTCGGCGCTGCGGCTGGTGCAACGGGCGTTTACCTCAGACCCCGACGATGACGAGGTGCGCGTTCCGTGGGACCTGCCGCCGAGGAACAGCGGGAAACGCCACGGGCGCCAGAAACGGCCGTCGCTCCTTGACCGGGCCGGCCGGACCGCGGGGTCCGCGTTCGCGTTGGCCCCGTCAACAGTGCGGCTCGCGCGGGCCGCGCTGCTCGAACAACAACTGACCCTCCCGTTCCGGGCGCCGCGCAGCATGTTCAACGTGCGGATCGGCGGTGCCCGACGGGTGGCCGCACAGTCCTGGGCGCTGGACCGCATCAAGGCGGTCAAGTCGGCTGCCGGGGTCACCGTCAACGACGTGGTGCTCGCCATGTCCGCCGGGGCGCTGCGCGCCTACCTGGTCGAGCAGAACGCCTTGCCCGATGCTCCGCTGACCGCGATGGTTCCGGTCAACCTCCGCAAGGACGACGATGACCGTGGCGGCAACATGGTCGGCACGTTCCTGTGCAACCTGGCGACCGACCTCGACGACCCGGCGCAGCGGCTGGAGACCATCAGCTCGTCGATCCGCGACACGAAAGAGGTGTTCGCGCAACTGCCCCCGGTGCAACAGCTGGCCCTGTCGGCGTTCAACATCGGTGGGCTGTTCTTCGGGCTGATTCCCGGATATCTCTCGACGGCCTCGCCGCCGTTCAACGTCGTCATCTCGAACGTCTCGACCGGGCCGGCCGAGCCGTTGTACTGGCGTGGGGCCCGGCTGGATGGAAACTACCCGCTGTCGATCCCGCTCGACGGGCAGGCGGTCAACATCACCGTGACCAACAACGCCGACAACCTCGACTTCGGTCTGGTGGGCTGCCGTCGCAGCGTCCCGCACATGCAGCGGCTACTCGGTCATTTGGAGACGTCGCTGAAGGATCTGGAGCGCGCCTTCGTGGCATGAGATGACGCGGAACGAATCGGCACTCGGCCGCGTCATTCCAGATGCAAGCACAATCGGGCGCCGACCGAAGGGCCGCACAGATGTCACTCGCGAAAATGCTGGGCGGCTTTGCGGTTGCCGCCGGTTGCTGTGTGGCGGCAACCGCGCCGGCGCACGCCGACCCCGACGCAGTGGGCGCCGACCCGAACCCCTTCGGCACGCTGCGCTGTGGCTGCCCAGAGACGGCTCCGCCCGGCAGCGCGGAGCGCAGGGACGAGATAGCCCGGGGAATCCGGGAGGGCTTAGCTGCGTGGGTGCCCGGACTGCCGCCGCCCCGCATGTAAGCGTCAAACGTTGTTGTCTGCCAAGGCGATTGGGTCGACGGCGTAGTTCAGGCACACCGTAGTACCGCCGGGGCGGGCGTTGATGGTGCAGTGATCGGCCAGTGCGTGCATCAACATGATGCCGCGCGACGCACGAGGGTCGTTGGGTTTCTTCGGCGACGGCCGGTGCCACGTTCCGCGGTCCCTGACGCACACGCTGATCGATCGCGCGGCGGGATCGTAGCCGGCTTGGAGTTCCATGGTGCCGGCGCTGTGATGCGTGCGGTATGCATGTTCGACGCAATTCGCGAGCGCTTCGCCGGCGCCCAGGAGGATGTTGTCGCGAACATCTGCAGACACGTCGGTCGCCTCGCGCAACCAAACCCGCAGTGCACGACGCCATTCGGTTGCCGTCACGGCATCGGCTGCGCCGGCGCGGGCGAACCGCACCGGAGCGGCGACCATCAGCGAATCGGCGGTCATGAACTACGCATACCCAGTCGCCGCCCGGTCGATAGCCCGGGCCGTGTATCGCTTCGGCCACAGATTGCGCTCAGCTGAGATCTCGGATGCGGCACCATGATTCGCGGTGGACTGCCCCATCATGAGGCCTCCACGGCTGCGCGCTCTTCCTGCAGCCGGTCCTTGCTGCGCAGCAGCCGCAGCAGCGTCACGAGACCCAGTCCGCCCACGACATTGCCGATCGCCGTATAGGTGAACCACCCCAGCCAGTCGAGATAGCCGAACGGCGCCCGGCCCGTGACGAGCGCGCCGAAAATCAGCAGCGAGTCCAGGATCGAGTGGAACAGCTGCAGGCCGGCCAGTAGGAACGCCACGGCGACGGCGGCGGCGATCTTGCCGGGCACCGACTCGGTGCCCTGTTGCATCCGCGTCATCAACGTGATCGCCATGCCGCCCAAGACGGACAGCGCCAGCGTCTGGGCCGACATCGGCGCCGTGGCGAAGTGGGTGGCCGATTCGATCGTCTGGTCGTGCAGCTGGGGAAGCGCCGTCATGATCAGCCACATGATCACCCAGCCGCCGACGAGGTTGGCCAACAGTGTGCCGCCCCATAGCCTGAGCAACTGCAGGAGGCTGGCGCGCTTGGCGGCCACGGTGACCACGGGCACCAGGAAGCCCTCCGTGAACAACTCGCTGTGGCCCAGCAGCAGCGCCAGGAAGCCGATCGAGAACGCCAAACCCGCCAGCAGCGGCTGGTGGGTGGCGTGCAGCACCGACAGGTAGGCAAGCACGCCCAGCGCGACGTCGGTGCCGCCGAAGAAGCCGGTAACCAGCACACCGCGCCACGTGCGGTGCATACGCTGGGTGCCCTCGCTCAGCATCCTGCTGAAGGCGTCCTCGAGCTGGTCCTCGATCGGGCTGTCGTATTCGCCAAGCCGGCGTTGAATCGTCTCACTCATCCTGGGTCCTCACGGCCTGCCGTGAATACCCCTTCATCGAGGGGCCACGCCTGCGCCGACTGTGACGTCGGTTATAGGCGGTGGCGCGGCAACGGTTATTCGAGCACGAAGACCGGAATCTGCCTGGCCGTCTTCGTCTGATATTCGCCGTAAGGCGGGAAGGCTTCGACGGCCCGGCGCCACCACTGCTCCCGCTCAGCACCATCCAGTTCGCGCGCGGTGAGAGAGACCACCTTGTCGCCGTCCTGCACCGTCACCGCAGGGTTGGCCTTGACATTGAAGTACCACGAGGGGTGGGCCGGAGCGCCGCCCTTGGACGCCACCATGGCGTAGCGACCGTCCTTCTCGACGCGCATCAACGGCACGTACCGCCGCTTCCCGGACTTCGCCCCCGTGGTCGTCACCAAGACGACCGGCCGGTCGAGGATCTCGACCCCGTCGGTCGTACCTTGCTTCAGGATTTCTTCGGTCTGTTCGCGCACCCAGCCAGTGGGGCTCAGCTCGATCCCGTCAGTCATGGCCTTGCCAACACCACCGTGCGGCCTATCCATTCCCAGGTCGGTGCCACCGGCTATCCCGCGGCCCGGCGAACCAACGCCGGATAGTGGCAGGTGTGTCGGCTGCTGAGGTGTCGAGTGCGACGCCGGAAGTTCCGATGCTGGCGGTGACCGGGAAGGGAACCGCAGCGATGGCCTGGCGTAGCCGCTCGGCTGCAAACTCGGCGGAAATCTACGATGTCATCGACGCGGCAACACCGGGGTCAGCAGTTCTCCGTTGGCGAGGTAATTGTCGAGGTTGCGGATCGCCAGCAACGCCATTGCCCGACGGGTCCGCGCCGTCGCGCTGCCGATGTGCGGGAACAACACCACGTTGTCCATACCCAACAGCTCGGCGGGGACCTGAGGTTCGTCGACGAAGACGTCCAGCCCCGCTCCGGCCAGCGCGCCCCCCGCGAGCAACTCCACCAGCGCCTCCTGGTCGACGACGCTGCCACGCGCGATGTTGATCAGGTAGCCCTCGGGACCCAACGCCTCGAGGACCGCGCGATCGACCAGCTTGCGCGTCCCCTGGTCACCCGTCGTGGCGACCACCAGGACATCCACGGACGCGGCCAGCTCCGCCGGCGACTCCGCATAGCGGTACGGACAACCCTCGACCGGGTGGCGGTTGTGGTAGGCGATGGCACAGTCGAAGCCGAGCAGTCTGGTCGCGATCGCCGAGCCGATCCGGCCCAATCCCAAGATCCCGACCTGCAGGCCGCTGACATCCCTGGCGTAGGGAAAGCGGCCGTCGCGCCCCCATCGCCCGGCCCGCACGTAGCGGTCGGCGGCGCCAAAACGGCGCAGCGTCATGAGGATCAGGCCCAGTGCCGTATCCGCGACGGTGTCCGACAGCACGTCGGGGGTGTTGCTCACGCCGATGCCGCGGCGTTTGGCCGCGTGCAGGTCGATCGAGTCCACCCCCGCCCCGTAGTTGATGATCGCCTCCAGGTTGGGCAGCGCCCCGATGATGTCGGCGTCGACGCCGGGCGGGCCGGAGGTCACCACCACGCGGACGTCGGTCGCGCGCTCGGCCAGGAACGGGGCGCGCTCCCGACCGTGGGGAAGCGATGGGGCTTCGTAGCGCAGGGCCAGCTCCTCGGCAAAAGTGGGCTCGAAGTTGCCGACCCGCAGCACCGCGTTGGTCTTGTTCACCGTCACGCGTCCATCATCGCCGGGCGGCTCGCGGCACAACCTATCGAGCCTGCGCTCAGCACCTCGAAACTGCGCTCAGCGTCGCAAAGGGAGCCGATATGCGCTCTGGTCGCAGTTTCGACGCTGCGACCGTGAGAAGTGCCCGCCTCGGCTACTCCGGCCGCTTGGGCGGAAACTCGGCGCGGTTGGCGATGGCGTCGCGGTAGGCGTACACCCGATTCGGGATCGTGCTCAGCACCGCGATGGTGCGGCCGCCCTTGCCGTACGCGGCGAGGAACTCCCACGCGTCGGGATCGCCCTCGACGATGTCGACCGCATCGTAATCGGTTGGCACCCCGAGCATTTGCACCTTGACGTCATACTGATCGGACCAGAAGTACGGCAGCTCGTCGTAGGTCTCGGCCCGGTCGGGGCCCGCCAACAGCGTCCTGGCCGCCGCCTCACCCTGGCGCCCGGCGTCATCCCAGTGCTCGGTGCGCAGGTGCCGCTCGTAGAGCGGGTGCCACCAGCGCGCGACGTCACCGGCGGCGACGACGGCGGCGTCCCCGGTCTCGCCCTCCACCGCGCCCGTGCCGTCGCAGACCACCCCGTCGTCCACGCGCAACCCCGACCCGTCCAGCCAGTCGGTCACGGGGGTGACGCCCAGGCCGACGATGACGGCGTCGGCCGGAATCCGCGAACCATCGGTAAGCCGAACCGCCTCCACGCGACCGTTGCCGATGAACGAGTCGACGCCCACCCCGACCCGCACATCCACGCCGTGCTGACGGTGCAAATCGGCCCAGCGGGGCGCCAGCTCCTTGCCCAAAGCGGCCAGCAGCGGGCTTGTTGCCTTCTCGATCAGCACGACCTCCAGCCCGGTCGACCGGCAGCTCGCCGCCACCTCGGCGCCGATGAATCCGCCGCCGACCACGACGACTCGCGGTCGCGACCCGAGTCGTTCCCGGATGGCCAGGCAGTCGTCGACGGTGCGGAGCATCAGCACCCCATCCGGGACAGCAGCGCCCGGCCATTGGCGCGGCGTCGCGCCGCTGGCGATCACCAGCCCATCGAATTGCAGTGCCAGATCCTGGCTTTCGTCGCGCAGGTGGACCGTGCGCGACGACAGATCCAGCTTGATCGCCGACGCGCCGCGCAGTACCCGCGCATCCATGTCGAATTGCGGCGCAAGGTCGACGCCGGCCCGGTGCACCTGGCCGGTGAGCAGTTTCTTGGACAGCGGCGGCCGGTGGTAGGGGGCGTGCCGCTCGGCGCCCACGATCGTGAGACCCCCGTCGTAGCCATCCTGGCGCAGGGCCTCGGCGGCACGTGTCCCGGCCACGCCCTCGCCGACGACGACAACCTCCCTTAGCTGACGGCTCGGCATCGGATCACTCCTTCACCGTGATCGCCTGGGTGGGACACGACACCTCGGCGCCGATCAACTGCTGGCGCAACTCCTCGGACGGCTCCTCCTGCAGCACGTGCAGCCCGTCCTCTCGTACGTCGAACACCTCGTGGCAGATGCTCATGCAGACGCCGTTGCCGTCGCAGGTGTCCAGATCCACCGAAACCTTCATCGAACCTCCGCCTTTCGTGCGCCGTTGCGGGAAGTCTCGATCCCTCGAGTTTGATCCGGTGACTTCTCTTTCGACCCCGCTCGCTCGCGGGCGGCTTTCGCCACCGGCGAATAGTTCAGGTAGTCGACCGCCATCTGGGTGGACCCCTCGTCGTTCGGATGATGGCTGGGCCGCATGTACCGGACGGGCGTCGTCACGAGGAGCTTCCACGGGCCCGGTATCCGGTACTCGCGAGCGGCCGCCAGCCAGTCCCGCCAGCGCCACTTTTGATCGGTGGTCGGGTCTTGGGCCATCAGATAACGCGCACCCGCGACCCACCAGCCGATGAACAGCGGCGAGACGAACAGCATCGAGAACGCCCGAATCGAGTAGCTCCCGGACACGTGCTGGTAGACGTCATACACCAGCGAGCGGTGCTCGACCTCCTCGGCGCCGTGCCAGCGCAACAGATCGAGCATCATGGGGTCGGCCTTGGCGTAATCCAGGCCGCGGTTCGTCAGCACCCACTGGCCCAGCATCGCCGTGTAATGCTCCAGCGCGGCCACATCGGCCAGCCGCCGATACAGCCACCACCGCTTCATGGCCGGCGGAAACCACTTGGGCGGGTCGCCCAACGTGATCGACAACAGCCTCCCGAGCCGATCGGTGTACGGCTTGGTGTCGATGCCCTGCTCGGCGAGGTGGTCGAGCACCACCTGGTGCGCCCACGCGTGCCAGGACTCCTGCTGGATGAACGGCTTGATCGCCGCCTCCAGCTCCGGGTCATCGACCAGCGACGACGCTTCGAGGACCGCCTTGATGAAATGCCGCTCCCCCTCGGGCAGCAGCAGGTGCAGGACATTGATCATGTGGGTCGAGAACGGGTCGCCGGGCACCCAGTGCAGCGGCGTTTCCGACCAGTCGAAACGGACCATCCGGCGGTACTTCGGATGTCCCTCGTGGTGAAGTTGGACCTCGGGCATCAGATGCTCCTCCCGCCGACGGGCCGTGCGCCGTCGGCCTCCCCTTATTCGAATTGCGGGAGCGGTCGATCCAAGGGCGGAACGCAGGCCGCCAACTTCGCGACCGTCCAAACGGCCGGGTACCCACACCTCCGCCCGGTCATGCGTACCGGCGGTACCGGGTTCCCTGGCAGTTCGCTGTGAACGCGTGTTTACTGGGTTGATTGCGTGGCGCGGAAGCAATCGGGGCGTGACTCGGTTGCACGCTCAATGCGCATTGGTGTGGTGTTCCCGCAGACCGAGCTTGGTGGAGACCCCGCAGTCGTGCGTGCCTACGGGCAGCGCGTCGAGGAACTGGGCTTCACCCACATCCTGGCCTACGACCACGTCGTGGGCGCCGACCCGAAGGTGCACAAGGGCTGGCAGGGCCCCTACGACATCGACACCACATTCCATGAGCCGTTCGTGATGTTCGGCTACCTGGCCGCGGTCACCTCGCTCGAGCTGGTCACCGGCGTCATCATCCTGCCGCAGCGCCAGTCGGTGTTGGTGGCCAAGCAGGCCGCCGAGGTCGATCTGCTTACCAACGGGCGATTTCGGCTCGGTATCGGGTTGGGGTGGAACGCCGTCGAGTACGAGGCGCTGGGCGAGAAGTTCAGCAACCGTGGCAAGCGCTCCGAGGAGCAGGTGGAGGTCATGCGCAAGCTGTGGACCGAACGCTCGGTCACCTTCGACGGGAAGTACCACACGGTGAGCGCTGCCGGCCTGGCCCCGATGCCCATCCAGCGGCCGATCCCGGTGTGGTTCGGCGCCGCTTCCGACCGCGCCTACGAACGCGCAGGACGGCTCGGCGACGGCTGGTTCCCGATGATGGAGCCCGGTCCAGGACTCGACTACGCGCGTTCGCAGGTGGAGGGAGCAGCGGCGGCCGCGGGCCGCGACGTCGACGGGCTCGGGATGGAGGGGCGGGTCAGCTGGGCCGGCGACCCCGATAAGGCCGCCGCCGACATCGCCGCCTGGGGGGCCGCCGGGGCCACTCACCTCTCGGTGAACACCATGAGCGCCGGTCTGGCGACCGTCGACGACCACCTCGCCGCGTTGGAGCGCGTCGCCGCCGACCTGAGGTAGCGCGGGTTTCGGTCGGTCAGCCGGTGCGGTCGGACCACCCTGGGGGCAGGTCGTGGGGAGCGGTGTCGATGACGGTCTCGTCGTCGACACCGACGTACTCGAACAGGGTGATGTAGGCGAATTCGGGGACTTCGTAGATGGGGTAGGTGGGCCCCTCGTCGCGGTAGGCCCGCATCTGATCCAGGTGCTCGTTTTGGAAGCACACGGTGCGCTCACCGTGCATGCGGATCCACTGCGGGAAGAAGATCACGCCGTGCAGGCGCCGCTTGCCGGGCAGGATGTTGACGGACACGCAGGTCCCGGTCGGCTCGGTCCAGGAGACCTTGTAACTGTCTTCGTCGAGCTGGACGAGGTGGACCTGCTGGCCCTTGACCCACCGGCCCCCGACATGTCCGGAGTGGATGCGGTAGTCGATGGTGGTGGCGTTCTTGACGTACATCTCGTACTGCCACCCGTTGGCGTACGTGTAGATGAAGCGGCTTCCGACGATTCCCGAAAGATCTTGTGGCGGAATCGGGTTGGTGACGCTGGTCATTGCCATTCCTCCAGCCTATCGGCGAGTGGATCGGTTCTAGAAGACGGCGAACCAGATGGCGATGTATTGGCAGACGGCCGCGAGCGCCGTGCACGCGTGAAAGAACTCGTGGTACCCGAACGTCGTCGGCCAAGGGTCGGGCCAGCGCAGCCCATAGAACAGCGCACCGATGCTGTACAGGGCGCCGCCAGCGGCCAGCAGCACCGTCGCGGCCATTCCGGCGTTATGCAGGATCAACCCGGTGTACCAGACCGCCACCCAGCCGAGCAGCAGGTAGAGCGCCACACCCGCCCAGCGCGGAGCCGTCGGCCAGAACAGCGTCAGCGCGATTCCGGCCAGCGCCCCGCCCCAGACGATCGCGAGCACAACGTGCCCGGTCCCCCGGGGCATCGTCAACCTGGCGAAAGGCGTGTAGGTGCCGGCGATCAGCACGAAGATCATCGAGTGGTCCAGCCGCCGCATCCAGGTCCGGAAGACCGCCGACTCCCAGTGGACGCGGTGATAGATGGCGCTGACGGCAAACATCGCCACTATGGCGAGGGCGTATGTCAGCGTCGAGTGCCCGGCCCGCTTGGAGGCCTCCGCCCACGACACCACCACCAGCGGCGCACCCGCTACGAGGGCGGCGACGGCGCAGTATTGATGGATCCAGCCCCGCATGCGTGGCTTGGCCAGGACTCCGTCGACAACGGCGGCCGGTCCGCTCAACGTCCCTCCCACTCCCCTGCTCACATCGTTTCGCCACAGCCTGTGGAACCGCTATGGCGAATCTGTGCAGAGCGTGTACCGAGAGTCAGGGTCGGCGGCGACCTTCCGGTCCGCCACCGGCCGGTTTCGAATGATGCGATTCGGGAGATTCTCTGTGAAAAGCACGAGTCAGAGTTCTTGAGGAGATGTCGCGTGGATCAGCAAGTCAACGTTGACCCGCCGCCCGCGCCCGAAGACGCGAGGAAGGCGACCGCGGAGCAACGCAAACTGCAGGAAGAATTGGAACACCCAGGCGACGACCCGCAGGGGCCCGGTCTGCATCAGTCCCGGCACGACCTCCCCGACGAGAGCACGCGATAGAGCCGTTCCGTGCTGATCACTGGCCAGACCTGCTGGCGTGTCGAGTGCGCTGACCAGATGGGCGTGATCGTCGACGCCGCCGACTATTTCCGGCATGTGAAGGCGGCGATGCTGCGCGCCAAGCATCGAATCATGCTGGTCGGCTGGGACTTCGACACCAGGACGACATTTGAGCGGGGCGGCAAGAAGCTCGCCGGCCCCAATCAGTTGGGCGCCTTCCTCTACTGGCTGCTCTGGCGAAGGCCGGACCTCGAGATTCACGTGCTGAAGTCCAACCTGCGCCTGCTGCCGGTATTCGACGGCATCTGGTACGGCATCACCCCGGTGTCGGTGGTGAATCGGCTGAGCAGCAAGCGCTTGCGCTTGGCCATCGACGGGGCCCGGCCGACCGGCTCCGTCCATCACCAGAAGCTGGTGGTCGTCGACGACATCTTGGCGTTCTGCGGGGGCATCGACCTCACGCTGGATCGTTGGGATACCCCGGAACACAAGCATGACAACCGGTTTCGCCGCGCGCTTGGTCGCAGGTACGGTCCGCGGCACGAGGTCGCGACCGCGGTGGACGGCGCCTCGGCGACCGCGCTCGCCGAGGTCGCCCGGGATAGGTGGCGGACCGCGACCGGCCAGTCGCTGGACCCGATCGACGGCGCCCATGCCATTTGGCCGTCCGACCTGCAGCCGATCTTGCGCCGGGTCGACGTCGGCATCGCGCGCACGTTGCCCACGCTGAACGATCGGGACGAGGTTCGCGAGGTGGAGGCGCTCAACCTCGCGGCGATCGCCGCGGCGCGCCACACCATCTATTTGGAGAACCAGTATCTGGCCTCCCGGCGTGTGGTCGAGGCGCTGGCCGACCGGCTCAGAGAAGACGATGGTCCGCAGGTCGTCATCGTCCTTCCTCGAAGAGGGTTGAACCGCCTCGAGCGGGAAACGATGGACGGTGCGCGCCACCGGCTGATCCAAGAGCTGTGGGCCGCCGATGCGCACCGCCGGTTGGGCGTGTACTGGCCAGAGACCGACGGCGGGGCGCCCATCTACGTGCACTCGAAGGTCCTGATCGTCGACGACCGGTTGTTGCGCGTCGGTTCGTCGAATTTCAACAACCGGTCGTTGGGCTTCGACAGCGAGTGCGACCTCGCCATCGAGGCGGACCCCAATGCCGAAGCGCACGAACCCATCCGGCGGGCGATCACGTCGGTGCGGGCACAGCTCGTCGCTGAGCACCTGGGCGTGTCCGTCGACGAGTTCGGGAAGACCCTGCGGGAGGGTGGGACCTTCCTGCGGGCCGTCGAGACGCTTCGTGGGCAAGGCAAAACTCTGCGCCGGTTCACCAGCCGGATCGTGGCCGACGAGGATAGCCCGCTGGCCGAGAACGACTTGATGGATCCCGATCACGTTCCGCGATCGCTGACCCGCAGCATGCGGCGCTTAGCGGCAAGGCTGTCGCCCTGACGGCCTGTCGCGAAGAGGACATGGTCGTTCGGTCGATCGAACAGGACCGGCCGCCGCCGACCTTCTAGCCTCGTTGCGCGGATTCGCCCTGCGCACCAGGCTGTTCCGGCGCCCTCAGCGCCGGAAGACAACCCACCTCATCGCGCTGTACATGTACACGGCCTCACACCCGCCGGCCACCAGCCGCGACAACTGGTATTGCAGGCCAAGGGCGATCAACACGCTGGACACCCCGAGGATGAAAGCCAGGTAGTTGACGACGACGACCACGGCGTAGACCACAACCTGTGGTCCGACCGGAGCGTGGGACCGAAAGTTGAAGGTGCGGTTGAGTAGGTAGCTCAGGGCGAAGGCCGACGCGTACGCGATGGTGACCGCGACCGGAACCGGAAAGCCCAAACCACTGCGCAGACCCGTGAGGATCGCGAGATCAATACTGAACGTGACGCCGTTGATGAGGCAGAAGCCCAGGAACGTCGGGGCGATGACCGATCCGAGCCCCCACGGAAGCCGATCGACGATCGCCTCGCAGAACCGATGGAATCGCTCGACCGGCCGTGATCGGCTGGCACGCAATTCGGCTCGCACACGGGTACGGTCCCACGGCCAGGTATCCACCGTGTGATCAGTTGACCAACTCCCCGCGGAACATGGCGCGGAACCGCCGAAAGCCCAAAGAGCCCCTCGTTTCCGCGGTGCTCAGTAGCATACGACGAAGGCTTTGTCGTCTGCGCCGTTGAATTGTGCTGTCCAGGAGGGTCCGGGGGCGTCGAGAAATGGACTGGATCGGCGTTTGGTGGCGTCAACCCGACCACTACGACTGGCTGTCGGACTATCTCGCGGCGCGGGGATTGCAGCCGTTTGTCCGCTTCTTACTGGTCACGATCCTGGCGACGCTGGCCGTGGCGACCTTGCTGATGCTGAGCAGCCCGGCGGGGCCCCAGACATCCGCGCGGCGCGCCGTGGCGCTGGTGTTCATTGTGAGTCTGGTCGGAATGGCGCTGGTGTGGGCGCTGGCTTGGCCGACGCGCGTTCAATCCCAGCTGTTTTCGGCGGCGGGGACGCTCGGCATCGCCGTGACTTGCCTGATCGAGAGCGATCCGCGCAGCGGGTTGCTGGGGTGCGCGGCGTTCGGCGGCTTGGCGGGTTACGTCGCGTTCTTTCATTCGGCGCGTCTCCTGGTGCTCACGCTGGACGCCGCGTTGGCTACCGCGGCGGTGTGCGCCGTCCGGATCGCCGCGGCCGGTGACGCCTCGATGGCGGTGGCCAAATTGCTGGTGCTGAGTGCGGGCATTCTGGCCGTGCCGTTTTGCGGGCAGATCCTCGTGCACTGGCTGTCGGTCGACGCCCTGAAGTCCTCGACCGATCCGCTTACCGGCCTGCGCAACCGGCGGGGGTTTTATCGGTCGGCGTCCAGGTTGTTGTCGACGAATACCCGCGCCCCGTGTCTCAGTGTCTTGATGGTCGATCTCGATAACTTCAAGCGCATCAACGACACTTATGGTCACGCCACCGGGGACCGCATCTTGGTGGCCGTCGCCGACAACCTGCGGCGCATCAGCGACGGCACAACGGTGATCGCCCGGGTCGGTGGGGAGGAATTCTTGGTGGCCGAGACTATCGGCGCCCAGGATGCGATCCAGACCGCCGAGGCGATGCGCCTGGCAATCGCCGCTACGCCATGGGGTGTGACGGCCAGCTTGGGCGTCAGCAGCATCCAGCTGTCGCCGGAAGACGAACCCCTGGACCGGCAACTCGTCGAACATCTCGTGGAGGCCGCGGACTGCGCGATGTACGAAGCGAAACGCGCTGGGGGGAACCAGGTTCGGCATACCGACATTCCGGTACCGCCCAGTCGCTGAAGTCTAGTCGTGGTTGCAGGCCTCGCCCACGAGATTGATGGCGTGGTAGCTCTTGCCCCGGCTGCTCGCACCCGGGGCGGCGATGATCATCGCTGCGTCCACCGGTGTCGACCATGCGGTGTCGGCGCCGGTGAAACAGACGCTGGGAACCAGCAGAGTCGCGGTGACCGCCTTGTGGCCTTCGCCCTTGAGGTTGACCATGACGCAGCGGCCGTCAAGGTCGGGCACGTCGCCGGTACGGACGTCGCTTTGGTAGAAGTCCAGTGAGCGATGCCCGTCGGAATACCACAGGATCCGCTCCTTCTTGAGATCACCGAACGTGAAGTACGCGAGCGTTATGCCCCCTCCGGTCAGGTCGTATCGTAGGGCTTCCATCGCGGCCTTCGAGCTGCTCGCCGGCTCGATCACCGCGAACTTGGCTCCCGACATTTCGAGCAGCCCGACCAGATCGCCAAGCTTTCGTTGATACGCCGCGTCTGACAGGTCGTTCGAGTAGACGGTGTGCGCGCGAGTGCCGTCGGTAATGGTGGTCTTGTACTCGACGAGGTCGGCGCCACCCGGCTTGGTGATGGTGGCCGGCAAGCCGTAGAAGCTCATTTCGGTGACGGCAGCACCCATCCGGCGGCCGGAACCTTGCGGCATTCCCGCTATGTCGACGGGCCCGAGCCTCTCAGCGCGGCCTATCCAACCGCCGCACCGTTCGATCGTGACTTCCATCGCCGCCCTTTGTTCGCAGACTGCTACCGGACGCCAACAGCCTGTCAGCCGCCACGTCGCCCCACATGAGTAGTCGACTACTCAACTTGCCTGGCTGCCGACCGTCTGCGGCCTAACTCGTCTTTCGTTGCCCGGCATTTCCCACACGCATCAGCCGATCCCAGAAATCGTCGAGCTCGACGTGGACCGGCTGGCGAGGCCTACTCGGGTAAAACCGGGCCTTGTCGTAGGTCTCGGGGCAGGAGAATTTGTGGAGCTCTAAACAGCTTGAAGGCCAGCGCTTTTCGTACGTGCAATCGAGATCGACTACGAGCCGTGTTCGACGATCGATCGCAAAGCGATTGCCCTCGTAGCTTTCCGTCGTCGGCACCATCTCGGCATCGAACAATCCCCATCCGCCGTAAGCCGTCTTGAGCCAGACGGTCTCTTCACCGCAATGACCGCACGGCGCGATCGTTGACGGTTGTTCCCAGCACGACACAAGCCGAAGTGTAAAGAGCACCACCGACGGCGGCCGGTTGACACGCGAGGCCACGACGTTCAGGGCGAAATAAGCCGGCGAAGCGCATCGGCGTGTTTTGGTCTGGTTTCCGCACGTTAGTGTGCTTGGGTCGGCCTCATCGAAACAAGCCGATAGAAAAGTTGAGCAAACTGATGACCGCAGCTACAGCAGCGTCGGCGCTCGAATCGCGGGTCGGCCATTACTACCAGATGGATCGCACCTACGTGGTCGGCCGCGAGAAGGTCCGCGAATACGCCCGCGCAGTGCAGGACTATCACCCCGCGCACTGGGATGTCGACGCCGCCGCCGAGCTGGGCTACTCCGGCCTGGTGGCGCCGCTGACGTTCACGTCGGTCCCCGGCATGACCTGCAATCGCCGGATGTTCGAATCGGTGGTCGTCGGCTACGACACCTACCTGCAGACCGAAGAGGTCTTCGAGCAGCACCGCCCGATCGTGGCCGGCGACGAACTGCGCATCGACGTCGAACTGACCTCGGTGCGCAGGACCGCCGGCAGAGATTTCATCACCGTAACCAACACCTACACCGACACTGCCGGCGAACGCGTACACACCCTGCACACCACTGTCGTGGGCATCACGGCCGAAGATATCGATCCGGCGATCAAGTTGGTCGTGCCGAAAATCATGATGCACGACGTGGATCTCCTCGCGATCGCAGAATCAGCGACCGGGTACGAGAAGACGGTGCGCCCCGAGGGTGAGGTACGGATCGCCCGAGGCGGTACCACCCGAACGCCGGGGACGCCGTCCTTTGAGGACGTGCAGGTCGGCGACCAGCTCCCGGTGCACCACGCCCGACTGTCCCGCGGCGACCTGGTGAACTACGCCGGCGTGGCCGGCGACGCCAACCCCATCCACTGGGACGAGGAGATTGCCAAGCTGGCCGGGCTGCCCGACGTGATCGCCCACGGAATGCTCACCATGGGGTTGGGCGCCGGATTCGCCTCCGCATGGTCGGGCGACCCCGGTGCCGTTACCCGCTACACGGTGCGGCTGTCCCAGCCCGCGATCGTGTCGGCCGCCGAGGGCGCAGACATCGAGTACAGCGGCCGGATCAAGTCGCTGGACCCGGCGACCCGCAGCGGGGTCGTCATCGTCGGCGCGAAATCCGGCGATCAAAAGATCTTCGGCATGGCGACGTTGAACATCCGCTTCAGCTGAGCTGGCACGGTCTCATTCGGATCATGTTCACGAAGCACTTTCGATAAGGGTCCTCAGTGTCATGCCGATGGCATGCATTCCCGACAGCGCCGCGTCTCGGAGGTCAGGGTCCGAGGCATCCCAATTGGCGATCACCGCGTAGTCGAACCGGACGGAGTTTCGCCCGATGGTTCCAACATCTGCCCTGACTCCTGCGTCAGCACCAGTTTTGTTGCGAACAAAAAAGTTTCGGTCCGACGGCGCATGGGCCAGCGGATCAAGCCCGAATGCGGCCGCGACCATGGATAGGTCTACGCATGTTGCCAGCCAGGCGTTCACCTGTTCGGAAACCGTCGGAGATATCAGCTCTTTGCGGGCGAGCTGACTCACCAGACGCGACAACTCGGATGCTGAGCCGGTGGACAGTGTCGCCGGGCCAGCTGGGCCTCGGTGATCCCTGACGTAGTCAAGCAACGCTGTGTGGACCAGGCCGAGGGATTCGGCAAGGTTCCGAAGCTTGCCCAAGCCCACACGCTGCAGCAGGACATTTGTCGCCAAGTTGTCGCTGACGCTGGCGATCAGAACGCAGAGATCCTGGATAGCTAGTCTCCCGACGTCAAGGTGCTGCCAGATTCCCGAATCGGCGACCAGGAGCTCTGGATCCCGCTCGAGCAACGTAGCGCCACTGAGATCGCCCTCTGCGCATTGCCGTGCGACCTCGACGAGTAACAGCAGCTTGCCGACGCTCGCAGTCTTCATCTGACGATCGGCACTACTCCGGGCTATTTCGTGACCTGCGAAATCCCGAATGCAAACCGACCAACCGATGTTGGCGCTCGTGGCTACGACGTCGTCGATCGATCGCTGGAGCCACTCGAGCCCTTGAGGTGGTGGCGCGGGAATGTCTCTGGAAATCGTTGTCCTGACTAAGGGTCCGTCACCTCGCCATGTTGGCGAAGCGCGACAGATGCAACTGGTGCGCGACGGTCACCGTCTTGGTCGGGCCGTTGCGGTGTTTGGCGAGAATGAAATCCGCCTCTCCGCCGCGCGGATCGTCACGCTCGAATGCGTCCGGCCGGTTCAGCAGGATGACCATGTCCGCATCTTGTTCGAGGCTATTGTGAACGCTGATGCCGTTGGCGACGAAATTGTGTGTGCCGCTGACGGTTCCGTCATAAACGTCTTGGTCTCCGAGGCTGGTGATCTCGACAACCGTGTCCCAGTAGACGTGGTTGGTGGCCAGGTCATGAATATCAGCATCGCCGAGGAGCGCGGCTGCGCGATGCAGTCGCGACCTGCTCGGAGACTGCTTCCACAAGGTCGAGCCACAGAACTGGATACCCATAGCCGAAGCAAACTGGCGATGAGTCATCTCTTTGACAGCGAGAACCTCTCGGACCCGCGACCATATCTCCTTGGGCACGGTATCAAGGTTGGGATTACGCACCATGCCCTCGAGATGAGACAGGACCTCCTGTGCGGCTGCGGCTTTCACGCCGTGGACGCCGACATGACGAAGGAACCGCAACTGATTCTCCGCACCGTAGATGCACAGGTGCCACGAGTCTCGGTAGCCAAGCTTCCGCGCGAGCTTGATTCGCGGGAAGACGCCCATCCGCAACAGCAATTGGGCCACATCGTCGATGAGACGTCGGCTGGTCGATGCGTAATAAATCCGCCCCTGGCCGGCCTTGGCATCCCACCGGACCGATCCGTCGGTGGCCCACAGGTGACGCAGGAATAGCGCCACCTGCTCGTTAGGCGCACGGAAGACGACTTCTGGCACGAACTTCTCGTAACTGCGCTTGCCAAACAGGCCGAGCCTATCGAGCCAGGCGGCGATCGGGTTGCGCCGGCCGCGTGCCAGCCGCTCCGGCGACCGCAACCGCAGCGTGGTCACCCGCGCAGCGGGGTAATCGTCGCGGACCGCGGTCACGCCGAAGTGCGCCGCGGAGGCCGTGACCGCCACCAGATTCGCCTCGTCGATCGAGGCATAGCGAATCGGTTGCCGCTTCACGCATGACCCGTCGCCGATCATGTGGGCGAGCAGAATGACCTCCGACTCGTCCATCCGCTGCGTGTCGATGGGCTCGGGGACACGCCGAGGTGCCGCGATGCGATCACCGATCTTCAGCTCCTCCAACGGAGTCCAGCCGTCGAGCTTCATGAAAGGATGGTTGCCGGTCGCCTCGACCTCGCGGCCCGAGGCCAGCCGAAGCCGGAACACTTCCTTGTGGCCGCTCGGGAACACGTTCGTCATCGGCCGCGCGACCATCCGCAGCCGTTCGTCCAGCGACCACACCAGGGGCCGCTCGCCGGTACGCATGAGCTCACCAAACGTGACTTCGGCGCCGGTGTCGGCGCGCAAGATCCGCGTCGCCGCCGTAAGGCATCCCGATTCGCGAAGGTCGGCCAGCATCGGCTTCTTGTCGGTGCGTTGCTCGGGGCCCCGGTTGAGCTGGCTGATCGCCACCACCGGGACCTCAAGCTCTTTGGCCAAAAGTTTGAGATGCCTTGAGAATTCGGAGACTTCCACCTGCCGCGACTCGTGCTTCTTCCCCGACGTCATGAGCTGGAGGTAGTCGACCACGACCAGCTTGAGGTCGGCCTTCTGCTTCAGCCGGCGGGCCTTGGCGCGGATCTCCATCATGGTCAGGTTGGGCGAGTCGTCGATATACAGTGGCGCCTCGCTGATTTCGCTCATCCGCCGCGCCAACCGGGTCCAGTCGTCGTCGTTCATCCGACCCGAGCGCATGTCGGCGAGCTTGATCTTCGCCTCCGCCGACAGCAGCCGCATCACGATCTCGGACTTGCTCATCTCCAACGAGAAGATGACGCTGGCCATCCGGTGCCTGATCGAGCACGAGCGCATGAAGTCCAGCCCCAGCGTGGAGTTATGAGTCGGCACCATTCCCCGACCCGCCAGGTATAGGCGTGCGGCGTTGTCCACCTCGACACAGCGCACGGGAACGCTATCCACGCGGCGCACCGATTCGACCTGCAATACCGCGGCCAACACCGTCGTGCTCGCCCCGCGCTCGGCGGAGCGCATCGACGACCCGACCGTGGCGATGGTGTCCCAACCGCACCGCAACTGAGACGAGGTCCGGATGCCGCGGGTGGTAGGCCATTGGTGCTGAGCGTCGGCGACAACGACCGTCCCGTCCGAGAATTCGATCTCGTAGCACGGGTGGCCCATCATGACCTCGGTTGCGGCCACTACCCGCGTCGGCACTCCGTCGGCATCGAGCAACTTGTCACCGACCGCGACGTCGCCGATCGTGGTCCAGCCCGCCGGCGTGGGCAGCGGCGTATCCAGCGCGAGCGCTTTCCCAACCCCAGGTCGGGCCGCCACGATGATCATCTGCCCGGGATGCAGGCCGTTGGTCACCTCGTCGAGTTCGGTGAAGCCGGTCGGCACGCCGCGCGAGATACCACCGCTGGAGGCGATGGCGTCGATCTCGTCCATCGTCGGCTGCAGCAGGTCCTCGAGCGGGACGAAGTCCTCGGAGAGCCGGCGATCGGCGACGTCGTAGATCTCGGCCTGGGCGCGGTCGACGATCTCGGCCACGTCGGCGCCCTCCGCGCCCGCGTAGCCGTACTGCACCACCCGGGTCCCGGCCTCCACCAGCCGGCGCAGCAGCGCCTTCTCCGCGACGATGCCCGCGTAGTAGCCCGCGTTGGCGGCCGTGGGCACCGTCGAGATCAGGGTGTGCAGATACGGCGCGCCACCGATGCGGCGCAGCAACCCGCGGCGATCCAGCTCGGCGGCCACCGTCACGGCGTCGGCCGGCTCGCCGCGCCCGTAGAGATCGAGGATCGCATCGTAGATGTTCTGGTGCGCGGGGCGATAGAAGTCGCCGGGCCGCAGCCGCTCCAGCACGTCGGCGATGGCGTCCTTGCTCAACAACATGCCGCCCAGCACCGACTGCTCGGCGGCGAGATCCTGCGGGGGCTGCCGCCCGAACTCCTCGCTGGGAGGCGACGAATCCATGCCAGACGTCACGTCATCGACGACCGCCACGGACTCTCACCTCCCCTAGCACGAGTACCCGAACATACATTCGATAGCCGACGTTGTGAGCTTAAGTCAAGGCGCCGACACCCAACGACCACATGCACCGCTATCCGACCGCGCCCGGACGACCGTAAACGTTGCTGGCCAGTACTTAAAGGGGCCGTTGTTCATAACGCTGTGCATCGTGTGTGCATATCCTTCGACACCTGTGTTGAGCGGGGTGTGGAGAACCTGTGGATTAATTCGAGGCACTGTGACATCTCTGCTGATAAGGGTCGTACACCTCGCCCCGTTTCGTGTGGACAAGAATCTCTACGGCGTGTCGGCGCAGGTTACTGCGTCGGGCGTGTTGGCTTTCGGCCACATTTTCGCCGCGTTACGGGGTGGTTAATGACCCCCTGGGGCGAGGGGCTGGAATTAGTTCGCCAGGCGAGGGGCCCGGACTGACTTCCAAGTCAGGAGGAAGCGCGTGTCACGCGCGCAAAACCAGGCGGCGGCCCATCGATGGCCGCCGCTTGGAGAGAGCAAACGCTACTGAGTTAGCTGTCCGCGACAACGTCGACGGAAACCTCGACGTCGACCTCCGGGTGCAGGTGCACCGACACCCGATGCTCGCCGACGGCCTTGATGTGGGCCTTGGGCAACCGCACGGTCCGCTTGTCGAGGTTGGGCCCCCCGGCCTTCTTGATGGCCGCCACAATGTCGCCGGCGGTCACCGAGCCGAACAGCTTGCCCGAGTCACCCGCTGCGTTCACCGGCAACGTGACCGGGCCCAGCGCGTCGATCGCGGACTTGATCTCGTTGGCGTGCTCGAGGTCGCGCACCACCTTGGTCTCGCGGGCCCGCCGGATCTCGTCCGCCTGCTTCTGTGCGCCACGCGAGGCGAGGATCGCCAGGCCGCGCGGCAGCAGGAAGTTGCGGCCGTACCCGTCCTTCACTTCGACCGCGTCGCCGACGGTGCCGAGGTGGTCGACGTCGGCCGTCAGAATCAGCTTCATCGTTAACACTTTCCGTTCGTCTTTCGGCGACTAACGCGCCGAAGAGGTGAAGGGCAGCAGGGCCACCTCGCGGGCATTCTTGACCGCGGTCGCGATATCGCGCTGGTGCTGCACGCAGTTGCCGGTGACACGGCGCGCCCGGATCTTGCCGCGCTCACTGATGTAAGTGCGCAGCAGCGCGGTGTCCTTGTAGTCGATGGCTTGCTCTTTCTTCCCGCAGAAGACGCACTTGCGTGCCTTGACCGGCTTTTCCGGAGCCGGGCGCCGCTTGTTTGACTTGGCCATGTCTGTCTTTCTTTCCGTTTACTACTGGTCTGAAGTTTGGGGTTAGAACGGGGGCTCGTCGTCGCCGCCAGCGAATGACCCCGATGCCGGGGCGCTGCCCCACGGGTCGTCACCGGGTGCGCTGGCAGGTTGTTGTGCCGGGGCCGGCGCCGGGCGAGAGCCCCCACCCCCGCCAAAGCCGCCGCCACCGCCGCCGCTGCGGCTGGCCTTGTTGACCTTGGCGGTGGCGTACCGAAGCGACGGGCCGATCTCGTCGACCTCGACCTCGACAACGGTGCGCTTCTCGCCCTCACGCGTTTCGAAGGAACGTTGCTTGAGCCGCCCGGTGACGATCACGCGGGCGCCGCGCGTGAGGCTTTCCGCGACGTTCTCGGCGGCCTCCCGCCAGATGTTGCACCGCAAGAACAGCGCCTCGCCGTCCTTCCATTCCCCGCTCTGCCGGTCGTAGATCCGCGGCGTCGACGCTACGGTGAAGTTCGCCACGGCAGCACCCGAGGGAGTGAACCGCAGTTCGGGGTCCGCAGTCAGGTTGCCGACAACGGTGATAGTGGTGTCACCAGCCACAATTTCCTCCTCGGTCCGCCATCACAGATATGTTCCGGCTGAGCCTACGCAGCTCCGACGACACTCGGAACTCAGTGCTTGTCGGTGCGCATCACCTTGGTGCGCAGCACCGACTCGTTGAGGCTCAGCTGGCGGTCGAGCTCGGATACCGTCGCCGGCTCGGCCTTCAGGTCGACGACGACGTAGATGCCCTCGGCGTGCTTGGCGATCTCGTACGCCAACCGGCGCTTACCCCAGATGTCGACCTTGTCGACGCTTCCGCCGTCCTTGCGGACGACGTTGAGGAACGTCTCCAAGGACGGGGCAACGGTGCGTTCGTCGAGCGTGGGGTCAAGAATGACCATGATTTCGTAGGGACGCATGGAAACCTCACCACCTCCTCTGGTCTCGAGCGGCCACGGTCGATCCGTGGCAGGAGGGTCGCCTGCGTCGGCAACCGCACCAGGCTACCGGACGCGGGGCCGGCCCAGGAAATCCGCTTTACCGCCGGGCTTGGAGGTACTCGTTCGCCCGCGCCACGGTGGCCTCGTCGGCCTTGGCGAGCGCACCCGAATCGAACGGCGGCTGCGGGTCGTATTCGATGAGCAATTGGGCGGCCTGCGCGGCCTCGCGGTCGACCAGTAGCTCGACCAGCCGCAGGGCCATGTCGATGCCACTGGACACGCCCGCGGCGGTGATGAGGCGCTCGGGTAGGTGCTCGACGACGCGCGTCGGGACATAACGCGCGCCCAACTCGTTGAGCAGGTCCGCGCCCCGCCAGTGGGTCGTCGCGGTGAGCCCGTCGAGCAGGCCGGCGGCGGCCAGCAACAGTGCGCCGGTGCACACCGACGTGGTGAACGTGGTGTCGGGGTGCACCGATTGCAGCCACCCGCGGATGGCCTCTCCTCCCGCGTCGTGGATCAGCCGGCGGGTTCCGATGCCGCCGGGGACCACCACCACGTCGGGGGCCCCGACCTCGTCGAAGGTGGCGTCGCAGGCGACGCCGAGCATCCCGTTCTCGGTGCGCACCTCGCCCCGGCGGTGTCCGACGAACACGACTTCGATCGACGGAATCCGTTGCAGCACTTCGTAGGGGCCTACGGCGTCGAGCGCAGTGAACTGATCGAACAGCGGGATCGCGACGAGCGTCATGGCGCCACTCCGGCCGCTGCCTCGGTGTCGGTTTCGGCCACCGGCGCGTCCGCGCGCCGCGGCCCGGCGGGCCGCAGCCACTGCGGGAGCCAACCGGGCGGTGCGTCGGAGGCGCGGTCGAACGGGCCGCCCGCCGGATCGTCCAGGCGGCCGTCCCACCGCACCAGGTCCTCCTCGGGGCGATAGATCTGCCGGAGCACCAGCGCACACAGCGCCACAACCGCGATGTCGCGGACCAACACCGTGGTGGTGAAGAACTGCTCCGGAAGCCCACGGCTCGGGTTGCCGTACAGGTAATACATCCTCGGCACCCACACCAGCGCGTCAATCGTCATCCAGGCCAGCAGGATTCGGCGATGCGGCAACGCCAGGACCGCGAGCGGCACCAGCCAGAGCGAGAACTGGGGGCTCCACACCTTGTTGGTCAACAAGAAGGCGGCCACCACCAGGAACGTCAGCTGCGTCAGCCGCGGGCGCCGCGGAGCGGTGAGCGCGACGTACGCGATCGCCGCGCAGCACCCGATGAACGTCACCGCGACCACCGTGTTCAACACGGTCGGCGGCTGCCAGAAGCCCAGCTTGGGATCGAAACCCCGCCAGCCGGTGAACGATTTCACCACGTTGTACACGGAGTCCATGTCGTCGCCGCGTCGGGTGTTGAGCCGGAAGAACTCGGACCAGCCGCGCGGAAAGAGCACCAAGACGGGAAGATTCACCACCAGCCAGGTCGCCATCGCCGTGCCCGCGGTGCGCGCGAAGGCACCGAGGCGACCGGTGCGAACGCCGAGCACCAACATCGGCCCCAAAAAAAGTAAGGGATACAGCTTGGCAGCGGCGCCCAAGCCGATCAGCACACCGGCGAGCACCGGTTTGCGCCGGGCCCAGGCCAGCAGACCGCCCATCGCGAAGGCCGTTGCCAGGGCGTCGAAATTGGTGAAGATCTGAAAGATCACCAGCGGCGAGGCGGCCACCAGGGCGGCGTCCCAGATGCGCCGGCCCGACAGGCCCGCGGTCGCCCAGACGGTCCCCAACCAGGCCAAGGCCAACCCGAATGCCGCGACGTCGAAAAACATCACCACCTCGGCGACCACCGGCAGCGGGGCCACCTTGCTCAGCGCTGTGAAGGTCTTGGCCACCGCCATCGACACGTACTGGTAGACACCGGTCAGCACCGGATATTCCATGTATCGCAACGCGGGCTGCCCGTCGTAGCGGGTCTGCGGAGCGCCGCTGGCGTCGGTTTCGATCCAACTCGACTTGTACGGAAACTTGCCCTGGCTCAACAACTCCGCGCCGTAGAGCGGCACGGTGTCGGAGTAGCACAACTCGTAGTAGGCGCGTTGGTTCTCCCAGTTGGCGACCCGTTGATCGCCCGTCCCGGTGCCGGTGCTCTGCAGGCACGCCGCCTTGGTGGACCAGCCGAGCGCCAGGAACACGAGCGCGATCAGGAACATCACCCGCACCGGGGTCATTACCCGGGTTCGGCCGATCAGCGCGTGCCGGCCCACCGGGCCGCCGCCGGCCTCCGCCAGCGCCGCGCCCAGAAAGTCGGTGCGGCTTGGGCAATCGCGGTTGTCGACGCTGCGCAGATCGCCCGCCAACGGCTGCGGTGAGATGGTGGCCTGCTGCCGAGCGCCGGTCACGGCGGCGGCGGGGGCGCTTGCGGGCCGCCCGGTGGGACGCCGGGGAGTTGCGGCCCACCCGGCGCGGGGTAGCCCGGCTGTTCGCCGCCCGGCTGGTTGCCGCCGGGCGGCGGCGGCGCGTTGGTGATCGTGGTGGGCGGACCGACCGGGATGGTGATGCCCGGCGCCACCTCGATAGTCGGCTGTATGACGCTCACCTGCGGCGGCGCGGCCGGCGGCGGCGCCGCGGGCACGCCCGCGTAGCCACCGATCTCGCTCGGCTTGGGGAAGCTCTCGTTGGAGGTGCCCTTCAGGGCGCCATCCATGGTCGTCTTCCAAATGTCCGACGGCAGTCCGGAACCGTAAACCTCTGCGCCCGAGGCGGTTACGAGTGGCACGTTGTCTTGGACCGTGCCCACCCATACCGCGGTCGAGAGCGACGGGGTATAGCCGACCATCCAGGCATCCTTGTTGGCCTGGGTGTCACCCAGCTGTACCGTTCCCGTCTTGGCCGCCGACGCACGCCCACCGGCCAAACTGTGCCCGCGCGAATAGCCCGCGATCGGCTGCATCGCGGCCGTGACGTTGTCCGCGACGCCCTTGTCGATGCGGTTCTCGCCGCCGTTGTCGGAGTTGCCGGCGTCGAACAGCACCTGGCCCTCGGCGTTGACCACCTTTTGCACCAAATGCGGCCGGTGATAGACGCCGGACGCGGCCAGCGTGGCGTATGCCGAGGCCATGTCTATCGGCCGGGTTTGATACTGCCCCAGCACAATTCCGTTGTTCGGTGGGCCGCCCTTGCCGTCCTCGGACAGCGTGTGGGCGACGCCGGGGAAGCTCTTCGCGATACCGGCCTGGTGCGCAGCGTCGGCGACGGCCTGCGGTCCGCCCTTGAGCTTGAGCATCAGCCGGTAGTAGGCGGTGTTGAGTGAAAGCTTCAGCGCCTCGGCGATATTGCAGGTCCCACAGTTCTCGCCGTCGACGTTGGTGATCTTGATGCCGTCAACGGTGAGCGGTGAACTGTCGACCTGGTAGCCCAGGCCTATGCCCTGTTGCAGCGCCGCAACCAACGCGAACACCTTGAACGACGATCCGGTCTGCAGGCCGGCCTGAGCGAAGTCGAAGCCGTTGGCGTCGGAGCCGCCGTAGTAGGCGCGTATCGCGCCGTTGTGCGGGTCGATCGAAACCACGGCGGACCGCATATCGGGGTCCTGCCCGTCGAGGTACTTCGATATCGACTTTTCGGCCGCCTGCTGGGCCTTCGGATCGATCGTCGTCGTGACCTGCAGGCCCTGAGTATTCAGCGTCTGCTCATCGATGTTGAAGAGCTCCATCAGCTCTTTGGTCACCTGGCGCTCGATCAGCCCGTTGGGCCCGGTGGTCTGGTACTGCGCGCGGGCCTGCTCGGGCGGCAGAGTCGCCGGGAACACCTGTGCGGCACGATCGCTCGGCGACAGCGCCTTGGTTTCCACCATCCCGTCGAGCACCCAGTTCCAACGCTCCGCGGCGCCCTTCGGGTCCACGGCCGGATCCAGCGACGACGGCCGCCGGATCAGGGCCGCCAGCAGCGCCCCCTCCGACACGGTCAGCTGATCGACCGGCTTGTCGAAGTAGGCCTTGGACGCGGCCGAAATCCCGTAGGCGCCCCGGCCGAAGTAGATGATGTTCAGATAGGCCTGCAGGACATCGTCTTTGGACCACTCCCCCGCCATCTTGGTGGCGATCACCAATTCCTTGGCCTTGCGCATCAGGCCGCTGAGCCCGTGCTGCGCCGAACCGACGAGGGCGTTCTTCACATACTGCTGGGTGATCGTCGATCCGCCCTGCAGGTCGCCGCCGCCGAACAGGTCGTTGTTCACCGCACGCGCGAAACCGCTGAACGAAATGCCGGGGTTCGAATAGAAGTTGCGGTCCTCCGCGGCGATCACCGCCTGGCGCACATGGACGGGCACCTGGCTGATGTTGACGTCGACCCGATTGCCTTCGGGCGGAACAATTTTCGCGATCTCCGAGCCGTCGCTGGCCAGGATCGTCGACACCTGATTGGTGCGGATGTTGCCCGGCTTGGGGACGTCGACGATGAAGTACGCCATCGCGAAGGTGACGATCGGCAGCAGCACCAGCGCCGCCAACGTGAGGTAGGCCGCGCGTCGCACCCACAGCCAGTTGATCTGATCGACCCAGCTCCAGTCGATCCCCGGCCGGGGCGCTCGCCCGCGGGCACCCCCGGACCCGGCGG
>NZ_LZIC01000067.1 GCF_001667185.1 Mycobacterium sp. 852002-50816_SCH5313054-b | reverse complement strand
GCTACCACCCGTTCCGCCGCCCTCACCGGGCGACCCGCCACTGAAGCCACCGTCGCCTCCTTCGTGGGCCAGCCCACCGGTGCCGAAATCGGTGGAGGCAGCGCAGCGGGCATACGAGCAGTTGATAAAAGACATCGAGCGCCACAATTCTTGGCGGCCTGACCCCACCAATTTGGACGCGGTGAACGCCTACAACCAGGAAGCCTGGACCTACAATTCCTGGAAGTCACAACTCGAAAGGCAATTGAATTCGTCGAGCACACAATATTCGCCGGGCAAAGAGGCCGTACGGACGGATATACCATCCTGGACGCAACCGGCACCAGAGCAGCCACATACGCCCGGGGCCCAACAGCCACCTGCGCCCACAAGTCCGAGCATTGCCGACCAGGCTGCGGAAATTGGTCGCGAGGTTGCGGCGGTTCCGAAGGGCTCCGGGCAACTCCAGGCCTTGGCGGACAAGGTGACTTCTCTGCACCTTGATCAGGAGCATGCTGCGGAGGCAACCGAGATTGCCGCGCAGAGCGCGTTCGGTGAAACTGGTGGAATCGCCAACCTACCCGATGGAACAAAGGTGGTGTTACCCGCGAGGCTAGACCAGGGCGTAGCAATGATGGTACGCAGTGACGGATCAGTTTCGGTGTTTAAGGGCGACCTTACACAATTCTTGCCCCACCTTGGTAAGTGAAGGGATGTGCTATGAATACCGTCTCTGCTCCGGCGATTGTTGAGTTCGAGGTTTATCTGCTCATGACGATGAAGCTAAGGATATCAATGTCGCGTAAGCAAGCTCAACTAGAAGCCAAATTAGCTGAACACGAGCTCTCCGTCGATGACGCGGAACGTATACACGAGCGAATAGTCGAAGCTCTTGGCGACGAAGCCGCTTACTTTGGAAATATGAAGAGACTATTGGGCATTCTAGACCAGGATGCTCTATCACTGGAATACAGCAGCGTATTGTGGCCTGGATTTGACTTCAAGGCCGTCTCGGGTGCAGGCGGACTACTCGAGTCGGCGCGCTACTGGCACAGGACTCGCAATCCATCCAGCGTCGGTTCCCCGATCGAGCTGCCTATTTGGAGCATGGACGTTACTGAGTTCATAGAGAAATTCGGGCCTATGCGGCGTGGCCGCCAGTGGCCCTTGTCCGACAAATTCCTCCCCGCCTATGAAGAGTACGAATTTCCATGGGGAGGTGAGAGTTACGGTGCGGGCTTCAGCTGGGGGCTGTTCATGTTTACGGCTAAGTCGTGGCCTGAAGATTAGAAGTCTTTGAGCCTTTCGGAGCCTCATGGACACGCCCTCGCCCGTCACAGTAATTGACCTCGAGGTGTTCTTACTCATGACGATGAAGTTGAGAATGGTCAATAAAAAAGACGCTAAATTACTAGAAGCTACACTGGCCGACCACCGGCTGCCGCTCGCCGCCGCGGAACGAATACATGGGCGCGTCGGCGAAGCGCCTGACTCGGGCACGTCAAGGTTTGCGAGTATGAAGAAGTTGCTCGGGATTGCAGACCGGGACTCCACATCGCTGGAATACAGCAGCCTCCTGTGGCCCGAGTTTGACTTCAAGGCCACCTCTGCTAAAGACGGACGGCTCGAGTCCGCGCGATACTGGCACGTTAGAGGCCATCTTCCTGGCGTCGATTCGCCAGCCGAGTTGCCCACTTGGAGTACGGACGTGACCGAGTTCGCCGCGCACTTTGGGCCCCTGAGGGGTGGCCACCAACGGCCCCTATTCGACGACCTTCTGCCCGGCCACGAGTGGTACGAGTTCCTCTGGAATGGAGAGCGTTATGGTGCGGAATTCAGCTGGGGGCTGTTCCTGTATTCGGCAGAATTATGGGAGTGAGCTGGCGCTAGCCGCCCCGCGTCTCGATCATCGCCGATCGATTGACCTTCGTTGCCGCGGTGCGCGGGATCGCGTCGACGAACTCGACGGTCTTGGGCGCCTTGTAGTGGGCGAGGCGGCTCTTGGCGTACTCGATCACCTGTTCTTCGCTCAGCGAAGCGCCCTCCGCGGGCTGCACCACGGCGTGCACGCGACGGCCCCACTGCGCGTCGGCGAGTCCGATGACCACGACGTCGGCGATGCCGGGATGGCCCGCCAGCGCCGATTCCACTTCCGCCGGAAAGACATTGGCGCCGCCGGTGACGATCATGTCGACGCGGCGGTCGACGATGTAGAGGTAGCCGTCCTCGTCCAGGTAGCCGATGTCACCGGCGGAACGGAACCCGTCGTCGGTCGACGGCAGCGGCGCCGCTCCGCCTAGGTAGCGGGATCCCGCGGCCATCGTTGAGCGCAGGTAGATCTCGCCGTGTTCGCCGGGCCCAAGGGGTGCCCTACCGGCGTCCAGGATCCGGATTTCGGTGTCCCGGAAACCGCGGCCGACACTGCCCGGATGGGCCAGCCACTCGTCGCCGCGCAGCGCGGTGAGACCCAGGTTCTCGGTCATCCCGTAGGCCGACACGATCTGCTCGGGGCTCAGCAGCTCGAACCAGGTGTGCATGAGCGACGCCGGCATCACGGCGGCGCCCTGCAGGATGAAGACGACGCTGGAAAGGTCGCGCTGCCGGACGTCGGGCCGGGCCGCGATGCGCGCCAGCATCGTGGGTGTGGCCGTGAAATTCGTGATCCTGAAGCGTTCGATCACATCCAAAACCAGTGCCGCGTCGAACTTCTCGAGCACGACCAAATGATCGCCGGCCAGCAGGAAGAAAAAGGTCGCGAAGCCGTTGGTGTGATACATCGGCGCGGGCACCATGATCGTCTGCGGCTGGGCGACCGGCGTCCAGTTCGACAGGAACGGCTCGCCGTGTTGAGGGGTCCACACTGACGGCGCCAAGCTGAGGATCACCTTGGGCACGCCGGTCGACCCGCTGCTGCAGATTCCGTTGGCGTGCGGCGAAACGACCGGGGGCAGCGGGCTCGCGGACTCGCCGGCCGCGCGCGCCCCCAGCTCCCACCGGGTTCTTTCATCGACGACGACGGCGGGGGCGATCACGTCGCGCACCCGATCTCGCTCCCATTCGGGCAGATCCCAGTGCATGGGAACCGGAACCGCGCCGATCTTCCAGCATCCCAGCGCGGCGAGGATCAGATGCACGGAGTTCGGGATGGCCAGGGCCACAAGGGAACCCAGGCCGGCGCCGCCGGCCGCCAGCGCGCGCCCCCACTGGTTGGCGCGGGCGTCGAGTTCACCGAAGGTCAGCGACTCCGCGGTGCCGTCGAGCGCGACGACCGTCACCGCGGGATCGTCGCCCCGTTCTTCGGCGAGCTGCTGCAGTTTGGTTCCGAACGGGATGCCGTCTTCCAGGGGGGTGGGGGTCGCCGAAGGCGCGAGGGGCTCGGTGCTCACGCGGGTACCGGGCCGCTGAACAGCGTCTCCAGATTGCCGTCGCGCGCGTCGGGTATCAGGCGCAGGGCCAGGGCCTCGGCGCCCAGCGGCAACCGGATCAGCGGCTGGGTGTGCCGGTCGAGCACACTGACGTCGGACTCGTCGCAGAAACCCAGGGCGCCGAGCAGCTGGTGCGAGGTGCGCAGCAGCTGTCGCGCAGTATCGGCGGCCTTGTACCTCAGAAGGAGCGCGTCGGCCGAATGCACCTGCACCGGCAGCGATTCCGGTCGGCTGATGGTGTACTTCGCGAGTTCGTACAGGCCTCGCACCCCGACGGCGGCGTCCGCGACGGCGAACCTGACGGCCTGGAAGTCCGCCAGTGGCTTGCCGAACTGAACCCGGGCGCGCACGTGTTCGGTGACGATGTGCAGCGACTGCTGCAGGGCTCCCAGAATCCGCCATGATCCCAGCACGAGATGAAGGTTAACGTCGCCGGCCGGAACGGTTCCGTCGGGTGCGCTCAATGTGGCCGGCACCAGAAATGGCCCCAGTTTGGCGTTGGTGCGCGACGCCGCCCGCGGGTGGTAGCGGTTGCCGTCCAGGTCGGCGGCGACCCAGTTGCCCGGCAGGTCGCCGTGGTCGATGCGCGGCGCTTCGGGGTTGACCAGGGCCAGGCGGGCGCCGTCGATCGCCAGCAGTTCCTCGACGACGGGATAGGGCAGGGCGGTCGCGCCGGCGGCCTGGCAGAGCACCGCGGCGGCCAGCAGGTCGTCGTTGGCCGACCGGACCTCGAGCTCGAACGCGCCGACGTCATTCAGGGCCGCGCGCGCCGCGTCCCGGACGCCGTCGTCGGACTCGGCGCGCAGCGCGGCCGGGGGGCCGCCCAACCGGGTGAGTCGCTTTGCGGCGACGGCGGCGAAGTCGCTGATATCCTGCGGCAGTTCGGTTTTCACCTGTGTTCTCCCAGAACGTCGCGTGCCACCAGCATTCGCTGCACCTCGATGGTGCCCGATGCCACGGTGGCGGCCTGTGCGTAGCGCCAGTGATCCTCGATGGCCCCGTGCAGGGGCGCCGACGTGCCGCTGTCGAGCGCAGCGGGACCCAGCACGTCGAAGAGCAGCTCGCCGACCTGTTGATCACAGGTGGTCGTGGCGATGCGGGCTGCACTGGCCGCCGCCCCCGCCGACGGATCGTCCTGCAGCGAGATGGCCCGGTACGCCAGCAGTCTGGCCACCCGGAGGTCGGCCAGCGCCCGCACCCACCGGACGCGAATGGACTCGGGCAGCGAGTCCCACTCGGCGCCGAGCTGCCTGCGCATCCGGTCCAGCAGCGACTCGCACCGCGCGTAGCGCGCGATGCCGACCCGCTCGAAGGCCAGCGCCTCGCGCATCACCCGCCAGCCGTCGCCGACCTCGCCGAGGACGTCGCCGGGGAAGGCCTGCACGTCGTCGAGGAACATCTCGTTGAGGTGATGGGGTCCCAGCATCGACCCGATGGGCCGTACGGTAAAGCCCGGCCGATCCATGGGGATCAGAAACAGGGTGAGCCGCTTCGGTTTTGGGGCGTCGGGATCGGTGCACGCGGCCAGCACGCACCAGGAAGCCATCAGCGCATACGACGTCCACACCTTCTGGCCGGTGATGCGCCAACCGTCACCGTCTTTGACCGCGCGGGTGCGCAGCGAGGCGAGGTCGGTTCCGGCCTCTGGCTCGGAAAAGCCCTGGCACCAGATCACGTCCCCGGATGTGATGGCCGCCAGGTGCTTGGCCTTCTGCTCGGCCGTGCCGTACCGCATCAGCGCGGGGCCGACCCAGTTGATCCCCATGTACTGCGGACCGCGGGGCTCGTGCTGTGCCCACATCTCCTCGCGCAACACGGTCTGCTGCCACACCGAACCGCCGCCGCCCCCATGCTCTTTCGGCCATGCCAGCGCCAGCAGGCCCTCGGAGGCCAGCAGCTTGCAGAACGTCTCGGTGGTAGCCAGGTCCTGCGGGTCGTCGGTGCAGGCGCCGAGGAAGTCGGCGGGGATGTGGTTGGACACCAACTCGCGCAGGTGGTTTCGCAGTTTGGCGGCGTCTTCGCCGAGGTCATAGTCCATCGTCGTCATCCCTTCGGCAGCCCGAGCAGGCGCTCGGCGATGATATTGCGCTGCACTTCCGACGTTCCGCCGTAAATGGTTGCGGCGAGCGCGTCCTGGCGCTCGAACAGCAGATCCGGATCACTCACCCCATCCTGTCCCTTGGCGACGGCGGCCAGTTCCCAAACCCGTTGCAAGGTAACCGATCCGAGCAATTTGAGAATGTCGGCTTCCGGGCTCGCCCGTCCCGCCAGCTCGTTGCCCAGCGCGCGGTACCCGGTTGCCCGCAGCGCCTCGGCGTCGGCGAGGAGCGAGCCGAGCTCGGCGCAGATGTCGTCGGTCGGCCCCGCCCCGCGCACCGCGTCGAGCCCCCGCTTGATCTCGACCCAGTTCATGATCCAGATCATCTGGCGTTCGTGGTGCAGCGACGACAGCGCGACGTTCCAGCCGCCGTGCAGCGGCCCGAGCAGGTTTTCCGCTGGCACCTCGACGTCGTCGAGGAAGACCTCGCAGAACGTCTCGTCGGAGATCGACGCCATCCGGATGGGCTCGATTCTGACCCCCGGCGCGTGCAGGTCGAGGATCAGGCAGGAAATGCCGCGATGCTTCGGCGCCTCCGGATCGGTGCGGGCATACAGCGTGCACCACCGCGACAGATGGGCCTGCGTGGTCCATATCTTGTGGCCGTTGACGCGGAAGACGTCGCCGTCGCGCTCGGCCCGCGTGCGCAGGCCGGCGAAATCGGATCCCGCCTCCGGCTCGGACATGCCCAGTGCCCACCATTCGTCGCCGCGCAGCAGGGGGACCAGCAGCCGGTCGATCTGGGCCGGTGTGCCGAACTGACGGATGCCGGGCGCGGCAACTCCGGGCCCCTGAATGTTGGGCAGCTTGGGCGCGGACCGCAGCGCACCCTCGATCCGGACCTCCATCGCGTCGCGCAGGCCCAGCGACCGGCCGCCGTGCTCGCGGGGCCAGGTCGGCTGGAGCCACCCGGCCTCGAACGCGGCCCGCTGGTAGTCGCGCCGCAGCGGCAGGTCCCAGCGGTACTCGCGATACCGCTCGTAGTAGTCCTTCGGCAGAAATTCCGTCAGCCAGCGGCCGAATTCCTCGATTACGGCGCTCATCCCGCGCCTCCCGCGAACCGGCGGCCCACCTCGTGATAGAGCGCGCGACCGTCGCCGAGCAGCGCGGCGCCCTGCCAGGCGTGCCGGACGTAGAGGTGGATGTCGTGCTCCCACGTCTGACCGAGCGCACCGTGCACCTGCACCGCGGTGCGCGCGCAACTGACGGCCGCGTCGCCGGCCGCCGCCTTGGCCAGGGCCGCGCTGGTCCAACAGTCCCCGCCGTCCGGATCGGCGAGCCGGGCCGCGGCGGCGTAGGTGAGGCTGCGCGCGCGTTCCACGGCGACGTGGTTGTCGGCCAGCGCGTGTTTGATCCCCTGGAACGCGCCGATCGGCGAGCCGAACTGGCGGCGCGCCTTCGCGTGCTCGACCGCGCGGTGCAGGGCGCCGCTCGCCACGCCGACCAGGTCGGCGGCCGCGGCCACCAGCGGCGCCGCCAGCGCCGCTTCGAGCTCCACCGCCGCGGTGGCCAACGGCTCGGCGTCGATTTCGACGTCGGCCACCGGTTGCGCGGGGTCGGTCGACTCGACCGCAAGCACGGTCACTCCGCTGGCACTGCCGCAGCGCGCGACCGCGGCCACCACACCGTGGTCGCCATGCGCCAGGGTGACGACCAGTTCGGCGCGGGTTAGGTTCGGAACCGCGACCGCCCGTCCGCGCAGGCGTCCGCCACGCAAGGTCATCGGTGCGCCGGGCAGCCGTGATCCTTTCGTGTGGACGGCCAGCGCGGCGACGACGCCGCCGGCGATCTCGGCGAGCACCGCGTCCAGGCCGCTGGACCGCAGGGCCCCCGCGGCCAGGCCGACGCTGCTGAGCAACGGGATCGGCGCGAGGGCGGCCCCGCACTCCTCGAGAACCAGCGCCGCCTCGACGGGCCCGTAGTCGCCGCCGTCGGGCGAGGCGAGTTCGGTCCAGCCCAAATCGACGACCGTCTTCCACGGGGCGCGCCAGCGTTCGGGGTCCGTGAGGGCCTGGCGGGCGGCGTCGGGGGGACACTCGGTGCGCAGGATGCCGCGCACGGTGTCGCGCAGCGACAACTGCTCCGAAGTCAGACCGACATCCATAAGACCCCTAACATAATAAAAATAGTAAACTAGCGGCTTTGTTGCAATCGGCGCGAGCATAGGTGGCCCCATGGTGGAGTGGTATTTGTTCCTGCCGCAGGTGCGGTTGCCGGTGGCCGACATCGCCGAGCGGGCCCGCCATGCCGAGGCCAGCGGTTTTACCGGGGTGGCGTTCATCGATCACCTCGAGGCGCCGGGTTTGGCCGACGAAAACATTTGGGAGGCAATGGGCATCGCCACCTGGGTGGCCGCCAAGACCGAACGGCTACGGATCGGCCACCTGGTGCTCTGCGACGCCTTCCGGCATCCCGCCGTGCTCGCCAAGCAGGCCGTCACCCTCTCGGACGCGTCGGAGGGCAGGTTCGAGCTCGGCCTCGGCGCGGGGTCCTGGCCCGCCGAATTCACCAGATTCGATGTGGGCCAGCAGGATCCGAAGGCCCGGGTCGAGCAGCTCGGGCGGCACCTGGAGCTGATCAGGCAGTACTGGGGTGACGACGAGGGCGAGGCCGCGCAGGCCCCGCGCAGAAGCCATCCCATACCGCTGGTCCTGGGCGGCACCGGGCCCCGGCTGATGGAACTTGTTCGCAGGTATGCGGATTGGTGGAATGTGCCGGCGAACCACCTGGACAAGCTGTCCACGCTGGCCCCCGCCGCGGGCACGGCCCGGGTCTCGGTCCAGCAGATGGTGGGATTTGTCCGGACAGGAAGCGATCCGCACAAGGTGCGCGAGGTGAGCAAGAGGCGGTTCGGCAACCTCGGGTCGGGCCTGGTCTGCGGGGATGCCGACGAATTGATCGGGCACTTCACCGGCCTGGCCGCCCAGGGCGTGGAGCGGTTCTACGTGTGGTTCGCCGATTTCGCCGTCCCGGATTCGCTGCACGAGTTCGGGGAATCGGTGATCAAGGCGTTGGCTGGCGCCGGCGCCGGGCTTCCGTAGGCACCACCGGCGGCCGGGCGTACGGGCCCCGCTGCACGGCGGACAACCGGATCTCCGGCAGGTCGACGGAGGGGTCGACCGTGTCGAGCCAGGCGACCGCCTCGGCGACATCGGATACCTGGATCGCGTACATCTCGAAGGGAACGTCCTGCAGCATCTCGGTTTCCACCGGGCCGGGCGTCACGATGTGCACGGCGATACCGTCGCGGTCGACCTCGAGCGCCAGGGCGCGGGCGAACGCGTTCATGCCGGCCTTCGACGCCGAGTAGGCCGTCCGCGCCATCATCGGCTCATGCGCCGCCGACGACGAGATGAACACGAACCGCGAGCCCGCCCGCATCAGCGGCAGCGCCGCGGCGGTCACCACGAAACACGAATCCAGGTTGGCCGAGAGGATGGCCCGCCACTGATCGAAAGTCTGCTTGCGCGCGTAGGTCCCGCCCAGCGTGCCCGCCGCGTGCACGACCAGGTCGAGTCGCTCCAAAGCGCTTATCGCGGAAGCGAATCCGTCCGGATCGGAGGCGTCGGCCACGATGTGGCGCGCGCCGATCTCCTCGGCGGCCGCGCGCAGCGGGGCTTCGCGCCGCGCCGCGAGCACCACGTCGTAACCCAGCTCGCTCAGCTTGCGGCCGCATCCCTTGCCGATCCCACCGCTGCCGCCGGTGACCAATGCGGTTCGCATTAACGTCACGGGCGCCGGATGTCCCGCGGGCGGGATCCCGAACGCGAAAGAGCCTGCGGCGAAAGCGCATAGATGCGTAGGTCGGGCCGGCCGGACAGCACGTAGGTCTGGGTGTCGGCGAGATGGCGACCCGCCATGCGGCGAGCGCGGTCGACGTCACCCTCCGCGATGGTGTCGGTCAGCTTGACGTGCGTGTTAAGTACCGCGCGGCGCTGAGCCAACGAGGGATAGGTGCCCCGCGCGGCGCTCTCGTCCGCCCACTGCTGCTCGTGGCTGGTCCACAGCGTCTCCAGGCTGCCGACGACGGCGATGATGGTGTGGTTACCGCAGCCGCGAACGACGAGATCGTGGAATTGGCGGCCGATTTCGGTGAAGAGGCGACCGTCTTCGAGGTGCTCGGCCATGGCGTCGTTGACCTGCTTGAGCTCCGGCACCAACGTGTCCGCCCGGTCGGGCCGCTGGGCCGCCAGGGCGGCGCACGCCGGCTCGAGTTCCCGCAACGCCGTGCCCAGGTCGGCGACCTCGACGGACTCGCTCTGCAGCAACAGGCCGAGCATGTAGGCCGCGCTAGTCTTGGCGGGCGCGTGCACCACGGCACCGCCGCGGTTGCCGCGCCGGACCGAGACGAGCCCCTCGGTTTCCAGGATCCGCAGCGCCTCGCGCAGGGAAACCAGGCTGACGTTGAACTGTTCGACCAGCACCTCCTGGCGCGGCAGGAGATCTCCGTCGGCGAGTTCGCCGTCGATGATCTGGCGGCGCAACTCGTCGGCTACGATTTCGGCGATCCTCGGCGCGGATAGTCGGCGCCGGGCGTCGGGGCCAATTCCCAGGGCGGTCATCCAATCCTCGCGTGCTCGTCTGGCTTAGCTATTTTAGCAGTAATGGTATAAATAGCCGGGTGAGGCGCGAGCCCGGCAGCCGGCCGACACCGCTCGACGAACTGCGTGTCGTCGAGATCAGCGACCGGATAGCCGGAAGCTACTGCGGGAAGTTGTTGGTCGATGCCGGGGCGCAGGTGCGCAAAATCGAGCCGCCGCACGGGGATTGGCTGCGCCGCTATTCGGCCACCTGTTCGCCGCTGCCCGCCGGTGAGACCTCGCCGTTCTTCGGCTATCTCAACGCCGGCAAGCGCAGCCTGACCCTCACCGCCGACTCCGAGCGGTACCGGGCCGAATTGGCCGGCGCCGACGTCGTGGTCGTCACCGCGGGCCGGTCGCGGGCCGCGGCGCTGGGCATCGATCCGCAGCGGCTGCTGGCCGAGTCCCCGCGGGCGATCGTCGTCACGATCTCCGACTTCGGTTGGACCGGACCGTATGCCGACCGCGCCGCCAGCGAGTTCACCCTGCAAGCGTGGGCCGGCTCGCCGGGCTTTCGCGGCGATCCCGCGGGGCCCCCGATCGCGATCGGCGGCGATTTGGGGGAGTACATGGGCGGCGTGTACGCGGCATTCGGCGCGTTGGCCGTGCGCCGCCGCGTCGAGCGCGGTGGGCCCGGTGAGCACCTGGACCTGTCCATGCTCGAGGCGATGACCGCGATGCAGAGCAGCGAATGGCTGCATTCGCAGCTGCTGCGCGTTCCGCCGGTCCGCCGCACCCTCGAAGTGCCGTCCATCGAGCCGGCCAAGGACGGCTACGTCGGGATCACGATGGTCACCGGCCAGCAGTGGCTCGACTTCTGCGCGATGGTCGAGTGCCCGCAGCTCGAGGAGATCGAACAGCTTCGTTTCCAGATCGGCCGGTGGGCCTACCGCGACTTGATCCGCGAACAGATCGGCCCGTGGCTGGCCGAGCGGACCGTCGCGGAGATCGTCGAGCTCGGGCAGCTGTTCCGGCTGCCGATCGCGGCGCTTGGCAACGGCTCCACGATCCGCGATCTCGAGTACGTGAAGCAGCGAGACGTGTTCGCCCGCAACCCCGCCGGCTTTCACCAACCCCGGCCGCCGTGGCTGATGTCGGCGTGTGGCCCCGCGCCGCTGCGCGCCGCCCCCGCCGCCGGTGAGGCCGACGACGAAGCGGCTTGGGAGGCAAGCGCATCCGGGCCCGACCCGGCGCGGCGCGGGCTGCCGCTCAAGGGGGTGCGCATCGTCGACCTGACCGCGTTCTGGGCCGGGCCCGCCGCGACCCACCTGCTGGCCGCGTTCGGCGCCGACGTCATCAAGGTGGAGTCGATACAGCGGCCCGACGGCATCCGCTACTCGGGTGGGATGCGCACCGATGTGGACGACTGGTGGGAGTACGGCTGGGTGTTCCACGCGATGAACACCAACAAGCGTGCCGTCACACTGGATTTGGGCTCCGGCGAGGGACGCGATCTGTTCCTCAAGCTGGCGGCCGGCGCCGACCTCGTGATCGAGAACTTCTCGCCGCGGGTGATGGACCAGTTCGGTCTCACCGCCGACGTGCTGCTGGAGGTCAACCCGAAACTGGTGGTCGCGCGGATGCCGGCGTTCGGCCTGGACGGTCCGTGGCGTGACCGGGTCGGGTTCGCCCCGACCATGGAGCAGATCGCCGGTCTGGCCTGGGTGACCGGGCTGCCGGACGCCCCGCCGGTTGCGCCGCGCGGGGCGTGCGACCCGCTGGCCGGCGTGCACGCCGCCTTCGCCGTGCTGGCCGCGCTGAGCTTCGCCGAACGCACCGGTTCGGGCCAGCAGCTCGAGCTGCCGATGCTGGAAACGGTGCTCAACGCCACCGCGATCCAGGCGATCGAATCCGAGGTGTTCGGGGTGACGCTGGCCCGGCGCGGCAATCGCGGTCACGGCCAGTCGATCCAGAACCTCTACCGGTGCGCCGGCGAGGACGACTGGATCGCGGTCACCGTGCGCGACGACCGGCAATGGCGGGCCCTGGTCGAGGTGATGGGCCGGCCCGCCTGGTGTGACGAGGGCCTGGCCACCGTCGCCGGGCGGTGCGAGCGAGCCGACGACGTCGATCGCCGGTTGCGGGACTGGTTCGCCGGGCGGCCGCTCGACTCGACGGTGGAGCGCCTGGCCGGGGCGGGCGTTCCCGCCGCCCCCGCGGTGTCCCCGTCGCTGGTCACCGAGAATCCCCAACTGCGGGACCGGGGCTTCCTCGAGACCCTGGACCACGCGAGCACCGGTGCGGGCCTTTATCCGTGCCCGCCGTTCGCCAAGCTCGCCGGGCAGGACAGGTGGCTGCGCCGCCCGCCGCCGAGGCTGGGCGAGCACAATGGGGAGATACTGCGCGATCGGTGCGGGCTGACCGACGAAGACCTGGCGAAGCTGGCAAGCAGCAAAGTGATCGGGACCCGTCCGAAGGGCCTCGAAAAGTGAGGGTTAAGGAGGGCGTTCGATGCGCGTGACGGTCGACGAGAACATGTGTGAGGCCAACGGCTTCTGCGAATCGCTCGCCCCGGAGGTATTCGAACTGGGGGACGAAGACGTGGTGCAGATCGCGGACGGCCCCGTGCCGCCGCGGCTGGAGATCGACGTGCGCGCCGCGGTGGACCAGTGCCCCAAGGCCGCGCTTCGGCTGATCGACTGAGCTAGCGTCGCTCGGTCAGCGAAATCGCCATCTCGTCATAGATCGACATGTTGGTGAGCAGGTTCGGGTAGGCCACGGTGGCCGGCCCGGGGGCGATGTCGTCGCAGCGCAGCAGCAGTTCGTCGAACACCGCGCGAAGCTCCGCGCGCGCCAGCATCGCGCCCAGGCAGTGATGCGGTCCGCCGCCCCCGAACGCGACCTGGGGGTTGGGCTGCCGTCCGATGTCGAAGGTGAACGGAGACTCGAACACCTCCTCGTCGCGGTTCGCCGAACGCAGCATCGAGACCACCCGCTCGCCCTTCGCGATGTGCTGGCCGTCCATCTCGACGTCGACCTTCGCGGTGCGCGTCCAGTAGGCGACCGGGGATGCCCAGCGCAACACCTCCTCGATGGCGCTCGGGCGCAGTGCTTCCTGCTCGCGGTATCGCTGGATCTGCTCCGGGTTTTCCGCGAACGCCTGTACCCCGATGGCCAGCGCATTCTTGGTGGTGTCGCTGCCGGCGAACGTCAGCACGAAGAAGAAGAACTCCAACTCGCTAGGGGGCAGACTGAACTCCTCGCCGTCGTCGCCGGTGATCACCGCCGTCGCCAGCGTGCTCCAGATGTCGTCGGTCGGATTGCGCCGCTTCTCCGCGGTAAGTTCCATCGCGTACCCGAAGATGGTGGCGTAGAGGTCGGTGTAGTCCTGCCGGTTCAGTCGCGCCCCGGGCGAATTGGCCTTCAGAATGCGGTCCAGGGAATCGAAGATCCGCGGCCGGTCCTCCTCCGGTATGCCGATGATGTCGCCGATGACCGTCATCGGCAGGGCGTCGGCGACGTCATCGATCCAGTCGCCGCCGCCGCGTTCGAGCAGCCGGTCGATCATCGCCGCGGCGCGTGCCCGGATGCCGTCCTCGAGCTTGCCCACCGCGCGCGGGTTGAACGCGCCGGAGATCAGCTTGCGGCGCTTGTTCAGTCCCGGCGGGTCCATGTTGATGATCGTCGGATACGACGAGAACATCCCGACCGGCTGGATGAGCGGGCCGTCCACGGCGGTGAAGGAATCGGTGTCACGGTGCAGCCGGACCGTGTGCCGGTGCTTGGTGGCCACCCAGAAGTCGCGCTGCACCGTCTCTGCCACCCCGGGCGTCAGGTCGTGGCGGAAAAGGGGCCGGGTTTGCCGCAGCTCGGCGAACAGCTCGTCGGGAAAACCGTTGTGCCACAGGGTGAAATCGGATAGATCCACTGCCGCAGCCGTCATATTCAAACCCCGCTCTGCAGGACCTGTTCGGTGCCGCGTTGACGTTCTATGCTTAAGATAGTAAAAATAGACCCAGTCGTCGAACTTGGAGCGCTTGTGACCGACACAATTTCAGACTCGGCATCGGATTCGGCCGCCGATCCCTCGGAACGCGAGTTCGGGCAGGCCGGCATCGCGCTGTCGACCTACCGGTTCCCGACGGGCTGGTTCATCGTCGCCTTCTCCTCCGACCTGGCCGCCGGCCAGGTCAAGCGCGCGCACTACTTCGGCGAGGAGCTGGTGCTGTTCCGCACCGAGTCCGGCCAGGCGCACGTGCTGGACGCCTACTGCCAGCATCTCGGCGCCAACTTGGGCGTCGGCGGTACCGTGGAGGGCGAGAACATCGTCTGCCCGTGGCACGGCTGGCAATGGCGCGGGGACGGCAGCAATGCCCTGATCCCGTACAGCAAGATCGGCTGCAAGAACAACGTCCGGGTCCGCACCTACCCGAGCATGGAGTGGTACGGGTTCATCCTCGTCTGGCACGAGCGGCACGGCCGGGCGCCGTACTGGCAGCCGCCGGTGCTGCCCGAGCTGGAAACCAACGAGTACTACCCGCTGCACCCGCACACCCAGATGCTCAACCGGGTCAAGGTGCACCCGCAGATGATCATCGAGAACGCCGCCGACCCCTACCACGTTCAATACGTGCACAAGGCCGCCAACCCCGCCACCACATCGTCGTTCGAGGTGTCCGGCTACCACCTGCACGCCACCGTCAACGCGCATTTCGGCGGCGGGCGCGCGTCGACCTGGTTGACGCCGAACGGGCCGGTCGACGCCAAGATCATCTACGACAACTACTCGTTGGGCCTCGGGCTGGTTCGCTTCCCGAGCGAGCTGGTGGCCACCGTCCAGGTGACGGGGCAGACGCCCGTCGACGAGGACTACACCGACTACTTCTACACGCAGGCTTCCATTCGCGAGCCCGGCGACACCGGCGACGTGCCCACCGGCCGCGCCGCCAAGTTCCTGGCGCTGCAGCAAGAGGTCATCAAGCAGGACTTCTTCACCTGGGAGAACATGAAATACCTCGAGAAGCCGAACCTGGCGCCCGAAGAGGCGCACGACTACGCGGCGCTTCGCCGCTGGGCGCACCGCTTCTACCCGGGCGAGCGGACTTCCCCTTCGGACTTCGGCTACACCGCCGACGGTGAGCCCGACCCGGCGGCCGCGAAAGCCTGATGCCGCCGGGGCCCGCCGACTTCGGGGTCGACAGCTTCACCGTGCCGGCCGTGCTGGACCGGCGGGCCGAGGAGCACCCCGACCGGGTGATGATGTCGATCGCCGGCGTGGACGTGACGTTCGAGCAGATGCGGCAGCGCTCTCGCGCGGCGGCGCACATGCTGGCCGGCCTGGGCGTCGGCCGCGGCGACTGCGTGGCGTTGTTCACCGCCACCTGCCCTGAATGGGTGTACTTCTGGCTGGGCGCCGCGCGCATCGGCGCGGTGAGCGCGGCGGTGAACGCGGCCAACAAGGGCGAGTTCCTGCTGCATGCGCTGCGGCTGTCGCGGGCCAAGGTGATCCTCACCGATGCCGAGCGGCGGCCGCGCGTCGACGAGGCGGTGGAGCAGCTGGATACGGTGACCGGCGTTGTGGTCCAGGATGATTCGCTGACCGCCACGTTGCACCTCGACGCCGACGTTCCGGTGACCGACAGCCCCGCCGCCCTGACGGACGTGGGAGTGCTGTTCTACACCTCGGGCACCACCGGGCCGTCGAAAGCCGTTGCCACGACCTGGCATTACCTGTTCTGTGTGGCCGCGACCGCCGCGTCGGCCTGGGAATTCGGTCCGGGGGAGACGCTGTGGACGGCGATGCCGCTGTTTCACCTCAGTGCGGCGCCCAGCGTGCTGGCCCCGATGCTGGTCGGTGGAACGACCGTGTTGGCCAAGGCCTTTCACCCCGGCAAGGTCTGGGATGACATCCGCGCCCGCGGCGCCGTCGGTTTCGCCGGCGCGGGCGCGATGGTGTCGATGCTGCAGAATCTGCCAGCCGACCCGCGTGACGCGCAGCTGCCGTTGCGGTTCATCTCGGCCGCGCCCATCGACGCGAAGTCCTACCGCGAGATCGAAAAGCGTTATGGCTGCCGGATCGTCACGATGTACGGGATGACGGAGGCCTTTCCGATCGCCGTCAAAGGCGTTTCCGACGACGGGGTGCCCGGGACGTCGGGACGGCCGAATCCCCATTTCGACGTGCGCATCGTCGACGAGCGCGGCGATCCCTTGCCGACCGGAACCGTGGGTGAGATCGCCTGCCGGCCCAGACACCCGCACGTGATGAGCGAAGGCTACGTAAGTCAGGGTTTGCGGGTGGACCCGCACCCGGAGTGGTTTCGCACCGGCGATTTGGGCCGACTCGATGCCGAACAGAATTTGACATATGTGGACCGCGTCAAAGACTCGCTGCGTCGCCGCGGGGAAAATGTTTCCTCGGTCGAAGTGGAGGCCGTCGCCTTGCGTCACCCGGCGGTGGCCGAAGCCGCTGCGGTCGGGGTCCTCAGCGAGTTGGGCGAGGACGACATCCTCTTGTTCGTGACGTTGCGCCCCGGCGCCACACTGGATTGCGCGGAGCTGCTCGACTTCTGCGCCGCCAGGATGCCGTACTTCTGCGTGCCGCGATTCGTGGAGACGATCAATGAACTTCCGAAGAACGTGATTGGACGAATACGTAAAGATTTGTTGCGCGCACGTGGCGTAAATGAGGCCACTTGGGATCGCGAAGAACATGGTTATATCGTCAGTCGCTAAGTTAAGTTAGTGTTACTTGAGGCAATTTTCGCGTCAATTTCGGACGGAGGCTGGAGAGCCACGATGACCCTGACCTATCAGCAAGAGCAGTTCCTTCACGCCGCGACGGGGCGCGCTGGCATCCTGGACCTGAGTGCCCGGCACAACCGGGCCTACTCCGACGGCGACCGCGATCGCTGGATCGCCACCTTCCGCCATTCAGGCGCCAGCTACACCCGCCAAGGCGATCTGTTCACCGATCTGCGCGCGGCCTTCGACGGCGGCGACGGGCAGCGCCTAGTCACCCTCGACCACGAGATCCACATCGACGGCGTCAACGCCAGCCAGCGTTGCGTCGCGGTGCTGTTCGCCGCCATGTATGGCGACACCACGCTCCGGGCCACCGGGACCTTCCGGGACACGCTGATCTACGAGCGCGGCGGCTGGTACTTCACTTCCCGTGTGCTCGCCTGGGATTCGGTCCCGAGCCGGCACCCGCTCGTCATGTGAGCGACACCGCTACGTGGATCCGGACCTCAGCTACCAGCTGGCCTTCGGCAGCTATGAAGACGCGCTGCGGATGGTCGGCGCGAAGGGCGAACCGCGCACCGCGGCGACCCCGGTCAGCGGCGCGCGCATCCAACTGTTCGCCGCGATGGTCCACGACGGTAATCGTTCGTATTGGGACGCCGAGTTCGCGCGACAGCGATGGGGAGGGTTGCTCGCTCCGCCGGCCCTGTTGATGGGTTGGCTGATTCCGCCGCCGTGGGAGCCGGCCGGTAGGCCGCCGGTGGCGTCGGCCGTGCTGCGTGTGCCGTTGCCGGGCACCACGTTCATCAACGCGGCCAACGAGGTCGAATTTCTACAGCCCATCGTCGAAGGAGATCTGCTCACCGTCGTGGAGGAACTGGTGTCGGTGTCGCCGGAAAAGCGGACGCGGCTGGGGGTCGGCCATTTCGTCGAGACGCTGGAGACCTATCGGCGTCAAGACGGCGCCGTGGTGGCCACCTGCCGAAATACCTTGTTCCGCTTCACGCCTGGGCCGCCATCGTGAGCGACCTGGACTGGAACGCGATCGAGGTTCCCGTCGACCTGCCCGAGGTCGTCGACCACATCAGCTACCAGCGGGTCGTGGAAAACGCGGGTGCGACCTGGGACTACTTCCCCGGCCATTTCGATCCCACCTACGCCCAAAGCCAGGGCAACCCGACGATTTACGTCAACACCATGCACCTGGCCGGATTCGCTGACCGCGTTGCGACCGACTGGGCGGGCCCGAGCAGCCGCGTGGTGCGCCGTTCGATGCGGCTGGCCGGATCGGTCTACGCCGGTGACACCATGATCGGACGTGGGCGGGCGGTGGCCAAGCGGCGCGACACCTCGGTGGACCCGCCTCGCTGCCTGGTCGACATCGAAATCCAGGTGACCAATCAGCATGGCGCCCTGTGTTGTCCGGTCGAGCTCACCCTGCAGATGCCCGAAAGTGGTTGACGCGGTCCAACGGCACCTGGCCGTGTGCCGACGGTTCGGCGAGGCGGTTCGATCGGCGGAGGGCAACTGGGATCGTCGGTCGCCGCGCGACGAGTGGGATGCCCGGGGAGTGCTCGAGCATGTCATCGGCTTCCATGACGTACTTCTGTTGCGCCCCTTAGGTTTGAAGCCCGACCGGCCGCGAGAAGACCCACTTGCGCGGCGGCGGCTGACTTATGAGGCGCTGACAGCGGCGTTCGAACTCGGCAGAGCCGCCCAACTGGATGCGTACCGGCTGGTGCCGAATCTGACGCGCGATGTCTTGGTGCACACCTGGGACCTCGCCCGCGCGGTCGGCGCCGACGACCGGCTGGACCCCGGGTGGTGTGAGCAGTTTTGCGCCCCCTTGCCGTCCGATCCGCAGAGCTTGGTCGCCTCGGGAATGTTCAAAGCCCCCATCGCGGTGAGCGACGACGTCGACGTTCAGGCAAGGCTTCTCGCGCTGCTCGGCCGCGACCCGGCGTGGAGATCGGAGCCGCTACAGCGGCGGCAACTTCCCCTTGCACACCAACGTCTGCAGCTCGACGTACTCGTGCAGGCCCTCCGGACCGAACTCGCGCCCGATGCCGGACTGCTTGAAGCCGCCGAACGGCGCGCCGATGTCGAGTGTGTACATGTTGATGCCGTAGGTGCCGGTGCGAACGCCGGCCGCGATCTGAAGGCCGTGCGCGATGTCGGAAGTCCACACCGAACCGGCCAGGCCGTAGTCGCTTTCGTTGGCGATCCGGATCGCGTCCTCTTCGTCGCGATAGCGCAGCACGGTCAGGACGGGACCGAAGATCTCCTCCCGGGCGATGCGCATGTCGTTGGTGGCATCGGCGAACAGCGTCGGCCGCACGTACCAGCCGCGGTCCGACGGGCTGTCGTCGCCGCCGAGAACGACGCGGGCGCCTTCGCTGCGGCCGGACTTGATGTACTCCTGGACCCGGCGCTGTTGCCGTTGGGCGACAAGGGGTCCGATGTCGGTCGCCTCGTCGGCCGGGTCGCCGACGTTCAGCGCCGACATCATCTCGGCCAGCGCGTCGACGACCTCGTCGTGGCGGCGATCGCTCACCAGAATGCGGGTCTGGGCAACGCAGGCCTGCCCGTTGTTCATCAGGCCGGCGGATTTCAGCCCGGCCGCCGTCTTGGCGATGTCGGCGTCGTCGAGAATGATCGCCGCAGACTTGCCGCCCAGTTCGAGGCTGTAGCGCTTCAGCTGCTCGCCGCAGAGCGTGGCGATTCGGCGCCCGACGGCGCTGGATCCCGTGAATGCGATCTTGTCCACGCCCGGATGGCGCACCAGCGCCTCGCCCACGTCGGTGCCGCCGGGGAGCACGGAGACCACTCCTTCGGGCAGGTCGATCTGCTCGATCATCTCCGCCAACCACAAAGCGTCCAAAGGAGTTTCGGGCGCGGGCTTGACGATGACCGTGCAGCCCGCGATCAGGGCCGGGATCAGCTTGGGCATGATCAGGAATTGCGGCACGTTCCACGGCACGATCGCGCCGACCACCCCGACCGGGGCCCTGCTCAGGTGCACCTCGCCGAGCACGCCCTGGCGGCGCTCGGTCCACGGGAAATCGCGGGCGGCCGCCAGCGCGAGGTGTATCAGCGACGCCGCGGCCGCGCCTTGGCCGAGCCGGCTGAAACTGCGCGGGGATCCCATCTCGTCGGTGATCAGGTCGGCCATCTCGTCCATATGGCCGCCGTAGATCGCGGCGAGCTGTTCCACCTTGGCCATTCGCTCGACGGGCGTCATGCGCGGCCAGGGGCCGTGGTCGAAAGCGTGCCGCGCGGCGGCGACGGCGGCGTCGACGTCCTCGGGCCCGGCCACCTGGACGTGGCCGACCGGATCTTCGGAGTGCGGCGAGATCACCGCGAGCTGCTGTGGGTTGGCGGGCTTGCGCCACTGCCCCCCGATGAAGAGCTCGTCGTAGGAGCGATGGGCGGAATTTTCTGGCATCGGGCACTTCCTCGGGGCCGCGACCGGGATTTTCGCTATTTACGCTAACATAGCCAAAAAAGCAGCGAGGCCTGACATGACCAGCGATTGGCGCAGTTACCCGTTCCAGTTGGTGCCCGGGGATTCCCAACTGGATTTCCCCGCGGCCGAAGGCGAGCATCCCGACCAGGAATCGGACACCTGGTTCATCGCCGGCCGGCTCGACGCGACCGACAGCGACCGGTCATTTGCCTTCCTGACCATCTTCAACAAGAACCGGCCGGGCGGCACGATGGTCGCGGACTTCTACACGATGGCGCTGTTCGACCTGGATACCGGCGACTACGGCACCTATACGGATTACGACATGCCGCCGGCCAACATGGAACCGGGAGCGCGGCGCAAGCTCGACATGGCGCCGGGTCATCTCGACATCAGCTACCACAGCGGCGCGGGCACCGCGTCATGGACCACGTGCCTCGACGCCGAGGGGAAGCTGCTGCCCTTCACCTACCGGGTCAGCCTCGTCGGCGAGGACCACACCGGCCGTCCCATGCGCCTGGATCTGGCCGTAACCCCAACGCGCGCACCGACACCGGTGGGCGCGGCGACCTACAACGGGAAGATCGTCTGCTTCGGCCAAAGCGAGACGTACTCGTATTTCCAGACCGGACTGACGATGACCGGAACCCTGCGCTGGGGGGATGTCGTCGAGCAGGTCTTCGGCGGTGGCGGGCACGTTGATCGGCAGTGGTTCCCGAAGTACGCCGGGGGCGGGGGATCGGGCGGCGACCCGCGGGCCAGGTCTCACGAGTGGCGCACCATCAACTTCGACAACGGCGTGGACTTGAGCATCTGGCGCCAGTTCGACCGCACGAACGGCAATGCGCTGCAGCCGTTTACGGGTGTCACGACGAGTCATCCCGACCCGGCGATACCGCCGCAGTGCGCCGAGGACGTCGAGGTCACGATCAGCAGCTACGTTCGCTGGCCGGAGGCGGTGCGACCGCTGATGCGGCCGGTGGCCCCGGCCCGATACATGCCCGACCGCCACCGGATCACCTGCGCCACTTTGCAATTGGACATCGTGGGGGAGCCGATGGTGCCGGCCCCGGCGCACGGCCTGCCGATTGAATACATGGAAGGCCCCTACCGCTACCACGGAACACTCTGGGGCAAACCCGTCTCCGGTTTTGCGTTCAACGAGCGCTCGCTGGCGCTCTACCGGGATTGGGAGCTGGTCGAGGTGCTGGCCACCACCGTCGCAAACGTCGACCCACCCGCCCCGCAGCTGCAGGCGACGGTCGATCGGGTGGTGGAATTCGTCGCCGCCGGCCGTCGCAGCGAGGCGGTGTCGCTATTAGCCGGGGTGACGCATCCTCTCGAAAACGCGGCGCTGGCAACCGTTCTCGAGGACCTGATCGCCGTGCTGTCGTCGGGGGATTGAGGGCAAAGCAGCTCGCCGAAACTGAAACTTCGCAGGCTTCTACTCGAACTTTTCCTGCGAATTTACAGTCCCGGCGCGGTGCGGTTCCTCGGCAACCGCCCGGGCCCAGCTGATGTGGCGATGCTGCAGTCCCGGCTCGTTGCGCCCGAACACCAGGTGATCGCGGGCGCCCGATTCGAGATTGGCTTGCAGGCCCTCGACCAGCCGGTAGTCCTCGTCGCGGACCGTGGCGTGCGCGTACTCGAAAACAGCCTGAGCGCCGGCGGCCACCGAGTCGTCGGAGAGGTCCAGCGGGGTGGAGTTCTGGTGCACGGTGACCGACCTGCCCGGGCGGTCGCCGGGGTAGATCCGGAACAGCTCGCCGTTGGCGATGGTCACCGATAACACGATGTTGGGGAACAGCGCATAGATCACGACCATGTTGTGGAGCGGGTCCCACCGCTCCTCGGGAACGTTGTCGAGTTCGAGGATCGTGTTGAGCGGGAAGATCAACCGGTGATGCGGGCCGTACGCGTCGAATACCGTGCAGTTGCTGCGGGCGATGGTGGCAAAGGTCTGTCGGTGCACGGTGGCGAAATGATAGTTCTCCGAGAAGGTGTCGACCGCCAGCTTCCAGTTGATCGGGCAGTCGAGCTCTTTCTCGCCCAGCGGGGACCACCGGCCGATGCCCCACGAGTCGAGCTCGTCGGCCAGCGGCCCGAGGTGCGTGGCGACGTCGAGGTGCGCGCCGGGATCCGATGCCACCCAAAGGAACCCCGCATATTCGGCGGCCGGCAGCTCGGTCAAACCGTCGGACTTGACGGTCACCTCCGGGAACCCCTCATGTCCCGGAAGTGCCACCAAGCGCCCGTTGTTGTCGTACGTCCACGCGTGGTAGGGGCAGGTGAATCGCTTCGCGCTGCCACAACCCGTGACCACCTGCGACTGGCGATGCAGGCACACGTTTTCGAACGCCTTGACCGACCCCTCGGCTGTGCGGGTCAGCAGGATCGATCGGCCCAGCACCGTCTTGGTGCAGTACGCGCCCGGGCTGGGCAGCTCCGAAACGTAGCCGACCAGCTGGGGACTGGCCATCAGCATCGCGCGGTCCCGGTCGTGGCGCTCGATTGACGTGTAATCGGCCGCGTCGACCAGGTGCACGCCCGGTGCGAGATCGGTCGCCTTGTCGCGGGCCAGCTTCAAGGCGCGCCGCGTCAGATCGATGAGCTGATCGCGATCCATTCGCCCAGTACAGACCTTGCGACGGTTGTAAGGTCAAGCCGTGGCTGAGCAGTTGCTCATCGGCGACGTCACGGCCCTGACCGGGATCGCGTCGGGCCGCATCCGCCACTACGACAAAATCGGGTTGCTGCGCGCCGAGTATCTGAGCAACGGCTATCGGGTCTTCGACGTCGAACAGGTGCTCGAGCTGTTGCGCATCGACCTGATGAGAAGCCTCGGCGTCGGCATCAACGACATTCAGCGATTGCTCGACGGCGGCCAGACCACCCTGGCCGACCTGCTGGACGAGCACCGCACGCTGCTGGTGCGCGAGCGCGACCGGCTGGATCAGCTGATCGGCGCCATCGATGCGGCCACCGATACCGGCGCCGCCGACGTTGACGAACACCTGCTGCGTGCGCTGGCGACCCGGCATCGCGACAGCATCGGTGTCATCGGCAGGCTCACCGCCCCGCTCTCCGCGCCCGTCACCGCGATGTATGCCGACCTGTTCGACGAATGGGAGCTGCCGGTTCCCGCGTTGTTCGGGCAGATGGCGCTACCGCCGGCGGCCAGCACGTTGTTGGAGCGGCTGGCCGAGACGCCGGGTCATCGAGTTCTGTTCGACCGACTGCGCAAACTCGCGGGCGACGTGGTTGCGCTGGACGAGCGCGAGTCGGCCGCAACCGAACTCGCGCGGAGCTGGATCGACCAGCAACTGGCCGACCCGTTGCCCGACGACGTGGTCGCCGTGCTGCGCGGCGTGCAACCGTTGTTGACGCACGACCCGGTGATCGTCCAGGGCTTTCGGGCCTGGGCCGGCTCGATCAGCCCGGCGGCCGCCCGATTCCTTGACGAGATCGCCCGGCAGACCGCCCGTCGCGGCCTGCAGGCCGTCAGCGTCATCGTGCTGCCCGCCGATGCGGCAATGTGATGCACATGTGATCCCTGTGGCTAATGTGTCATTTGTTGTTTGTGTCGTACTCTGTGGCATGTGTCGGTCTCGCGCCGTGACGTGCTCAAATTCGCGGCCGCCACGCCTGCTCTGGTAGGGCTGGGCGTCGCGGCTGCGTCGCTGCGCGCCGCGCCGGCGTCGGCGTCGTTGGGCACCTTGCTGGACTACGCGGCCGGCGTCATCCCGGCCAGCCAGATCCGGGCCGCCGGGGCCGTCGGATCGATCCGGTACGTCTCGGACCGCCGACCCGGGGGCAACTGGATGCTCGGCAAGCCGATCCAGGTCTCCGAGGCCCACGACTTGAGCAGCAACGGGCTCAAGATCGTTTCGTGTTACCAGTACGGCAAGGGCAGCACCGCCGACTGGCTGGGCGGCGCTGGTGCCGGGCTGCAACACGCGCAGCGGGGTATGCAGTTGCACGCCGCGGCCGGCGGTCCGGCGAACGCCCCGATCTACGCGTCAATCGATGACGACCCGTCCTACGACCAGTACAAACAGCAGGTCGTTCCCTACCTGCGATCCTGGGAGTCGGTGATCGGACACCAGCGCACCGGCGTGTACGCCAACTCGAAAACCATCGATTGGGCGCTGCACGACGGCCTGGGTTCATACTTCTGGCAGCACAACTGGGGCTCGCCGAAGGGTTTCACCCATCCCGCCGCGAGCCTGCACCAGGTCGAGATCGACAAGCGCAGCGTCGGTGGGGTCGGGGTGGACATCAACGAAATCCTCAAACCCCAATTCGGGCAGTGGGCCTAGGGCCCGCAACCGCCCCGACATCCAGCAAACACTCGTTCGCTCATTTTCGGGTGTGGCGGGTCCGCGTCGCGCGGCTGACGCGGCGTCAGCGGCGGCTAAGCGACCCGATTTTTTTAACATAACGATTACATAACAATCGTGCCTTGAACAGCGCAGTTATAGCTACTCGACCGTAACCACCTGCATGCAGCAGGTTTGTTCGCGGCGCTCGCGCGGGCGGTTCAACGGGGTGTTACCCAGGACACGGTTACCCGCGCGTAGAACTCACCAGTAACCGATCGACATGCAAAAAGGGCACTGATCCTTATGACACTCTTAGTACAGCCGGTGCCGTCCGCCCGCTCCATCGGGGCGCCGCCGACGTCACACCGGCCAGCCGTCCTCCGGCTGTGATTCGACGGGGAATCGACGTGAAAGAAGCAGGCCCCTCCGTCGGGACTGGCCGAACGACCGAGACGTAAAGACGCATACAGGGGAGATACAGAAGGTGACGATCCACGAGCACGACCGGGTGTCCGCCGACCGCGACGGGACGGGCCCGCACCACACCGATGCTCTGGTCGACCGCCTGACGGCCGGCGAGGCCTACGCCATCGCGTTCGGGGGCCAGGGCAGCGCGTGGCTGGAGACCCTGGAGGAGCTGGTGTCGTCGGCCGGGATCGAATCCGACCTGGCGACGTTGGTCGGCGAGGTGGAGCTGCTGCTCGAACCGGTGGCAAGAGAACTGGTCGTGGTGCGCCCGATCGGCTTCGAACCGCTGACCTGGGTGCGCGCGCTGGCCGCCGAGGATCCCGTCCCGTCGGACAAGCACCTCACGTCGGCCGCGGTGTCGATACCGGGCGTGCTACTCACGCAGATCGCCGCGGCGCGCGCCCTGTCCCGGCAGGGCATGGACTGGGCCGCGATGCCCCCGGTGGCCGTCGTCGGGCATTCGCAAGGCGTGTTGGCCGTCGAGGCGTTCCGGGCCGCGGGAGCCCGCGATGTTGAACTGCTGGCGTTGGCGCAGCTGATCGGGGCGGCGGGGACCCTGGTGGCCCGCCGGCGCGGGATCTCGGTGCTGGGCGACCGCCCGCCGATGGTTTCGGTGACCAACGCCGACCCGGAACGGATTCGCCGGCTGCTCGACGAGTTCGCGCAGGACGTGCGCACCGTGCTGCCCCCGGTGCTGTCCATCCGCAACGGCCGGCGGTCCGTGGTCATCACCGGTACCCCCGAGCAGCTCTCGCGCTTCGAGCTGTACTGCCGGCAGATCTCCGAGAAGGAGGAGGCCGACCGCAAGAACAAGGTCCGCGGCGGCGACGTCTTCGCGCCGGTCTTCGACCCGGTGCGCGTGGAGGTGGGCTTCCATACCCCGCGGCTGGCCGACGGCATCGACATCGTCGCCGGCTGGGCCGAGAAGGTCGGCCTCGACGTCGAGCTGGCCCGCAAGCTGACCGAGGCGATCCTGGTCGACGGCGTCGACTGGGTGGATGAGATCACGCGCGTTCACCAGGCCGGCGCGCGGTGGATCCTCGACCTGGGTCCCGGCGACATCCTGACCCGGCTGACCGCACCCGTGATCCGCGGCCTCGGCATCGGCATCGTGCCCGCGGCGACCCGCGGCGGTCAGCGCAACCTCTTCACCGTCGGCGCCGTTCCCGAGGTCGCCCGGGCCTGGTCCACCTATGCCCCGACCGTGGTCTCGCTGCCCGACGGCCGGGTCAAGCTCTCGACGAAGTTCACCCGGCTGACCGGGCGGTCGCCGATCCTGCTCGCTGGCATGACGCCCACCACCGTCGACGCCAAGATCGTCGCCGCCGCGGCCAACGCCGGGCACTGGGCCGAGCTGGCCGGCGGCGGGCAGGTCACCGAGGAGATCTTCGCCGCCCGCGTCGAGGAGCTCGCGACGCTGCTCGAGCCCGGGCGCACGTATCAGTTCAACGCGCTGTTCCTCGACCCTTACCTGTGGAAGCTCCAGGTCGGCGGCAAGCGGCTGGTGCAGAAGGCGCGCCAGTCGGGCGCGGCGATCGACGGCCTGGTGATCAGCGCCGGCATCCCGGACCTCGAGGACGCCGTCGAGCTGATCGGCGAGCTGGGCGACGTCGGCATCAGCCACGTGGTGTTTAAGCCCGGCACCGTCGAGCAGATCCGCTCGGTCATCCGCATCGCCACCGAGGTGCCGACCAAGCCGGTGATCATGCACATCGAGGGCGGGCGGGCCGGCGGCCACCACTCCTGGGAAGACCTCGACGACCTGCTGCTGGCGACCTACTCGGAATTGCGCTCGCGTCCCAACATCACCGTCTGCGTCGGCGGCGGCATCGGCACCCCGGAGCGCGCGGCCGACTACCTGTCCGGGCGCTGGGCCGAGTCCTACGGCTTCCCGCTGATGCCGATCGACGGCATCCTGGTCGGCACCGCGGCGATGGCGACGCTGGAGTCCACCACCTCGGCGTCGGTCAAGCGGATGCTGGTCGAAACCAACGGCACCGACCAGTGGATCAGCGCCGGAAAAGCCCAGGGCGGCATGGCTTCCAGCCGCAGCCAGCTCGGGGCGGACATCCACGAGATCGACAACAGCGCCTCACGGTGCGGCCGGCTGCTCGACGAGGTCGCCGGTGACGCCGACGCGGTCGCCGAGCGTCGCGACGAAATCATCGCGGCGATGGCAAACACCGCCAAGCCGTACTTCGGCGACGTGGCGGAGATGACCTACCTGCAATGGTTGCGGCGCTACGTCGAACTGACCATCGGGGAGGGGAATTCGACCGCAGACACCGCCGCGCCGGGCAGTCCCTGGCTTGCCGACACGTGGCGCGACCGCTTCCAACAGATGCTGCAGCGGGCCGAAGCTCGCTTGCACGCACAGGATTTCGGGCCGATCGAGACACAGTTCGGCGATGCCGTCCTGCTGGAAAACCCCGACGAGGCGATCGCGACGCTGCTTGCGCACTACCCCGACGCCGAGTCGGTGCAGTTGCACCCGGCCGACGTTCCGTTCTTCGTCACGCTGTGCAAGACGCTGGGCAAGCCGGTCAACTTCGTGCCGGTCATCGACAAGGATGTGCGGCGCTGGTGGCGTAGCGATTCGCTGTGGCAGGCTCACGACGCCCGCTACGACGCCGACCAGGTCTGCATCATCCCGGGCACGGCCGCGGTGGCCGGCATCACCCGGCTGGACGAGCCAGTCGGCGAGCTGCTGGACCGCTTCGAACAGGCCGCCATCGACGAGGTGCTGTCCTCCAACGGCCAGCCGCGGGCCGTCACGTCGCGCCGGCTGGGCCGCCCGGACGTGGCCGGGCCGCTGGCCGTGGTGCTCGACGCGCCGGACGTGCAGTGGGCCGGGCGCACCACCACCAATCCGGTGCATCGCATCGCCGACCCGGCCGACTGGCTGGTGCACGACGGTCCCGAAAGCCGCCGCGCCACACACTCTTCCACCGGGGCGCAGCTTGCCGTTGATGGCGAGCACGTCTTCCTGAGCGTGCCGCTGTCGGGCACCTGGATCGACATCCCCTTCCGCCTGCCCGCCAACACCGCCGACGGCGGCACGCCGGTGGTCTCCACCGAGGACGCCACCACCGCCATGCGCGCGGTCCTCGCGATCGCCGCGGGGGTCGACGGCCCGGAGTTCTTGCCCGCGGTGTCCGACGGGACGGCGACGCTGACGGTGGACTGGGACCCCGAGCGGGTCGCGGACCACACCGGGGTCACCGCCACCTTCGGAGAGCCGCTGGCGCCCAGCCTCACCACCGTGCCCGACGCGCTGGTCGGACTGTGCTGGCCCGCCGTTTTCGCGGCAATCGGCTCCGCGGTCACCGACGCCGGCGTCGCGGTGGTGGAGGGCCTACTGAGCCTGGTGCATCTAGACCACGCCGCCCACGTGGCCGGCAAGCTGCCGACGGTGCCGGCCCAATTGACCGTTGCCGCAACGGCTTCGCGGGCTGTCGACACCGACATGGGCCGGGTGGTGCCGGTGTCGGTGACGATCACCTCGAGCGACGGCTCGGTGATCGCGACGCTCGGTGAGCGTTTCGCGATCCTCGGGCGCACCGGCACCGCCGAGCTCACCGATCCGGTCCGGGCGGGCGGCGCGGTCTCCGAGAACGCGACCGACACCCCGCGTCGTCGCCGCCGCGACGTCACGCTGGCGGCGCCGGTCGACATGCGCCCGTTCGCGGTCGTCTCCGGTGACCACAACCCCATCCACACCGATCGGGCGGCCGCGCTGCTGGCCGGCCTGGAATCGCCGATCGTGCACGGCATGTGGCTGTCGGCCGCCGCGCAGCACGCCGCGACCGCCACCGACGGTCGGGCCCGCCCGCCCGCCCGGCTGATCGGCTGGACCGCGCGGTTCCTGGGCATGGTGCGCCCCGGCGACGAGGTCGACTTCCGGGTGGACCGCGTCGGAATCGACCAGGGCGCAGAGGTTTTGGAGGTCGCCGCGCGCGTCGGCTCGGACCTGGTCATGTCGGCGACCGCGCGGCTCGCCGCCCCGAATACGGTCTACGCCTTCCCCGGCCAGGGCATCCAGCACAAGGGCATGGGCATGGAGGTGCGGGCCCGGTCCAAGGCGGCCCGCAAGGTCTGGGACGCCGCGGACAAGTTCACCCGCGACACGCTGGGCTTCTCGGTGCTGCACGTGGTGCGTGACAACCCGACCAGCATCATCGCCAGTGGCGTGCACTACAACCACCCCGAGGGCGTGCTCTACCTGACGCAGTTCACCCAGGTCGCCATGGCCACCGTGGCCGCCGCGCAGGTCGCCGAGATGCGCGAGCAGGGCGCCTTCGTCGAGGGAGCCATCGCCTGCGGGCACTCCGTCGGCGAATACACCGCGCTGGCCTGCGTGACGGGCATCTACGAGCTGGAAGCCCTGCTGGAGATGGTGTTTCACCGCGGCTCGAAGATGCACGACATCGTGCCGCGCGACGAGCTGGGTCGCTCCAACTACCGGCTTGCCGCGATCCGCCCCTCGCAGATAGACCTGCCCGACGACGAGGTTTCCGCATTCGTCGCCGGAATCGCCGAGAGCACCGGTGAGTTCCTCGAGATCGTCAACTTCAACCTGCGCGGCTCGCAGTACGCGATCGCCGGCACGGTGCGCGGCCTGGAGGCCCTGGAGGCCGAGGTCGAACGGCGCCGCGAGCTCAGCGGCGGGCGGCGCTCGTTCATTCTGGTGCCGGGCATCGATGTACCGTTCCACTCGCGGGTGCTGCGCGTCGGCGTGGCCGAGTTCCGGCGAGCGCTGGAGCGGGTCATGCCGCGCGACAGGGATCCCGAGATCATCGTCGGGCGCTACATCCCGAATCTGGTGCCGCGGCCGTTCACGCTGGATCGCGACTTCGTCCAGGAGATCCGGGATTTGGTGCCCGCCGAGCCGCTCGACGAGATCCTCGCCGACTACGACACCTGGCGTCGCGAGCGGCCGGCCGAGCTGGCCCGCAAGGTGTTGGTCGAGCTGCTGGCGTGGCAGTTCGCCAGCCCCGTGCGCTGGATCGAAACCCAGGACCTGCTTTTCACCGAGGAGGCCGCGGGTGGCCTGGGTGTGGAACGGTTCGTCGAGATCGGCGTGAAGTCGGCGCCGACCGTCGCCGGGCTGGCCACCAACACCCTCAAGCTGTCCGAATACGCCCACAGCACAGTGGAAGTGCTCAATGCCGAGCGCGACGCCGCCGTGCTGTTCGCCACCGACACCGACCCGGAGCCGGAGCCGGAAGAGGACGTGGCCGACGATTCCGACGCTGCCGCGTCGGACGGAGCGCTCAACCCCAATGTCGTCCCTGCCGTCGCTGCGGCTCCCGCCGCAGCTCCGTCAGGTACTCCGCGCCCCGACGACATCGGGTTCGACGCCGCGGACGCCACCCTGGCGTTGATCGCGCTGTCGGCCAAGATGCGCATCGACCAGATTGAGGAACTCGACTCCATCGAGTCCATTACCGACGGCGCGTCGTCGCGGCGCAACCAGCTGCTGGTGGACCTCGGTTCGGAGCTGAATCTGGGCGCCATCGACGGTGCCGCCGAGGCCGACCTGGCCGGGCTGCGGTCACAGGTCACCAAGCTGGCGCGCACGTACAAGCCTTACGGCCCGGTGCTTTCCGACGCGATCAACGATCAGCTGCGCACGGTGCTGGGCCCGTCGGGTAAGCGCCCGGCCGCCATCGCAGAGAGGGTCAAGAAGGCCTGGGAGCTCGGCGACGGCTGGGCCAAGCACGTCACGGTCGAAGTCGCGCTGGGTACCCGCGAGGGCACCAGCGTTCGCGGGGGCGCGATGGGCCACCTGCACGAGGGCGCGCTGGCCGACGCCGCATCCGTGGACAAGGTCATCGACGCCGCGGTCGCCGCGGTCGCCGCGCGCCGCGGCATCTCGGTGGCGCTGCCGTCGGCAGGCGGTGGCGGCGGCGCGACCGTCGACGCGGCCGCGCTCAGCGAATTCACCGACCAGATCACCGGTCGCGACGGCGTGCTCGCCTCGGCGGCCCGCCTGATCCTGGGTCAGCTGGGCCACGACACTCCGGTCAGCGCGTCGCCGGCGGCCACCGATGCCGAGCTCATCGACCTGGTCACCGGCGAATTGGGTGCGGACTGGCCGCGTTTGGTGGCGCCGGTGTTCGACGCCAAGAAGGCCGTCGTGTTCGACGACCGCTGGGCCAGCGCCCGCGAGGACCTGGTCAAGCTGTGGCTGACCGACGAGGGCGACATCGACTCCGACTGGGCGCGGCTCTCCGAGCGCTTCGAGGGCACCGGACACGTCGTCGCCACCCAGGCCACCTGGTGGCAGGGCAAGTCGCTGGCCGCCGGCCGTCAGATCCACGCGTCGCTGTACGGCCGGATCGCCGCGGGCGCCGAGAACCCGAACCCGGGCCCCTACAGCGGCGAAACCGCCGTGGTGACGGGGGCTTCGAAGGGCTCGATCGCCTCGTCGGTCGTCGCTCGGCTGCTCGACGGCGGTGCCACCGTCATCGCCACCACATCGAAGCTCGACGACGAGCGGCTGGCGTTCTATCGCGGGCTGTACCGCGACCACGCCCGCTACGGGGCCGCCCTGTGGGTGGTGGCGGCCAACATGGCGTCCTACTCCGACATCGACGCTCTGGTCGAATGGGTCGGCACCGAGCAATCCGAAAGCCTTGGGCCGCAGTCGATTCACATCAAGGATGCGCAGACGCCGACGCTGCTGTTCCCGTTCGCCGCGCCGCGTGTGGTCGGGGACCTGTCGGAGGCTGGCTCGCGCTCCGAGATGGAGATGAAGGTGCTGCTGTGGGCCGTGCAGCGGCTGATCGGCGGCCTGTCGAAGATCGGCGCCGAACGCGACATCGCGTCGCGGCTGCACGTGGTGCTGCCCGGCTCGCCAAATCGCGGCATGTTCGGCGGCGACGGCGCCTACGGCGAGGCCAAGTCGGCGCTGGACGCGCTGGTGAGCCGCTGGCACGCCGAGTCGTCGTGGGCGGCCCGGGTGAGCCTGGCGCACGCGCTGATCGGCTGGACCCGCGGCACCGGCCTGATGGGCCACAACGACGCCATCGTCGATGCCGTCGAGGAGGCGGGTGTCACCACCTACTCCACCGACGAGATGGCCGCCATGCTGCTGGCCCTGTGCGACGTGGAATCCAAGGTGGCCGCCGCGAGCAAGCCGATCGAGGCTGACCTGACCGGCGGGCTGGGCGACGCCCAGCTGGACATGGCCGAGTTGGCCGCCAAGGCGCGCGAGGAGATGTCGGCCGAGACGGTCGACGATGACGGCCCGGCCGACGGCACCATCGCGGCGCTGCCGTCGCCGCCCCGCGGATTCAAACCGGCACCGCCCCCGGAGTGGGACGACCTCGACGTCGACCCGGCCGACCTGGTGGTGATCGTCGGCGGCGCCGAGCTCGGCCCGTATGGTTCGTCGCGCACCCGGTTCGAGATGGAGGTTGACAACGAGCTGTCGGCCGCCGGCGTCCTCGAGCTGGCGTGGACCACCGGCTTGATCCGCTGGGAAGACGACCCCCAACCCGGTTGGTACGACACCGAATCCGGTGAGTTGGTCGACGAGTCGGAGCTGGTCGAGCGCTACCACGACACCGTGGTGGAGCGCTGCGGCGTCCGCGAATTCGTCGACGACGGCGCGATCGACCCCGATCATGGCTCCCCCCTGCTGGTGTCGGTGTTCCTGGAGAAGGACTTCGCGTTCGTGGTGTCGTCGGAGGCCGACGCGCGCGCCTTCGCCGAGTTCGATCCGGAGCACACGATCATCCGGCCGGTGCCCGACTCGGGTGACTGGCAGGTCATCCGCAAGGCCGGCACCGAGATCCGGGTGCCGCGAAAGACCAAGCTGTCGCGCGTCGTCGGCGGCCAGGTGCCCACCGGGTTCGACCCGACGGTGTGGGGCATCAGCCCGGACATGGCGAGTTCCATTGACCGGCTTGCGGTGTGGAACATCGTGGCGACCGTCGACGCCTTCCTGTCCGCCGGGTTCAGCCCGGCCGAGGTGATGCGCTACGTCCACCCGAGCATGGTGGCCAACACGATGGGCACCGGCATGGGCGGTGGCACGTCGATGCAGAAGATGTACCACGGGAACCTGTTGGGCCGTAACAAGCCCAACGACATCTTCCAGGAGGTGCTGCCCAATATCGTTGCGGCGCACGTGGTTCAGTCCTACATCGGCAGTTACGGCGCGATGATTCACCCGGTTGCCGCGTGCGCGACGGCCGCGGTGTCGGTCGAGGAGGGCGTCGACAAGATCCGGCTCGGCAAGGCCGAAATGGTGGTCGCCGGCGGCATCGACGACCTCACGCTGGAGGGCATCATCGGCTTCGGTGACATGGCGGCCACCGCCGACACCGGCATGATGCGCGGCCGGGGCATCCACGACTCGAAGTTCTCGCGGCCCAACGACCGGCGCCGGCTCGGCTTCGTCGAGGCTCAGGGCGGCGGCACCATCCTGCTGGCGCGTGGTGACCTGGCGCTCAAGATGGGGTTGCCGGTGCTGGCGGTGGTGGCCTTCGCGCAGTCGTTCGGTGACGGTGTGCACACCTCGATCCCGGCGCCGGGCCTGGGGGCGCTGGGCGCGGGCCGCGGCGGCAAGGACTCGCCGCTGGCGCGTTCGCTGGCCAAGCTCGGCGTGGGCGCCGACGACGTCGCGGTGATCTCCAAGCACGACACGTCGACGCTGGCCAACGATCCCAACGAGACCGAGCTGCACGAGCGGCTGGCGGACTCGCTGGGCCGCTCCGAGGGCGCGCCGCTGTTCGTGGTGTCGCAGAAGAGCCTCACCGGTCACGCCAAGGGTGGCGCTGCGGTGTTCCAGATGATGGGCCTGTGCCAGATGCTGCGCGACGGGGTGATTCCGCCCAACCGCAGCCTGGACTGCGTCGACGACGAGCTGGCCGGCTCCGCCCACTTCGTGTGGGTGCGCGAGACGCTGCGGCTCGGCGAGAGGTTCCCGCTGAAGGCGGGGATGCTCACGAGCCTCGGGTTCGGCCACGTGTCCGGCTTGGTGGCGCTGGTGCACCCACAGGCGTTCATCGCCGCGCTGGATGCCGATCAGCGCGCCGACTACCAGCGCCGCGCGGATGCCCGCCTGCTGGCCGGTCAGCGCAGGCTGGTTTCGGCCATCGCCGGTGGGCCGCCGATGTACCAGCGGCCGCCGGACCGTCGCTTCGGCCATGGCGCGCCGGAGAAGCGCCAGGAGGCGGCGATGCTGCTGAATCCGGCCGCCCGGCTCGGCGACGACGAGGCTTTTATCGGATGACGTCGGTTTATTGCCCGGCTTCTCCTCGGTCCGCTGCGCGGACCGCATCGTCGCCGGGCGCGGTCATCCGATAACCTGGCCAGCCATGGGCATTGTCGGAGTGGGGATCGATCTCGTCTCCATTCCTGATTTCGCCGAGCAGGTCGACCAGCCGGGAACCGTCTTCGCCGAGACGTTCACGCCGGGTGAGCGCCGCGACGCCTCCGACAAGAGCTCGTCGGCCTCACGTCACCTGGCCGCCCGATGGGCCGCGAAGGAGGCGGTGATCAAGGCGTGGTCGGGTTCGCGGTTCGCCCAACGGCCCATGCTGCCGGAGGACATCCACCGCGACATCGAGGTGGTCACCGACATGTGGGGCCGGCCGCGCGTGCGGTTGACCGGCGACATCGCCAAGCACCTGGCCGACGTGACGATCCATGTCTCGCTGACGCACGAGGGGGATACCGCGGCCGCGGTGGCGATTCTGGAGACGCCTTGAGCGCGAGCGCGCGTGTTTGTACGCGACACGCCGGCGATTGACGGCATTGTGCGGACGCTCGCGAGCATCGGGTCGTCGCCCGCGGCTAGCCTCGAGATCATGAGGGATCTGGAACAGCGCGTCCGCGACGTGTTGCCGTCGGTGCGCCGCGATCTCGAGGACCTGGTGCGGATCGAATCGGTGTGGGCCGACCCCGCCCGCCGCGACGAGGTGCACCGCAGCGCGCGGGCGGTGGCAGACCTGTTCTCGCAGGCGGGCTTTGGCGATGTGCGCCTCGTCAGTGAGGGCAGCGGGGCCCCGGCGGTCATCGCGCGACATCCGGCGCCGCCCGGCGCGCCGACTGTGCTGCTGTACGCCCATCACGACGTGCAGCCCGAGGGCGATGCCAGCCAGTGGGCGTCGCCACCCTTCGAACCCACCGAACGCGACGGGCGGCTCTATGGCCGTGGCAGCGCCGACGACAAGGCCGGCATCGCAACGCATTTGGCGGCTTTTAGGGCGCATGGCGGCCGGCCGCCGGTGGGCGTCACAGTGTTCGTGGAGGGCGAGGAGGAATCGGGCTCGCCGTCGCTGGGCCGGTTGCTCGAAGCCCACCGCGACGCGCTGGCCGCTGACGTCATCGTCATCGCCGACTCGGACAACTGGAGCACCGACGTTCCGGCGCTGACGGTTTCACTGCGCGGCCTGGTCGATTGCGTCGTCGAGGTCGCCACGCTCGACCACGGCCTGCACTCCGGTATCTGGGGCGGCGCGGTGCCCGACGCGCTGAGCGTGCTGGTGCGGCTGCTGGCCAGCCTGCACGACGACGACGGCAACGTGGCCGTCGCCGGCCTGCACGAAAGTACCGCGGCCGCGGTGGATTACCCGCCCGACCGGGTGCGCACCGACTCTGGCCTGCTGGACGGCGTGTCCGAGATCGGCTCGGGCTCGGTGCCGCAGCGGCTATGGGCCAAACCCGCGATCACCGTGATCGGCATCGACACCACGCCCATCGAGAAAGCGTCGAACACACTGATCCCGCGGGCCAGCGCCAAGATCAGCATGCGGGTCGCGCCGGGCGGCGACGCCGACGCACACCTGGACGCGTTGACGTCGCATCTGCGAGAGCATGCGCCGTGGGGCGCGCAGATCAATGTCACCCGCGGCGACATCGGCGAGCCCTACGCCATCGATGCCAGCGGCCCGGTGTACGACGCCGCGCGGGCGGCGTTCCGGCAGGCGTGGGGCGCCGCGCCGATCGACATGGGCATGGGCGGCTCGATCCCGTTCATCGCCGAGTTCGCCGCCGCCTTCCCGCAGGCGAAGATCCTCGTCACCGGCGTCGAAGACCCCGCGACCCAGGCGCACAGCATCAACGAGAGCCTGCACCTCGGCGTGCTGGAGCGCGCGGCGATCGCCGAAGCACTGCTGCTGGCCGGCCTCGGCTAGAGGGACAGGTCGCGCCGAAGTTTCGCGTTTATGAAACCGGTTGGGACAGTACCGCGACCACTTCTTGCAATGGGTCCGAGCTCGTTGACACCGCGCCGACATAGGGGTGCGACAGTTCAACGACGAGGAACAGGTTGGTGGCGACGATGACGGCGACGATGGCCACCATTGGATAGTGCAGGACGGGTTTTTCGACCCCGTAGATGATCACAGTGCCGAGGACCATACTGCTCGTCAGGAGGATGACCGCCCAGAACGGCCAAGGCAGTCCGGCGTCTTCGCGGGCAGTGAGTAGTCGCACGGTGCGCGCCTGGCTGATCTTGTCGAGGTTGGAAAACGACGTCGCGAGCCGAGTCTTCTGGTTGTCCGTCCTCGCGGCCACGCCCTCGTAAGCCTGATATACGCGGGCCAGGGCGGTGTCGACATCTGGTGATCGACTCTGCCCGGCCTGGGGCCATTCGGCGATGGCGGCGTGCTCATACGTGAGCAGGCTCTGCCGGATGCGGTCCCTATCTGGCGCATCGAAAACGACTGCGTCTCTGGCCATCTGCGCCGCCGCTGCACCCTCGGCACGTGCGTTCCCGTCCGCGGCGTTGTTTTGACCCCACATGGAGGAGACGACGAATCCGATGAAGAAGGCATAGACGAACCCGATGAAGCCGTAGGTGAACTTGGTGACGTCGTTGTGCGCGTCACCTTTAAGGACCGGGAACCGCCGACGCACGTACTTCTGAAGCAGCGCCGCTCCGCCCGCAATGAGCACGATCAGGCCCGTGAGCAGCACCCACGACGGGATGTAGTTCACAATCCACCAACTCATCAGTGGCGCTCCCCAACGGTTCGACGGCAAAGCGGATGCGCCGTTCGACTGTAGAGTCGGCTGTGCTCCATTGGAGCCTGAATCGACGAAGTCCGGCGGTGACGACGGCGGGCCTGACCCCTGAGACGAGTGACGGCTTCACTCAGTGGGTTGCCACCTGCTCGAGAATCTGCTTGATCTTTGTTGTCGTGTGTGCGGCCTTGACGTTGTACTGCGCGACGGCGATCTTGCCCTTCTCGTCGACCAGGAACGTCGAGCGGATCACGCCGGTGACGGTTTTGCCGTACATCTGCTTCTCGCCGTAGGCGCCCCAGGCGGTCAGCACCTTGCGGTCGGGATCGGACAGCAGCGGGAACGTCAGCTTCTCGGCGTCCCGGAACTTGGCCAGCTTTTCCGGCTTGTCGGGGGAGATGCCCACCACGTCGACGCCGGCGTCGTTGAGGTCGCGGAGGTTGTCGCGAAAGTCGCAGGCCTGCTTGGTGCATCCGGGGGTGGAGGCGGCCGGGTAGAAGTACACGATGACGCGGCGCCCCTTGTAGTCGGCCAGCGACACCTTGCTGCCGTCGGCGTCGGGCAGGCTGAAGGAGGGCGCTTTGTCGCCCGGGGCGAGCCGCGTGGTCTCGGTCAACGTGGGTCCTTTCTGTTCACCGCAGCGTTGGGGTTATCGCCGGCTGATCTAGGGTAGTGCCTCAGGTGCATAGGCGGACTGGGAGGACAGACACGTGGCGGACCGGGACCCCGAGGCCATCAAGCGGGACATCGACGTCGCACGCGACCAGCTGGCGGCCACCGTCGATTCGCTCGCCGTGCGCGCCAACCCTCGCCGCCTCGCCGATGACCTGAGGGCGCGGGCGGTCGAATTCGTCAAGAAGCCCGTGGTGATCGCCTCGCTGGTCGGGATCTCGTCGGTCGTGGTGATCGTGGTGGTGCGCAGGGTCAGGGACCGCTGACCTCGGGGGCCCTGTCGCCCGCCGCGCTCGCGACGTGCACGGGAAGGTCGTCGGCCCAGGGCTGGGTGGTGACCATGTCGTCGACGTCGATGTAGCCGCGCTCGAACTCGCCGGTCGCCGCGTCGACGAGCCGGTACTCCTGGCGCTGTCGGTGGATGGGCTGCGCGTCGAGGATCACCACCCGCACCTCGCCCGGTTCGAACCCGCACCGCTGCTGTAGCGCCTCGACGAGGCACTCGTTGTGCATGTGCCCGTCGCCGAAGTTCCACCCCAGCACCATCGAGCAGAGGACCTCGCCCTCGCAGACGTTGTAGCCGTCCTCGTCGTAGCCGGCCAGCGCACGATGCACGAGGGTGAACAGCGCGCGCCCGTGGGTGTTCATCCCGCGGAACGCCATCGCGAGGTGGAGCGGGACCAGGGTTTCTTCTTTCGACCCGTAGAGGCGCTCGAGTTGCAGGTGCTGCATCGGCCCGAGCGCGCGGGATCCGGTGCGGAATTTGTCGTCGACCGAGGGCTTGACGCACCACAGCGTGGTGTCCCAGTTGCCGGCGTAGTAGCGCATGCCCGGCAGGAAGGAAACCTTGCGCGGACTCAGGTTTCCGACGACGACGGTGCCGGCGAGCACCGCGAACAGAATGGCCACGGGCAGTGGGTTGGTGACGCTCGACAGCCCCAGCTGCACGTGGGCAACGAAAAGCGACAGCACCCCGAAGATCATGAACACGTTCCACTCCAGCGGCACGCCCATCGGGAAGGCCAGCAGGATGTTCAGGTGAAACACGATCATCACGAACGCGGCGATGGCCGTCGGCCAGCCGCCGTGGCAGAAGAACAGCACCAGCGGCACCAGCCCCTCCACCGCGGTCGAGAAGTGGGCGATGACGCCCGCCAATCCGCTGGGCCGCAAGTCATCCGGATAGTGCTTGAACAGCGAGCGCTTGAGAATTCCGCTGGGGATGAACGGGTTGTTCGCCAGCATCGTGGAGATGACGAACGGAAAGTGCCGGGTGAGCTTGGAGGTCGCGGCGCCCAGCCAGATCACGATGAAGACCACCTTGGCCCCGACGATGATGTCCGCTCCGGAGAACAGGAACACCAGCGCCAGCGGCCCGTAGACCTCGCCGCGGGCGGCCAGGAAGATCACCTTGTCGCGCAGGCTGAGCATGGCCAGAACCGCCAGAATGGCGATGGTCTGCCACCGTGGCAGCACGCCGATTGTGGTGTCCAGCGCGGGAATTGGGCCGGTGCCATTCGAGACGAGCGCGATCACGAGCAGCACCAGCAGGGCGCCGTAGAGCAACGCGTCGAACGGGGTCCGGTCGTGGCCCTTGGTCAGCGGGACCCTGTCGGGCCAGGGCGGTAACCGGATGGTGCCGGGCCGCAGCCAGTACAGGATCGAGCCCATCAGCGGGAAGTAGCGCCCGGCCAGCGGCCCGAAACAGCAACCGAGGCCGACGACTTCGAACAGCATGGTGAACAGCACTGCCTTCTGAAACACGATCGGCTCGGACCACCACGCGCTGACGTTCGTGAAGCCGCCAATGCCCGTCGTGGACCATGCGAAAAGCCAGCCGCCGACGACGTACAGCGCGATCTTGACGCCGTACATCAGGTGCATCACCAGTGGGGTGCCGAACCCGTTCTCGGCGATGTGGCGCGCCATCGGCACGATCCGCTCGGCGCGCGGCCGTTTGCCCCACTCGACGACGTCGACGACGGGCAGGTTGGGACGGATGAACCCCATGTGCAGCTCCTTCGACGCAGAAGAAACTACCTGCAGGGGCCGCTATTGCGGGGGCATATGAGGTTGGTGCGCCCTCAGGGTTTCGAATCCCGGCGCGCTGGTTAAGAAGTACGGTTCACATGGCCATTTCGTCGCAGAAAGTGGCGGGCCAGTCGATCTGGTGGAAGCGCGGATTATCCTGCGGGTTTTGGCGGCTTAGCGATGAGCCTTTTCTTTCACGTGGCTCGAGCAGCAATGTGCCAAATCGCAATGGAAACGGTCACTGCATTCATGCGAACAATAAATTGATGCGGCCGGGAGCCAGTCCGGGTCGGACAGGTCACGCTGTCTGTCGGTGGGATCGAACGTGTGGCCGCAATGTACGCAAGTCTTGGCCTTGGTCTTGGTAGCCATGTGGTCAGCGTACGCGCCATGGCCCCGAATCCTCGCTGGTTTCAGAACGGTGGCGAACAGTCGGTGTCTCGCGAAAGGTTCACGCCAGCGAATCAATTATTTGACAAAACTAATTCAGCTTCTTCGTTCCTCGCTGTCGCCGTCGGTCGACACGATCGCACGGCCCATCTCAATGCGACCGGCGGCCATGAGGCCAACGGACAGAAAATCAGCGCCTCGGCAGCCAAACCGCTTGTAGTGCATAACGCTTCATGCCCCTTCTCAAACAGCCGCCTTCGAGGGATTTTCGCCTGACAACACTGTCGTACGTCTCCTCTGTTAAGGGTCGTCCAGTGCTGTCCGAGCGCACGCAACCCGCCCTGGCGCAACGTCGCCGCCCAGCAAACGGGGCAGGCGGGTGCGCTTGCCGCTCGGGCGGGCGCGCGGCAGCGAGGCGACGGCGCCCCGCGCAAGGAATGAACTCGGCGGCGATGGCGTTGGCTAGCGGTGGCGCGGGCGAAGAGGTGCCTAAACAATGAGCCCGTCGCGCATCCTGATCGGGGGGACGGTGTTGGCGCTTCTCAAGCGGGCATGGGTTCCGCTGGTGGTCGTCGTGGCACTGATCATCGGCGGAATTGCGGTGGGCCGACTCAACGGCGTCTTCCCAGGACCTGGGCTGCCCAAGCCCGATCCTCGGGATGCGACGCCCCCGTACGCAGCCAAGACCGCGGTCTACGAAATCCTGGGACCGCCCGGGACGACGGGCGTCGTCAACTGGATGGATGCGGAGTCACTACCGCAAAAGGCCAGCTTCACCACGTTGCCGTGGTCGACGACGATCGTCGCCGAGATGCCGGGGATCTTCGCCTACGTCGTCGCCCAAGGTGACAGCCCGTCTATCGGCTGCCGGATCACCGTCGACGGCAAATTGGTCGATCAACAACAGGTCGACACGCGTGACGCCCAGGTTTCCTGCTTGGACAAATCCGCGTGACCGACGACACCAGCGATACGGACGAAATCCCGGTCGCGCAGCGCACCGAAGTCGAGCGCAAGCCCCGGCTGGCCCGCACCATCCGCGTCCTGGCGCTACCGATCGTCGTGTTCTGGCTGCTGATCGCGGTCGGCGTCAACGTCTTCGTCCCGCAGTTGGAGAAGGTTGCCGAGGAGGTCTCGGTGCCGCTGTCGCCATCCGACGCGCCTTCCGTGACCGGGATGAAGCACATCGGGGAGAAGTTCAAGGAGTACGACTCCGACAACCTCGTCCTGGTGACCCTGGTCGGTGACAAACCGCTCGGCCAAGACGCGCACCGGTATTACGACGATCTGGTCACAAAGCTCAAGCAGGACAAGCACGTTGAGCACGCGCTGAATTTCTGGGGGCAACGATTCACGGCGTCGGGTGTCGAAAGCTACGATCACAAAGCCGCCTACGTCCAGGTCAACCTGCGCGGTGACCAGGGCGGGGCCGACGGCGGCAAGTCCGTCGCCGCGGTTCGCAAGATCGTCGCGGATTCGACGCCGCCACCGGGAGTGAAGGCCTACGTTGCCGGTCAGGGAGCCCTGACCAGCGACGTGATCGTTGTCGGCGACGCGAGCCTGGCCAAGATGACGATCATCACCATCATCATCATCGCGATCATGCTGATGTTCGTCTATCGATCTATCGGCACGGTGCTGCTGACGATGGTCATCCTGTTCGTCGGGCTGGCCACCGGCCGCGGCGTGGTGGCGCTGCTGGGCGACACCGGCATCATGGGGCTGTCGACATTCGCCGTCAACTTGCTCACGGCACTGGCCATCGCGGCAGGCACCGACTACGCGATATTCATGGTCGGCCGCTACCAGGAGGGCCGCGAGCGGGGGCTGGACCGCGAAGCCGCGTACTACGACACCTTCGCCGGTGTCACTAAGGTGGTGCTCGGTTCGGGTCTGACAATCGTCGGGGCGCTGGCCTGTCTGAAATTCACTCGGCTGCCCTACTTCAGTTCGCTGGCGTTTCCGTGCGCAGTCGGTCTGCTGGTAGTGGTGGCCGCCGGGGTCACGCTGACGCCGGCGCTGATCGTGTTCGCAAGCGGCTTCGGCTTGTTCGATCCGAAGCGCGAGTTCAACTACACACGCTGGCGCCGTCTGGCGACGGCCATCGTGCGGTGGCCGGCGCCCATCCTCGCTATTTCCGTCATCCTCGCGATCGTTGGCGCCATCGGCCTGATGGGCTTCAACCCGCGCTACAACGACCTGTACTACCTGCCGCAGAGCGCTTCGTCAGTAAAGGCCTACAACGCGGCCGATCAACACTTCACCCAGGCCCGTTTGAACCCGGACCTGCTGATGATCGAATCGGACCACGATCTACGTAACCCCAGAGACATGCTCGTCCTGGACAAGGTTGCCAGCGCCATCTTCCACGTGCCCGGCATCGAACGGGTGCAGAGCATCACCAGACCCCTTGGTCCCCCAATTCAAGATGGATCCATTCCGTTCCAGCTCAGTGTGCAAACCGCGCCGATCCGCAGCAATCTGAACTACCTGAAGGACCGAGTCGCCGACATAAAGAAGATCACCGGTTTCCTCGACACACAGATCGCCCTATTGGAGCGCCAGTACGAGGTGACCCAGAAGCTCGCGAACGCCGCGGACGACAGCTCGAAAACCACAGGCGAGACGGCGGCCATCACGGACGAGATCCGGGACCACATCGCGGATTTCGACGACTTCTGGAGACCGATTCGCAGTTACTTCTACTGGGAGAAGCACTGCTACGACATCCCGATCTGCTGGTCGCTACGATCGCTCTTCGATGCGCTGGACGGATTCGATCAGCTGGCTGATAAGTTCCACTCACTCACCAGCGACCTCACCAACACCGCCAAGGCCACGCGCGAATTGTTGGCGATTATCCCCGAGAATATCGCTGTCTCGAAGTCCATCCGGGATACGACGTTGACCATCTACAGCACGTTCGACAGTCTGATCGACCAGTTCGACCGGCTGACCGATACGAATGCCGTAATGGGCAAGTCCTTCAACGACTCTCAGGTGGAGAGCCTCTTCTACCTGCCGCCCGAGATCTTCCAGAACCCAGACTTCCAGCTGGGGTTGAGCTTGATGGTGTCGCCGGACGGCAAGGCGGCTCGCTTCATCATCACCCACACCGTGGATCCGGCGACGACCGAGGGGATCGCGTCCGTCGACCAGGAGCGCAAGGCGGCCAAGGAGGCGCTGAAACTCACCTCGCTGGAGAACGCCGACATCTACCTCGGCGGCACGGCGGCAACGTTTTACGACATCGCCAACGGCGCCAAGTACGACCTCATGATCGCCGCGGTGGCCTCGATCGTGCTCATCTTCATCATCATGGTGCTCGTCACCCGCGCTCTGGTAGCAGCGGGTGTCATCGTCGGCACCATTGTGATGTCGCTGGGAGCCGCCTTCGGGTTCTCGACACTTATCTGGCAGCACCTTGGTGATTTCCAGTTGCACTGGGTGGCAACCGAATTCGCGCTGATCGTGCTCTTGGCGGTGGGATCCGACTACAACCTGATGCTGGTGTCCCGGATCGAGGAGGAGATCGGGGCCGGCCTGAAAACGGGGCTCATCCGCGGCATGGGTGTGACCGGCCCGGTGGTGACCGCCGCCGGTGTCGTGTTCGCCGTCACCATGGCCACGATGATCACCAGCGATCTTCGGGCGATCGGCCAATTCGGCACGACGATCGGCATCGGCCTCCTGTTCGACACCTTCGTCGTGCGATCGCTCATCACGCCGTCGATCATGACGGTGATGGGACGCTGGTTCTGGTGGCCGAAGCGGGTACGGGTCCGCCCGGCCAGCCAGATGCTTCGGTCCGTCGGGCCGCGCCCGCTGGTTCGTGCCCTGCTGCATCAGCCGCGACACGCGGTCCCGCTGGATCGGCATACGTAGCACGCTGCAGAGGACGCCGCACGCCGATCTACAGATTGGGGCGCGCCGTCGAGCTGCGCCAGTTCAAGTGCGAGTGCGCCGTCAGGGTTTCGAACCCCGGACCCGCTGATTAAGAGTCAGCTGCTCTACCAACTGAGCTAACGGCGCCGTGTACGGCCGAGACCGCGTACGCGACAATAACAGGCGTCCTGCCGCGCAGCGAAATCCCGATGTTTTCCAGGATAGCTGGCGAGCGGAGAGCGATTTCTGTGCGGGGACGTCAAAAAAGGGTCCCGCAGTAGGGCGCCCGCTCGGTCGTGAACGCGGCATCCAGGTCGCGTAGCGCGCCCGGGCGCAGCTCGGTGATGCGGTCGGCTCGCAACAGTTGGGACGCGGGGTGTGCACCCATATAGAGCGTTGCCAATTCGGCCAGGCCGATTTCGACGTCCGCGGGACCTTGGTGAGGCTCGTGCGGCGTGCATTTGCCGGTACCGTCGCGGGTCTGAAGCAGAAACCGTCCGCCGGCGAGGTTGAGCGGGTCTGTGACGTCGAGCACTACGTCGGTGTCGGCCGCGTACACCCGCGCACCAAGCACTTCGGGCACGTCGTTGATCCGTACCCACAGAAAATCGCTCATCCCGGTGGTGTGCGCCGTCCGTTGGTCACGCAGCTTGAGCGGCAGCGGATCGTCGACTGGGACGTCGATCTCGATGTTGTCGAACATCTCCAAAGCCAGGAGGGTCTGCAGCAGCTCGGTGTGAGCCTCGTCCGTGATGGCGAAGAAGTCCTCGACGATCACAGAGCCGAACGGCGGTCGGAACGCGTGCTTGCCCGCACCGATGACTCGATACGCCAGGAAGCCGTCCGGATGGATCGTGAAGTTCAGCGCGGATCCGCTGCCGCGCTGCGTGGGCCTGTCCTCCAAAAAGTCGGCCCACCAAGCGTCGTCGCGTTCCACCGCGCCATTGGTTACCGCGCACCATCGTTGGTAGATCTCGGGCAAGAGGCGCCTTGCCTCGTCGGCGTTGACTTCCCGCGCGCGGTTGCCGCTCGGCGCGTCACGCAGCTTCGCGAAGCGGCGGTCGATGGAGTAGCAGTGCGCATAGCTCGCCACGCCGGCGCCGAATCCGTCGTACATCGCGGTCTGGGTCGGGACGCCACAGACGATCGGATAGCCCCGCTCCAAAAGCTTGCCCAGCCCCTGGGCGCTGAGCTGCGCCCATATTCCGGTTCCCTGATGCGTTGATGCGACCGCGATCATCGTCAGCCACGCGGCTCGCAGGCTGCCGCCCCCGGGCACGGTGAGTCGCGCGCGGTAGATGATGGACGTGCCCACCAGGGCCGGATGCTGCGGGTCGGAAACGTCCTCGGCGACCAGGATGTCCTCGAGTTCGACCCGGCGTTTCCAGGCTTCCACGGCGCGCGGGTCCACCGGATCCCCGAACGTGCGGGCCTGATTCTCGTAGACCGCCTGCCAGTCATTTTCGGTTGGATGTCTGATCGTGATGGCGTCGTCCGTCGTGTTCATCGTTCATCCAATCCACCTACTGAGGTGCCGTTTCGGTTTCGATACCCGGGTGTCGGATTGCCAAACTTCGGCGACCTGGGGCGTTCAAGCCGCCGCTTTCGGGTATAGGGATACGCGATGCTGCGAGGAATCACACGGCTTGCCCGCGCCGCGGTGTGTCGCTACGTCCCGGTCGCCGTATTGCCCCTGGTAGGGGCCCCGTGATGGCCGGCATATACGTCGCCGCCCCGCTGGCCTTGGCTTCCGCGCTGTGCATCGCCACCGGTGACGTGCTGCAGCAACGGGCGGCCCACTGCATCACCGACGGATCCGTCGGCAACGTCGAATTGCTCGCCAAACTGGTGCGCAACCGGCAGTGGTGGTGGGGCGCGCTGCTTCTGGTGGCGAGCGTCGCGTTGCAGGCGGCCGCGCTGGGGCGGGGTTCGGTGCTGCTGGTGCAGGCGCTGCTGATGCTGTCGCTGCTGTTCGCGCTGCCCGTCAATGCCAGGGTGTGGCACCGCACGGTGACTGCTGGGGAGTGGATCTGGGCCGGGCTGCTGACGGCGGCGGTCATCCTGATCGTCGTCGTCGGCAACCCGCAGGCCGGTCGGTCCGGCGCATCGCTGGACACCTGGGTGGCCGTGGCCGTCGTGCTGGCGCCGCTGTTGGTGGCGTGCTCGGTAGCCGGCCGCACGCGGGGAGGCGCCCTGGCCGCCGCGTTGTTCGCGTTCGTCTCAGGGTCGCTGTGGGGGGTCTTTGCCGTGCTGACCAAGGAGGTCGTCGCGCGGCTCGGCCACGGCGGCTGGGCGGTGGCCCGCACTCCCGAGCTCTACGCGTGCATTCTGGCCGCGGTGGGCGGCGTGGTGTGGAGCCAGGCGGCGTTCCGGGCGGGGCCCCTGACCGCGTCGATGCCGACCCTGCAGATGTCGCAGCCCGTCGTGGCCGCGGTGCTGGGTGTCATCGTGCTCGGCGAGACGCTGAACACCGGTCGCGCCGGTTCTATGGCCCTGGTGACGGCCGGGTTGGTGGCGACGGCGGCCACCGTCAAGCTCGCGCGCGTCGAGGCCGTCGCGACCCGTGCTGGGGTCGAGGCGCGGCGCCGAGACCCGGCGGGCCAACCGGCGTAGCCACCGGACAGCGGGCCCGCAGATGTCGCATTGTGGGCGGCCAAAAACCCATTACAATGCTTCCACTGTTTCTGGTCAGCGGTGACCACAATATGCCGATCGAATTTGGAAGGTCACTTGATGACGCCTTTGCGCAGAGGCCGACCGTGGCTGGTTGCCGCCATGGTCGTGTTTGCTGTCGCCGGTGTTGCCTGCAGCAGCAGCCACACCGCCGCGCCGGCGAAGGTCATCTTCGACAAGGGCACGCCGTTCGCCGACCTGCTGGTTCCCAAGCTGACCTCCTCGGTGAACGACGGCGCCGTCGGCGTCACCGTGGATGCGCCGGTGACGGTGAGCGTCGCCGACGGCGTGCTCGGGTCGGTCACCCTGGTCAACGAGAACGGGCGCTCGATCGGCGGTCAGCTCAGCCCCGACGGCCTGCGCTGGTCGACGACCGAGCAGCTGGGCTATAACCGGCGCTACACGCTCAACGTGAAGGCGCTGGGGCTGGGCGGCGCCGCGACCCGCCAGATGACCTTCCAGACCAGTTCGCCGGCCCACCTCACGATGCCCTACGTCAGCCCCGGTGACGGCGAGGTGGTCGGCATCGGTGAGCCCGTGGCGATCCGCTTCGACGAGAACATCGCAGACCGCGCCGCGGCGCAGAAGGCCATCGTCATCACCACCAATCCGCCCGTCGAGGGCGCGTTCTACTGGCTGAACAATCGCGAGGTGCGTTGGCGCCCAGAGCATTTCTGGAAGTCGGGCACGGCCGTCGACGTGGCGGTCAACACCTACGGTGCCGATCTGGGCGACGGGATGTTCGGCGAGGACAACGTCAAGGCGCACTTCACCATTGGCGACGAGGTCATCTCCACCGCTGACGACACCACCAAGATGGTGACGGTCCGGGTCAACGGAGAAGTCGTCAAGACCATGCCGACGTCGATGGGCAAGGACAGCGCCCCGACGGCAAACGGTTTCTACATCGTGGGTGGGCGGTTCAAGCACATCATCATGGACTCGTCGACCTACGGCGTTCCGGTCAACTCGCCCAACGGGTATCGCACCGATGTCGAATGGGCCACCCAGCTTTCGTATAGCGGTGTGTTCGTGCATTCCGCGCCCTGGTCGGTCGGCGCCCAGGGACACACCAATACCAGCCACGGGTGTCTGAACGTGAGTCCCAGCAACGCGGAGTGGTATTACGACCACAGCAAGAGCGGCGACATCGTTGAGGTCGTGCACACCGTGGGGCCGACGCTGCCGGGCACCGAGGGGCTGGGCGACTGGAACGTCCCCTGGCCGGTGTGGAAGGCCGGCAACGCCAACATCAGCTAGGGACGACGCCCGTTACGTTTCATTCATTTGAGCGCGACCTGAATAGCGTAGGGTGCCCGCCCATGAACACTCCTTCGCCCGGGCCGGGGTGGTGGCTGGCCTCCGACGGCAACTGGTATCCGCAACGGTGGGAAACCCGTTTCGTCCATTACACGAACGAGTCCCTGCCGTCCGTGATCGACGAGGCGAGTCGTCAGTCGAAGGCCTACGGCGAACAGGGCTGGGAGATCGTGGGCTCCTCGGTGCAACGCAGTCAGGTCGCCCGCCGGTTCAAGGAATATGACAGCGGAGGGGACCACTATTTCGAGTGGAGCATTGTCTGCACCCTGAAACGGCCTCTGGCGCCGGGACAGACGGCCCAAGGGTCCGCTGACCAGTGGGGTGGCTGACGGGGCTCGAACCCGCGACATCCAGGATCACAACCTGGTGCTCTACCAGCTGAACTACAGCCACCATTGCCGCGAGCCGGCATCCATGACTGGGCCAACGAGCGGCGACCACCGATACTAGCCGTTGGGTGCCTCGGTGTCCGAATCGATTGTTCGAGTGGCGTTCTGTGGGCCTTCAAGATCGGCGACCACGGTCTCGATTTCGCTGGTGGACGGCCCCGGCGGGGGCACGAACGCGGTCCGCCGGTAGTACTGCAGCTCGCGGATGGATTCGTGGATGTCGGCCAGCGCCCGGTGCGTGAGGCCCTTGGCCGGCTGGCCGTAGTAGATCCGCGGGTACCAGCGCCGGCAGAGTTCCTTGATCGAGCTGACGTCGATCATCCGGTAATGCAGGTAGGAGTCCAGCTTTGGCATGTCGCGGGTGATGAAGGACCGGTCGGTGGCGATCGAGTTGCCCGCCAGCGGGGCGGTCTTGGGCTGCTTCACGTACGTGGTGATGTAGTCCAGGACCATCGCCTCGGCGGTCGCCAGGTCGACGGTGGAGGCCTTGACCTCCTCGATCAGCCCCGAGCGCGAGTGCATTTCGGTGACAACCTCGATCATCGACGACAGCGCGGCGTCGTCGGCGTGGATCACCACGTCTACTCCGTCGCCGAGCACGTTCAGCTCGGCGTCGGTGACCAGGACCGCGATCTCGATCAGCTTGTCCGAGCTCAGATCGAGCCCGGTCATCTCGCAGTCGATCCACACCAATTCGTCGCGCACAGCGCTCAGCGTATGCGGGCGTCCGGCCTGCGCGAGCCCTGCCCCCGCCTGGCCTGGGGAAGTAGTGTGAGCGTTGCGACTGGGGAAGAGGGGCGAGCACGATGACCACCGAATCAGCGGCGACACCCGCACAGCGAATCGCGAACGGCTATGCCGTCGAAGGCCAGGCGCTGGAATTGGGCACGGTCGTCGTCGACGGCGTGGCCGACCCGACCGCACAGATCCGCATCCCGCTGGCGACCATCAACCGGCACGGCCTGGTGGCCGGCGCCACGGGAACCGGCAAGACCAAGACGCTGCAATTGATCGCCGAACAGCTCAGCGCCGCGGGCGTGGCGGTGCTGATGGCCGACGTGAAGGGCGACCTGTCCGGCCTGGCCCGGCCCGGGGAGGCCAACGACAAGACCGCCGCGCGCGCGAAAGACACCGGCGACAGCTGGGAGGCGACGGGGTTCCCCGTGGAGTTCTTGTCGCTGGGCACCGAAGGAGTGGGCGTGCCGGTGCGCGCGACCGTGGCCAGCTTCGGCCCGGTCCTGCTGTCGAAGGTGTTGGGGCTCAACGCCACTCAGGAATCGACACTGGGGTTAATCTTTCATTGGGCCCAACAAGGTAACCATCCGCTGGTCACTTTGAACGATCTGCGCGCCGTCATCAGCCACTTGGCCAGCGACGAGGGTAAGGCCGATCTCAAGGATCTGGGCGGAGTGTCGTCGACGACGGCGGGGGTTATTCTGCGGGCGCTGGTCAACCTGGCCGGCGAGGGCGGGGACACGTTCTTCGGTGAGCCGAAGCTCGATCCCCAAGACCTCTTGCGTGTCAATGACGGTGGGCAGGGGATTATCTCGCTGCTCGAATTCAGCGGTCAGTCAGTGCGTCCCGTCATCTTCTCCACCTTCCTGATGTGGCTGCTCGCCGACCTGTACGCCAGGTTGCCCGAGGTCGGTGACGTCGACAGGCCCAAGCTGGTGTTCTTCTTCGACGAGGCGCACCTGTTGTTCGCCGACGCGTCCAAGGCCTTCCTCGATCAGGTCGAACAGACCGTCAAGCTGATCCGCTCCAAAGGCGTCGGGGTCTTTTTCTGCACCCAGCTACCCACGGATATACCAAATGACGTGCTCTCCCAGCTGGGTGCGCGCGTGCAGCACGCGCTGCGGGCGTTCACGCCCGACGACCAGGCGGCGCTGTCCAAGACCGTCCGCACCTACCCGAAAACCGATGTGTACGACCTGGAGTCGGCGCTGACCTCGCTGGGGATCGGCGAGGCCGTCGTCACCGTGCTGTCCGAGAAGGGCGCACCGACGCCCGTCGCGTGGACCCGCATGCGGGTGCCCCGGTCGCTGATGGCCTCGATCGGCACCGACGCGATCACCGCCGCGGCGAAATCGAGTCCGCTGCAGGCGAAGTACGGTCGAACGGTTGAACAACCGGCGCAGCCCCAGGCCGCACCGCAAGTTCCACAGGCCCAGTCCGACTATCCGCCGGTGCCGGCGGACTCCGTGCCCCCGCCGATGCCGGCGCCGGCCGAGCCGGCGGAACAAAAGGGCCCCGCCGTGTGGGAGGACGTGCTGAACAACCCGACCGTGAAAAGCGGCATCAATACGGCGATACGTGAAGCGGTGAAAGCGGTTTTCGGCACCGGCCGCCGCCGTAAGTAGGGCCTACCCGCCGCCGAGCTTCTTGTAGAAGCTGCCCACGATCGGCGCGACGATGGCGCGCGGGGCGTACCCGCTGGCCACCGACATCGCCTTGGAAGTCAAACCCGGGACGACGCGCATCTTGTTGCGCTCCAACGCATCCAGGGAGATCTGGGCGGTGTGCTCGGTCGAGATCCACAGGAAGTCCGGGACCAGCTTTTCGACCAGGGACCGTTCGGCGTCATCGGGCAGGTCGGTGCGCACCGGGCCCGGCGCCAGCAGCGTGACGTGCACGCCCGAGCCACGCAGCTCACCACGCAGCGACTCGCTGAACGTGTTGGCGAACGCCTTGGTGGCCGCGTAGGTGGCGTTGTAGGGGATCGGCGAATTGCCAGCCGCCGAACCGGAAATCAGGATGCCGCCGGCCTTGCGCTCGACCATGCCCGGTAGTACCGCGAGCGTAAGGTCATGCACTGCAACGGCATTCAGCTGCACCTGGGCCTTTTCGCCCGCCGGGTCGAGGCTCGCGACCGGACCGAACGTCGCGGTACCCGCGTTGGCGCACAGGATCGAGATGGGGCGGGCGGCCAATTCGTCGCACAGTTTCGCCCGTTCGGCGGGATCGGCCAGGTCGGCGGGCCGCACGTCGACGGCCACCCCGTACTTGTCGCTCAGCCGCGCGGCCAGGTCGTTGAGCAGGTCCTCGCGTCGCGCGGTGACGATCAGGCTGTGCCCCCGCGCGGCCAGTTCGGTGGCCAGCGCCGCGCCGATGTTTTGCGAAGCCCCGGTGACAACGGCGCGCGCGTCGGGACTGGGAGCGGGTACCGGCATGCGGCCAATGGTAGACACGCGCCGGACTTATACAGTGCGGGGCATGAGTCAGCGTCCGGCCGCACCTGCGCCATCGCAGGTGGCGGCGTGGGCGCTGTGGGACTGCGGCTCGCTCGGCATGAACGCGATCGTGGCCACCTTCGTCTTCTCGGTCTATCTGACCGGCACCGTCGGCGCGGGCATGTCCGGTGGCACGTCACCCGCGAGTTGGCTGGGTCGCGCGCTCGCCGTCGCGGGGTTGACCATCGCGGTGCTGGCGCCGCTCGTCGGGGTATGGGTGGAAGCCCCACACCGTCGGCGGGTGGCGCTGACGGTGTTGACCGGTCTCGCCGTCGCGTCGACCAGCTCGATGTTCCTGATCCGCGACGACCCCAGCTATCTGTGGGCGGGCTTGGTGCTGCTGTCGGCCACCGCCGCGTGCGGTGATCTTGCCGGTGTTCCCTACAACGCGATGCTGCGTCAGGTCTCGACACCGCAGACGGCGGGTCGCATCTCCGGCCTGGGTGCGGCCTCAGGTTTTACCGGCAGCGTGGTCCTGCTGCTCCTGGTCTATTTCGGTTTCATTTCCGGCAACGGCCCGGTGCGCGGGCTGCTGCACGTGCCCGTCCACGACGGTCTCTATGTCCGGGAGGCGATGTTGCTGACCGCGGCGTGGTTTGCGTTGCTGGCGCTGCCGTTGCTGTTTGTCGCCCACCGGCTGCCGGACGCCGGCGAGTCGTCGGCTCCGGTGAGCATGCTGGGCGGTTATCGCAAGCTGTGGGCAGAGGTGCGCGCGGAATGGCGCCGCAACCGCAACCTGGTCTACTTCCTGGGGGCCAGCGCGCTGTTCCGGGACGGGCTGGCCGCGATCTTCGGCTTCGGCGCCGTGCTCGGCGTCAACGTGTACGGCCTCTCCCAAGGCGATGTGGTGGTGTTCGGCGTGGCCGCGAGCGTGGTGGCCGCGCTGGGCGCGGTCATCGGTGGGTTCGTCGACCACCGGATCGGATCCAAGCCGGTCATCGTGGGGTCACTGACGGCGCTCATCGCCGTGTCGGTCACCTTGATGGTGGTATCCGGCGCGCATGCCTTCTGGGCGTGTGGGCTGCTGTTGGCCGTGTTCGTCGGCCCGTCGCTCGCATCGTCGCGCGCCCTGCTGCTGCAGTTGGCGAAGTACGGCGGGGAAGGGGTGGCCTTCGGTCTCTACACGATGACGGGACGGGCCGTCGCGTTCGTCGCACCATGGCTGTTCTCCGTTTTCGTCGACGTGTTCGGCGCCGTGCGCGCCGGCATCGGCGGGATCTGCATTGTGTTGATCGCCGGACTGCTGGCGATGTTGGTGGTTCGGGTTCCCGCGCGCGTCGAGCTGCCCGCGCAGGCCTAGCCCCGCGCGTCAATTCGCCCAGCGTGCGCTGACTGCGAAATTCGCGCCAATTTCTCGCAGTACGTGCACGTTCGGCGCAGCGGAAGCCGTGATCGTCACGAGCCGCGCGCGTCGCAGATCGTCAGGCCCACGCCGGACCGCTGGCTCAACTGAACCCCGTCGACGGTGACCGAGCACGTCACGTTGTGGCCGAAGTTGACGACCGTGACGTTTGCAGGGTGAAGGGCCGACTTCGACAGGCTGACCTCTTTGGTCCACGGCAGCGTGACGTTGAACTCGGTTTGGACGACGTCGCCGGTTCCGATGTAGACGACGCTGATGGCGCGGCCTTCCCCGGTGACGCTATAGACGACGTCTTGCATCGCGCCCGGGGCGGTCGTCTCGGTGGGCGGGCCCGACGCGGTCGGCGGCGGCAACGGCCGGAAGGTGCGCGACGGCGGCGTCGTCCGCGTCGACGGGGTCGGTGTCGGGGTTTGCTCCTCGCTTGAGCCGGGCATCGCGGGCAGCGGCGGGACCGTGGTCTGGTTCTTGATCGCGTCGTTGGCCAGGATCAGCGCGATCACGAGCGCGACGACCAAAAGCACCGCGGCCCCGGCGCCCAACCACAGCCAGCGCGGTGACCTGCCGCCAGGCGGCGGTGGAGTCAGGCCCTCGGTCGGCGCTTCGCCCGGCGCGGGCACCTCCTGCTGCCAGTAGGGCGGCAGCTGTTTGGTGTCGTTGAGGTTGGACGCCCACTGGGGGCTGTATCCGCCGTAGGTCGGCGCATAGGGTCCCGCCTGATCCGCGTATGCCGGGTCGGCGGGCGGCGGATATGGCAAACCCTGCGGCCCGGCCGGTCCCGATCCCGGTAGAGGGGGACTAAACGGCTCGGGTCGACGTGGATCGTTCATGTCCACCTCATGGGTTGCAGGGTACCTAAGCCGGGCGCCTGAGCGGGGACTCGGCTGAACGGGTGCGACTCAGGGGCACCGATTGCCGGCGGTCAGCGCGGCAACCGTCATCGCCCGCATGACCGCACGTGATCGCGCCGCACCCGCGGGCTTGGCGCGCGCATCGTCGGGGGACTTCATGCTGTGCGGTGTCGAGTTGAGCAGTCCGAAGATCGCGTGGGCCGTCAGCCGGGCGTCGGCTTCGGCCAGCTTGGGGTTGAGCTCGCGCAGCACACCCACCCAGACCTCGACATATTGGCGCTGCGCCTTGCGCACCTGCTTCTCCGCGGACTCGGGCAGGTGCGCCAGATCGCGGTCCTGGATGCGGATCAGGTCGGGTTCGCCCAGCGCGAAGTCGAGGTGGAAGTCGATCAGCTCGTCCAGCGCGGCGGTCGCGTCGGCGTTGCGGGCCCGCGCATTCCGGGCGCCGGCGAGCAGGCGGGTGCTGATGCCGACGAGCAACTCGACCAGCATCGACTCCTTGTTGGGGAAGTGGCGATAGATCGCCGGACCGCTGACGCCCGCGGCGGCGCCGATGTCTTCCAGGCGCACCGCCAGGAATCCGCGCTCGGCGAACAGGCGCTCGGCGGCCGACAGGAGTTGCAGGCGCCGGTCGGATTTCAACCGGCTGCGGCGATTTGGGGCGTCGGGCTCTGGCGCGGACGTGGTCATGACCGCCCCCCGTCTCACCCGTTCGGTTAATCGTCACTAACTTAGCACGGGCCGTTCGTGGTTTAGGTTGATAAGCGGACCAGCCGGAGGCGCCGTGTCAAACCTTTCGTACGAGCGGGGTCCGAGCGAGCCTCGGCTGCTCGAGACGACGATCGGGGCCAACCTGGCGGCCACCGCCGCGAAGCACGCGCAGCGCGACGCGCTCGTCGACGTCGCCGCGGGGCGACGCTGGAATTACGCGGAACTGCTGGCCGCCGTGCGGCGGCTGGCGACGGGGTTGGCGCGAGCCGGGATCGGGGTGGGGGATCGGGTCGGTATCTGGGCGCCCAACCGGTGGGAGTGGGTGCTCGTCCAGTACGCCACCGCGGAGATCGGCGCCATCCTGGTGACCCTCAACCCCGCCTACCGGGCGCGCGAATTGGAATATGCGCTCACGCAGTCCGGTGTCGCGATGGTGATCGCGGCCCGGCAGTTCAAGGACGCGGACTATGCCGCCTTGCTGGACGAGGTGGCGCCGCGCTGCCCCGAGTTGAGCGACGTGGTGCTCCTGGACAGCGATCGCTGGGAGGAGCTGGCCGGCGGCGAGTCCGACCCGGCGGCGCTGGCGGAGATCGCGGCGGCGCTGGATCGCCGCGACCCGGTCAACATCCAATACACCTCGGGCACAACGGGTTACCCGAAGGCGGCGACGCTGAGCCATCGCAACATTCTCAACAACGGCTACCTGGTGGGCGAGCTGCTCGAGTACACCGCGCGCGATCGGATCTGCATCCCGGTGCCGTTCTATCACTGCTTCGGCATGGTGATGGGCAACCTGGCGGCCACCAGTCACGGCGCCTGCATGGTGATCCCGTCGCCGGGCTTCGATCCCGGCGCCGCCCTGCGCGCGGTGCAGGCCGAACGGTGCACCAGCCTCTACGGCGTCCCGACGATGTTCATCGCCGAACTCGCCCTGCCCGGATTCGACGACTACGACCTGGGCAGCCTGCGCACCGGCATCATGGCCGGCTCGCCGTGCCCGGTCGAGGTGATGCGCAAGGTGATCGAACGGATGCACATGCCGGGCGTCTCGATCTGTTACGGGATGACCGAAACAAGCCCGGTGTCCACCCAAACGCGCACCGACGATCCGGTGGAACGGCGCGTCGGCACCGTCGGCCGGGTGGGTCCGCATCTCGAGGTCAAGGTGGTGGACCCGGGCGGCCGGACCGTGCCGCGCGGGCTGGCCGGAGAGTTCTGCACGCGGGGCTATTCGGTGATGGCCGGCTATTGGAACGACCCCGAGCGGACGGCCGAGGTCATCGACGGCGACGGCTGGATGCACACCGGGGATCTGGCCGTCATGGACGAGCGCGGGTACGTCCAGATCACCGGCCGGATCAAGGATCTGATCGTCCGCGGCGGCGAGAACATCTCCCCGCGTGAGATCGAGGAGTTCCTGCACACCCACCCCGACATCGTCGACGCCCACGTGATCGGGGTGCCCGACGCCCGCTACGGCGAGGAAGTCATGGCGGTGATCATGCTGCGCGATGCGTCGCCGCCACTGACCATCGAGGGACTGCGGGAGTTCTGCGCCGGGCGGATCGCGCACTTCAAGATTCCGCGCTACCTGCGGATCGTCGACGAATTCCCGATGACGGTCACCGGCAAGGTCCGTAAAGCCGAGATGCGCGAGCAGGCCGTGGAGTACCTGGGTGACCAGGACTGAGCGCCGTGGGCGCCCTGGACTCGGTGGTGCGAGCGATGGTACTCTCGGCTTAGTTAATGAAGATTAACTGAAATTGGAGGCGGCGGCGGCGATGGACAAGGTGGTGACCTCACCTACAGCGCCTGCCGACGCCGTGGCCGACATAACCGACGGGTCGTCCCTGGCGGTCGGGGGATTCGGGTTCTGCGGCATCCCCGAGGCGCTGATCGCGGCGCTGGTCGACAGCGGCGTCCGCGATCTCGAGACGGTGTCCAACAACTGCGGCGGCTACGGTGTCGGGCTGGAAGCACTGTTGCACCACAAGCGAATTCGCCGCGCCGTCGCCTCGTACGTCGGTGACAACAAGGAGTTCGCCCGCCAATTCCTCGCCGGTGAACTGGAAGTGGAGCTCACCCCGCAGGGCACGCTGGCGGAGCGGCTGCGCGCCGGTGGCGCGGGAATCCCGGCGTTCTACACGCCCGCGGGTGTCGGCACCTCGGTCGCCGACGGCGGCCTGCCGTGGCGCTACGACGGGTCCGGGGCGGTGGCGGTGATGTCGCCTGCGAAGGAGACCCGCGAGTTCGACGGCGTGACCTACGTTCTCGAGCGCGCGATCCGCACCGACTTCGCACTGGTGCACGCCTGGAAGGGCGACCGGCACGGCAACCTCGTCTACCGGGCGTCCGCCGCCAACTTCAATCCCGACTGCGCGACGGCGGGCAGGATCACCATCGCCGAGGTCGAACACCTCGTCGAGCCCGGGGAGATCGATCCGGCCGCGGTGCACACCCCGGGCGTCTTCGTGCACCGGGTCGTCCACGTGCCTGATCCCGCCAAGCCGATCGAGAAGGTCACGGTGCGCCCGTGAGCTGGAGCAGGGAGGGCCTGGCCGCCCGGGTGGCCGCCGAATTCGAGGACGGCCAATACGTCAATCTCGGCATCGGCATGCCCACGCTGATCCCGAACCACATCCCCGACGGCGTCACCGTCGTCATCCACTCGGAAAACGGGATACTCGGTGTCGGGCCGTATCCGCGGGCCGAGGACGTCGACGCGGATCTGATCAACGCGGGCAAGGAGACCGTCACGACGATGCCGGGCGCGGCGTTCTTCGGCTCCTCGACCTCGTTCGGCATCATTCGCGGCGGGCACCTCGACATCGCGGTGCTTGGGGCCATGCAGGTTTCGGCCACCGGCGACCTCGCCAACTGGATGATCCCGGGAAAGATGGTCAAGGGCATGGGCGGCGCGATGGACCTGGTGCACGGCGCCCGTAAGGTCATCGTGATGATGGAGCACACCGCGCGGGACGGCACGCCGAAAGTCGTTGAGCGGTGCATCCTTCCGCTGACCGGCGTGGGTTGTGTCGACCGCATCATCACCGACCTCGCCGTCATCGACGTGTGCGACGACGGCCTGCGCCTCGTCGAAACCGCCCCCGAGGTCTCCGTCGACGAGGTGCTGGCCAAAACCGAACCGCCCCTTGCGCTGACCGGGAGGCACACATGAGCACCGCCGTCAGGACCGCGCCGTCGTTCGCCGATGAGCATCGGCGGCTGGTCGCCGAACTGAACGCCAAGCTGGCGGCCGCGGCGTTGGGCGGCAACGAACGCGCGCGGGAGCGCCACGTCAGCCGCGGCAAGCTGCTACCCCGCGAACGGGTGGATCGCCTGCTCGACCCGGGCAGCCCGTTTTTGGAGCTGGCCCCGCTGGCCGCCAACGGGATGTACGACGAGGAGTCGCCGGGGGCCGGGATCATCACCGGGATCGGCCGGGTGTCAGGGCGCGAGTGCGTGATCGTCGCGAACGACGCGACCGTCAAGGGCGGCACCTACTACCCGATGACGGTCAAGAAACACCTGCGCGCGCAGGAGGTCGCGCTGCAGAATCGGCTGCCGTGCATCTACCTCGTCGACTCCGGCGGCGCCTTCCTGCCGCGCCAGGACGAGGTCTTCCCCGACCGCGAGCACTTCGGGCGCATCTTCTATAACCAGGCGACCATGAGCGCCAAGGAAATCCCGCAGGTGGCCGCCGTTCTCGGCTCGTGCACCGCGGGCGGCGCCTACGTGCCGGCGATGAGCGACGAGGCCGTCATCGTCCGCGAGCAGGGCACCATCTTTCTGGGGGGCCCGCCCCTGGTGAAAGCCGCCACCGGCGAGATCGTCTCGGCCGAGGAACTCGGGGGCGGTGACCTGCATTCACGCGTTTCCGGGGTCACCGACCACCTCGCAGACGACGACGAGCACGCGCTGCGCATCGTCCGCTCGATCGCGGCTACCTTCGGCCCCCGTGAGCCCGGCCAATGGGAGGTGCAGCCCTCGATCGAGCCCAAGCACGCGCAGTCCGAGCTCTACGACATCGTGCCGCCCGATCCGCGCGTGCCCTACGACGTGCACGAGGTCATCGTGCGACTGGTCGACGGCAGCGAGTTCAGCGAATTCAAGGCCAATTACGGCAAGACGCTGGTGACCGCCTTCGCGCGCATCCACGGCCATCCCGTCGGCATCGTCGCCAACAACGGCGTGCTGTTCAGCGAATCTGCTTTGAAGGGCGCGCATTTCATCGAGCTGTGCGACAAGCGCAAGATCCCGCTGCTGTTTTTGCAGAACATCGCCGGGTTCATGGTCGGCCGCGACTACGAGGCCGGCGGCATTGCCAAGCATGGCGCCAAGATGGTCACCGCCGTGGCCTGTGCGCGGGTGCCCAAGCTGACCGTCGTGATCGGCGGATCCTATGGTGCGGGCAACTATTCGATGTGCGGGCGGGCGTATTCGCCGCGCTTCCTGTGGATGTGGCCCAACGCCCGGATCTCGGTGATGGGTGGCGAGCAGGCCGCGTCGGTGCTGGCGACCGTGCGCGGCGAACAGCTGACCGCGGCCGGCGAGCCGTGGTCAGCCGACGAAGAGGAGGCGTTCAAGGCACCCATCCGCCAGCAATACGAGGACCAGGGCAACCCGTACTACTCCACGGCGCGCCTCTGGGACGACGGCATCATCGACCCGGCCGATACCAGAACGATTCTGGGACTTGCTCTTTCGGCGTGCGCCCACGCTCCGCTGGAACCGGTCTCCTACGGCGTATTCCGGATGTGAAGATGTTCGACACCGTATTAGTGGCCAACCGCGGCGAAATCGCCGTGCGGGTGATCCGCACCCTGCGCCGGCTCGGCATCCGATCGGTCGCCGTCTACAGCGACCCCGACGCCACCGCGCGCCACGTGCTCGAGGCCGACACGGCCGTGCGCCTGGGCCCCGCCGCCGCGCGGGAAAGCTACCTCGACATCGGCAAGGTGATCGACGCCGCGGTGCGCACCGGGGCGCAGGCGATCCACCCGGGCTACGGGTTCCTCTCGGAGAACGCGCATTTCGCCGCGGCCTGCGAGCGCGCCGGCGTCGTGTTCCTGGGGCCGCCGGCGCGGGCCATCGAGGTGATGGGCGACAAGATCACCGCCAAGAACGCCGTGGCCGCCTTCGACGTGCCGGTGGTGCCGGGTGTGGCCAAGCCGGGGTTGACCGACGACGAGCTCGTCGGGGCGGCCGAGGAGGTCGGCTACCCGGTGCTGATCAAGCCGTCGGCCGGCGGCGGCGGCAAGGGCATGCGGCTGGTGGACGAGCCGGCGCGGCTGCGCGAGGCGCTGGTCAGCGCCCGACGCGAGGCCGGCTCCTCGTTCGGCGACGACACGCTGTTTGTGGAGCGGTTCGTGTTGCGGCCCAGGCACATCGAGGTGCAGGTGCTCGCCGACGCCCATGGCAACGTGGTCCACCTGGGCGAGCGCGAGTGCAGCCTGCAGCGGCGCCACCAGAAGGTCATCGAGGAGGCGCCCTCGCCGCTGCTCGATGCCGAGACGCGCGCCCGCATCGGGGCCGCGGCCTGCAACACCGCCCACAGCGTCGACTACGTCGGCGCCGGCACGGTCGAGTTCATCGTCTCCGCGGCTCGTCCCGACGAATTCTTCTTCATGGAGATGAACACCCGCCTGCAGGTGGAACACCCGGTCACCGAGGCGGTCACCGGCCTGGACCTGGTGGAGTGGCAGCTGCGGGTCGCGGCCGGAGAAAAGCTCGCGTTCGCCCAGGACGACATCGAATTGCGCGGCCATGCGATCGAGGCTCGCGTCTACGCCGAGGACCCGGCACGCGGCTTCCTGCCCACCGGCGGCCGGGTGCTGCAGGTGTCCGAACCGGTCGGCGCCGGCGTGCGGGTGGACTCGTCACTGCTGTCCGGCACGCTGGTGGGCAGCGACTACGACCCGATGCTGAGCAAGGTGATCGCCCACGGGGACGATCGCGACGAGGCGCTCGCGAGACTCGATCGCGCGCTGGGGCAAACGGTGATCCTGGGCGTGCAGACCAACGTCGAATTCCTCCGGTTCCTGCTCGCCGACGACCGGGTGCGCGCCGGCGACCTGGACACCGCGCTGCTGGACGAGCGGCTGGCGGACTTCGCGCCGGCCCCGGCGCCCGACGACGTGCTCGCCGCCGGCGGCCTCTACCGCCAGTGGGCATTGGCTGTCAGGGCCCGGGGCAACCCGTGGGCGGCGCCGACCGGATGGCGGGTCGGCGGCGGCGCGGCCCCGGTGCGCACCAACATGCAGACGCCGCTGCGCAGCGAGACGGTGTCGGTGTGGGGGCCGCCCGACGCGGCCAGGGTGCAGGTCGGCGGCGGCGAGATCGGTTCCGCCAGTGTGGAACTCGACGGCACGCGGATGGGCGTGACGCTGGACGGGCTGCGCCGCGAATACTGGTGGGCCGAGGCCGACCAGCACCTGTGGATCGCCGACGAGCGGGGGACCTGGCACCTGCGTGAGGCCGAGGAACACAAGATTCACCGCGCGACCGGGGCGCAGCAAGCCGAGATCGTGAGCCCGATGCCCGGCAACGTGATTGCGGTGCAGGCCGAATCCGGCGCCGAGGTCGCCGAAGGCGACGTGGTGGTGGTCGTCGAGGCGATGAAGATGGAACATTCGCTGGCCGCACCGGTTTCGGGGCGGGTGGAGGTGCTGGTCTCCGTCGGCGACCAAGTGACGGTGGACCAGGTGCTGGCCCGGCTGAGTGAAGAAAGCAAGGACGAGACATGACGACATCCATTACCGCGGGGACCCTGCCCAAGGAGTACGAGGACCTTCGCGACACGGTGGCCGACTTCGCGCGCACCGTCGTCGCGCCGGTGTCGGCCAAACACGATGAGGAGCACAGGTTCCCGTACGAGGTCGTCGCCAAGATGGCCGAGATGGGCCTGTTCGGCCTGCCGTTCCCGGAGGAGTACGGCGGCATGGGCGGCGACTACTTCGCGCTGGCGCTGGCGCTCGAGGAGCTCGGGAAGGTCGACCAGTCAGTAGCCATCACGCTGGAGGCCGGCGTCGGCCTCGGCGCGATGCCGATCTACCGGTTCGGTACCGAGGAGCAGAAACAGAAATGGCTCCCGGACCTCACGGCCGGCCGGGCGCTCGCCGGCTTCGGGCTCACCGAACCGGGCGCCGGTTCGGACGCGGGCGCCACCCGCACCACCGCCCGCCTCGACGACGGCGAGTGGGTGATCAACGGCACCAAGCAATTCATCACCAACTCCGGCACCGACATCACGTCGCTGGTCACCGTCACCGCGGTCACCGGAACCCTCGCGGGCGACAGGAAGGAGATCTCGACGATCATCGTGCCCAGCGGCACACCGGGTTTCACCGTCGAACCGGTCTACAACAAGGTCGGCTGGAACGCATCGGACACCCACCCGCTGACCTTCGCCGACGCCCGCGTCCCGGAGGAGAACCTGCTGGGTGCCCGCGGCACCGGCTACGCGAACTTCCTGTCCATCCTGGATGAGGGCCGCATCGCGATCGCCGCGCTGGCGACCGGGGTGGCGCAGGGCTGCGTCGACGAAAGCGTCAAGTACGCCAAGGAACGCCAGTCGTTCGGCCAGCCGATCGGCTCCTACCAGGCGATCAGCTTCAAGATCGCGCGGATGGAGGCCCGGGCCCACGTCGCGCGCACCGCGTACTACGAGGCGGCCGCGAAGATGTTGGCGGGCAAGCCCTTCAAGAAGGAGGCGGCGATCGCGAAGATGATCTCGTCGGAGGCCGCGATGGACAACGCCCGCGACGCCACCCAGATCCACGGCGGCTACGGATTCATGAACGAGTACCCGGTGGCGCGCCACTACCGCGACAGCAAGATCCTGGAGATCGGGGAAGGGACCACCGAGGTGCAACTGATGCTCATCGCGCGATCGCTGGGACTCTCATGACCGACCGCAAGTCGATTATCCAGCGGGGCTTGTGGTTTGAGGAGTTCGAGGTCGGCACGACCTACCTGCACCGGCCCGGCCGCACCGTCACCGAGGCCGACAACGTGTTGTTCACCACGCTGACGATGAACACCCAATCGCTGCACCTCGACGCGGCGTGGGCCGCCGAGCAGCCCGGCTTTCGGGGCGAGCGGCTGGTCAACTCGATGTTCACCCTCTCCACGCTGGTGGGCTTGTCGGTGACGCAGCTGACGCTCGGCACCATCGTCGCCAACCTCGGCTTCTCCGAGGTGTCGTTCCCCAAGCCTGTCTTCCACGGCGACACCCTGTACGCCGAAACCGTGTGCACGGACACGCGCGAGTCGAAGAGCCGGCCGGGCGAAGGCATCGTCACCCTCGAGCACACCGGCCGCAACCAGCACGGCGACGTGGTGGCGCGCGCGGTGCGGACCACGCTGGTGCAAAAGCGACCCGCGGGAGAGCCGTGATGGATCTGCGTAACGTGGGACCCGGCTGGCTGTTCTGCCCGGCCGACCGCCCCGAGCGTTTCGCCAAGGCCGCCGCGGCCGCCGATGTGGTGATCCTCGACCTCGAGGACGGCGTGGCCGAGGCGGACAAGCCCGCCGCCCGCAAGGCGCTGCGGGACACCCCGCTGGATCCCGAGCGGACCGTGGTGCGGATCAATGCGGCCGACACCGGCGAGCACGCCCGCGACCTGGACGCGCTGGCCGACACCGCGTACACGACGGTGATGCTCTCCAAGACCGAATCGGCCGCGCAGGTGAGCGCGCTCGCGCCCCGCGACGTCGTCGCGCTGATCGAGACCCCGCGCGGCGCCGTGTTCGTCGCCGAGATCGCCGGGGCCGAGGGCACCGCCGCCCTGATGTGGGGCGCCGAGGACCTGGTCGCCACGCTCGGCGGCAGCTCCAGCCGGCTGGCCGACCGCACCTATCGCGACGTCGCCCGGCACGTCCGGTCGGCGACCCTGCTCGCGGCGGCGGCGTTCGACCGCATCGCGCTCGACGCCGTGCACCTGGACATCCGCGACATCGAGGGCCTGCGGGCCGAGGCCGACGACGCCGTCGCCGTGGGGTTCGACGGGACCGTCTGCATCCACCCCAGCCAGGTCCCGGTCGTGCGCGAGGCGTACCGGCCCACCGAGGAAAAGCTGGAATGGGCACGCCGGGTGTTGGCGGCGGCGCGGTCCGAACGCGGGGTGTTCGCCTTCGAAGGGCAGATGGTCGATTCGCCGGTGCTCAAGCACGCCGCGATGTTGCTGCGGCGGTCGGGGGAGCCCGCGTCCAGCTAGGGCGCGACACGCTTGCGCCTCGGCCGTGATCAACGCGGTGTCTTCGTATTTGGGCGCATAATGGGGGATACGCCAGTCTCGCGTCGAGTGGAGACTTTCGTGTAGCCGGCGATCGCCAAGGAGGCGGTATGGCGGATATGTCTCAGACGCCGATGACCGTCGACCTCGACCCGGTGCAACTCATCGCCGCCGACGGCACTCCGACTTCCGAAAGCCGTTACGGCCGCGGCCTTCCGCCGGAAACCCTGTGCTGGCTGTACGAGATGATGGTGGTCACCCGCGAACTGGACACCGAGTTCGTCAACCTGAAGCGCCAGGGGCAACTGGCGCTGTTCGCCTCGTGCCGTGGCCAGGAAGCCGCCCAGGTCGGGGCCACCGCCTGCCTGCGCAAGACGGACTGGCTGTTTCCCCAATACCGCGAGCTCGGCGCGTATCTGGTGCGCGGCATCCCGCCCGGACACGTCGGGGCGGCGTGGCGCGGGACGTGGCACGGGGGGCTGGATTTCACCAAGAAATGCTGCGCCCCGATGTCGATTCCGATCGGCACCCAGACCCTGCACGCCGTCGGCGCGGCGATGGCCGCGCAACGCCTGGGCGAGGATTCGGTGACGGTGGCCTTCCTCGGCGACGGCGCCACCAGCGAGGGCGACGTGCACGAGGCGCTGAACTTCGCGGCCGTGTTCGTCGCGCCGTGCGTGTTCTATGTGCAGAACAACCAGTGGGCGATCTCGGTGCCGGTGTCCAAACAGACCGCCGCGCCTTCCCTCGCGCACAAGGCGATTGGCTACGGGATGCCCGGCATCAGGGTGGACGGCAACGACGTGCTGGCGTGCTACGCGGTGACAGCCGAGGCCGCCGCCCGCGCCCGCGCCGGTGGCGGCCCGACGTTGATCGAGGCGGTCACCTACCGGCTCGGTCCGCACACCACCTCCGACGATCCGAGCCGTTACCGCACACAGGACGAAGTGGACCGGTGGGCGGCGCTGGACCCGATCCCGCGCTACTGCGCCTACCTGCGGGGCCAGGGGCTGTGGTCGGAACGCCTGGAGCAACGGATCGCCGCGCGGGCAACGCGGATGCGGGCCGAATTGCGTGACGCCGTCTTTGATGCGCCCGACTTCGACGTCGACGAGGTGTTCACCACGGTGTACGCCGAGATCACGCCCGGGTTGCAGGCGCAGCGCCAGCAGCTGCTGGCCGAGCTGGGGCGGCTCGAATGACCCAGCTCGAGGACCGCCCGGCGGCCCCGGCCCGCGACGCGCCCGCCGCGCTGCCGTTGACCATGGTGCAGGCGCTCAACCGCGCGCTGCACGACGCGATGGCGGCCGACGACCGCGTCCTGGTGTTCGGCGAGGATGTCTCGGTGGAGGGCGGGGTGTTCCGGGTCACCGAGGGCCTGGCCGAAACATTCGGCGAGGCGCGGTGTTTCGACACGCCGCTGGCCGAATCCGCCATCATCGGCATCGCGGTCGGGCTGGCGCTGCGCGGCTTCGTGCCGGTGCCCGAGATCCAGTTCGACGGATTCTCCTACCCGGCCTTCGATCAGGTGGTCAGCCATCTGGCCAAGTACCGCACCCGCACCCGCGGCGAGATCAACATGCCGGTCACGGTCCGGATCCCGTCGTTCGGCGGAATCGGTGCGGCCGAGCATCATTCGGACTCCACCGAGTCCTACTGGGCGCATACCGCCGGCTTGAAGGTGGTGGTGCCGTCCAGCCCGGCCGACGCCTACTGGCTGCTTCGCCACTCGATCGCCTGCCCCGACCCGGTGATGTACCTGGAGCCGAAGCGGCGCTACCAGGGGCGCGGCGAGGTCGACACCACCCGGCCCGAACCGCCCATCGGGCAGGCCATGGTGCGCCGGCCCGGCCGCGACGTTACCGTCGTGACGTACGGCAGCCTGGTGAACACCGCCGTCGCCACCGCGGAAGAGGCGCAGCGCCAGCGTGATTGGAGCCTGGAGATCATCGACCTCCGGTCGCTGGTTCCGCTGGACTTCGACACCGTCGCCGCCTCGATCAACCGGACCGGGCGCTGCGTGGTGCTGCACGAGGGGCCGCGCAGCCTGGGCTACGGCGCCGGCCTGGCCGCGCGCATCCAGGAGGAGATGTTCTACGAGCTGGAGGCACCGGTATTGCGCGCCTGCGGTTTCGACACGCCCTACCCGCCGGCGCGGTTGGAGGGATTGTGGTTGCCGGGACCCGACCGGCTGCTGGACTGCGTCGAACGCGCGTTGGGAATGCCATGAGCACCGACGACCGGGTGATGTCGTTCCGGGTTCCCGACCTCGGCGAAGGGCTCGAAGAGGTGACCGTGTCGTGCTGGTATGTCGAGGCCGGCGCCGACGTCGAGCTCAACCAGGTGTTGTGTTCGGTGGAGACCGCCAAGGCCGAGGTCGAGATCCCGAGCCCGTACGCCGGGCGGATCGTCGAAACCAACGGCGCTGAAGGCGATGTGCTGAAGGTCGGCGCGGTGCTGGTCCGCATCGACACCGCACCCGGCCAGGCCGCGGTGCCCACGCTCGTCGGCTATGGCGCCGACGCGGGCATCGACGCCAGCCGACGGACCGGCCGGCCGCTCGCCGCCCCACCGGTGCGCAAGCTTGCCAAGGAGCTTGCCGTCGATCTCGCCGCGCTGCGGCGCAGCGGGGATGAGGTGATCACCCGCGCGGACGTGCTGGCGGCCGCGCACGGGACGGCGGACGACGTTCGGCCGGTCCGCGGCGTGCACGCCAGGATGGCGGAGAAGATCGCGTTGTCCCACCGGGAGATCCCGGCGGCGGCAGCCGGCGTCGACGTGGATTGCACCGCGCTGCTGCGACTTAGCGACGGTTCCGGGGACCGGGAGATCTCGCCGTTCGTGCTGACGCTTCGGCTGCTTGTTATCGCCCTGAGCCACAACACGATTCTCAACTCGACGTGGGTCGACTCGCCCGAAGCGCCGGAGTTGCACGTCCGTCGGTGCGTGCATCTGGGGTTCGGTGTGGCCACCGAACGCGGGCTGCTGGTGCCGGTGATCGTGGATGCGCAGAAGATGACCACACGCGAATTGGCCGGCCGCACGACGGAATTGATCAAAGGCGCCCGCGAGGGCACCCTGACGCCCGCCGAACTAACGGGCTCCACCTTTACCGTGTCGAACTTCGGGGCGCTCGGCCTGGACGACGGCGTGCCGGTGATCAACCACCCGGAAGCGGCCATCCTGGGCATGGGGGCGATCAGGCCGCGTCCGGTGGTCGTCGGGGGTGAGGTTGTGGTGCGCTCGACGATGGCGCTGACGTGCGTGTTCGACCACCGCGTCGCCGACGGCGCCCAGGTGGCGCGGTTCCTTTGTAAGCTGAGGGATTTGATCGAGGCTCCCGAGATCGCGCTGCTGGACCTCTAGCGGGCCCTCGGCTCCTCGCGCAAACGCGCACGTCAACGCGGACGGACGCCTGGCTGATGTCGCGCCGGAAGCCGCGACGGGGGACAATCGTCTCCGTGCGTTGACCTGCGCCACTACGACGCAGCGCGAAGGAAGAGGGCGGGGAAGCGCCATGAAGAAACCGCAGCGGTAGCGATCGCGATCGGCGTGGCGTTCGCTGCGGCGCCGTTCGCTCATGCCGACGACCCGTGGATTGCGGAGGCGATCTCGGACTCCACCGGGCAGATCAGGTTCACCGCCGGAGGAAGCAGCCAGTCCGACGCCATTCAGACCGTGATGTCGGCATGTCGCAAGACAATCAGCGACTGTCGTCTTCTGGCCAGCGGGCAGGGTGGGTGCGTAGCGATAGCCATGAATGCCGCCAACACCAAGTACTACGGCGGCTGGGGTCCAACACGCGATGACGCGGAGGCGGCGGCACTGGCTACCGCCAAGGGCGGAACGGTCCAAAAAGACCACACCCACTGCTCAGGAGACCCCACGAGCTAAGGGGGGCCGGATCGAGTCGCCCTAGACCGCGTGCGCCGAAACATAAGCCACTGCGACGCCGCCCGGCGTGTCTTCGCCACTGGTTATGTGTCGCGCCCAGCGTCGTCTATCGGCGTCGCGCCGCGACCAATCTGCTTGCGAATTCCGGGGATTGGATGGAGGCCGCCTGCGGCCCGAGCTCGGTGCGCAGGGCGAGGTCGTGTTGCTCGCTGTCCAGCGTTCCCGGGTTGATCGTGGCCCGCATCGTCGCCTTGGTCGCCAGCACCACCTCGCGGGGAGCCGCGGCCGGCCCCGCGGCCAGTTCCAGCGCAGCGGCGACCGGGTCGTCGGCGATGCTGAGCGCCAGGCCGTGCCGCACAGCGGATTCGGCGTCGAAGCGTATCCCGAACAGCAATGCCGCTCGCGCCACCTGCGGACCGACCGCGCGCTGCAGCATCCACGTCGCGCCCCCGCCGGGATGCAGGCCCAGCTTCTGGAAGCGGGCGTCGAACAACGCGTGCGGCCCGGCGATGCGCACGTCGGCGGCCAGCGCCAGGTTCAGGCCCGCGCCGACGGCCGCGCCGTTGACTGCCGCGATCGTCGGTAACCGGCAGTTGCCGACGGCCATGAAGCCGTCGTAGAGCCGCTGCAGCCCCGACTCCGCCGCCCCGCCGCCGGCGGCGCCCAGGGCGCTGAGGTCGGCGCCGGCGCAAAAAGCCTTGCCGGCGCCCGTGACCACGACGGCGTGCACGTCGGGATCGGCTTCGGCCCGCTCGACGGCGGACCGCAGCAGCGCCGACATCTCGTCGGTGAGGGCGTTGCGCCGGTCGGGGTCGTTCACGGTGATGAGCGCGACGCGAGCGTCGACGCTGTACAGGACGGGATCGGGCTGGGTCATCGGTACCTAAGGGTACTTGGCGGGCTGACCGGCGCGAACGACCGCCAAGAATCCCTGGAGAATCCCTCAAGCCCGCCCGCCGATGCTCGAGTCGACCACCGATCCGGCATCTGACACGAGGAGCAGCCATGCGCACCGCGGCGGAGAAGAAGGCGAACAGGAAACTCGGATACCTCCGACTGGCGATGGTCTCTTCCGCGACGGCCGTCCTCATCGCGCTCGGGATGGGTGTCGCCTACGTCAACACCCCGTCTGCGGGCCACCCGTGCGCGGTGCCCAACGCCACCATCCATGACGCGGCCGGACGCACGATGTGGTGCGGCCCGGCGACGTCAGCAGGCGAGGGCGCGGTCTGGCAGTACGCGCAGGCTTCCTAAGCGCGACACGGCTGCCAGGGCAAACGTACTTACGCCGGCGGTTTACCCAGCCGGACCTTGAAAAATCTGGGAACGCCTGTTTTCAGTGTCACCGTCCTTGGTGCGGTTCGCAGATTGCAGTCAACGCGGTTGCTATGCAAGCTATTTCGACGCACCCGGCCTTGTCTGACGCGCGTCTGACTACCGCCGGATCGCGGCCAATCGCCGGTTTCGGCGACGCTCCCTCCGTTCCTCGGTATCGTCAAGCCGTGCTCGAGACTTCGATCCCCGCTGTGCTGCGCGAGCGGGCCCTGCTGCGGCCCGATGAGACGGCGTTTACCTTCGTCGACTACGAGCAGGACCCGGCGGGGGTCGCCGAAAGCCTGACGTGGTCGCAGCTGTATCGGCGAACCCTGAACGTCGCACGGGCGCTCCAAACTTGCGGGTCAAACGGCGACCGGGCCGTGGTATTGGCGCCGCAAGGACTCGAGTACCTGCTCTCCTTCCTCGGCGCGCTGCAGGCCGGTCAGATCGCGGTCCCGCTGCCGCTTCCGCTGCGGGGCGCCGGCGACGAGCGGGTCAGTTCGGTCCTGCTGGACGCGTCGCCGTCGTCCATCCTCACGACCTCGCCCGTCGCGGGCGACATCGCCGAGTACATCCAGTCGAAGCCCGGCGAGCGCGCGCCGTCGCTCATCGAGGTCGATCTGCTGGACCTTGACTCCGAGCCAGGAACCGCCGCCGCGGCCGAGAACCTGCCGAGCGTCGCGCATCTGCAATACACCTCCGGCTCGACCCGCACGCCGGCGGGAGTCGTCGTCTCGCACAAGAACATTCAGGTCAACTGCCAACAGATCATGGCCTCCTACTACGAGGACGGCATCGCTCCGCCGGACACCACGGTGGTGTCGTGGCTGCCGTTCTTCCACGACATGGGCCTGATCCTGAGCATTGCCTTCCCGATCATGGCGGGATTTCGCAGCGTGCTCACCAGCCCGCCGGCGTTCCTGCAGCGACCCGCGCGCTGGATGCAGTTGCTGGCCAGCAACCCGCACGCGTTTTCGGCCGGGCCGAACATCGCCTTCGAATTGGCGGCACGGAAAACGTCGGACGACGACCTGGCCGGGCTTGACCTCGGGGGCGTGCGCAACATCCTCAATGGCGCCGAACGCGTCAACCCCCCCACGCTGCGACGCTTCGCCGAGCGGTTCGCCCGCTTCAACCTTCGCCCCGAGGCGTTGCGGCCCTCATACGGCCTCGCCGAAGCCACGCTGTTGGTGGCAACGCTGGACACGGGTCGACCACCGGAGACCGTGTTCTTCGAATCCGAGACACTGACCGCCGGCGAGGCGGTGCGGTGCGCAAGCGGAGAAGGCATACCGCTGGTCAGTTACGGCATGCCGAAGACGCAGCCGGTGCGCATCGTCGACCCCGAGACCCGTATCGAGTGCCCGCCGGGGACGGTCGGCGAGATCTGGGTACACGGCGACAACGTCTGTTCCGGCTACTGGCAAAAACCAGAAGAGAGCGAACGCACCTTCGGCGCAACGCTCGTCAATCCGCCGGCCGGCACGCCCGAAGCGCCGTGGCTGAGAACGGGAGACCTCGGCTTCTTCTCCGACGGCGAGCTGTTCATCGTCGGCCGCATCAAGGACCTCCTGATCGTCTACGGACGCAACCACGCTCCCGACGACATCGAGGCGACGATCCAGGAAATCACCGCGGGCCGCGTCGTGGCGATAGCGGTCCCGGACGACGACGGCGTCGAAAAGCTGGTCACCATCGTCGAATTCAAGGCCAGCGGCGATCCCGAAGAGGCCGCGGAGCGGCTGCACGCCGTCAGGCGCGAGATCACCGCGGCGATATCGAGGTCGCATGAACTGAGCGTGGCGGATCTCGTTCTGGTGCCGCCTCATTCGATTCCCCTCACCACCAGCGGCAAGGTGAGGCGGCGAGATTCCCTGCAGCGGTACCTGCGCAACGAGTTCACCCGCTGGGACGAGCCGGCCCGCCGGCCGGAGCCGCGCGCGGGCGAGGACACCGACGCGGGCACCGAGCCCGACTCGGATTGGGCGCAACGCCTGCGCACACTGAGCCAGCAGCAACATGACCTGCTGGTGGGCGTGGTGTGCGCGCAGGTGGCAACGGTGTTGGGCAATTCCAGCCCCCAGGACATCGATCCCGA
>NZ_LZIC01000066.1 GCF_001667185.1 Mycobacterium sp. 852002-50816_SCH5313054-b | reverse complement strand
CCGCCGTGGCCACCGTCGCCACCGCTACCAGCGGAACTGAAGTCCACGCCTGCCGAGCCGGCGCACTGCCGCCGTCTCCGCCGGCAGGGGCGGCACCGGCGGAGACGGAGGCGCCGCCACCGCCCAATCCGGCAACCAAGTCGCTACCAGCGGCGGTGGTTTCGGCGGCGGCGGCGTCCAGACCCTCTCAGCAGGTCCCGGCGGCGGCGGTGGCGGCGGCGGCGCCTCCGGGGTCGGCCTCGCATCTGCCATCGGCGATGACGGCTCCGACGGCGGCTTTACCGGCAGCCTAAGCACCCCTGGCCAGGGTGGTAACGGCGGTTTTGTCAACAGCAACTCCGGCGAGTTCAGCGCCGGCGGTGGTGGCGGCGGTGGCGCTGGTGTCGCCGGCAGCCCCGGCGCGGGCGGCGGACAGGGCGGCAGCGCCGGCGGCTACGCCGGTGGCCAGGGCGGTCCGGGCGGCACCGGCCAAACCATCGGCGGCGCCGGCGTTGACGGTAAGGCCGGCCAGATTGCAGGCGCCGGCAATGCCACCCCCACTGGCGGCGCGGGCGGCGCAGCCATCATCGGCGGCGGCGGCGGTGGCGGTGCCGCCGTCGCAAATGGCAACTCCCCGGATGTAGCCTTTGGCGGCGCGGGCGGGGGCGGCGGCGGCCCCTAGCACCGGCTAACGCGGTCGGCGCGCGGCGTAGGCCCCTACACTTCGCGTGTGGCTGCGGCACCGCCGAGTGCCGGGCCGGCGCCGACCCTCGGGCCGCCGCGGTGGTGGTCCACGTCGTCGCCGACGCGGCAGCCCTCGAGGCCCAGCCCGACCCGCACACCTCCGGTGAGCGCCAGTCGTGGACCATCACACCGGATATGACCCTGGCCGAGGCGCTGGCTCCCGACCCCGAACCCGGCATCCCGGTGGTGCGGTTGCCCGCGGCCTATCTCACCGGCGGCGGCACCCTCCCCGCCTCGATGGTGGCCGAGCTGATCCGCGACGGCGCCAAAGTCCAACCGCTGCACCACCCCGCCGACGCGCCACCCGAGCCCGGCTATCGCCCCTCGGCTCAACTCGAGCGATTCATCCGCTGCCGCGACATTACTGCCGCTTTCCCGGCTGCGATCGACCCGCCGAGTTCGCCGATATCGACCACACCATCGCGTACCCGCTCGGGCCGACCCACGCCTCGAACCTCAAATGCCTATGCCGAAAACACCATCTTCTGAAGACCTTTCGGCCCGAGTGGCGCGACGAACAACGGCCCGACGGCACCGTCGTGTGGACTTCACCGAGCGGGAACTTTTACGTCACCCGTCCGGGCAGTCGGCTGCTGTTTCCGGCGCTGTGCTTGCCTACCGGCGAATTGCCAACTGCCCCAAGGGGGCAACCACCATCCGCCCGGCGCGGTGTCGTGATGCCCCAGCGCCGCCGGACCCGGCAGCAAGACCGCGCCCGCCGCGTCGACGCCGAACGCGCCCTCAACGCCGACCGCGTCGCCGAACGCAATCACCGCCGCCCTTCTAAGCGGCGCAAGAATTTTGCAAGCGGTCGGCGTTAACGTACTGCCCGACAACCTCGAAGGGAGCCTGCTGTGGACGCAAGCCGCGCCGTGAGGAACGTAATTGCCGGGGCTGTGCTATCAGGTGGCCTGGCATTGGCCGGTGTCGGGCTCGCCGCAGGTTCGGTTCAGGCCCAACCCCATGTCACGTCGATAGACGGCCCTTGGCCCGAGGACGGGCCGGTACCGCCCGGCGCATCCGGGCCATACACATGCTGTCCGGGAGACGAAAAGGGCGGCCTTCACCCACAAACCGGTCGCGGATGCCCGCCAGATGTCAACTGGGACAAGACTCTCTGCCACACCTGGTACGGCGTCGTGTGGGGGCATGGGAACGTGTCCCCCGGCGTTTGGGAGGGAACCGATCCGCCCCCGCCCGAGGCGACGAAGAAGCCGTGGTGCGGTTTTCCTTTCATGTGTTCAGGAACACCGTGATCGGAGGATGGGTCCCTCGCGGTGTTGGATTTCCACCCGCGGCGGCTTCCCGATGGGACTATTCACTGATGGAGCAGAGCGAACCCGAGGACCGCATCGCCGATCTCGAACCTGCCTTGCCGGAGACGACTAGCGGCGTCCCGAAGCCCGCGCGGACCGGGCCATGGACGCAGATCGTCGCGCTGTTCGGCATCCTCTGCGTGGCAGGCGGGCTGGTATTTCTGCGCCCTGCGTTGGTGCCCGACAGCTACGGGTATTTGCTCGGGACACCGACGACGGCGACGATCGAGCACTGCGGCTCGGGGGGCGGAACGTGCGACGGGAGGTGGAGCGTCGGCGGAGCGTCACAAACCGGCCCGATACTCGGTGTCTACGACAGGCGCGATCGAGTGGTCGGGTCACAGAAGGAAGTTCATGTCCATGACGCCACCGCCTACACAGCGAGCTATGCACGCCTCATCTACCCGGCAATGTCCGGGGGCTTCATCGCGTTCGCCGCGGGCGTGCTTCTGCTGTGGTCGGCGCGGCGCAAATTCACGACCGGCAACTGGCCGTTGTTCGGCCACCGATCCCGGCCACCGGTTTAGCCTTTCTAGCCCGCGTTCTTGCGGATCGCGATGTTGAGATACGGCATGAACAGACCGAAAGGCAGGTCCGGGCACTGCCGGCGCAACAAGTTGGCATAGCGCCGATTGCTGGATTGGCGATAGTACAGCCAGCGCAACGGGTTCTGCTTCATCTGGAACGTCTGCCGGTCGACCATGAAGTCGAGGTCGGAGACCGGTCCCAGGGCCAACTCGATGTCGTGATAGCTCACGCCCCGGCCGCGACGGGTGAGTTCCAGCTTGGCGTCCGCCGACGTGGTGTCGAACGCCGACGCCTGATACCTCGGGGTCCGCTTCAGGTACTCCAGAGCTATCTCGTCCGGCAGCCAGTGGAAGAACGGCAAGTCGGCGGTGTGATCGTCGAAAAGCCATAGCCGGTTGGGCGCTTCGATAATGCAGAGGATCCCGCCATCGGCCAACAACTGCCAAGCGGCCCGCAGGCTGGTCAACCTCTCGTCGTACGTCATGTGCTCCAGCGACGCGAAGAAGATGACGTAATCGAAGCCGCCGTGGTCGAAATGCGTGGCTATGTCGGTCGCATTCATGTGGTGCAGGGACGGTTCGCCGAGCCCGAAGAAACGCAACCGGGCCCGCGACACGGCGATGGATTCTTCCACCACGTCGATGCCGGTGACCGCGGCGCCCTGCTCGACTAGGGCCATGATGGATGACCCAGTCCCGCAGCCGATCTCGAACACTCGCGCGCCGTCGAGGCGGCGCAGGCCATCCAGCCAGGGCACGTATTCGTGCCGGTCGTAGATCAGACGCCCGACGGTGTGCTCATCCATGTCGTGGCGCCCGACCTCGGAATCCCAGTAGTCCCCGGTCGACCAGTTCTCGCGTAGGTATTGACGAAAGCCGTCCACGCCCAGCGGATTCAGTGGCGTGAAGCGTCGACGCAGCTCGGCGGTGGTTCCCCGGTCGGCGCGCCAGATGATTCGGCGGGCCGACTCCTTGGCGGAGTTTGGCACGACGGTCATCATCGCATCCGGCGGCCGCCACCCGGCGGGCAATGCTTATGTTCAGCGTGAAGCCAATCGGTTGAGTTGCGGGGCGTTTTCCTCCGGTTAGGCTGCTTTGGTGCCTGAAAGCCCGTCGTCATATCTGGTGCTGGCTTCTCAGCGCAGCGGCAGCACGCTGCTGGTGGAATCCCTGCGCGCCACCGGCGTGGCCGGCGAGCCCCAGGAGTTCTTTCAGTACCTGCCGGCCACGAGCCAGTCCCCGCAACCCCGGGAGTGGTTCGCCGGCGTGGGCGACGAGTCGATCCTGCGTCTGCTCGACCCTTTGGACACGGGGACGCCCGACCTGGCGCCGCCCGAGATCTGGCGCGACTACATCCGCACGGTCGGGAGGACACCCAACGGCGTGTGGGGCGGCAAGCTGATGTGGAACCAAACACCGCTGCTGTTGAACCGCGCGAAAGACCTGCCGAATCGATCCGGCGACGGCCTGCGGGCCGCGATCCGCGACGTCGTAGGCGAAGAACCTCTCCTCATCCATGTGCACCGGCCCGACGTGGTGTCGCAGGCGGTGTCGTTCTGGCGCGCGGTGCAGACCCGGGTGTGGCGCGGCAGGCCCGATCCGGTCCGCGACGCGCGCGCCACCTACCACGCCGAGGCGATCGCCCACGTCGTCACCATGCTGCGCGCCCAGGAGGAGGGCTGGCGGACCTGGTTCGCCGAGGAAGACGTCGAGCCGATGGAAGTCCCGTATCCGGTGTTGTGGCGCAACCTGACTCAGGTGGTGGCCACCATCCTCGAGGCGTTGGGGCTCGACCCGCGCCTGGCGCCCGAGCCGGCGCTGGAACGCCAGGCCGACCAACGCTCCGACGAATGGGTGGAGCGCTACCGTGCCGACGCCGAGCGGGACGGGCTGCCGACCTAAATTCAGCGCGAGCCAATCGGTTGGCCCACAAGGCCGGCCACGCCACCATTGCGTCGTGCGACGGTTATCCGAGGACTGGTGGGCGACGCTGCTGGCGGGCGTGATCGTCGCGTTGGCGGTCGCCGGCGCGCTTCCCCGGATCCCCTGGTGACGCCGTGAGCACCGTCAGCGTCGAAGCGCGAGAATCCGAGGAACACGCGGCGGAAGCCGCCTTTACCAGCGGGCGCCCACTGGACTTCGTGCCCGGCATCCTGCTGCTGATCGGCGTGGGCGTGCTGGGTAAGTACGCGCAGCTCTGGTGGAACACCGCGGCGAAACACCACCACTGGACCGTCCCCGACATCGAATACGTGTTGTGGGCCATCGGGATCGGCCTGCTGATCGCCAATACCGTTGGCCTGCATCGGATATTCCGGCCCGGCGTGCTGACCTACCAGTTCTGGCTCAAGGTCGGGATCGTGGCGCTGGGTTCGCGATTCGTGCTGGGCGATATCGCCAGGCTCGGCGCAACCAGCCTGGTCCAGATCCTGGTGGACATGGCGGTCGCGGGAACCATCATCCTGGTGGTGGCGCGGGCCTTCGGCCTGTCGGGCAAGCTGGGCTCGCTGCTGGCGATCGGCACCTCGATCTGCGGGGTCTCGGCCATTGTGGCCGCCAAGGGCGCGATCCGGGCCCGCAACGCCGAGGTCAGCTACGCGATCGCGGCGATCCTGGCGTTGGGCGCGGTCGGGCTGTTCGCGTTGCCGCCGCTGGGGCACCTGTTCGGGCTCACCGATTACGAATTCGGCCTGTGGGCGGGCCTGGCGGTGGACAACACCGCCGAAACCACCGCGACCGGATACCTGTTCTCCGACCACGCCGGCAAGATCGCCGTGCTGGTCAAGTCCACCCGCAACGCACTGATCGGCTTCGTAGTCCTGGGATTCGCGCTGTACTGGTCCGCCCGCGGACAGGCCGACGCGATCGCGCCCGGCGCCAGGGCCAAGGCCGCGTTCGTCTGGGCGAAGTTCCCGAAATTCGTACTCGGCTTCCTCGCGGTCTCGGCGATCGCGACCGCACACTGGCTGAGCAAGGGGCAGACCACGAACCTGGCCAACGTGTCGAAATGGGCATTCCTGCTGACCTTCGCCGGCGTGGGGCTCACCACCGACATCCGGCAAATCGCCCGCACCGGGTGGCGCCCGCTCGTCGTCGCGGTCATCGGGCTGACCGTCGTCGCGTCGGTCTCCCTGGGGCTGGTGCTGCTGACCTCCCGCGTGTTCCATTGGGGCGTAACCACGTAGCGAAGGCCGGACGGTAACCTGGCGGCCGTCATGTTGATCACGATCCTGGTGATGGCCATCGCCGTGAGCCTCGAACCGTTCCGGGTCGGCATGACGGTGCTGATGCTCAACCGACCCCGACCGATGCTGCAGCTGCTCGCCTTCCTGTGCGGCGGCTTCGCGATGGGCCTGACCGTGGGCCTGGTCGTCCTGTTCGTCCTGCGACGCAGGCTGCTGGGGTCGACGTACTTCACGTTGCCCAGGGTGCAGATCGCCATCGGCGTGCTGGCGCTCGTCATCGCCGCCGTGGTGATCGTGAAGCCCGACACGCGCCGCGCCGCCGTGCCCCAACGGTTGGCGACACACGCCCAGCGATTGGTGAATGGGCGCTCGTTGTGGGTGGCGGGAGCGGCCGGGCTGGGGATCGCGCTGCCGTCGGTGGACTACCTGGCCGCGCTGGCCGTCATCCTGGCCTCGGGCGCCGCCGCCGCGACGCAAGTCGGGGCGCTGGTGATGTTCAACGTCGTGGCCTTCGCGCTGGTCGAGCTTCCGCTCCTCGCGTATCTGCTGGCGCCCCGGCGAACGCGCACGTCGATGGGCGCGCTGAACGACTGGATCCGGTCGCGACGCCGCGTCGAGGTCGCCACGCTGCTGGCGTGCGTCGGCGGCATCCTGCTGATTGCCGGCCTAGCCGGTGCCTGAGGGCTGCGCGACGGCCGCGCGCGAGGCGTACGCCTCGGCGAGGAACTGCTCGACGGCGACCGCGGCGTGCGCCGCCCGCGCCGAGCCGAAGATGTCGAAAGCGTGCTGCGCGCAGGGTAACTCGGCGTACGCGACGGGCTGACGGCTGACCTCGCGCAGCCGCGCCGTGAACCGGCGGGCCTGTTCGACCGGGATCAGCGAATCGTTGGTGCCGTGCAGCACGAAAAACGGTGGCGCATCGTGACGGACGTGGGTGATCGGCGAGGCGACCCGGAAGGGGTCGCCGGCATCGGTCAGGCTCAGCTTGAACACGCGCTTTGCCACGATCGGCGCCATCAGCGGATGCATCGCGTCGCGCGAGCCGAAGTCGTACACCCCGTAGAACGGAACGGCCGCCTGCACGCGGGTGTCGGCGTCCTCGAAGCCCGGCTGAAACCGCGCGTCGTTGGGGGTCAGCGCGGCCAGCGACGACAAATGCCCGCCGGCCGAGCCGCCGGTGATCGCGATCCAGTCCGGGTCGCCGCCGTATTCGGCGATGTGCTCTTTGGTCCACGCGATCGCGCGCTTGACGTCGACGATGTGGTCGGGCCAGGTGGAGCGGGGGCTGAGCCGGTAGTTGATCGCCACGCAGATCCAGCCGAGCTCGGCCAGGTGGCTCATCAGCGGATGCGCCTGTCCGCGTTTGTTTCCCACCATCCAGGCGCCGCCGGGCACCTGCAGCAGCACCGGGGCCCGCCCCGCGCGATCGAGGTCGGGCCGGCGCCAGATGTCCAGGTGGTTGCGCGAGCCGCAGTCGCCGTAGCTGATGTCGCCGTCGTGCGCGTAGTCGCGGTAGATCCGCAGCATCCGCGCCGCGCCGGGCTTCTTCGCGGTCGCTCCCCCCGCCGGCGCTCGCCGCCAGAGATCGCCCGACTCGGTGCGACGGCCGGGGCCCAGCCCGGCGTCCAGCGCGGCGGTCAGCGGCTCGTTCGCCCGCCGCCCGATGCGGCGCAGGCCCAGTAACCCCAGCCACGACACCGCCGAGACCAGCCAGCTGAGCCGGCGCACCCGGGGCGGAAGCCGGCGCGACAGCGCAGCCACGGCCGCCAGCTGAACGGCGAGGGTCTGCATGGGAAGCTCGGACGCGAACACACCGTGGGCGAACGCGAGACCCGACCCGTAGCGGTCCCGCGTCAACGGTCGGTAGCCGTTGGCGGTGTACACCAGTCCCAGCACCGACACCAACGCAGCGCCCGCTCGTTTCATGTCTGTTCTCCATCCTTCGCGGGATCGTCGATCACGTGATACGCCGGGTCGATCATCGACACGGCCCTGTTGCCGCTCTGGCGCGCCTTGCCGGTGATCCGCACCAGCTGACCGGGCTGGATGTCGGCGCCCCCGCGCCCGGGGCGGAACGTGACGTTGAGTTCGCCGCTGTCGTCGCCGACGACGATCCGCCGGAGCGTGCGGCGCCGTTTGGTGATGTCCTCGACCTGGGTGACCCGCCCCTCGACGGTGGCGCGCTGGCCCGGGATGAGCCCGGCCACGGTGATCACCGACGGGCGTTCGGGGTGTTCGTAGGCTTCGACATCCCGCTCCTCTTCCTTCATGACCAACGCCTCGACCCTGTCGAGTCCGCGCGCGATCCGATGTTCGAAGTCGTCGGGGAAGGCCTCCTTGATCCGCGACTCCACGTCGTACGGGACGATCGTCGCCGCCGCGTCCGGGATCAGGCTGACCGCCCGGGCGATCTTGTCGGCGGTGCGGTCGTGCAGCAGCCTCCCCAGCAGCGGCGAATAGGTGCGGCGCGGCAGCAGCACCGTGACGTTGGTGTCCTGATGTTCCTGCACCGCCTTGGCGACGAGCACCTGCGCCGACCGGTTGATCCGCCGGTCCGGGCAGTCCACCACGCGCAGCCGCGTGTCGAGTTCGTAGTGATCCCAACGCTTTCGCAGCTGCGCGGCATGGGCCGCGTCGACCATGAAGTGCACCGCGATGAGCTCGTCGGACCGCAACCCCCTGCCGTAGCGCAACGCCTCGATCGTCGCGAGGTCGACCGAGTTCACGAACACGAACACGCGGTGCCTGGCGTACTTCACCATCTCGGGCCGGTCGGTGCGGAACATCTCGAGAATGGCTGCCTCCGCGCGGTATTCGCGGTTGAGGCGGATCAGCAGGAAGACCAGTATCGGGAAGACGACGACGACCAGCCACGCGCCCTCGGTGAACTTCGCCACCGCGAAGATACCGACCACGATCGTCGACAGGATCCCCGCGGACAGGTTGATCGCCATCCGTCGCCGCCATCCCGGCTCCCGGTGCGTCAGATGGTGTTTGGTCATCCCGTAACCCGCCATCGAGAAGCCGGTGAACACGCCGATCGCATAGAACGGCACCAGCGCGTTGACCGAGCCGCCCGTCGTCAGCAGCAGCGCCACCGACAGCGCCGCGAGCGTCATGATCCCGTTCGAAAACACCAGGCGATGACCGCGTTTCGTCAGCTGTCGCGGCAGGAAGCGGTCTTCGGCCACGAAGCTGGCCAGCGCAGGGAACCCGTTGAAACTGGTGTTCGCGCCGGTGAACAGGATCGCGGCGGTGGCCGCCTGGACGAGGATGTACAGGACGTTGCCCGCCACCCCATTGCCGAACACCGCGCGGGCGATCTGAGACAGCACCGACGGATACTCGGTGAGGTAGGGGGTGGCGTGCGTGACGTAGGCGAGGAACGCAACCCCGGCCAGCAGGACGCCCAGGATGGTCGCCATCGCGGTGAGCACCCGGCGCGCGTTGACCCCCTGCGGCTTTCGGAACACGTCGACGGTGTTGGAGATCGCCTCGACCCCGGTCAACGAGGACCCCCCGTTGGCGAACGCGCGCAACACGGTCAGGATGGTCGCGCCCATCACCAGGGCGTCACCCTGATGGACCGGCACCGTCCCGGCCAGGTGCTCCGGGTGGTACACCGGCAAATCGCCCACCGCCACGCGCACCACGCCGACCACGATCGTGAGCCCGACCATCGCGACGAACAGGTAGGTCGCGGACGCGAATTGCCAGCCCGCCTCCCTCAGTCCGCGCAGGTTCAGGTAGCAGATGACCAGCACCACGCCGATGGTGATCTGCAGGCTGTGCGGACCCAGCGCCGGGACCGCCGACACCACCGCGACCGTGCCGGCCGCCGACTGGACCGCGACGGTGACCACGTAGTCGATCAACAGCGCCGCGGCGGCGACCTGCGCCACCCGCGGCCCGAAATTCTCCCGCGCGACGATGTACGAACCGCCGGCCCGCGTGTAGGCCATGACGACCTGGCGATACGACGCGGCCACCAGGACCAGGATCAGCAGGATGACGCCGGTGATGGGCAGCAACAGCACAAACGCCGCCAAACCGGCATGCGGCAGCAGTTCGATCAGGATCTGCTCGGGGCCGTACGCCGTCGAGGAGATCGCGTCCGGCGAAAGCGCCCCCAGCGCAACCGGATTCGACAGCTTTTCGCTCGCCAGCTCCTCGGTGATCAGCGGCTTTCCCAGGAAAACCCGCTTGGCTATGTCCCCGATCGACGTCGGGATGTGCAGCTTGCCCGCCGAACTGCCAGCCGAACTAGTCACGACCAAGCATTCTGCCTGAGCCAGGTCCGCGGCGATCGCAAGCGCGGAGCCGGGCGCTGCGGGTCGCCGCCATCAGCCTAGGAGAGGCGCTGTACCGCGGCGGCGATGCGTTCGTCGGTGGCGGTCAGCGCGACCCGCACGTGCCGGACGCCGCCCGGGCCGTAGAAATCGCCGGGCGCCACCAGGACACCGCGGCCGGCCAGCCAGGCGACGCTGTCCTGGCAGGGCTCGCCGCGGGTGGCCCACAGGTACAGGCCCGCCTCGGAATGGTCGACCGCGAAACCGGCCGCGCGCAGCGCCGGCAACAGGGCCGCCCGCCGCCGTTCGTAGCGCCCGCGCTGCACCTGCTCGTGGGCGTCGTCGTCGAGGGCGGCCACCATGGCGGCCTGCACCGGCGTCGGCACCATCATCCCGGCGTGTTTGCGGACGGCCAGCAGCTCGGCGACCAGCGCCGGATCGCCGGCGACGAAGCCGGCCCGATAACCGGCCAGCGACGACGTCTTCGACAGCGAATGGATTGCCAGCAGCCCGGTGTGGTCACCGTCGCAGACCGAGGGATGCAGCACCGAAAGCGGTTGGGCCTCCTCCCAGCCCAGGCCCAGGTAGCACTCGTCGGAGGCGACGGCGACGCCCCGGTCGCGCGCCCACCCGACGACCTTGCGCAGGTGGTCGACGCCGAGCACGCGGCCGGTCGGGTTGCTCGGCGAATTCAGGTAGAACAGCGCCGGGGATTGCGGGCCGACCTGGGTCAGCGAATCCGCGCGCAGCACCTGCGCGCCGGCCAGGCGGGTCCCGACGTCATACGTCGGGTAGGCCAGCTCCGGCACCACGACGACGTCCGCGGGTCCCAGGCCCAGCAGCGTCGGCAGCCACGCGATGAGTTCCTTGCTGCCGATCACCGGCAGCACGGCCGCCTCGGTCAGCCCCGTGATGCCGAAGCGGCGGGCCAGCGCGGCCACCATCGATTCGCGCAGCCGCGCGGTGCCGGCGGTGGCCGGATACCCCGGCGCCGAACCGGCGGCGGCCAGCGCGTCGGAGATCAGCGTTGCGACCGGGTCGACGGGGGTGCCGACGGACAGGTCGACGATTCCGTCCGGATGGGCCGCGGCCAGCGCTTTCGCGTCGGCCAGGGTGTCCCACGGAAACTCGGGCAGGGACGCTGACAGTGCCGGCCGGACCCGGCCGGGCTCGTCCGGCACCGGCCCGCTTACTCGCCCTCGCCCTGCGGCGGCAAGTCCTTGACCACTTGCGGGTCGTTCTCGGTCATGCCGACCTTCGCCGCACCGCCCGGCGACCCCAGCTCGACGAAGAAGTCGGCGTTGATCTGCGTGTACTGGCCCCACTGCTCCGGCACGTCGTCTTCGTAGTAGATCGCTTCGACGGGGCAGACCGGCTCGCACGCCCCGCAGTCGACGCATTCATCGGGGTGGATGTACAGCATCCGGGCGCCCTCGTAGATGCAGTCGACCGGGCATTCCTCGATGCACGCCTTGTCTTTGATGTCGACGCAGGGTTCGGCGATCGTGTACGTCACAGACGTCTCCTCCAGCTCTGTCCATGTACTGCGTGGGCTGCTGTTCGGCTCGCCGCGGCGCTTCGGCCGCTTCGGCGAAAGCTTTCGGTTACTGATACTAGACGTTGCACATACACGTCAACCACCGGGCACGCAAGTTGCGGACGCAAAGCGGCCCGTCCCGCGCGTCGCCGCGCTCCCCGGCCCCTCCCGGGGCCGCGTTCACTCACGGCGAACATCCTCCGCACGCCTCTGACCTGCGCATTGTTACGATTAGAGCTTCCTGTGCGATAACCGTTCGGAGGATGAAAGCTCACGGGGCCTGGTAGCCTCGACCGCAGACGGCAACCGTTGGGCTGATGTCGTCGCCGTTTTCCGACGGTGCATTGAATGGGGAAGGTGTCCACAGATGGTAAGGCTGTCGTTGACCAAATTTGCCGCCGCCGTTGGCGGCGTGGCATTCGCATTGACTGCCGGTTCCGGGATCGCATCCGCAGATCCCCTGGATCCGGTCATCAACACGACGTGCAACTACGGGCAGGTGATGGCGGCGCTCAACGCGACGGACCCGGCGGCCGCCGCGCAGCTGACCGCGTCGCCGATCGCGGTGAGTTACCTGAACCAGTTCCTCGCGTCGCCGCCGCCGAAGCGCTTGCAGATGGCCCACCAGATCCAGGCCATGCCGCAGGCCGCGCCGTACTTCAACGACGTGCTGTCGGTGGCCGGCAGCTGCAACAACTACTGAGCGACGAGTTCAGTAGCCGCTGAGCAGGCGGCGCAGCTGGCCCAGGGCATCGGGTCCGGCGCCGCTGCAGATCCGCGACGGGTCCCCGGGTCGGCGACCCCAGAGCAGTAGCACCCGCGCCGCCGCATCGGTTTCCAGGGTGGCCTGCCCCTGCGGGCCGGCCATTCCGATAAAGGTGTGGTCGGCGTCGGCGCTGACGACGACGTCGTCGGTGCCGGGCACCCGCAGCCGGGCCTCTATCCGCTCACCCGCGCGTAATCCCTTGGCGCCCTTGGCAAGCAGCGGACGCCCGACCGCAGTGACGCTGTGCGTGGTCATCCACGGCTCGGCCAGCCGCGCCCGGGCCGCCGGGTCATCCCCGGTGATGTCCCAGCCGTGCAGGACGAGCTCTTCGCGCATGTGCTCGGCGAACCACGGCACCTTCATGGTGCGGCCGGTCCACGCGACGTCTGTGTCCGCCGGAACGCCCTCGGCCGCCGTCGCGACGTCGTTCAGCGTGGCCATCCGCTCGTGCAGCGCGTCCCACAGCTCGGCGTCGCCGAGGGCGCGCAGCGGGCCTTCCCGCTCCTCGAAGCCGCGGGTGCCGACGGGGTTTCCCTCCAGATGCGCTTGCAGCACCCGGGCGAGCTCCTCGGCGTTTCCGGCCTGGTGGATGATGACGTCGCGGACCGTCCAGGCTTCGCACCAGGTGCCCGCGTCGGGCCGGCGCCGCTGCACCGCGTCCAGGAACGGCCGCCACTCCGGGAATCGATCGTGGTCGATGAGTCGCTTCACGGCGCGTGGGGTACCCCCCGCCGCTGAAGACTAAGCCAATTAAGCCGCGAGCGGGGCGTACGTGGTGGTGCGCTGGCGCGCGGGGCGACCGATGCCCTCGGCGATCGCGGCCAGCTCGGCCACGGTCTTCGACGATCCGTGTTCGGACCCGGCCATCCGCGAGATGGTCTCCTCCATCAGCGTGCCGCCCAGGTCGTTGGCACCGCCGTTGAGCATCACCCGCGTGCGCTCGACGCCGAGTTTGACCCAGCTGGTCTGGATGTGGGAAATGCGGCCGTGCAACATGATCCGCGCCAGGGCGTGCACCGCCCGGTTGTCGCGGTGGGTGGGCCCGGGCCGCGCCGCGCCGGCCAGGTACAGCGGCGAGCTCTGGTGCACGAACGGCAACGGGACGAACTCGGTGAAACCGCCGGTGCGGTCCTGAATGTCGCGCAGCACGTTGAGGTGGCCGACCCAGTGCCGCGGGCTGTCGACGTGGCCGTACATCATCGTCGAGGAGGAGCGCAGGCCCACCTCGTGCGCGGTGCTGACGATCTCGATCCACATCGACGTCGGCAGTTTGCCCTTGGTGAGCACCCAGCGCACCTCGTCGTCCAGGATCTCGGCGGCGGTGCCGGGGATGGTGTCCAATCCCGCCTCACGCAGGCTGATCAGCCACTCGCGAATGCTCAACCCGCTCTTGGTCACACCGTTGGCGATCTCCATCGGGGAAAACGCGTGCACGTGCATCGACGGCACGCGGGCCTTGACCGCGCGCACCAGCTCGGCGTACCCGGTCACCGGCAGCTCGGGATCGATCCCACCCTGCATGCACACCTCGGTGGCGCCCTCGACGTGCGCCTCCCAGGCGCGGTCGGCCACCTCCTCGGTGGACAGCGAATACGCGTCGGCGTCGCCCTTGCGCTGCGCGAAGGCGCAGAACCGGCAGCCGGTGTAGCAGATGTTGGTGAAGTTGATGTTCCGGTTCACCACGAAGGTCACGTCATCGCCGACCACGTCGCGCCGCAACGAATCCGCCAGCGCCGCAACCGCATCCAGCGCGGAGCCGTCGGCCGTCGCCAACGCCAGGTACTCGTCGTCGGTGCAGCCGGCGGGATCACGTTCGGCCGAGGCCAGGGCGGCGAGCACGTCGGTGTCGATGCGCTCGGGGGCGCGTGCGCCCAGCTCGTGCACCCGGGCACGGATCGATTCCCAGTCGCCGAACGCGCTGTCGAGGTCGCTGCGGGCCTCGGTGCTGCGGCCTTCGGTGTCGATCGCCGCGTGCAGGTCGACCCGGCCGGCGGACTCCACGTCGTCGGGCTCCTGCCACGGCATCCCGACCGGGTTGACGTCGCGGGCCAGGCCGGTCCGCGGATCGGCCAGCGCCGCAACGTGTCCGGACACCCGCGGGTCGATCCACGCCGCGCCGGCCTGGACATATTTGGGCTGCGCGGTCAACCGCTGCACCAGGTCGTAGCCGGCCTCGGCGGTGACCGCGGCCAGCTCGTCCAGGGCGGGCCACGGCCGTTCCGGGTTGACGTGGTCGGGCGTCAGCGGCGAGACGCCGCCCCAGTCGTCGACGCCGGCGCCGATCAGCGCCAGGCACTCCTCCCGCGACACCAGGTTGGGCGGCGCCTGGATGCGCATCCCCGGCCCGAGCACCAACCGCGCGACCGCCACGGTCGCCAGGTAGTCCTCGATCCCGGCGTCGGGAACGGCGGCCATCGCCGTGTGTTCCTTGGCCCGGAAGTTCTGCACGATCACTTCCTGGACGTGCCCGAACTCCTTGTGCGACTTGCGGATCGCCAGCAAGGTATCCGCGCGTTCGGGCAGCGTCTCGCCGATGCCGACGAGCAGCCCGGTGGTGAACGGAATGGACAGCCGCCCAGCGTCGGTCAGCGCGCGCAGCCGAACCGCCGGGTCCTTGTCCGGGCTGCCGTAGTGCGCAAGCCCTTTGGTCTCGAACAGCCGCCGCGACGTCGTCTCGAGCATCATGCCCATCGACGGCGCCACCGGCTTGAGCCGCGACATCTCCGACCAGCTCATCACGCCGGGGTTCAGGTGCGGCAGCAGCCCGGTCTCCTCCAGTACCCGGATGGCCATCGCCCGGACATACGACAGCGTCGAGTCGTAGCCGCGTTGGTCGAGCCACTCACGCGCCTCCGGCCATCGATCTTCGGGCCGGTCGCCGAGGGTGAACAGCGCCTCCTTGCAACCCAATTCGGCCCCGCGGCGGGCGATGTCGAGGATCTCGTCGGGCTCCAGGTACATGCCGGCACCCCGGGCCCGCAGTTTGCCGGGGACGGTGACGAAGGTGCAGTAATGGCAGGTGTCGCGGCACAGGTGGGTGACCGGGATGAACACCTTGCGCGAATAGCTGATCGGTAGCCGGCCGCTCGGCCCGCGGCGCCCGGCGGACTCGAGGCCCGCGTCGCGCACCCGCGCCGCGCTGGCGCACAGATCGGCGAGATCATCGCCGCGCGCCGTCATCGCGACCGCCGCCTCGTCGAGATTCAGCGCGACCCCGTCCCGGGCCCGCCGCAGGACTCGCCGCAACGCCGACGCGCCGGCCTTGGGGGGAATCACAGGGCCAGGCAGAGCGACGGTCTCCAAGGGCTCCGGTGTTCCCGGTGTCAGTGGCACGTTGGTGTAACTTCCCCACGCTCGAATTTCATCCGCCCGGCCCAACCTGTTAAACCTTGGGCAACGGTGCCATATGCGCAACAGTAGCGCCAGGCTGGCGGCGGCCCGCCGTCGACATCCCAGCTCGCCGGCCGCCGCGGGGCCCTTAGCTATGTGTTTGGCGGACTTGCCCGCTTACCAGCAGCGACCGCGTTACCATCCGTCGTATCCCAGAGAGGTGCTAGATGTCGTTCCTATTCGCCGATCCGGAGGCGCTGGCCGCAGCGGCTTCGGACCTGTTCGGCATCGGATCGACCCTCAGCACGGCCAACACCGCGGCGGCAGTCCCGACCAGCGCGGTGGCGGCGGCCGCCGCCGATCAGGTATCGGCGCAGGTCGCCGCATTTCTTTCCGAGCATGGGATGGGATATCAGCAAGTCAGCGCACAAATCGCCGGGTTTCACGAGCAGTTCGTCCAGGCGCTGAGCGCCGGGGCCGGCGCGTATGCGGCGGCCGAGGCCGACGCGGCGCAGAACCTCGCCGGTGCGGTCAACGCCCCCGCCGCGGCGCTGCTCGGCGGCGGCGGTACCGGCGTCTCCGGTGCGGCCGCGGTGGCCGGCGGCGCCGTGTCCGGCGCGGTGAACCAGGTCGAAAGCGTCGTAGCGGGCTCCACCAATTTCCTGGGTGGCGGCGCGGGGGTGCTCGGTGCCGGGCTGCTCGGCGGCGGCGCCCAGGCGATCGCCGGTCAGGCAGGTGCGGCCATCAACGCCGTGTCCGGCGCCGCCGTCAACGCCGTCTCCGGTGCGGTCACCGAGGTCGAGAGCGTCGTGGCGGGTTCCGCCAATCTTCTGGGCGGCGCCGGGCTGTTCGGCGGCGTCGGCCAGGCCGCCGCGCTGCTGCTGGGGCCCACCGGCGGGATAAAGGCTCTGACCGCGGCCAGCGCGCTCCTCGCGCCGGCCGCCGTGACCAACGCCGCGGCGGTGTCGGCGGCGAACGCTTTTGCTCCCATCGCGCAGTCGATCGAGAACGCCTACCTGCTGATCGAGCCGTACGTGCAGTACGGCTTCCAGCTGGCCTCCTACGCGGCCGGCTGGCTGCCCTGGATCGGCTGGATCGTGGCACCACAGATCATGTACGTCTACAACCTGTTCGAGCCCATGGTGCAGAGCGGCCTGTTCAACCTCCTGGACTGGCTGGGCGGCACCATCACCTTTGCCCAGGGGCTGAACAACTTCGTCGACGCCACCACGGCGTCGATCAACTACTTCATCCAGACCGAGATCAACTGGTTCTTGAGCTTCCTGCCGCCGCTCCCGCCGCTGCCGCCGTTCTTCCCCTAAGGCGGCCTGTCAGCGTTGGTGGCCGCGCCGCCACAGCACCCACACCGGCGGCGCTACGCCCAGCGCGATCAGCAGCAGGGCCCCGTAGGCCATCAGCCCCCGGCCGCCCAGGATCACGTCGTCGGCGGGCCCGCCCATGCTCATCACGGCGATCGTGAGCAGCCATGTCCACAGCGGCAACGCGGCCACCCGCGCGGATTTGGTCCACTGCCCGGCGGCCCAGACCAGCGCCGCGTTGAGCAGCCCGCTGAGCAGCCCGCTGATGGGGAACGGGATCGAGCCGATGTAGGTAGGCAGCAGCAGCGCGCCGGCGAGTGCCGACAGGATCCCGTCGACGGCCAGGAGCGCCAGGACAACGAAACGAATCGCGGGATCTGTCGCGCCGCCGTCCTCAGCGGACGCGGCGCGTGGCTTCGTTTCGGTCAGGTCGGGACGCTGTCGATGTTGGCAAGGATCGAGCCGATGACCCACTGCAGGCTGTCGAGGCGGTCCTGCCAGTGCTGCTGGTTAGGGTCCAGGTCGGGGTCCATGCGAATTCCTTCCGTGGCTGCCTGTTTCGCAGCTTACCGCGTTGCGGCGGCGGTGAAACCCAGCCCCGCGAGCAGGTCCGTTTCCCACCCGCGCCCGTCCCGCTCCCCCGCGGCGCCGCCCACCAGGACATAGTGCTCCTCGGCGACGATGGGCAGCGCCATGTTGTTCGACAGGGCGCAGGCCCGGCCCGTCGGGCCGACGACGACCTGCGTGGCGTGCGCGGCCAGGGCGGCCGTCTTGGCCGCGAGCGCTTCCGGGGCCGCCTCGACGACGGCGTCGATGGCGGAGTCGGCGTATCCGAAGTCGAACTCCTCGTGCGGCGGAATCTCCCAGCCGGGCAGCAGGTCTTCGCGATCCAGCGCCCGCCAACCGGCGTGGAATGCGCTCTCCGCCAACACCGTCCAGTAGAACTTCGGCACCGCCCAGGGCTCGCCGGGATACGCGTCGCTGGAGCCCGCGGCCGCGACGGCGGCCGTCGTGACGGTGTGGGCGTGGATGTGGTCGGGGTGGCCGTAACCACCGTTGGGGTCGTAGGTCACGACGACGTGCGGGCGCTGCGCGCGGATGATGGCGACCAGCGCGCCGACGGCCTCGCGCTCGTCGGCGTCGATGAACCTGTCGCGCAGCCGTTTCGGGGTGCCCTGCATGCCCGAGTCGCGCCACCGTCCCGCGCCGCCGAGATAGCAGGGCGCGCTGACGCCGAGCGCCCGCAATGCGTTGGTGAGCTCGCCGATTCGGTAGCCACCGAGTTGGTCGGCGTGGTCGGCGGCGAGCCCGGCCCACCGGTCGCCGATGACCTCACCCTCCTCGCCGAGGGTGCAGGTGACGACGTGCACCTGCGCCCCGCGTGCGGTGTAGTGCGCAATGGTGGCGCCGTTGCTGAGGCTCTCGTCGTCGGGGTGCGCGTGGACGAACAGCAGCCGCGGAGTCTCGGGCATGGACGCACCCTACCCGCTGGCCTGACTGGGCGTGCGGCGGATAGGAACGCGGGCGGCTACTATCGAGAAATGCCCCAGCTAACCCAGGACCGGAGTAGCACGCGGAGCCGCCGACGCGGCGAAGTGCTCGAACGTGCGCTGTACGAGGCCACGTTGGCGGAGCTGGCCGAAGTGGGATACGGCGGGCTGACGATGGAAGGGATCGCGGCGCGCGCCCACACCGGCAAGGCCGCCCTGTACCGGCGTTGGTGCAGCAAGCACGATCTCGTGCACGCAGCCCTGGTCTACGCCCTGCCGCCGCTGCCCGAGCTGCGCACCGGCCGGCCGGCCCGGGACAAGTTGCTGACGATGTTCACCGCGCACCGCGACATGCTGGCCGGCAAGACCAGCTTCCCCGGACTGGACGTCATCCACCAACTGCTGCACGAACCGGAAATGCGCGCCATCTTCGCGGACGCCGTGGTGTGCCCGCGCCTCAAGATCATCGAAGCGATCCTGCAGGCCGCCATCGACGACGGCGACCTCGACCCGGCCACGGTCACACCGCTGACCGCGCGGGTGGGGCCGGCGCTGATCAACCATCAGTTCATGCTCACCGGTGAGCCGCCGAACCGGCGCGACCTGGCGGTCATCGTCGACACCGTGATCCCGCCGCGGGCGGCGGCCCCGACGGGTTAGCCCAGGAACAAGCCGGCGAAATCGGCACCCGCGGCCAGGGTCTGGTCGAAGATACCCTCGATGCCGCCGATGTTGCCGCCGTTGAACACCTGCGCCGCGGTACCGGTCAGCAGCGTGCTGATGGCCGGCGTCTGGATACCGCCCACGAAGCTGTTCACCGTCTGCTCGCCGGTGCCCAGGATCAGGTTGCCCGCGTTGAAGAGCCGGTTCAGCCCACCATTGAGCGCGATGGGGGTTCCGAATGTGCTTGACTCCCAAGCGATTTCGCTGTTCACCAGGTTGGTGTTGAAGCCGACCTCCGCTGGAATCAGGTTGGACAGGAAGTTGAGCTGGCCCGAAGCCAGGCCCTGCAGCCCCGCGGTGGGCGCCGCCACCAGCGCCACCCCGAGGTTGGGCACCCCGGCCAACAGCGATCCGTTGAGCGCCGCGGTCAGCGACGCCTGCAGGCCGGCCGCGTTGATCCCCGCGGTCAACGCGGCCTGCAGGCCGCCATTGCCGGTCAGCGAGGTCGCCACCGCGCTGATGACGTTGAGGTCCCACAGGAACTTGGTGTCCACGGCGCCAAGGAACCCGCCGAGCGCGCCGCCGGCGATCAGGTTGGCCGGGCTGCCGACCGCCAGGCTGGCGAGGATGGCGCCGCCGGTCGGAAGCTGAGCACCCAACAGGCTGTCGAAGGTCACCTCGCCGGTGCCCAGCACCGTGTTCCAGAAGTTGAAGAAGCTGTCGATCGCACCGCCCACGGCACCAGTGCCGCCGAACAGGGCCGTCTCCAGCGCCGTCTCCTGGGCGACCAGGGCCCCGTTGAAGCCCAGCTCGTTGGTGATCAACGCGCCGTTGAAGCCGAGCTCCATCGCCTGCAACTGGGTGAGGAATGCGGGCACGCTCGGCGCCGTCAGCAGCACCTGCCAGGGCGCCACCAGGTTGGCGAACAAGGTGGGCAGCCCGGCCAGTCCGATGCTGAGGGCCCCGTTCAGCGCGGCGTTGAGTTGGGCGCTGAGCCCCGACAGGCCGGCGGTGATGCTGGCGCCCAGGCTGGGACTGAAGCCGAAGACCCCGCCCAGCGCCGCGAGCGCGGCGTTCAGGTTGGCCGGCAGGGCAAAGCCGCCCATCAGCGCCGGCAGGCCGGCGGTGAGGTTGGCGATCAGCGAGCCACCGGTCTGCAGGGCACCGGACAGGGCGGCGCCGAGGCCCGACAGGCTGCCCCCGAGCCCGCCCGACAGCGCGGCGTTGATCGCGCCGCTCAGCCCCGGCAGCCCGGCGGTCAGGCTGCCGACCAGCGCTCCGCCTGTCTGCGCCAATCCCGAAAGGCCACTGCCGATGTCGGCGGCCAACGTCGCGCCGAGCGGCCCCAGCCCCGAAAGGCTGGCACCAAGACCGCCGGACAGCGCGGCGTTGAGCGAGGCGCTCAGCCCGGAAAGCCCGCCGCTCAGGCTGGCCGCGAGCCCCGGGAACGCCAGGCTCAGGCCGCCGATCAGGCCGGGCAGCCCCGCGCTGAGGCTCGCCGCTAGCGCGTTACCGGTCTGGACCAACCCCGACAACCCATTGCTGAAGTTTGCGGCCAGCGTGGCACCGAGCGGCCCCAACCCGGCAAGGCTGCCGCCCAGGCTGCCCGCCAACGCGGCGTTCAGCGACGCGTTAAGCCCGGAAAGGCCGCCGCTCAGGCTGGCCTGCAGGCCCGGCAGCGCGGCGTTGAAGCCGCCCGCCAGGCCGGAGAGGCTGGTGCCGACGTTGGTGGCCAGCGCCCCACCGGTCTGCGCCAGCGCGGTCAGCCCGCCGTTCACGTTGGTCGCGATCGCCGCACCCAGGGGCGCCAGTCCCCCGAGGTTGGCCCCGAGGCTGCCACCGAGGCTGCCCGACACCGCGGCGTTGAGCGAGACACCGAGCGCGTTGAGGTCGGCGCTCAGGCTGGCCCCCAGGCCGGCGAGCCCAGCGCTGAAGTCGATGCCCAGCGCGGGCACCGCGCTCGCGAGCGTCTGCACAACGTTTACCTCGGCCGCGGCATAGCTGCCCGCGCCGGCGGTCAAAGTTTGCACGAACTGCTGGTGGAATACCGCCGCCTGCGCGCTGAGTTGCTGGTAGCCCGCGGCATGCGTGGAAAAGAGCGCGGCAATTTCCGCCGATACCTCGTCCGCGGCCGCGGGAAGCAACCCGGTCGTCACGGCGGCCGCCGCGCTGTTGGCGGAGCCGATGGCGGAGCCAAGGTTCGCCAAATTGCTTGCCGCATCGGCGATTAGCTCCGGCGCTGCGATGAGAAACGACACACTGACCTCCCCGGTTCACCACACCATGGTCGCTATCCCCCCGTCGCCCGGTCGGGCGGGTGTCGCGATGGCCGCAGCGTATCGAAATGGCGTGCTGAAAACGCCCGTTTGCGCTAAGGAAGTTTGTGGATATCCGTTCCGATCAATTCGTCATTAATTCGTTACTTTTGATCCACGCCAGCCGGCGCACGGCCATTCATAGAAAATGGCCGTTTTCAATTTTTGGAATGCTCGGTTACGGCCCGGTTTTGATCCATTGGCCAGCATCGCCGACGATGCCGACCGGCACCGCTCCCGTCAGGCTCACGTTCTGCACGCTGGGCCCGGCCCCGACGATCGTGGTGTCCTGCAGGATCGGCAACACCGTAGACATGTTCCACAGCCGCGGTTCGACCGCGGTGATCACGTCGTTGATGTTCTTGGTGCCATTGAGCGCGGCGTCGATGTTCGACTGGATGCTGCGATCGCAAATTCCTGTGAGGTTCGACGGCGCCTGCACCAGCGCGCCGGGTTCGGGCGGCCGAGGGGGCGGCGGGGCCGGCGTCGGCGTCACCGCAGACGTCGCGGCGGTGGTCCCCGGGCCCGCGGGCGGCGGGCCCGCGGCGGGCGTGGTGGTCGGCGTGCTGGACGGCGACACCGTCGTCGTCTGCAGCGCGGGGCAGCCGTAGCGCGAGGCCAGCGACGTCGCCAGGTTTCCCCCGGCTCGGTGCCAGCCCACGATCGCGTCCACCTGGTTGTTGGCCAGCGCGTCGCGGTACAGCGTCACCGGGTCCAGCGCCAGCACGGTCGCGTCGATGCCGACGTTGCGGAGCTGGTCGGCGGCCGTGTTGGCCACCGCGACCGAGGTCGGGTCATTCGCCGCCACCCCGATGGCCAGCGACAGCGGCTGGCCGTCCTTGCTGATCCGGCCGCGGATGACCTCCGGCGGTCCGGGGCTCGCGGGGGTGGGCGACGGTGACGCCGACGGGTTGGAATCGATCTGATAGCCGGACGCCGACAGCAACGCCAGCGCCGCGGGCGTGGTCATCGCGGGCGGCGCCGTCGGCTCGTAGCCGGGGTCGCTCGGCGAGCGGATCTGGGCCTGGTCCAGCGTGACGGTGTTGTCGCTGCCCGCACCCACGGCCGCCAGCAGGTCGACGTCGAGCAGGCCCAGGATCGCCTTGCGAACCTGCGCATCGGACAGCTTCGGCTCGCTGGCCCGCAGCGTGAGCTGCATGACCCGTGGCGTCACGATCCGGGCGGTCCGCACGTCCGGGATGGCCGAGAGCTGGGCGAAGGCCGCCGAGCCGCCGTGCACCTGGGCCACCTGCGTGTCGCCGTTGCGCACGGAATCGGCCAGCGCGGCCGGCGCGCCGGCCCGGCGGAAGAGGATCAGCGCGGGTTTGGCGGGCGGGCCCCAGTAGCGGTCGTTGCGGGCGATCAGGATCTCGTCGCGCTGCGGGTCGATGCTCTCCACCCGGAACTGGCCGCCGGTGACGGGCAGCGTGCGGGCCAGCCCGGCCAGGAAACCGCCCGGCACGTCCTTGATGATGTGCGCCGGCAGGATGTTGCTGAACAGCTCCTTCCAGGCCGGATACGGTTGCGCGAAGGTGACCACGGCCTGCTTGCCGCCCTCGAGCGATTGCACGCCGGTGATGAGGTCGTATCCGGCCGGGTCAACCACGCCGGGCTGGCTGACCATCTGCCGCCACAGGTACCAGAAGTCGTCTGCGGCGATCGGGGCGTTGTCGGTCCACTGGGCCTCGGGCCGGATCTTGTAGGTGACCGTGAACGGGTTCTGGTTGGTCACCTCGGCGGAGACCAGCAGGGTCGGGTCCATTTCCCAGCGCGAGCCCGTCGGGCTGTTGGGGTCGGGCACCGGCCGAAACGTGCTGGGCAACACCAGCGCGCTGATCGCCGCGTTCACCGGCGACAGGTCCGACAGCAGATGCGGGTTGAACCCGGCGCCGATCGAGTCGATGCCCATGATGATCTGGGTCGGCCGCTGCGGCGGTGGCGCCGAGTTGTGGGGCGTGTCGGTGCTCTGCGGCGCCGGCGGCGGGTTGACCGTGCACGCCGCCAGCACCACCCCGAACAGCGAGACGACCGCGCCGACCGTCAGGAAAAGGCGGCGGGCGGGTCTTGGCACGCCCATCAGGGTATCGAGCAGGCGCCCAGCGGCCCGCCGGACCACGCGCCGCTAACCCCGGGCCTTGGCCCGCGAGCGGCTACGGGCCCGGGAGGTGGCGTCCAGCTCGACCTTGCGCACCCGTACGAACTCGGGAGTCACCTCGACGCATTCGTCTTGCGCGCAGAACTCCATGGCCTGTTCCAGGTCGAGGTCGAGCGGCTTGGCCAGCGTCTCGATGACGTCCGCGGTCGACGACCGCATGTTGGTCAGCTTCTTCTCGCGGGTCACATTGACGTCGAGATCCTCTGCGCGCGGGTTGATTCCGACGACCATGCCCTCGTAGGTGTCCTGTCCGGGCTCGACGAAGAACTGCCCCCGGTCGGCGAGCTGGATGAGCGCGAACGGCGTGATGGTGCCCGAGCGGTCGGACACCAGCGAGCCGGTGTGGCGGGCCCGGATCTCCCCCGCCCACGGGCGGTAGCCGTCGAACACGGCGTTGGCGATGCCGGTACCGCGCGTGATCGTGAGGAAGTCGGTGCGGAAGCCGATCAGGCCGCGGCTGGGCACGATGAAGTCCATCCGGACCCAGCCGGCCGCGTGGTTGGTCATCTCCTCCATGCGGCCCTTGCGGGCGGCCATCAACTGGGTGATCGCGCCGACGAATTCCTCGGGGCAGTCGATCGTCATCGCCTCGAACGGCTCGTGCAGCCGACCGTCGATGGTCTTGGTGACCACCTGCGGCTTGCCCACCGTCAATTCGAAACCCTCCCGGCGCATCTGCTCGACCAGCACGGCCAGGGCGAGCTCGCCGCGGCCCTGCACCTCCCAGGCGTCGGGCCGGCCGATGTCGACCACCCGGATCGACACGTTGCCGACCAGCTCGGTGTCCAGCCGGTTGCGGACCATCCGCGCGGTCAGCTTGTGACCGGATACCTTGCCGGCCAGCGGCGAGGTGTTCGTCCCGATGGTCACCGAGATCGCCGGCTCGTCGACGGTGATGCGCGGCAGCGCGTGGGCGTGATCGGGGTCGGCCAGGGTGTCCCCGATCATGATCTCGGGCAGGCCGGCCACGGCGACGATGTCGCCGGCGATCGCCTCGTCGGTGGGGCTGCGCTCGACGCCCTCGGTCGCGAGCAACTCGGTGATCTTGGCGCTGGTGATGACCGGCACCCCGTCGACCTCGCGCATCCAGGCGACCTGCTGGCCCTTGCGCAGCTTGCCGTTGTAGATGCGGATCAGCGCGAGGCGCCCGAGGAACGCCGACGCGTCGAGGTTGGTCACCAGCGCCTGCAGCGGCGCCTCCGGGTCCCCCGACGGCCCCGGGATGTGCTCCATCAACACGTCGAACAGCGGGTCGAGGTTGTCGCCCGCGGGCACCTCGCCGTCGGCCGGCTGGTCGGTGCTCGCGATGCCCGCGCGGCCCGACGCGTACAGCGTGGGCAGGCCCAGCGCATGCTCGGCGGCCTTGGCCGCTTCGTCATCGAGGTCCGACGCCACATCGAGCAGCAGGTCGTGGCTGGCGTCGACGACCTCGGCGATCCGCGCGTCGGGCCGGTCGGTCTTGTTGACGACGAGGATGACCGGCAGGTGCGCGGCCAGCGCCTTGCGCAGCACGAACCGCGTCTGCGGCAACGGGCCCTCGGACGCGTCCACCAGCAGCAGCACCCCGTCCACCATGGACAGACCGCGTTCCACCTCGCCGCCGAAGTCGGCGTGCCCGGGTGTGTCGATGACATTGATCACGGTGACCGTGCCGTCGGGGTTATGCCGATGCACGGCGGTGTTCTTGGCCAGGATCGTGATGCCCTTTTCCTTCTCCAGGTCACCGCTGTCCATGATGCGTTCCTGGGTGTCGTCGCCGCGGTGGTGCAGCGCCCCGGACTGCCGCAGCATCGCGTCGACCAGGGTGGTTTTCCCGTGGTCGACGTGGGCGACGATGGCGACGTTGCGGAATGGCACGTCGGTGATTCTGGCAGTGGGCGCCTCAGATAGCGAACCGGCCGATGCGCGCCAGCTCGGCGGCGTCGAGTGTGCGGTGGCGGCGCTGAGTGCGCGGTGGCGGTGCGCCAAGTCGCGTGTCGTCGCCCTGGTCGCACACTCAAAGCCCAGGACGCACACTCAATCGTCTGCCGGCCCTACCAGCCGCGGCGGCGCGGCGCCGACCCGATCAGCTCGTGATTGTCGGCCACGTCACGGCTGCGGTAGACGATGTAGGGCCGAAAGAGATAGCCGATCGGGGCGCTGAACGCGTGCACCAGCCGGGTGAACGGCCACAGGGCGAACAGCGCCAGCGCGATCGCCACGTGTATCTGGTAGTAGAACGCCGCGTGGGCCATCAGGTCTCCGCGCGGATCGAGCAGCCAGATCGACCGGAACCAGACCGACACCTTCTGCCGGTAATCGTGCAGCTCGCCGAAGTGCGTGGCGCCCGCCAGGGTGCAGCACAGCCCCGCCACCAACGCGCACGCGAGCACCAAATACATCAGCTTGTCGTTGCGGGTGGTGGCCAAGAACACAGCGCCGTGCGTGCGCCTCCGATAGATCAGCAGTCCGATGCCGATCAGCGTGGCGAAACCGGCGGGCACGCCGAGCAGCAGCGCCTGCAGGTGATAGATGTGATCGCTCATCCCGACCGCGCGGGTCCAGGATTCCGGGACGAACAGGCCCATGACGTGGCCCATGATCACCGCCAGACTGCCGAAGTGGAAGAGCGGGCTGCCGATCGACAACAACTTCGACTCGTAGATCTGCGACGAACGGGTGGTCCAGCCGAACTTGTCGTAGCGGTACCGCCACCAGGTGCCGACGGCCGCGGCCGCCAGCACGACGTAAGGCACGTCGTCCCAAAAGATTTCGATCAACTTCAGGTGTACCAAGTCAGGCTCCCTTGGTGCGCTTCGGCGGGACGGTCAAGGTAAACGGTTGCAACCCAACGGCTTCCGTCGGGGGGCCGGCCTGAGCCAATCGCTGCGCCCGGCGCGCATCCTGGTCAGTGGCGGCCGGCAGCGTCTCGCAGACCGCGGCGATGGTGTGCTGGTAGGGCGACTTGGCGTCCGCCAGGGCTTCCCGTAACACGTCGATCGGCACGCGGTGCTCGATCAGCAGGCGGCGCCCAACGTCGGGGTCGACGGTGGCGGCGAATTCGAGGACGACGGGCAGGTGGTCCGGCGCCTCGGCGCGGGGCGGTTCGACGCCCGCGTCGCGGTAGGCGGTGGCGAACGCCAACATCTCCCGGCCGCGGTTGCGGGTGTCCCCGGCGGTCCAGTAGGTCAGGTACATGGTGTTGCGCCGGCGCATGTCGAAGGTCTCGACGTAGCCCGTCGCAGCGGCCATCGGTTCGAGGGCGCGCAGCGCCGAGACCGTCCGCTGCAGCAGCGCCGCCGCCAGACCGCCGATGTGGCCCAGCAGTTCGTCGACGGTGTCGAGCCGCTCGGCCAGCCCGTCATCCGGATAGGCGAGCAGCAGCGATGCCGCCAGCCACACCAGCCGGTCCTGCATCGTCCGGCTGGCTGACCGCTCCCGGACCTGGGCCAGCAGCCTCATCGCCTGCCCTCCGGGAACAGCCCCTCGGGCACGCCGTCGCCGTCCCACGTGAGCAGATTCACTCGCGTGCGACCGCCCCCGCCCAGCTGGCGCTGTTTGGTGGCGTGGAAGGTCTCCACCGCCACCGGCACCGGGGCCCCGCTGCCCCCGCCGAACGGACCGGATTCGTACATCCCCGGCCCGCCCTCGCCCCACAACGAGCAGCCCATTTCCTCCAGATCCTGGGCCTGTGGGCTGAAGGCGGTCGGAATGACGTACCGCTCTTCGTATTTGGCGATCGCGAGCAGCCGGTACATGTCGTAGATCTCTTCTTCGGTCATGCCGACGGCGTGCGGGATGTGCGGCTGGGTCTCCCGGCCGAGGTTGATGTCGCGCATGTAGGAGCGCATCGCGGCCAGCCGGCGCAACACACCCTCGACGACGTGGGTGTCCCCGGCGGTGAACAGCTCGGCGAGGTATTGCATCGGGATGCGCAGCGCGTCCAGCGCGCCGAACAGGTTGCCCAGTTCCTCGCCATCGTGCCCGTCGCGGCTGACGGCGTCGACCACCGGCGACAGCGGCGGGATGTACCAGACCATCGGCATGGTCCGGTATTCCGGGTGCAACGGCAGCGCCACCTTAAACTTGTTGATCAGCGCGTACACCGGGGAGCGCTGCGCGGCCTCGATCCACTCGTCGGCGATACCCTCGGCGCGAGCGGCGGCGATGACCTCGGGATCGCTGGGGTCCAACAGGATCCGGCGCTGCGCCTCGTAGAGGTCTTTGTCGTCTTGGACCGACGCGGCCTGAAGCACCCGGTCGGCGTCGTAGAGCACCAGCCCGAGGTAGCGCAGCCGCCCCACGCACGTCTCCGAGCAGATGGTCGGCAGACCGACCTCGATGCGCGGGTAGCACATGGTGCACTTCTCCGCCTTGCCGGTCTTGTGGTTGAAATACACCTTCTTGTAAGGGCATCCGGACACGCACATCCGCCAGCCGCGGCAGCGGTCCTGGTCGACGAGCACGATGCCGTCCTCGCTGCGCTTGTACATCGCGCCCGACGGGCACGAGGCCACGCAGGACGGGTTGAGGCAGTGCTCGCAGATGCGCGGCAGGTAGAACATGAAGGTCTCTTCGAGCTTGAGGGTGACCTCCTCACTGACCTTCTTCAGAATCGGGTCTCCCGAAAGGATTTCGGGTGACCCGGCCAGGTTGTCGTCCCAGTTCGGTCCCCACGAAACCTTCATCGGCTCGCCGGTGATCATGCTCCTGGGGGCGGCCGTGGGGAAGGTGTCACCCGCCGGGGCCGTCGTCAGGTTCTCGTAGTCGTAGGTCCACGGCTCGTAGTACTCGTCGATGGTGGGCAGCTTGGGGTTGGCGAAGATCCGCAGCAGCTTCCTGATGCGACCGCCGTCGCGCAGCCGCAGCCGGCCCTTCTTGTCGCGGATCCAGCCGCCGCGCCAGCGCTCCTGGTCCTCGTAGGTGCGCGGGTAGCCTTGCCCCGGACGGGTTTCGACGTTGTTGAACCACACGTATTCGGTGCCGCCGCGGTTGGTCCAAGCCTGCTTGCAGGTGACCGAGCAGGTATGGCAGCCGATGCACTTGTCGAGGTTCATCACCATCGCCAGTTGCGCCATGACCTTCACTAGTACGTCACCTCCTGGCTGCGACGCCGCACCACCGTCACCTCGTCGCGCTGGTTGCCGGTGGGGCCCAGGTAGTTGAACCCGAACGAATGCTGGGCGTAGCCGCCGGCGAGGTGGCTGGGCTTGATGCGCACCCGGGTCAGCGCGTTGTGGTTGCCGCCGCGCTTATTGTTGGCCTCGGTGCGCGGGGTGTCGACCGTGCGTTCCTGAACGTGGTAGACGTAGACCACGCCGTCGGGCATCCGGTGCGAGACGATCGCCCGGCACACGTAGATGCCGTTGACGTTCACCGCCTCGACCCAATCGTTGTCGCGCACCCCGATTTTCGCCGCGTCGCCGGGGCTCATCCACATCGTCGGTCCGCCGCGCGACAGCGACAACATGTACAGGTTGTCCTGGTAGGTGGAGTGGAACGACCACTTCGAGTGCGGGGTCAGATAACGCACGGTCAGGCCGACGCCGTCGTCGGTCGGGCCCAGCTCCGGCTGACCGAACAGCCGGGTCATGTCCAGCGGCGGGCGAAAGACGGGCAGGTGCTCGCCGAGTTCCTCCACCCAGTCGTGCGCCAGGTAGAAGTGCATCCGCCCGGTGAGCGTGTGGAACGGTTTGAGGTTCTCGATGTTGATCGTGAACGGCGCGTAGCGGCGTCCGCCGGTCTCGCTGCCCGACCATTCCGGGCTGGTGATCACCGGGACCGGGCGCGCCTGGGTGTCGGCGTAGGTGATGCGGCGCTCCTCGCTGCCCTCGGCCAGGTGCGCCAGCCGCTGGCCGGTGCGCTTCTCCAGCTCCCGGAAGCCCTCGACGGCCAGCCTGCCGTTGGTCGTCCCCGACAGCAGCAGCAGCACGTCGGCCATCCGACTCGCCGTCGTGATGGCCGGGCGGCCCGCAGCCACGCCGGAATTCATCACGCCGAACCGGGCGGCCAATTCCTCGACCTCACGGAAGGGATGCACCGTGACGCCCTTGGTGGTCACCCCGAACTGGTCGACGAGCGGGCCCAAGGTGAGCCACTTGTCGTAGATGGCGGTGTAATCGCGCTCGACGACGGTGACCTTGGCCATCGTGCGCCCCGGCACCGGGGTGGCACCGCCCCGCAACCAATCCCGCTCCGTGCCGTCGGGATAGGCCATCGCATCGGGGGTGTCGTGCTGCAGCGCGGTGAGCACCACGTCGCTGCGGGTGCCCAGGTGGTCCTTGGCCATCGCGCTGAACGCGCGGGCGATGGCACCGAAAGCGTCGAAATCCGAACGGGTTTCCCAAGGCGGGTCGGTGGCGGCGCTGAACGCGTGCACATAGGGGTGCATGTCGGTGCTGGACAGGTCGGCCTTTTCGTACCAGGTCGCGGCCGGCAGCACCACGTCGGATACCAACGTCGTCGAGGTCATCCGGAAGTCGATCGACATCATCAAATCGAGCTTGCCCTCGGGGATTTCGCGATCGCACGTCACATCGACGGGGCGCACCCCGTCCTCCGGCGGCTGTGAATTGGAATCGGTCCCCAGCAGATGACGCAGGAAATACTCGCCGCCCTTGCCCGACGAGCCGATCAGGTTGGCCCGCCACACGGTAAGCACCCGCGGCCAGTTGGCCGGGTTGTCGGGATCGGTCACGGCAAGTTTGAGCGCGCGCCGGCCGAGCTGCTCGGCGACGTACTCGGCGACGTCGCCGCCCGAGGCGCGCGCCTCGTCGGCGACCTCGAGGCTGGACCGGTCGAACTGCGGGTAGAACGGGCTCCAGCCCATCGCCACCGACGACGCCAGCAGGTCGATCGTGTGCTTGCCCGCGAACCTGCCGCGGCCCACCGGGCTGGCCAGCTTGTCGGCCCCGTAGCCGTCGTAGCGCCATTGGTCGGTGTGCACGTACCAGTACGAGGCGCCGGGCACCTGCCGCGGCGGCCGTGACCAGTCGGTGGCCATCGCCATGGTCTGAAAGCCGGTGAGCGGACGCACCTTTTCCTGGCCGACGTAGTGCGCCCATCCGCCGCCGTTGCGGCCCATCGACCCGGTCAGCATCAACAGCGCCAGCACCGAGCGGTAGATCGCGTCGCTGTGGAACCAGTGGCAGATGCCGCCGCCCATGATGATCATCGAACGCCCGCCGGATTCCTCTGCGCTGCGGGCGAATTCCTTGGCGACCCGGATCGCCTGCCCGGCCGACACACCGGTGATGGGCTCCTGCCAGGCCGGGGTGTTCTGGTGCGTCGGGTCGTCGTAGCCGGCGGGCCAGTCGCCGGGCAACCCGGGGCGCGCCACCCCATATTGGGCGAGCATCAGGTCGAAGACGGTGCACACCAAGTGTTTACCGACGCGTCGCACCGGCACCCCGCGCGCCAGCGTGCCGCCCTCGCCGTTCACCGTGTCGAAGCTGGGCAGGTGGACCAGCGCGGTGTCGTCGGACCCCAGGACACTGAGCGCCGGCGTCAGGTCGCCGAGGTCCAGGTTCCACTTGCCGACGCCGTCCTCGCCGTAGCGGAACCCGAGCGAGCCCTGGGGCACTACAACGGAATTCGTCGCCTCGTCGAGCAGAGCCGGTTTGAGCGCGGCGTTCTCGACGGCCTCGCCGATGTCTGCGGCCGTGAGGTTCTTGCCGGGCACCAGCAGGTCGCCGCGTTGTTCGAGCTTGATCAAAAACGGCAGGTCGGTGTAGCGGCGCGCGAAGTCGGCGAAGAACGGAACCTGGTTGCGCACATAGCATTCCGACAGGATGACGTGGCCCATCGCCATGGCCAGCGCCCCGTCGGTGCCGGCGGCGCACGGCATCCACTCGTCCGCGAACTTGGTGTTGTCGGCGTAGTCGGGGCTGACGGTCACCACCTTGGTGCCGCGATAGCGCGCCTCGGCCATCCAGTGCGCGTCCGGGGTCCGGGTGATCGGGACGTTGGATCCCCACATCATCAAGTACGCCGCGTCCCACCAGTCCCCGGACTCGGGCACGTCGGTCTGGTCGCCGAACACCTGCGGGGAGGCCACCGGAAGATCGGCGTACCAGTCGTAGAACGACGTCATGGCGCCGCCGATCAGCTCGTAGAACCGCGAGCCGGCGGTGTAGGACACCATCGACATCGCCGGAATCGGCGAGAAACCGGCGACCCGGTCGGGGCCGTAGGTCTTGATCGTGTGCACGTGGGCCGCCGCGATCAGTTCGGTGGCCTCGGCCCAACTGATCCGCACCAGCCCGCCCTTGCCGCGCGCCCGCTGATAGCGGCGCCTGCGCTCCGGGTCGGCCTGAATGTCGGCCCAGGCCAGCACGGGGTCGCCCAGCCGCGTCTTGGCCTCTCGAAACATCTCGACCAGCACGCCACGGGCGTAGGGATAACGCACCCGGGTGGGCGAGTAGCTGTACCAGGAGAACGACGCACCGCGCGGGCAACCGCGCGGCTCGTATTCGGGCCGGTCCGGGCCCACCGACGGATAGTCGGTCTGCTGGGTTTCCCAGGTGATGATCCCGTCCTTGACGTAGATCTTCCACGAGCACGAACCGGTGCAGTTCACCCCGTGCGTGGACCGGACCACCTTGTCGTGGCTCCACCTGTCGCGGTAGAAAACGTCGCCCTCGCGGCCGCCGCGCCTGGTGACGGTGCGCAAATCCGAGGAGAACTCGCCCGGGGTGAAGAATCGCCCACTGCGTTCCAGTAGCTCCTCGAGCGGTCCACCAACGTGAGGTGTGACAGTCAAGAAAAAGCCTCCCTAGTAGATCCACGTGAAAGTTCGCCGTTGGGTTCGAGTGCTCGGAACCCGGACGCGGGCGTTAGGGAAAACCGGCGCCGTCATTCCGCGCTTTTCCGACACGGCGACGCGGGGCCCGGCATGGCGGCCATGGCCACGTCGTCCGAACTGGCATCGGAATCACTTCGGGCATGCACATCGACGTTACGGTTTTTTGGGGCTCGTACCTTCCGATTTCACGCGTGTCTGCTGCGATAGCGCTGAAGGTTGCCTGCATGCAGCCTGTGGACTTGTTATGAGCCCGCTCACAGCGCTCGAGCCAGGTCCTCCAGCCAGCCGCGATCCGCGGGCACCCAGTCGACATCGTTCAGTTCCGCCGCGGTGACCCACCGCAGCGCCTGGTGGTCGCGCGGGTGCGGTTCCCCGCCAAGCAGCGCAACCCGATAGGCCCGCAGCGTCGTCGTCTCGTTCAGCGCGATGTCGGCGCCCAGGCGGTCACCCACCGCGATGTCGCCGACATGAAGGCCCAGTTCCTCGGCCAGCTCGCGGGCCAGCGCGTCGGGCTCGGTTTCGCCGGGCGCGACCTTGCCGCCGGGCAGCTCCCAACGGCCGGCCAGCTCCGGCGGCCGAATGCGCTGCGCGACCAACAGGGTTGGGCCACAGATGATCGCTGCGGCGACGACGATCTGTGTTGGCATGGCCAGTGACGGTATACCGTCTGGTGTGGCCACGCCGCCGACGTCACGGCGATGCTCCACGCGGCATGATGCCGGCGAGGTGTACCCACGACAGCGTGCTGGCAACCTGTGCGGGAGTTGCCGCGTTTGTGCACACGGCCAGAGTCGACGACGGCCAGTCTGATGCTGACTGCTTAACACCACAGTTGCACCGACGGTCATCTCGCATCGGAAAAGCGGACGCAACCGGCCCTAATTCCGTCGCTCGTTGCAGCATATCCCGTTGGCAGCGAATAGCAGAAGGGCTACGGCCATCGGTTTCGAGCACGGGACGGTGCGTCGCGCCGGTCGTGGCCTTCTTCTGGTCAATGCAACCGCTTTCGCGGTTAGTGCTGCAATCATGCGCGCCAGACGGTACGGTCGAGTTTGGTTGATTCTCCAGCCTTCGGAAACGTCACGGCGGCGATCTGAACTTCCCCGCCGGCCTGCGATGAACTTCGACGTAAGCCGACAGACTCAGCGTGCTACTCCTCGGGGGCGTGTCGGCAAAACGAGCCCTTTGCCCTAAGACCACCGGTGTCCTCAGGCCTGTCCCCTGTTCTCGCCGTTCTCACCGCGTCGCGGAGGGCGAACGCACCGAGCGGCCGCACCGGAGCAAGAGGGACTTCCGTGAGCACATTTACCGACACGATGTTCGCCAGCGCCCAGTGGAGCTTGAAGGGCATGGTCACTGGCGAACCTCATGCTCCAATCCGGCATAGCTGGATGGAGGTACACCAGCGAGCCCGCCAGGTTGCCGGCGGCCTGGCCGCGGCAGGAGTCGGACACGGTGACGCGGTCGCCGTGCTGGCCGGGGCGCCGAGTGAGATCGCGCCGGCTTCCCAGGCCATCTGGATGCGCGGCGCCAGTCTCACGATGTTGCATCAGCCGACCCCGCGAACCGACCAGCAGCGCTGGATCGCGGAGACCACCGCTGTCATCGAGATGATCGGTGCCAAGGTGGTTTTGGTCTCGGAACCGTTCCTGCCCGCGGCGCCATTGCTGACCGGATCGGGCATGAGCGTGCTGACCATTGAGCAGCTTCTCCACAGTCAGGCGATCGACCCGGTCGACAGCGACGACGATGACGTCGCATTTCTGCAGTTGACTTCGGGCTCCACAGGTGCCCCGAAGGCGGTCCGGATTACTCACGCGAACGTCGTGGCCAATGCCGAGGCAATGTTCGTCGGCGCGAATGTCGACGCTGACAACGACGTGATCGTCAGCTGGCTGCCGTGTTTCCACGACATGGGCATGACAGGCTATCTGACGGTTCCGATGTACTACGGTGTCGAGCTGGTCAAGATCACTCCAATGGACTTTTTGCGGGATGTCTTGTTGTGGGGCAAGCTAATCGACAAGTACAAGGGCACCATGACGGCTGCGCCTAACTTCGCCTATAACCTGTTCGCCAAGCGGCTGCGTCGGCAGGCGGTACCCGGGCAGTTCGATCTGTCGTCGCTGCGGTGGGCGCTGTCGGGCGCCGAACAGGTGAACCCATCCGACGTGGAGGACCTCTGCGACGCCGGCGCGCCGTTCGGGCTGAAGCCGCAGGCGATCGTTCCCGCGTACGGCATGGCGGAAACGACGGTAGCGGTCTCGTTCACCGAGTGCGGCGGCGGAATGGCCGTCGACGAGGTGGACGCCGACATGCTCGCGGTCCTGCATCGGGCAATCCCCGCGACCAAAGGCCGCACCCGACGGCTGACCTGTCTCGGCCGGCCGCTGGAAGGCACGTCGGTGCGGATCGTCGACGAGGACGGTGGCGTACTGTCGGCCCGCGGCGTCGGCGTCATCCAGGTGCGTGGCGAATCGGTGACCGACGGATACATCACCGTGGCCGGTCTGGTTGCGGCGCAAGACGATCAGGGGTGGTATGACACCGGGGACCTGGGCTATGTGACCGAAGACGGCAACATAGTGGTCTGCGGCCGGGTCAAGGACGTCATCATCATGGCCGGCCGCAAGATCTACCCGGCCGACATCGAACGCGCCGGCGCTCGGGTGCCTGGAGTCCGGCCGGGTGGTGCCGTGGCGGTGCGGTTGGACGCCGGGCTGTCCCGCGAGACGTTCGCGGTGGCGGTCGAGTCGAAGGAATGGAGGCATCCCGCAGAAGTGCGGCGCATCGAGCAGCAGGTGGCGCACGAGGTGTTCGCCGAGGTCGATGTGCGGCCCCGCAGCGTCGTGGTGCTGGCGCCGGGGATGATCCCCAAGACACCGTCGGGAAAGCTGCGTCGCGCGCACGCGCTGGCACTCGTCAACTGATCGGCCCCGCATCGAAGGCATAAAATGGCTGTGACCATGCCTGACTACGATGCCCAACCTGGCCGCGAGCGAACCCAGCCCGCCTTGTCGCGGGCGCAGCTCGAAGCGGACGAAGTCGATATGCACGCCGGGTTGAGCGGGGTGGCCGGGATCGTGGCCGACGCGCGTCAGGTAGGCGAAATCCTCAGCGATGTGGCTGAATTCGCGGCGCGCGCCATCCCGGCAGCGGACGGCGTCGGCGTGACGTTGATCAAGTCGAATCACTACCGACCGCAGATCCAGACGTGGGCGGTGACGGCGGCGTTCGTGGAAGAGATCGACACCGCCCAGTACGAAGACCTCGATGAGGGGCCCTGCATCACCTGCATGCGCTCGAAGCGCCCTACGGTCAGCGGATCGCTCGGGAGCGATCCGCGCTGGCCGCACTTCGGCGGTCGGGTGGCCCGGATGGGGGTGCACTCCGTGCTGGCCCTGCCGCTGGTGGTCGACGAGCAGGTGATCGGTGCCATCAACTCGTATGCGTATGGCCGCGACGCGTTCGCAGATCACGCCGTGGAGCTCGGATCGCAGTTCGCGCGGCCGGCGGCGGTGTCCGTGTACCACGCGCAATTATTAGCGAGTGCGCGGGAGCGGACGGAGCGACTCCAACGGGCATTGGTGAGCCGGGCGGTCATCGATCAGGCGATCGGGATCATCCGCAGCCGCTCCGGCGTCGACGCTGAGGAGGCATTCGAGCGGCTCAGCGAGCTCAGCCAACATCAGAACGTCAAGCTGCACATCATGGCCGAAAGTCTGGTCGAGGAGGCCGCCCGGCGGGCCCGCGCCCGCCGGGGTTAGCGCGCGAGTTCCGACAACGCGGATATGAGTGCGGGGCGGAGCTGGCGCTCCGTCATCAACCGCTGGGCGACGTCGGTGAGGTGTTCTTTCCGACGGCGGGCGTAGGTACGCAAGATGGCGAACGCTTCTTCGACTTCGACGTCCAGGCGCTCACGCAGGAGGCCCTTGGCCTGCTCGATCGTGACGCGGCTAGCAAGTGCCGACCGCAGCTGTGGGAGCACACCGGCCGGTGTGAGCGGATGCTGCTGAACAATCGCGACGCACGCGATATGCGTAAGCGTTTGGGCGACAAGTAGGTCGGCGTCAGTCAGCGTGCCGGGGCGGCTGCCGAACAGGCCGAGGGCGCCGAGTACGGCGCCGGCCGCGCGCATGGGAACGGCATGCACCGACGCGAAACCGGCATCGCGCGCGGCCGTCGCGAACCGAGGCCAGCGATCGGTCTCGGCCCGCACGTCGGCGACCGAGACGGGTTGGCCAGTGGCATAGCAGTCCACGCATGGGCCCTCGTCGGCCTGCAGTTGGAAGAGTTCGACTTCACGGGCTTGCTCGGAGGTGGCCGCCAGCAGGCGGAGCTGTTTTAGGGGGTCTGCCAGTAGGAACCCCGCGGCCGAGATGTCTAGCAGTTCGGCGCAACGCTGGGTGAGCTCGGTGAGCAGGTCGACGACGTCGAAGTCGTCGAGCAGGCTGTCGACAAGGCCGACCACGGCTGCCAGGACACGGGTCTCATGTGGGGTGTCGGTCACGTTGCCCTCCTCGGTGTTTCAATCGGATTCGAGCTTGAGTCGGCGGTCAAGGATGTCGCGGGCGACGTCGGTGGCGCTGCGGCCGGTGGCGTAGGCGTGTGCGCGTAGCCGGACGAGCGCCTCGGCAGGATCGATATCGAGTTGGGCCACGAGCATCCCGGTGGCCTGGCCAACCTCAGCGCGCGACAGCGAGTTGAGATCGGCCCAGGCGTTGCTTCCCGGATCCCCGATGGCGGCTTGGAGGTCGGCGCTGAGGAGATCGAGCAGAGGGATACCGGCAACTTCGGCGGCGGCGACGGCACCGGCGAAGTTCACGCGGTCGAGGGGGCCGGGCTGGTGGCGAAAGAGGTCGAGGGCGCCGATGTACTCACCGGCGACGACGACGGGCAAGGCAAAGACGGCGCGAATCTGATGGGCGAGCATCTCCGGGCCGAAGGCGGGCCAGCGGCGGTCGCCGAGGTCGACGAGGTCGACGACGAGGACGGGCCTTCGCTGGGCGATGGAGTCAACGCAAGGACCTTCCCCAACGGTGAACTGGACTTCGTCGAGTCTGCGGGCCGAATCGCTGCTGGAGCCAAGCGTCCCAGTCGTGGCGCCGTCAAAAATCAGGGACAGCGCTGCGGCGTCGATGTCGAGGAGGACCACGCAAGCCTCGCACAGACGGTCGGCGGCTTTGGCCCCACGGTGGCCGTCGACGGCTGCGAGCAGTTGCTCTTGGATCGCCACGGCTAGCCGAGCGAGTTGCCGGGTAGCCCGACATAGCCGAGCGGTGCAACTTCCAGCGTCATTGCGACGTCCCGTCTCCGGCCCGAATAGCCAAATCTCTGCGAGTCGGCGATCACATGATCTCGGTGTGGTCATATTCGAAGTGCCGCCGAAAAATCGACACTACTCCGATCGCACCCGGCGCAGTCGCACGACTCAGACAGAGCCTTGTCATCGCGAGGATGCCGGCGGACTCGTCGCCCGCATCATCTTTGCGCCGGCACCGATTTCGACTGCGTGCCCGGCGTGCATCGCCAGGACTCCGCCAAAACGCTGCCGCCGCCAGGTAAGTGCGGGTCGCCATTAAATTTGCGATCTCCGGGTAATGGGCAGGTGCGCCAACGCGGCGTCTCGCCGCGCCGGGGCTCTGTACATTCGGCGCGGAAAAACTAAAATTTGGTGTCATGAAAAATCGAATGGGCAGGCCATGGCACTCCGCCCGCGCCGCCCCCTCCTC
>NZ_LZIC01000065.1 GCF_001667185.1 Mycobacterium sp. 852002-50816_SCH5313054-b | reverse complement strand
GAAGCCATGCGCCCGGCGGCCGCCGAAAAGGCCGACCAGATAGCGCCGGGACTGTGGTGCTCGCCGGGCCTGTCGAACGCCTACCTGCTGACCACCGCCGACGGCCGGGTCGTCGTCAACACCGGGATGGGCTTCGAGGGGCCGGTGCATCGCGCCAACTTCGACGCCGTCGACCCCTCCCCGGTGCGCTACATCATCCTCACGCAGGGCCACGTCGACCACGTCGGCGGGCTGGACAGCGTTCGTGACCCCGATACGACGGTCGTCGCGCAAGCGAACTGGACCGCGTGGCGCGACGACAACGAACGCCTGATCCCGTACCGCGCCGCCCGCAGCGCGTTCGCCTTCAAGGACAAGCTGGCGACGGGCATCCAAGCCATTCAGCGCCGTCTCGGTACGACCCGGCTGGCCGGCCAGAGCGTGCCCGTCGTCGACCTCGAATTCGAGGACACACTGACGCTGGAGGTCGGCGGCCGGCGGATGGAGCTGATCTCGGTGCCCGGCGGTGAGACCACCGACTCGCTAGTGGTGTGGCTTCCGGACGAGCGGATTTGCCTGTGCGGAAACACCTTTGGCCCGGTGTTCGGTCACATCCCGAACCTCGTGACGATGCGCGGTGACCGGTACCGGGACGCCCTGACCGCGATCGCGTCGGTCGAGCGGGTGCGCGACCTGGAGCCCGAACTCCTGGTGACCGGCCACTTCGACCCGATCGCCGGGCGGCAGCGCATCAACGCCGAACTGACCCGGCTGCGCGACGCGATCCGATACATCCACGACCAGACCGTCGCCGGGATGAACGCGGGCAAGGACGTCCGGACCCTGATGCGCGAGATCACCCTGCCCCCGGAATACGAAGTGGGCCAGGGTTACGGCAAGGTCGCCTGGGACGTGCGCGCCATCTGGGAGAACTACTCGGGGTGGTTCCATCACCGGTCGACCACCGAGCTGTACCCTGTCGGCTTCGACGCCGTCGCCGCCGACGTGGTGGAGCTGGCCGGCGCCGACGCGCTGGTGGACAGGGCGCGCACGCACCTCGACGCGGGTCGGGCGCTGCACGCCATCCACCTCGCCGAGCTCGTTTCGTCCGAGCACGCGGCCGCGCGCGAAGTGTTGCAGCGGGCGCATGAAACGCTACTGGCCGACAGCACCAACTTCTGGGAAAGCGCCTGGCTCACCAACCAATTAGCGAGGAACTCATGACGGCGCGCGTCACCTTCGACTTCACCGGGACGGCGGTGCTGATCACGGGCGGCACCAGCGGCATCGGCCACGCCACCGCGACGCTGTTCCGGGACGCCGGTGCCTCGGTCGCCATCACCGGAACCAAACCGACCACCGCCGACTACGAGGCCGACTTGTCCGGCATGGCCTATCACCAGTTGCAGATCACCGACGAGAAGTCGATCGACGCGCTCGCGCGGAAGTTCACCCGCCTCGACGTGCTCGTCAACAACGCCGGCGCGAATTTCCCCGGCGGCCTTGACGAGTCGAAGCCCGACGGGTTCGACGCGTCAGTCGCGCTCAACCTGACCGGTCCATACCGGCTCACGATGGCCCTGTACGGGGCGTTGAAGTCGTCGACTGCGCCCGGGGGGGCCAGCGTGGTCAACCTGGCATCGATGTCCGCGCTGCGGGCGGTGCCGCTCGTTCCCGGCTACGGCGCGGCGAAGGCCGGGATCGCGTGCGTCACCAGGAATCTCGCGGTGAAATGGGCCCGCAAGGGCATCCGGGTGAACGCGGTGGCGCCAGGCACGATCGACACCCCGATGACCGCCCCGATGCACGGTGCGGCCGAACTGGTGGAATCCGAGTTGGCGCACATTCCGTTGCGACGCTTCGGATCCGTCGGGGAGATCGCGCCGACGATCGCGTTTCTGTGCACCGAGCAGAGCAGCTATACCAGTGGCGCGCTCTTCGTCGTCGACGGCGCGTCCGACTGCGTCTGAAAGCAAAGGATCCACAATGACATTCGCTTTGCGGCCGGAGGACTTCTATCACACCGGCATCATCGTGCCCGACCTCGAGGCGGCGATGGCCAGGCTGAGCGCGCTGGCCGGGTACCGGTGGATCAATCCGATGAGCTACACGCTGCCCTTCCGCACCGCCGCGGGCGTCCGCGAACTGACCGCGACGATCGTCTACTCCTTGCAAAGCCCCCACGTCGAACTCGTGCAAGAGGTGCCCGACAGTCCGTGGACGGCGGCGCCGGGCAACGCCGTCCATCACCTCGGCTACTTCAGCGACAACCTGGCCGAGAGCGCCCGGGCGCTGGAGGCCAACGGCTTCACTCTCGAGATGACCGCCGATACGCCCGGGTCCGATCTCGCGCTGTTCGCCTACTACACGGACCCTTCCGGCACGCGCATCGAGATCGTCGATCGCGCGCTGTTTCCCGACTTCCCCGCATTCCTGCAGTCGATGGCCGGCCCACCGGAGGTTTGACCGTGCTATTGACCGTGCTGCGCTTCAATTTTGCTTCTCCACAGGGTGATCCGCGCGTGCAGAGCGAGTTGCTGTCCGCCGCGCTGGAGCTGGCTCAATGGGGCGAGTCCCACGGGATCACTTCGATCAGTGTCGACGAGCATCACGCGACCGGACACGGATGGAGCTGCAACCCGATCATGGCGGCGTCGATGTTCCTGGCGCGCACCACGACGCTGATCGCCAGCGTGGACTGCGCGCTGGGGCCGCTGTGGAATCCTGTCCGGCTGGCCGAGGACATTGCGCTCGTCGACAACATGAGCCGTGGCCGGCTGCACACCACCGTGGGCCTGGGCTACCGCACGGTCGAATACGACTCGCTCGGCGTCGATTTCGGCCGGCGCGGCGAACTGATGGACGCCCTGGTCGAGCGGATGCTGTCCGTCTGGTCCGGTGCCGATGCCGACGCGGGAGTATGCACCGGTACCTGGACGCGGCCGCATCCGCCGCTGTACGTCGGCGGCGGTTCGCGCGCCACGGCGCGGCGCGCGGCGCGTTTTCGGCTGCCGCTCAGCCTGGCCGACCACCTGCCCGAGATCGCCGCCTACTATCGCGAGTTGTGTTCCGAGGCCGGCATCAAGCCCCTCATCCTGATGCCCGGCCCGATCAATCGCGGGATGATTTACCTGCACGAGGACCCGGACCGGGCGTGGGCGGAACTCGGTGACCATATCCTTTGGGAGGCACTCACTTACGGCGGATGGTCGACCGAGGGTCGTTCGCTCATGCACCTGCCCGGGGTGCAGACCCTGGACGAGGTCAAGGCCTCTGGGCGGTATCGGTTCCTGACGCCCGAGCAGCTCATCGCCGAAGTACGAGAGTCCCAGCAGTACGGGCCGCTCGTCCTGCACCCGCTGGTCGGCGGGATGCCGGTCGACGAGGCGTGGAGGTCGGTCCAGCTGCTCACCGACAAAGTCCTGCCCGCGCTCGGCTGATTGCGCCCGCGGATAGCGGGTACGCGTCGGTGCGTAACCGAAACTACATTGGGGGATTTGATGAGATATGGAGCTCGTAGGGTAATCGCGCTGCTCGGCGGTGCCGCCGTTGTTGGCCTCGGGGTGGGCTGCGGCGTTGCGGCCGCGGACATTTCGGCGGGCGGCGCGCCAGCGGCCCCGGCGGCGCCCACATCGTCCAGCCCGGCCCCACCACCGCCGCCCGCGCCCCGGGTGCCGTACGGGGGCGGCGGAAGCACCGCGCCCGGCGGTGGCGGTGCCGCAGGGGGGGCCGGCGGGGGTGCCGGAGGAGGAGCCGGCGGTGGCGGCGGATAGCTCGCCGCGATCAAGCTAGGCCCGTGAGGTCGGGCCGGCCGCCGAGGCGCTGCACCGTCGCGCAGGGCGGCGACAAGACCGGCCACGAACGCATCTTGCCGCCGAGCAACTCATCGCGCCGAAACACTGTGGTGGACTCACGCGCCGACGGCGGCCCGGCGGTGCGCAATACCAGGTCGCTTCCGATTTGACCGATCACCACAACACTCATGCGGATAAGGTGCCCATTTTCGCGGCATGCGGATCAGCACCCGGGCTGCGCACTCCACGGTGTGGTTCGATCAGCACGAACGCAGCGAGCACCGACGGCAGGAGAAACGTGACACGACGATTCGCCGGGATCTTCGCGGTCCCGTTCCTCGCGGCGCTGGCAATGCTGCTCGCGCCGTCTGCCTGGGCCGACACCTACACCGACCAGGTGGTGGGCCGGTTCAATGCCCAGACCCACGTGGTGGCCGACGCCGCGGGCCGGCCGCCGCTGGAAAACGCCGACAAGCTGAACCAGCAGATCCTCACCAGCCGGTGGGCGTGGAGCTCCGCCCCGCCCGTGTGGGTGGCGGCGGTGGCACCCGATCAGACCGGCGTGACGACGCCCGACGCCATCCACAACGTCATTGTGGGCCGCGACCCGCGGTTCAGCGGCGTCATTCTGGTCATCGACGCCAAGGGCTATCATGTGCGCGCCTACAACGTGCCGAGGGTGATCGCGGACAGCGTGGACCCGTTCCTGGGACAGTCGGCCAAGGAGCACCGCAACGACCCCTACGGCGCGACCAGTGACTTCGTCAGCAAGCTATCGGGGGTGACCGTCGCGTCCGGTAGCACGGGGACCACCTCTCCCGTCGGCAGCGCCAGGCACACCGGCTTGGCTCCACTGTGGACGGCGCTGATCGTTGTCGGCGTCGCCCTGGCGGTGGTCGGCCTGATCTGGTTCGCCGTGAGCCGGAGCCGCAAGCGCCGCAAGGACAACGAGGCGCGCGAGTGGATCAAGGGCCAGATGATCGCCGCCGAATCGGAGGTCGCCGATCTCGACAACGCGGTGATCGCCAACGCCGACACCGACGTCAGCGCGGAGTCGTTGAAGGCGAACGCGAGTCTCGGCGACGCGCGGAAGGCTTACCAGGCGGGCGATTACACCGCGGCGCGGGCGCACCTGAGGGCCGTGCAGGCCACCCTGAACAAGGCGAACCGCAAGCTGAATCCGGGGCCCAACGTTTCCGCCGTGACGTCGGTGCCGGAGCAGGACCGCAAGCAGGCCACGGTGCAGGCGAAGAACCCGGACACCGGGCAGTACGTGACGATCAACAACAACAACTACAGCACCAACCCGCAACCCGGCTATGCGAACTACTACCCCGGTGGCATGTACAACGGGATGTTTTTCTACCCCGGCTACTATCCGTACGCGTTCTGGGGGCCGGGCTGGGGCTGGGCCCTCGCCGACGTCCTGTTGATCGACGCCATGCTGGATGACCATTGGGGCGGCAGTTACGACCGGGGCTTCGACGCCGGATGGGAATCCGCACAGGCGAATCAGAGCTTCGACAGCGCCCCGGGCGGCGGCTACGACAGCCAGCAGGGCGACGCCGGCTTCGACGGGAGCTACCAATCCTCAGGCGGTGGCGATGCCGGTTTCGGCGGCAGCGACTCCGGCGGCGGGTATGACTCCGGCGGCGGATTCGACTTCGGCGGGTCGGACTTCGGCGGCGGATTCGACTCCGGCGGGTCGGACTTCGGCGGCGGGTTCGACTCCGGCGGGGGCAGCGACGGCTTCTGAGGGCTTAGTACTTGTCCTTCACGAGATCGACTTCCTTTTCCAGTGGCTGCCCTTGACGGCTCCGAGGGCCTCGGTGACGTAGAGATCCAGCGTCCGCGGGGCCCCGGATTGGCGCACCCATTGCTGGAACGCGAAATCGGCTGCCGCGAAGGCGAGTTGGACCAGCAGGCCCGGACGGATGTCGTCGGCGGGTTTGGCGCCCATTCGTTCGCCCACCAGCATGGCGGCGCGTTCTTTGTCGGCGGGCGTGTGGATGGTGGCCTTATCGAGCAAGCCGGGGGCGACAAGCAGGGCCTCGCGCCACTCCTCGACGTCGGCTTGCTCGAACGAGCGGATCCGCGCGACGATGGCGTTGATCAGCGCGACATCCGGAGACTCCCTGGATGGCCGCTGTTCGAGCAGGTTGACGATGGCGGCGCCGCCGTGCCGCACGGGAGCCAGCAGCAAATCCTCCTTCGTCGGCACGTGCCGGAAGAACGTGCGCGGGGAAACGCCTGCGGCCGAGGCGATTTCCTCGGTGGTCACCGCGTCGTAGCCGCGCTCGATGAACAGCCGGAACGCCGCGCGCCGGATCTCGGTGCGGATCTGTGCGCGCTGCCGATCCCGCAGAGACCCCTCGGTCATCGAAAGCAGCCGATGCCGCCGTCGACGTGAATGGTCTGCCCGGTGATGAACGTCGCATCGGTGCTGAGTAGGAATGCCACCAGCGCTCCGACGTCGGTGCGGACGTCCCCGATGCGCTTCATCGGAACGCGCGCCACCGCCTTGTCGTACTCCTTGGGAGCGAACGACTTCCAGAACTTCACCCCGTCGGACTCGGCGAACGGGCAGATGACGTTGACGCGGATGTTGTCGCGTCCCCACTCCAGGGCGGCGACCTTCGACAGCCCGCGGATGCCTTCCTTGGCGGCGGCGTAGCCACCCCACTTGGGTTCGCCGCCGGTGCCCGTTCCCGAGCCGAGGTTGACGATCGACCCGCCGCCCCCCGAAACCATCAGCGGGTGCACGGCCTGCATGAGCAGGAAGGTCGCGCGGGGCCCGACGTCGTATCCGAGCGCCAGGTCCTCGGTGGTGATGTCCACGAACGCCTTTGGCTCGTTGGTGGCGATGGCGTTGTTGACCAGCCCGTGCACGGTGCCGAAGGCGTCGACGGCGGCCGCCACGATCCGCGGGGCGTTGCCGGGGTCGCGCAGGTCGGCGACCAACTTCTCCACCGGACCTGCCGCTTTCAGTTCGTCGGCGGTGGCGCTCAGGGCGTCGGCCTTGATGTCGACCAGCAGCACCGACGCGCCGCGCTCGAGCAGTGCCGCCGCGATGCCCTTGCCGACGCCCTGCGCGGCGCCGGTGACGATCGCGACGTGGCCGCGCATCGAGGACGGGTGGCTATACATCATTGCGCGGCCCGATGTGCAACGGCACGCCCCGGTGCATCTCGTAGGTGCTGCGCGCGCCGTTCGGCAGCTCGATGAACTCGACCGGCGTTCCGTCGGGGTCCCTGACGAAAAACATTCGCACCCCGCCGATTTCGAACGGGTCCTGGTCCGGTGGGTAGCCCGCCGAGCTGAGGCGGCGGTGGGTGTCGTCGAGGTCGCGGACGGAGAGCGATACGTTGTGGATCCCGGTGCTCGCCCGGCGTGCCGGCCGACCGGCGGTGGGCTTGACCCCCAGCGAGAGCAGCTCGACCATCAGCCCACCCAGCAGGCCGCCGACCACCCGGCCCTCCTGCTTTCTTTTCGCGTGCAACACCGCATCGAAGGGCTCGCCGGAGATCAGCGTTGCGAAGACGACGTCCATGCCGAGCGCGTCGCGGTAGAACGCCAGCGCGCGGTCCATGTCGGTGACGCCGATGACGAGGTGGCAGAACGACACGTCGCCCAGGATGGTCACGGTGTGGCCGCGAGGTCGGGGGCCGGGCGGCCCGCGAACAACGGCAGCTCGAGGTAGGTCTTGATGCCGGGCGCGGCGGCGCAGACGTCGGGGATGGCGTTGACGCAGTGGTTGGCCGTGGCCACCACGCCCGGATTCTTCACCAGCCCTTCGGCGATCGTCTCGGGCTGCAGACCCTTGAAGGTGAGGCTCACGGTCGGGTCACCGGTGATCTCCACTTCGAAGCGTTCACCCCGCCCTCCGAAATTCCAGGCCGGCTCCAGATCTTCCTCACCCATCAACCAGTTCACCGCGGCGGTGATGACCGGCTCCCCGTCCACCAGGGCCTGCCAACGGAAGCGGCGCGCGGCCACCGTTCCCGTGGTGATCGGGAAGGGTCCGTAGTCGATGTCGGCGGTCGCCACCGCGACGTCCTGGATGGTCCTGATGTTCGGCTCGATGCGAAATCCCATGTGATCGGCGATCATTCGGACCGACTGCTTGAAGCCCGCCTCGAGCAGGCTGGCCATGGGGCCTTGCATCGCTTCCTCGGGCGTGCCGCCGAACCCCATGATGTGGCGTACGACGTCCGGGGCGTTGTAGGTGCGGATGTCGGAGAACTCCTCGGCACGCACGTGCGTGACCGCCGACGACAGCGACGACACCATGAGCGGGAACCGTTCGGTGATGCCCCCAGGGTGGATCCCTGAACCGTGCAAAGTCACCCCACCCTCGAGTGCCGCGTCGGCGACGGCCTTGTGACGCGGGTTGCCCGGGTCCGGGTACACCCAGCCGACCGGGGTGACCACGTTCTTGCCGGACCGCAAGATCGCGATGACCTCGTCGTCGTTGGGGACCAGGGGGCTGTACACCACGCAGTCCGCATCGAGGGCCAGTAGCGCGTCGACGTCGGTGGTGGCGGCGACGCCGAGCGGGGACGCGCCGATGATGTCACCGACGTCGGCGCCGTCCTTGCTCGCGCTGTGCACCCAGCAGCCGACCAGGTCCAGCTGCGGATGATTCAGCACGCACGCGATGGCCGCCTTGCCGACACCTCCTGTGGCCCATTGGATGACACGGATGTTCATATGGCCTCCCAGGTGCACGCCTTTACACGCCAACGACTGCAATGGCACAGTATGACCCACTGACAGTCACTGTCAATGACGCACAGGAAGGCCTGACGATGGGCGCCCTCGACGGCAAGATCGCGATCGTCACCGGAACCAGCCGCGGCGTGGGCGTGGGCATCGCCCACGAATTGCTGCGCGCAGGTGCGACGGTCATCGGCTGCTCGCGCTCGGCGCTGGCGGCCATCCCGGGGGTCGACGCGGAACCCGACTGGGCGGCCCGGGCCCACCAAAAGGTATGCGACCAGGGCGATTACCGCTCGATCGACTCATTCGTCGCCGACGTCGTGGCCACCCACGGTCGCATCGACATCCTGGTGAACAATGCCGGCGGCACGGTGCCGGCGCCGCATGCAGAAAGCATTCCCGAACTAGTGCAACGCATCCAGGGCGCGCCGCCGAGCGACGACGAGTACGAGCGCACGGCGCTGTTCCACGCATATGCGGTGCAGATGAACCTGATCAGCCCGCTGTGGTTCGCGATCCGCGCGTACCGGCAGATGAGCACCCAGGGCGGCGTCGGCTGCATCATCAACATCTCCAGCGGCGCCGGGCACCCCGCCGGGTCACCCACGCTGGTTTCCTACGGTGCGGCCAAGAGCGGACTCAACCAGCTGACCCGGTCGCTGGCCGAGGAGTGGGGGCCCGAGGTCCGGGTCAACTGCGTCGCGCTGGGCCCGACGATGACCGAGAACTTCCGCTCGTTCGTCCTGCCTAAAGACGACCCGACCGGCGAGAAGTACTTTGCCGCCGTCCCGCTGCGCCGGGCGGGCGAGCCGGCGGAGGTGGGCCGGGTGTGTGTGTTCCTCGCGAGCGGAGACGCGGACTTCGTCAACGGCACCACCATCGAATGCGACGGCGGCATGCTGCCCGGCGTGCTCTACGACGCGGGCCTGAAGACCATCACGGACCTGCTGTAGCGCTGTCCTTCGCGCGTCCACCGAAACCGCCCACGTTGATCAACGGCGGTGCTAGCTTCCCGGTTAGTCAAAGGTTCGAGGAGGCACCGTGCATCGGATAGTCGCTGCGGCAACGTGGGCCGCGCCGGTGATCGTCGCGGTGGGCTGCTGCATGGGAACGCCCCGGGCCGCCGCGGACAATCCGGTCTGCACCCAGACGTGGTGTTCGTTCTTGTCCCCGTCCGGCAACATCGGCTGCGAGATGGATTACCAGCGCAACGGCATTCCCGACGAAACCTACTGCCAGTCCACGTCGCCGCCGCAGTCCGTGCGGCTGTCCACCGACGGAACCTTCAAGAGCTGCACGGGGGAGTCCTGCCTCGGCAACGCGGGCGAGGGCACGCCCACCCTGCCCTACGGCCAAACCGCCTGGATGGGTCCCTTCAGCTGCCGCTCGGAAGAAAGCGGCATCACCTGCAAGGTGACTTCGGGGCGCGGATTCACCATTTCCGACGCGGGGATCACGCCGATCCGGTAGCGGGCAGGGGCGGCGGCGTCCTGTCCTGAAAAGTCAAAAACCTGTCCCTTGGTGTCAATACTCGGTCGCCCGTGCTGCCGCACTCTGGGTTCATGAATTCCAACAGCATCGAACACGTCGACGTGTTGATCATTGGCGCGGGCATCTCCGGCATCGGCGCCGCCTACTACCTGCGGACGATGCAGCCGCGCAAGACGTTCGCAATCCTGGAGGCCCGCGAGGAAATCGGCGGGACATGGGACCTGTTCCGCTACCCGGGAATTCGCTCGGACTCGGATCTGCACACGTTCAGCTACGAGTTCAAGGCGTGGGAGAACGAAAAGGCGATCGCCAGCGCGGACTCCATCATGGCCTACCTGCGCGAGACGGTTGCCGAAAACGGCATCCGTGAGGCGATCCGGTTCCGCCACAAGGTGATCAGCGCGGCCTGGTCGAGTTGGGACGCGCGCTGGCTCGTCGTGATCGAGCGCCTTAATCCTGGGCAAGACACCGGCGAACGCATCACCATGAGCTGCGGGTGGTTCTTCTGCGCCAGCGGCTACTACCGCTACGACGAGGGGTTCACCCCGGACTTCCCGGGGCGGGAGCGGTTCGGGGGACAAATCGTCCACCCGCAGCATTGGCCCGAGGACCTCGATTACGCCGGCAAGCGGGTGGTCATCATCGGCAGCGGCGCGACCGCCGTCACGCTGGTGCCGGCCATGGCCGAGACGGCCGGGCACGTGACGATGCTGCAGCGCTCGCCGACGTACATCGTGCCGGTGCCGTCGGAGGATCGCATCGCCAACACCCTGCCCAAACTGGTCGGGCGCGACCGGGCATACGCGATCACCCGGCGGAAGAACATCGCCAAGCAGCGGTTCGTCTGGCGGTTGTGCCAGCACTACCCAGGCGCCGCGCGGCGACTGATCCGCCACCTCAACGCCAAGCAACTGCCGCCCGGGTATCCGGTCGACGAGCACTTCAAGCCGGCCTACAACCCCTGGGACCAGCGGCTGTGCGCGGTGCCGGACGCCGACATGTTCAAGGCCATCCGCGACGGCCGGGCCTCGGTGGTCACGGATCGGATCGACACGTTCACCGAGCGGGGGATCCGGCTGCGGTCCGGGCGGGAACTGGAGGCCGACATCATCGTCACGGCGACGGGCCTGAACTTGCTGGCCTTCGGCGGAATCAGCCTGTCGGTGGACGGCGCGCCCGTCGACGTGTCGGAAAGGGTGGCGTTCAAGGGCTTCCTGCTGAGCGACGTCCCCAACTTCGCCTATGTGTTCGGCTACACCAACTCGTCCTGGACGCTCAAGGTCGGCCTGATATGCGAGCACTTCTGCCGGCTGCTGGCGCAGATGGACGCGCGCGGCCACACCATCTGCTACCCGCGCCTGCCCGGATCCATGCCGACCGAGCCCTTGCTGAAGGTCGCCGCCGGCTACGTCAAGCGATCCGCCGACCAGTTCCCCCGGCAGGGCGTCGAGGGACCGTGGCGGACCTGCATGGACTACCGCGCCGATCGCAAGACCCTGCGCGAGGGTCCGGTCGACGACGTCAACCTGCGCTTCACCAGCCCTTCGTCGGTCAACACACCGGAGCCGGCGCTAGCCGGATAGCCGGCGTCAGGCCTGCGCCATCGCGGGCGGGCGAGTTTGGTTGCGGTAAGCGGCCGGTCCCGTTCCGAACCAGCGTCTACACGAGCGGGTCAGCACGCTCTGCTCGGCGTAGCCGAGTTCACGTGCGAGGTGCGTGAGGCTGATGCCGGTGTCGCGCAGGTAGCGATCGGCCGCGTCCCTGCGGACCTGATCGACCAGGGAGGCGAACGTGGTGTTCTGCTCGGCGAGCCTGCGCTGCAGTGTTTTTGGGTGCATGTTGAACTGGCCGGCGACCAGGTCGAGGGTGGCCGCGCCGGTCGGCAGGAGTTGCCGAACGATGGTGCGCACGGATTCCACTATCCCGGCATCTTGAGGCGTGATGCTGTTCAAGTAGTCGACGACGGCGCGGTGTGCGACGTCGTCGCGATTCAAGGGGCGGTGTAGGTCGGCCGTACGCACCGTGAAACCCGCTGCCCGGGAGGCGAACTCGGGCGTGCATCCGAAATATCGCACGTAGTCGGCTTTGGGCGTGAGCGGGTCGTGCGGCACATGCACCTTCAGCGGGGTGTAATCGGCACCCATCAGTAGCCGGAACACCCGTAGCGAGACGCCCAACGACAGTTCCGTGGTCTGCGAGTGCGGCGGCGCACTGTCCAGGAGGAACTCGACTGTGAGGAACGACCGCTCCGGGTCGGCCAGCGGCAGGACACGGATCGCGATCACCGGGCTGTAGGCCGCCATGTACGTGCCGAAGATCGCCAATGCGTCGGCCACGGTCGCGGCGGTGCGGGCCGCCACGCCGACCGGCCCGAGAATTTCGATGCCCTGCCGCTGCGCCAGCCGTCGCCCGAAGTCCGGCGTGTTCGTCGTCTGGGCGGCCGATTCGATGGCCTGTATCGCGGCGCGGTAGGGGATGAACGCGTCGTAGTTGCCGGCATCCTGGGCCCGGATGCCCGCCGCACGCAGCAGGCCGGCCGCGTCACCGCCCAATTCGGCGACGAGGCCTGCGTAGTTCGAGAGCGCGGTCCCGCGTACCACTGACATGTCGTTGACCTTCAGCAGATGACGCCGCCGTGTCAAGCGCCGGGCGCAACCTCGCGCGAGCGGGCACGGATACCCGTCAGCAGCATGTCGATGGCTCGGTCGAAGTCTGCGGCCATGCTTGAGCCCGCACTTGTCTTAGCCAGCGCGGCCATGTGCGGGTGCTCGATTCCGGCCAGGCGCCCGATGCGGTCAGCCAGCTCGGAATTGACTTGTTCGCGGTCGGTCTGGGGCTCGGTCGGCAGCGGTCCTGCCAATTCCACTTGCGTGGCGCCCATTACGAGGCTGAGCACCCCGCGAAAGGCTGCGAGCAGATCGAGTTCGCTCAGTCCCCCGCGGCTCAAGGCTTCGATAAGGCGTTCGGCGGGAAGGTAACCGGCGGGAGACACCGTGCGCCTGGTCAGCACCAGTGGTGCCGCGTTGGGGTGCTTGCGCATGGCCTGCCAGATGGCGGTCGCAACGGCTTTGACGTCGGCGAGCCAGTCGGCCGACCGGCGCGGCAGGTCAACGTCGGCGAGTACCGCCTCGGCGACGAGTCCTTCAAGTTCCTCGCGATCTTTGACGTAGTTGTAGAGGGTCATAGGTCCGGTGCCCATTGCGGCGGCCAGTGATCGCATGCTGAGGCCGGCGAGCCCGTCGTGGTCGACTATCCGGATCGCGTGAGCCCTGACCTCGGCGACAGTGAATCGTGCCCGCATGGTGAGGCCAGCCTTTCAGATCGAACACAGTGTTGACACGTACGCCGTACGTAAGCTACAAACGTACGTTGTACGCATCAAGGAGGATCTCATATGGGCGCTCTCCTCGACACCGAAAGGGTGTCGTTCGTCTCCGGCGGTACTCGCTGTGCGGGCTGGCTGACCCTGCCCGCGGGTCGCGGACCCCATCCAGGAATAGTGCTCGCCCACGGCTTGGGAGCCACGCATGGCATGTTGATGGCGCAATACGAACAGCACTTCGCCGGGTCCGGGATCGCCACATTGTCCTTCGACTACAGGCATACCGGCGAATCCGACGGTGAGCCGCGGCAGCGGTTCTGCATGCGTCGCCATCGGCGCGACGTCGAGGCGGGACTGGATTATCTCCGCGGGCATGCCGGCATCGACGCGGCGCGGGTGGGCCTGTGGGGGACCAGCCTGGGTGCGCTCCACGTGCTGCAGACGGCCGCGCGACGCGTCGACGTCGCCGCCGTGGTCGTGCAGTGTCCGATCGTGCATGGGCCGGCAACGTTGCGCCGAACCGGCTTTCGACCCGTGGTGCGGATGACGCCCGCGGTCGTATGCGATGCGTTTCGACGCATCTTCGGAGCCGGTCGCGAATATGTCCCCATAGTCGGCGACCCCGGCAGCCGGGCCGCCGTCACCGTCGAGGGTGCGCGGGAAGGCTGGTATTCGACGGTCCCACCCGGGTGCACCTTCGATAACCGAATCGCCGCAACGGACGTCATCGGTATCACCTTCGCGAGCGCGAAACGGCGGTCGGCGAAAATTACTGCCCCTCTTCTCGTTTGCGTATCGCAGGGCGAGACGTTGATGGATCCGCGCCATGCCGAGGACATCGCCGAGACCGCGCCCCGCGGCGTCGTTCGTCACTACGACGGCGACCACTTTCAGATCTACCATTCGCCGCTGCTCGGCGAACTGCTTGCTGACCAGACCGCCTTCTTCCAGGAGAACTTGGGTGTCCGAGTCCCCTGATGCGTTGCGGGTCAACGACGCAAGGTTCGTCGAGTTCGCCCGCGGCATCACCGCCGCGGAATGGGCCGAGGCAAGCCTGTGCACCGAGTGGACGAATCACGACGTGCTCGCCCACCTCGTCATCGGCTGCAGCGCCGCGGTGCGGTCCATTGCCGTCGTCATGGTCCGGCATCGTGGTTCGTTCGACGCAGCGAACGCCGAGCTGGCGCGCACGCTTGCGGCGCGCCGGGATCCCGCTGAGTTGATTGATGAGTTCGCTGCGCTGGCGCGCAGCCCTCGCGGCATCGGCCGCGTCTTCCCAAGGCGCCTGCTGATGGGCGACCACGTAATCCACGAGCTCGATATCACCTATGCGCTGGGCAAAGAGTCTGCAATACCGCCGGCCACGGTCGTCGCGGTCCTCGATACCCAGGTGCGGATGCCCAATCCCTTCGTCCCGGCGGCCGCGCGAGCCCGCGGGCTGAACCTGCGCGCCACAGATACCGACTGGTCTCGTCGTGCCGATGGGCCCACCGTCGAGGGGCAAGCCGCCCACCTTGCCGCGGTGCTCGCAGGCCGGCCTTGGGCGCTGCAGTACCTGACTGGCGAAGGGGTAACGGCACTATCTTCGCGGCTCTGATCAACCCGGCAGGTGTCTTGCATTGCCAAAAGGTTGTCTCCAATTGTCAAGACCCTGCCTGCCGTGATGATGGATGGTTGTCGTCTGCACTACAGCCGAACTGATCCAAGGAGATTCGCATGGGCAGCTCGTTGGAGCCAACCCCCGAGCAATTCGCCGCGCTGGCCGCGCGGCCGGCCGACGCGCCGGTGCTCATGGTCAACCTGCTGAAGTTCAAGACGCAGGGTGGCCTCGAGTCCTACCAGCGGTACGGGCGGGAGGTCGTGCCGCACCTGCAACGGGTCGGTGCCACCCTGCGATACGCGGGCGCGGCGCCAACCGTTGTCATCGGCGACGGCGAACTGCCGTGGTGGGATGCGATTCTCATTGTCGAATACCCGACCCCGCAGGCCTTCATGGACATGGTGACGACGCCGGAGTACGCCCAGGCCCATCAGCACCGGGCGGCCGGTTTGGAGCGCGGCGACCTGGTCGCCACGTCGGAGTGGTCTATCGCCTAGCCCAGGACGGGGAGCCGGCGCTCGCGCCCCAGCCCGTCCAGGGCGGCCTGCATGATCGAGCGCACGTAGGTGTCGACCTCATCGACGTCGGGGTCCTCGCCGAACCTCGCGGCGACGTCGATCGGCTCCAGCACCTGATAGACGATCTTGGCCCGCCGGCAGCGGCATCGAGGCGCCCCCGTTCCGCAGCTACGTCGATCGGCTCGTCGAGTACATGCGCGGCCATCCCGAAGTCGGGTCGGCGGCGATGTTCTGAGAGCGCTTCGCGTCGCAGGCCGTTGGGGGTCTAATTGGTGGATGGAACTGATGATGTCCACCGACGCGGTCTTCTTGCTGGGGGAATCCCGTGAACACCCCATGCACGTCGGCGGCTTGCAGTTGTACGAACCACCACCGGGCGCCGGTCCCGACTTCGTCCGGGAGTTCACGGACGCCCTGATTTCCAGCGGCGAATTTCAACCCACCTTCCGCAAGCACCCCGCGACGATCATGGGCGGTATCACCCCGATGGCTTGGGCCTATGACGACGAGGTCGACGTCGACTACCACGTTCGACGCTCGGCGCTGGCGTCACCGGGCCGGGTCCGCGAGCTGCTGGAGCTGACCTCCAGGCTGCATACCAGCCTGCTGGATCGCCACCGCCCGCTGTGGGAGCTGTATGTGGTGGAGGGGCTGAAGGATGGCCGGTTTGCCATGTACTGCAAAATGCATCACGCGCTGATCGACGGCGTGTCGGCGCAGAAGCTGATGCAGCGCGCGTTGTCGAATGACCCCGAGGACCCCGAGATTCGCGCGCCGTGGAGCCTGGCGAAACCAAAGCGCAAGCCCAGCCCCACGTCCCGCGTGGGGTCACTGCTGAGAACGGCGGGATCGGTTGCGGCACTCGGCCCTTCGACGGTGACGCTGGCCCGCGCCGCCCTGTTTGAACAGCAGGTGACGTTGCCCTTCGGCGCCCCGCGCACCATGTTGAACGTCAAGATCGGGGGCGCTCGCCGGTGCGCCGCTCAGTCCTGGTCGGTGGACCGCATCAAGAGCGTCAAGCGGGCGGCGGGCGTGACCCTTAACGACGTCGTCCTGGCAATGTGCTCGGGCGCGCTGCGCTACTACCTGCTCGAGCAGAACGCGCTGCCGGATACGCCTTTGGTCGCGATGGTCCCGGTGAGCCTGCGTCGCGAGGACGAGGCCGACGCCGGCGGCAACCTGGTCGGGGCGATCCTGTGCAACCTGGCCACCGACGCCGACGATCCCGCGGAGCGGCTGCAGGCCGTCAGCGAGTCGATGCGCAACAACAAGAAGGTGTTTTCCGAATTGCCCCGGATCCAGGCGTTGGCGCTGTCGGCGATGAACATGGGCTCGCTGGCCCTGGCGGCGGTTCCGGGTTGGGTGAACTCGACGTCGCCGCCCTTCAACCTCGTCATATCGAACGTGCCGGGGCCCCAGGAGCAATTGTATTGCGGGGGCGCGCGGCTCGACGGGAACTACCCGCTGTCCGCGATCTTGGACGGGCAGGCGCTGAACATCACCCTGGTCAGCAACGCCGGCAACCTTGACTTCGGCCTGGTTGGCTGCCGTCGCAGCGTTCCGCACCTGCAGCGCCTGCTCGCGCACCTGGAGTCGTCGCTCAAGGATCTGGAACTGGCCGTCGGGGTCTGAGGGTCGATGCCGAAGCTCAGCGCGGGTGTGCTGGTCTACCGCAGCGTCGACGGCGTCGTCGAAGTCCTGATCGCGCATCCGGGCGGACCGTTCTGGGCCCGCAAAGACGATGGCGCCTGGTCGATTCCCAAGGGCGAATACACCGACGGGGAGGACCCCTGGGAGGTCGCGGGGCGCGAGTTTCACGAGGAGCTGGGGCTGCCCGTGCCCGCCGGGCCGCGCATCGACTTCGGCGCGCTGAAACAGCCCAGCGGCAAGGTGATCACCGCCTTCGCCGTCGAGGCCGACGTCGACGTCACCGACGCGCACAGCAACACCTTCGAGCTGGAGTGGCCGAAGGGCTCGGGCCGGATGCGGGAGTTCCCCGAGGTCGATCGGGTGGGCTGGTTTACGGTGGCGCGGGCACGCGCGAAGCTGCTCAAGGGTCAGCGCCCCTTTCTCGATCGATTGATGGCCCATCCGGCGCTGGTCGGCCTTGGCGAAGGGACCTGACATGCAAACGCTGCGCACACCCGACGACCGATTCGACGACCTGACCGAATTCCCTTACGCGCCAAGCTATTGCGAGATACCGGACGGCGACGGCGGCACGCTGCGCGTCGCCTGGGTCGAGGACGGCCCGCCAGACGCCGACCCGGTTCTCATGCTGCACGGTGAGCCGTCGTGGTCGTTCCTGTACCGCAAGATGATCCCCATCCTGGTTGCCGCCGGCCATCGCGTGATCTGCCCCGACCTGGTCGGCTTCGGACGTTCGGACAAGCCGACCCGTCGCGAGGACCACAGCTACGCGCGCCACGTCGAATGGATGCGCGCCGTCGCCTTCGACGTCCTCGACCTTCGTGACGTGACCCTGGTCGGCCAGGACTGGGGTGGGTTGATCGGGTTGCGGCTGGCGGCCGAGCATCCCGAGCGGTTCGCCCGCCTCGTCGTCGCCAACACCGGGCTGCCCAACGGCGAGCAGCCGATGGCCGAGGACTGGTGGCGCTTCCGTAAGGCCATCGCGATCGCCCCGGACCTGAACATCGGGTGGTTCGTGCAGGGCGGGTGTCTCCAGCAGCTGAGCCACGAGGTGAGTGCCGGTTACAACGCGCCGTTCCCGGACGACGCGTACTGCGCCGGGCCACGCGCCATGCCCGGTCTGGTGCCCACCGCACCGGACGATCCTGCGGCGGCGGCCAACAAGGCGGCGTGGGCCAAGCTCTCGGTGAGCCCGACGCCGATGCTGGTCGCCTTCAGCGACAGCGACCCCATCACCGGGCCGATGGCCTCGATCTTCCAGCGCGAGATGCGCGGCGCACAGGGTATCGATCACCCAACGATCCGCGGCGCCGGCCACTTCCTGCAGGAGGACGCCGGCGAGGAACTGGCCAACCACATCGTCGAGTTCTTGCGTCGCTGAGGCACTCCGGCGGTGCGGGCAGAATGTGAGCATGACGACCGCCGCCCAAGCCGAATCGCAGGGGCTGCTGCTCCAGCTGCTCGACCCGGCCACCCGTGCCGACCCGTATCGGCTCCTGGCCCAGTTTCGCGACCGCGGCCCACTGCAGCTGCCGCAGACCAACCTCACCGTGTTCTCGGCGTACCGAGACTGCGACGAGGTGTTGCGGCATCCGTCGTCGAGCAGCAGCAACATGAAATCGACGGTCGCGAAGCGCCAGCTCGAGGCGGGGTTGTTGCAGCCCCGGCCCTTCCCGCCGGGATTCTTGTTCCTCGATCCACCCGATCACACCCGGCTGCGCAAGCTGGTCGCCAAGGCGTTCTCGCCAAAAGTGGTGAACGCGCTGCATCCCGAAATCGTCGCGCTGGTGGACGGACTGCTCGATCGGATCGCCGAGAAGGGCAAGTTCGACGTCGTCGAGGATTTCGCCTATCCGCTGCCCGTGGCGGTGATCTGCCGGCTGCTCGGTGTGCCGCTCGAGGACGAGCCGCAATTCAGCGAGGCGTCGGCGGTGCTGGCGCAGGCGCTGGACCCGTTCTCGACGATTACCGGCGTCCCGCCGGACGTGGTGAACGAGCGGATGCAGGCGGTGCGGGGGCTGCGCGGCTATCTCCACGACTTGATCGAGCGGCGCCGGTCGGAGCCGGGCCACGACCTGTTGTCGGGCCTGGTCGCGGTGGAGGAGTCCGGCGATCAGCTGACCGAGGACGAAATCGTCTCCACCTGCAATCTGCTGTTGATCGCCGGACATGAGACCACGGTGAACCTGATCGGCAACGCCATCTTGGCCATGCTGCGGAATCCCGTGCACTGGGCGGCGTTGGGCGCCGATCCCGAACGGGCTCCGGCGATCGTGGAGGAGACCCTGCGTTACGACCCACCCGTGCAACTGGCCGGGCGAGTTGCCACCGCGGACATGACGATCGGAGACGTCGACGTGCCCGCAGGAGACGTCATGATGGTCCTGCTCGCCGCGGCCCAGCGTGATCCCGCGGAGTTCGACCGGCCCGACACGTTCGACCCGGATCGGGGCACCCTGCGGCACTTGGGGTTTGGCCGCGGAATTCACTATTGCCTGGGCGCCCCGCTGGCGCGGCTGGAGGCCGGGGCGGCCCTGTCGGCGGTGACGGCACGCTTCCCCGAGGCGCGTCTGGCCGGCGAACCGCACTACAAGGCGAACGTCACGCTGCGCGGTTTATCGGAGCTGATGGTCTCCATCTGAGCGGGATCAGCCGCGCTCCCAGGGCGCGCTTTCGCCCATCTTCTTGTAGTACTTCGCCAGGTGGCTTTTGACACGGCCGACGTCAGCCTTGGGCAAATCGATGCCGCCGCGGGCGCCGTCCATAATCGCGCCCGCGATCATCACTCCCCGCGGCACCGCTTTGAGTTCGCCGCCGATCACGTCGGCGAACAGCAGCTTGTAGGCGGTGAAGTTGTCCTTCTTGGCGCTGTCGTACCAGATGTGGGCGTCCCGGTATTTCTGGTTCGGCTTGTCCTGGGCGCCGGCCCATTTGCGCACCCGCTTTTCGGCGGCGTCGCCGTCCCACTTGCGATTGCGATCGGCCAGCGGCAGATCCTGAAACGCTGTTACGGACATGTTTTCCGCGTTCCCGCGGCAAGCCCGGGATAAACGCGGCCTAACCCTCGGCGTTGGCGGCGTCCGCGGTATCGCCGACCGGGCTGGCCGCGGCCAACGCGATCGAAATCGGTACGGGGGTGGCCATCTCGATCTTTCCGTGCGGGTCGTAATAGGCGCCGATGGTGTACTCGCCTTCGGCTTCGACCGGGAAGGTCAGGTTTTCGGTGAAGCACCGGTACTTGGACGGTCTGTCGCCGTCGTCCGGCCAGTGCCACGACGCCTGGAGGCTGCCGCACGGCGCCCCCGCGGGATCTTTGCACACGACATGCAGCTCCGCATCGTAGTCACCCCCGGACCGCGCGTGCACCACAAGAACGATCGGAATTATTGCCAGCAAAGGGATTTGGTCGACCCGATACCACGTCGTGGGTATGCCGGTGGCATAGATCGCGCCATTATCGTCCAGCGCGGCAGTGCCGGCCACGAACAGCGCGGCGATATTCAGCATCACGACAGCTTAATTCCGCAAGAATTTCGCAAGTGATCGGCGGTAGCTTTCGCTCGGCGAACTGAAGTTGGGACCGGTAGCAACGCGGGCGATGTCGAATTGCATAGCAGCGCGGCCCACCAGGGCCCCCACCATCGGAAAGGACAACGATGAGCAGCGTTCGTTCCATGACACGACGAATCACGCGGGCAGCAACGACTGCGTTGGTGGCCGGCGGTCTCGGTGTGGCCGGCTTAGGCCTGACCGTGGGCACCGCCCAGGCGCATCCCGGCCCCGTGCCGCTGAACGCCTGGCCCGGCTGCCCGGAGGACCACCCGCAGGGACCCTGCCACTGGTGCCCGGGCCAAGCGCTGCCGCCGACCGGAAATCACGTCACCAACCCGGTGATTTGGGACAACAACATCTGCCACACGTACTACTACGTCTACTTCGGCCAGGGGAACGTCGCCGAGAACATCTGGGACGGGGAAAATCCGCCGCCGCCTCCCCCGCCGGCGCCACCGGGCCTCATCAACAAGGACAACTGCCAGCAGATCCTCGGGATCTTCTGCCCTCACGCGTGATCGGACGCGGGCCCGAGGCCGGGCACGATGTCGCCGAGGCTGAAGGTCACCGGCTGCTCGAGCTGCGCGTAGGTGCACGAGCGCGGGTCACGGTCGGGGCGCCACCGGCTGAACTGGGCGGTGTGCCGGAACCGCGGACCTTCCATGTGGTCGTAGCGGACCTCGACCACCCGCTCGGGTCGTAGCGGCACGAACGACAGGTCCTTGCCGGCGTTCCAGCGCGAGAATTCGTTCTTGCGCGGCGTCCGTTCGCCGGCCTCGTGCGCGGCCCAGTTCCACGGGTGGCCCTCGAAAGTCGTGACCAGCGGCTGCAATTCGGCGAACAGCCGCCGCCGTTCGGCCATCGGCAAGGCGCCGATCACACCGACCGACGCGAGTTGGCCGTCGTCGGTGTAGAGCCCGAGCAACAGCGAGCCGATCGCTTCGCCGCCCGACTTGTGTACCCGATAGCCGGCGACGACGCAGTCGGCGGTCCGCTCGTGCTTGATCTTGAACATGACGCGCTTGTCCGGCTGATACGTGACCGCCAGCGGCTTGGCGATGACGCCGTCGAGTCCGGCGCCCTCGAACTCCTCGAACCATCGTTGCGCGGTCTCCAGATCGGTAGTCGCCGGCGTGAGATGGATCGACGGCCCAGAGCCTTCCAACGCCCCGACGAGGGCGGCGCGCCGTTCGCTGAACGGCCGCCCCGTGTAGTCGTCGTCACCGAGCGCGAGCAGGTCAAACGCGATGAAGGAAGCCGGTGTTTTCTCGGCCAGCATCCGCACCCGCGAATCGGCCGGGTGGATCCGCTGCTGCAGCGCCTCGAAGTCCAGGCCGTGGACGGTCGCGACGACGATCTCGCCGTCGATCACGCAGCGCTGCGGTAGTTCCGCCCGCACCGCCGCGACCAGCTCGGGGAAATAGCGGGTCATCGGGCGTTCGTTGCGGCTGCCCAGCTCGACCTCGTCGCCGTCGCGGAAGCAAATGGATCTGAACCCGTCCCATTTGGGCTCGTACGACGCATCCGGCGGCATCGACCGCACCGGTTTGGCCAGCATCGGCGACACCGGCGGCATGACAGGCAAGTGCATGACGTCATTGTGCTGGAATCATCAAGTGGCTGTTGCAGCGGAGGAAATCGACGTCGACGGCATCTCGGTGCGGCTGACCAACCCCGACAAGGTGTATTTCCCCGAGCTGGGGTCGAACGGGACCAAGCGCCGGCTGGTCGAGTACTACCTGGCCGTGGCGGTCGAATCCGGCGGGCCGATGCTGACCGCGCTGCGCGACCGGCCCACCCATTTGCAGCGCTTCCCGGACGGCATCGATGGCGAGGAGATCTACCAGAAGCGGGTGCCGCAGCACCATCCCGACTACCTGGAGACCTGCCGGGTGACGTTCCCGTCGGGACGCACCGCCGACGCGCTGAAGGTGACCCACCCGTCGGCGATCGTGTGGGCGGCGCAGATGGGCACGGTCACGCTGCATCCGTGGCAGGTGCGCTGCCCGGACGTCGATCATCCCGACGAGTTGCGCATCGACCTGGATCCGCAGCCCGGCACCGGTTTTCAGCAGGCGCGCTCGGTCGCCGTCGACGTGCTGCGGCCGCTGCTCGACGAACTCGGCTTGGTCGGCTACCCGAAGACCTCCGGGGGCCGCGGGGTGCACGTGTTCTTGCGCATCGCCACCGACTGGGGCTTCGTCGAGGTGCGCCGGGCGGGCATCGCGCTGGCCCGCGAGGTGGAGCGCCGTGCGCCCGACGCGGTGACCACCTCGTGGTGGAAGGAGGAGCGCGGTGAGCGGATCTTCATCGACTTCAACCAGAACGCCAGGGACCGCACCATGGCCGCGCCGTATTCGGTGCGGCGCACGCCGATCGCCACGGTGTCGACGCCGCTGACGTGGGACGAGCTGGCCGGCGCCGATCCCGACGACTACACGATGGCGACCGTGCCCGACCTGGTGCGGGGCCGGACCGATCCGTGGGCCGGCATGGACGAGGTGGCCCAATCGATCGCGCCGTTGCTGGAGATGGCCGACGCCGATGCGGAGCGCGGACTCGGCGACATGCCGTATCCGCCGAACTACCCGAAGATGCCGGGGGAGCCGAAGCGCGTTCAGCCGAGCAAGGACACGGATCGCAAGCGGACCTGACTTGGAAGAAATGCGCGTAGGGGTTCGAGGCTGTACGCGTTAGCGCTGATGTTTTGCTCGTCGCGGGGCCGCATGCTGGCTAGCATGAGCGAGATTGATCCATGCGCCGACCTACCGGGAGTGGACTGGAGCGATCTTGGCGTGAGCGGGCTTTTGCCGACGGGCACGGTGACGCTGCTGTTGGCTGACGTGGAAAACTCGACCGGGTTGTGGGAGACCCAGCCCGAGCAGATGACCGCGGCGTTCGCCCGGCTGGATCAGGTCTTGTCGGATTTGCTTGCCGCGCACGGCGGGGTGCGCCCGGTGGAGCAGGGTGAGGGCGACAGCTTTGTGGTGGCGTTCTCCCGGGCCAGTGACGCGGTGGCGTCCGCGCTGGGATTGCAGCGGGCGCCGTTGGCCCCGATCGGCTTGCGGATCGGTGTGCACACGGGTGAGGTGCAGTTGCGCGACGAGGGCAATTACATCGGCTCGACCATCAATCGGACAGCGCGACTGCGCGATCTGGCCCATGGCGGGCAGACGGTGCTCTCGGGTGTGACGGAGGCGTTGGTCGCCGATGTGCTCCCGCCTGACGTGTGGCTGACCGACCTGGGCAGTCACGAGCTGCGCGGTGTGCCGCGCCCGGAACGCGTTGTGCAGCTGTGTCATCCCGATCTGCGCAACGACTTTCCGTCGTTACGCGCGCCCAAACGCGTTGCTGTGCAAAAGCTTCCGTTGCAATTCACCAGGTTTGTCGGTCGCGGATCGCAGCTCACCGAGGTGCGGAAGCTGTTGGCGGAAAACCGGATGGTCACCCTGACCGGTGCCGGTGGAGTGGGGAAGACCCGCCTGGCCGTAGAACTCGCGCGTCCGTCAGCGACCGAATGCGCCGACGGTGTCGCGTATGTGGACCTTGCGCCGATCACCGATCCCGATGTGGTGCCGGTCGTGGTGGCCCGCGCGCTGGGCCTGCCCGACCAACCCGGACGCTCGATGATGGACACGCTGCTGCGCTTCGTTCGCGACCGCCAGCTGCTGATTGTGCTGGACAATTGCGAGCACCTGATTGATGCGTGCGCGGATATGGTTGTTGCTCTCTTGACTGCGGCGCCGGGGCTGACGCTGCTGGCGACGAGTCGTGAGCCGAT
>NZ_LZIC01000064.1 GCF_001667185.1 Mycobacterium sp. 852002-50816_SCH5313054-b | reverse complement strand
GTCCACTCGCGCCGGATGCGTCGGCGCTCGAGCCGATCCGGGCCAACTCGCCGCCCACCGGCACGGTCGCGTCCTCCTCGGCGGTGATGCTGACCAGCACGCCGGCCACCGGGGAGGGGATTTCGGTGTCCACCTTGTCGGTGGAGACCTCCACCAGCGGCTCGTCGACCTGAACCGAATCGCCGACCTTTTTCAGCCAGCGGGTCACGGTGCCCTCGGCCACCGACTCGCCCAGCTCGGGCATCAGCACCGGCTTGGAGTCGCCGGAAGCGCCGCCCTGGGCCGCCGGGGCCGGCGCCGCGGGCTCGGGCTCGGGTTGCGGCTCGGGTTGAGCCTCGGCTTGGGGCTCTGGCTCCGGCTCGGGCTGCGGTTCCGGCTCGGGTTCCGGTTGGCTGGGGGCCGCCGGCTGGGCCTGGGGTTGCTCGCCCGCGTCGCCGATCACGGCCAGCTCGCCACCGACCTCGACGGTGTCGTCCTCCTGGGCGACGATCTTGGTCAGCACGCCCGCGGCCGGCGAGGGGATCTCGGTGTCGACCTTGTCGGTCGACACCTCGACGAGCGGCTCGTCGAGTTCGACCGTGTCCCCTTCCTGCTTGAGCCAGCGCGTGACCGTCCCCTCGGTGACGCTCTCACCGAGTGCGGGCATCTGGACGGAGAAGGCCATCGTTTCTGACTCCTCGATCGCTCGTGGGTCGGGGCGGGTCGTACGTCTCGCTTGCGGAACCGAAGTCGCTAACCAAAACTATCCTGTCACTGCGCATTCCTCGGCACACATCCAGGGCGGACGGCGCGCGGTTGCCCGGGCACCCCGAAGACCCTTGCTACGGTGTGGCGACGTAGTCAGAGCGGGGAGGTCCGGTGCCGGCAATACAACAGGTGCCTCAGCGGTTCGTTGACAGCGCGGACGGCGCGCGGATCGCCGTCTACAAGGAGGGCAACCGGGAGGGCCCGACCGTCGTGCTGGTGCACGGCTTCCCCGATTCCCACGTGCTGTGGGACGGTGTGGTCCCGCTGTTGGCGCAGCGCTTCCGCGTGATCCGCTACGACAACCGTGGCGTCGGCATGTCGGCGGCGCCCAAGCCGGTTTCCGCCTACACCATGGCCCGGTTCGCCGACGACTTCGCCGCGGTGATCGGCGAGCTCAGCCCCGGCGGGCCGGTGCACGTCCTGGCCCACGACTGGGGCTCGGTCGGCATCTGGGAGTACCTGAAACGCCCGGGCGCCGGGGACCGGGTCGCCTCGTTCACCTCCGTGTCCGGCCCCAGCCACGACCAGCTGGTCGAGTACATCTTCGGCGGACTGCGGCGGCCGTGGCGCCCGCGCAGGTTTGCGCGGGCCGTCAGCCAGGCGCTGCGGCTGACCTACATGGTGTTCTTCTCGATCCCGGTGCTGGCGCCGCTGTTCCTGCGGCTGGCGCTGTCGATCCCGGCGCTGCGGCGCAACGCCGTCGACAACATTCCCGAGGACAAGATCCATCACTCCGCCAAGCTGGCCAGCGACGCCGCCCATTCGGTGAAAACCTATCCCGCCAATTACTTTCGGTCTTTCTCCCGTAAGCGGGAGCTGCAGGTCATCGACGTGCCGGTGCAGCTCATCGTCAACACGCGCGACAAGTACGTCCGGCCCTACGGGTTCGACGACACGGCGCGCTGGGTGGCGCGGCTGTGGCGCCGCGACATCAGGGCGGGCCACTTCTCGCCAATGTCGCACCCGCAGGTGATGGCGGCGGCGGTGCACGACTTCGCCGACCTGACCGGCGGCAAAGAGCCGAGCCGCGCGATGCTGCGCGCGCAGGTCGGGCGTCCGCGCGGGCGCTTCGGCGACACCCTGGTGGCAGTCACGGGCGCGGGCAGCGGCATCGGGCGGGAGACCGCGTTCGCGTTCGCCCGGGAGGGCGCCGAGCTGGTGGTCAGCGACATCGACGAGGCCACCGTCAAGGAAACCGCCGCCGAGATCGCCGCGCGCGGGGGCGTCGCCCACCCCTACGTGCTCGACGTGTCCGACGCCGGCGCGGTCGAGGCTTTCGCCGAGCGGGTCAGCGCCGAGCACGGCGTACCCGACATCGTCGTCAACAACGCCGGCATCGGGCACGCCGGTGGGTTCCTGGACACTCCGGCAGAGGAGTTCGACCGGGTGCTCGACATCAACCTGGGCGGCGTGGTCAACTGCTGCCGGTCGTTCGGCCGACGCTTGGTCGAACGCGGCACCGGCGGCCACATCGTCAACGTGGCCTCGATGGCTGCCTACATCCCACTGCAGTCGCTGAGCGCCTACTCGACATCCAAGGCCGCGGCCTACATGTTTTCCGACTGCCTGAGGGCCGAAATCGATGCAGCGGGCGTGGGGCTGACCACGATCTGCCCCGGTGTGGTCAACACCAACATCATCAGCACCACACGCTTCCACGCGGCCGGCGGTAAGACGGAGCTAGTCGACGGACGGCGCGGGCAGATCGGGAAGCTATTCGCCCTGCGACATTACGGGCCGGAAAAGGTGGCGAAGGCGATCTTGTCGTCGGTAGAGAAAAACAAGCCGATCCGCCCGGTCGCGCCGGAAGCATATTTGTTGTATGGCATGTCGCGTGTGGCGCCGCAGGCGCTGCGCAGCACCGCGCGGTTGCGCGTGATCTAGGCGGTCCTGGACCCCGCTGGTCGTCGCACCAATAACGCGCCGCCGATCGCGACGACCCCGATGACCGCCAGCGGGATGGTCCAGCTCCGCCGGCCATTCACCGACGACTGGCATTGCGCCACGTAGTCGGTGTGCGGGAGGACCTGGTTGAGGATGGGGATGTTGGCGCCGTTCTTGTCGTTGGCGTTCCGGGCGCTGTTCAAGTCCATGGCGATCCCGTTCCCGCATGAGACGGAATTGCCGTTGCCGTCCGACACGGACACCGGTACCAGCAACCCGATGATCCCGGCCAGCAAAAGCACGGCGCCCACTGCGATGATGATCCGTCGCACAGTCACTATTAGCCTCCCGTCAAACGCGAGTGTTGTAACGGCGTAGTAACCACTGACCGCAGCCCCTAAACCGATCCGCGGTGGCGGAGATGGATCGAGACGGTGCATGGTTCCCGCCGACCGGGGTATCCGGGGGCAATGACTGCGACTCGACAAATGGCCACCACCCGCGAAGTGAAGGCGTCCCGCCAGCAGATCTGGGATGCGATGACCGACGGCTGGACGTATGCGCAGTGGGTGGTGGGCAACAGCCGCACCCGCGCGGTCGACCCGGATTGGCCGCAGCCCGGCTCCGCGATCAAGCACTCGGTCGGGGTGTGGCCGCTGGTGATCAGCGACGAGACGGTTGTCGAAAGTTGCACGCCCGGTGAGGAACTCGTGCTGCGCGCCGGGCTCGGTGCGCTCGGCTCCGCGCGGATAACGTTGCGGCTCACGGACATCCCGGACGGCTGTCGCATCGACATGATCGAGACGCCCGCCTCCGGGCCGCTGCGGCTCATCCCCGACCGGCTGGCCCTGGCCGCGGTCTACCCGCGCAACCGCGAGTGTCTGTGGCGGTTGACGGCGCTCGCCGAACGGCTCGAGCCCAGCCAGGTCGAATAAGGCATGGCCGAAGAGACCGCGGACGCGGTCGTCATCGGCGCGGGACACCACGGGCTGGTGGCGGCGTCGATGCTGGCCGACGCCGGCTGGGACGTGCTGGTGCTGGAGGCCCAGCCGGAGCCGGGCGGCGCGGTGCGCAGCGCCGAACTGACGCCGGGTTACATCACCGACCTGTTCAGCTCGTTCTACCCCATGACGGTGGCCTCGCCGGCGATGACGGCCTTGCGGCTCGAAGACCACGGCCTGCGCTGGTCCCGCGCGCCGGCGGTGGTGGGCCATCCGCGCAGCGCGGCCGACGACGACCCGCCGATCATCTACCCCGACCCCGCCCGGACCGCAACGGAATTGGCGCGCCGGGAGCCGACGGACGGCGACAACTGGTGGCGCGCCGTGGAATTGTGGCAAAAGATCAAAGCGCCACTGTTGGACGCCATGCTGGCGCCGTTTCCGCCGGTGCTCCCGATGGTGCGGCTGCTGCTGAAACTGGGCACCGCCGATGCCGTCCGGCTCGCCCGTCTGTTGATACAGCCGGCCAACGCCATGGCGGGGCAGTTGTTCGACGGCGAGGCGCCGCGGGTCCTGTTGCTGGGCAACGCGATGCACGCCGACGTGCCACCGGATGCGCCGGTCAGCGGCGCGATGGGTTTCCTGATGACGATGCTCGCCCAGGACGGCGGCTGGCCGGTGCCCGTCGGCGGTTCGGGGCAGCTGACGGCGGCGCTGATGCGGCGGGCCGGCTCGGCCGGCGCGCGGATCGAGTGCAACCAGAACGTTGCCCGCATTCAGGTGCGGGGCGGGCGCGCCGTCGGGGTGACGACGACGGGGGGCCGCACGGTTCGGGCGCGCCGCGCGATCGTGGCCGACGTCGCCGCGCCGCGGCTGTTTTGCGAGATGTTGCCCACGGCCGCCGTCCCGCCCGGGATGCGTCGTGAGCTGGAGAACTTCGACTGGGATCCGCCGGTGGTGAAGGTCAACTACGCCCTGAACGGGCCGATTCCGTGGCGGGCGACAGACCTGCACGGTGTCGGCACCGTCCACCTGGGGGCCGACGGCGACGGGCTGGTCCGCTGGATGGCCGACCTGAACACCCGGGTGGTGCCCGAGCATCCGTTCATGCTCTTGGGCCAGACCACCACGGCGGACCCCAGCAGGTCACCCGCTGGAACCGAAAGCGTTTGGGCCTACACGCATTTGCCACGCGACGTGGCCGACGACGCCGCGGCCGAGCGGCTCGCCAAATCGGTTGATCACGTCATCGAAGAGCACGCCCCCGGCTTTGGTGCGGCGGTGATCGACCGGTTCGTGCAACGGCCGTCGGACCTGGAGGCCAGCGACGCCAACCTGCACCTGGGCGCGCTGAACGGCGGCACCGCGCAGCTGCAGCAGATGCTGATCTTTCGTCCCGCGCCCGGGATGGGCCGCGCCGAAACCCCGGTCGAGGGCCTGTATCTGGGCAGCGCGTCGGCCACCCCGGGCGGCTCCGTGCACGGCGCGTGCGGGCGCAACGCGGCCAACGCCGCGCTGGCCGCCGGGGGCGTGACGGGCTGGCCGCGCCGCCGGGTGAGGCGGGCCGTCTTCTCGTTGCTGACGAGATAAAGCCCCGCCGTCTCATGGCGAACGCAACGAGCCCCGTCCGCGGCCGCTGCGGTCGTGCTTCGCGCAAACGCGCCGTCCGCGCGCGTTGAGCTGAGTTGTCGAGCCCTCTCGAACCAAACACCGCTCAAACTAAGAGCACTTTATACATGCCTATTGAGGTTATTTTGTCATCATTTTGTGCAAGCTGAGTGCTAACTTGCCCCAACAATTTGTGCGTTCTGCCTGTTAGGCTTGGGGCGTGGCCGCCTATCCGCAACACTTCGCAACGAAGGTGTCTGAGCGACGCAGGCGGCTCGGGATGACGGTCCTCGACGTCAACCGGAACGGCGGACCGACTGCGCCGACCGTTGCCAAGGCCGAGGCGGGCGAACTGGACGATCCCCGGCCTAGCACCCTGTCGAAGTTCGACGCAGGTCTTGGGTGGATATCTGGCAGCGCCGCCAGCACGTACTGGGACGGTAACGAACCGAGGCCGCGCGAAGACTCTCCCAAACGCGCCGTCTTAGAGCCGGCAGCAGGAGGTGTGGTGCTGCCGCTGGATCGGATACTGGCTCTGATGACTACGCAAGCTGAGCTCAATCAACTGATCAGCGATCGATCCGAGCAGACCATTGAGACCGGCGAAATACAACCGATGGTCGACGCGCTCAACCAGCACATCAGCGCCATCGTCGGGTTGTTCGTCACGGATTTGCTCGAACGTAATCAAACGAAGGACCGTCGACCCATCCAACCGCTGCTCGAGTACGCCTTTGCTGAGCTGTTGTCCGCTCCGGTTTCTGCCGATGATCCTGAACGCGAAGAGAAAATGTATCGACGCTGGCTGTTGGGCAAAAGCAACGGGATTGATTCCGGGCTCGAAGCCACTTTCCAAAGGCGCTTTCGGCGCCGCGATCGCCCGCGAAAGGGGTTCGATGGATGACCAATACGACGAATGACCTGACACTCGGCGCAAAGATCAACCGACTGTTCTACGTCTGTCGATCACGAAACGATTCCGAGCAGTCGGTAGACACCGTAGCCACCGCGGTCAGCGAGATCATCGGTCGGCCCGTTTCGGCGGCCCAGATCAATGCCTTGCGGAATCACGACACCACGGTTGCTGAGCCCGACCTGATACGGGGCCTGATCAGCCACTTCGGCATTCCCGGAGAATACCTCACCACCATGGGGCCCCGCGCCGAGCGTTTGGACAAGCAACTGCAGCTGTTGGCAGCCGCGCGCGATGCAGGGGTCAAGCAACTCGCGTTGCGCGGCGTTGCCGCGGAAGAGGCACTTGACGAGATGCTCGACATAATCAAGCGCGTGCCCGCCGAAGAGAATTCTTCGTCGGGGATGGGTGAGAACTCACCGGCCCGCTGAGGCGCTAGCTTCGGCGGTCGGCCCCGTCTCGGTGGAAAGCTTTAGTCCCGATGGCCATTCGAGTCCGTCGCCGCGTTCGGCTCGAGGTTGATACCGATCCTTTGCTGCACTTTGGCACTCAGCTGCGGTGCGAGGGCACTTAGCGCGACGCTCAACCGCGTCTCGATGGGCGCAACGACCGTTTCGGCGACGTTTCGTTCGATTGCGCGCACGACAGCTTGGGCCACTTGATCGGGACTACTGGTGCGGAATCCTCGGGGCAGCCGAGCGCCCCTATCCGCGAACATGCCTTCGTCACGGATGAACCCCGGTTCCACGATCGATACGCCGATGCCGCTGTTGCCCAGGTCTTGCCGTAGGCCAAATGCGAACCCCCGCAGGCCGAACTTGGTGGCGTTATAGACAGCCGTGCCGGCGGTCGATACCCGGGCGCCGATGGAGCCGATGAAAACGATGTGACCGTCTCCCCGCTGTGCCATCAAAGCTCCAAGTTCACGCGCCATGACGATCGGTGCACGCAGATTGACGGCGATGGCCTCGTCGATGTCATCCGGTGTGAGATCTCTGACGCTTCCGCTTGCTGACAGACCGGCGTTGGCCACCAGGACATCGATGCGGCCAAACCGGGAAAGGCGGGTCACCTCAGCGGGATCGCTGAGGTCGGCGGCGACGAAGGCGGCGCCGAGCTCCCGAGCCATTGACTGGAGGAGGTCGACTCGGCGTCCTGTGAGGATCAGCTGGCCGCCCTCGGCCTGGAGCCTGGTGGCGACGCTTCGCCCAATGCCACCGGTTGCGCCGGTCAACAGGATCCTCTTACCTGCAATTCGCATCTTGTACCGTGCGGTTCCCGTCCTCGTAGCGACGCCGATGACCGGCGGGCCGGTCAGTGGATCGCGTCGGGTTAGCAATTGGGTCTGGCGACCCTCACGCTATCGAATTTTCGCGATCACGCGATGGCGCGACCTTGGTCGCGAGAACCTTAGCGGCGTGCCAGTACTCGGCCAGTTGACTCAGTTCGTCGGTTTCCTCAACGAGCTCCATGGCCGCAGACTGTTGTGCGGCGAAATCCTCGGATGGAGGTTCTCCTCGGCTTTTTGCCGACCACGCCAACGCGAGCCGGACGGCTTGCCGAAGTGTAGGCGGAGCGGCGATCTCATCGACGATGGTCTGGTCGTGGCGGACCGCGTAACGGGACAGGATGAGGATGCAATCACGGATCTCGACAACTGTGCGGTGCAGCCGATACCGCGAAGGGGTCCTCACCACAGGGCCGTGACCCCGTCTGAGGTACACGATTTCGGGACACGCCGTGGTGAGATCACGCCACAACGGCATCAAATGCTTGCGGCGACGTGAATATTTGTCTAAATGGGCGATTTGAAGTATTCGTGAGAACAGGGGGATAGCGGCTACCGCTGATCCAATATAGGTCCAAACAACGATGCTGAATCGGTCGACCACGCCCACAGTGTTAATGAAAGTGTTGTGCCTACCCGTCGCCGCAGTAATTGTCGCGACGGAAATGATTGCCGTCTGCATGAGGACGCCGGTTGCCACTGTTCCGACGCCCAGGCAAATGGCGACTGCGCGCCGGTCGGGCCGCTGGCGTAATTCGCGGAAGCAGATAATGAGAAGCATGACGGCAAACCAATACACGAGTGAATCATGGCACGCTACTGCGGCCAATGCCGCCGGCAGCGAGCTCGAGTATGCGATGACTGCCCATCCGGAGTGCACGGTGAAAGGAATATTGTGTGCACGAGCGCTCCACCACAGGGCGAAAGTTGAAAGGGTGCATACGGCCGCTGCGGAGTAGACCAGCGGGGCCAGGTACGGGGGCTCCACGTCGTTAATCCACGTATATCCGAGCAGAAAAAGCGCGGCAGCGGATGGAATTACGGCGAGTTCGCTCAGGTGATACAGCAGGGGCGGCGATATTTTGGCGGAAGAAAGATTGATGATGGCGGCTTGGACGGTGCGCTCACGAAGAAGGCAGCATATTGCCGCGAAGATTAATGCAGTAGTCACTCGCCGGTCTGCCCGAGACGAATGCAACAGGATAATGCGGCCAACGGATACGATGCATATGAAAATCAACAGCGGCCAATATGCGAGCGTGGGAATTCCCGAATCCATCGCTATTCCGGTAATTGCGCTATTAACATCGCTAAACAGCCGGCCGCGTCAGTCACGAAGGAAGGTGCTCAGAAACTTCGACGCCGGACGCGACTTGCGCGACTCGGACATGACGAACGATGCGAACAACTCCGCCTGACTTTCTTGCTCGTTGTCGTAAGCGGTCCGTCCGAGAACATGCAGGACGGTCGCGGGGTCGACATCCGGCAGCAATTCCTGGATCGACAACGCGGCCGCGTCGCTGCCGGGGCTGCTGCGGTGTTGAAGCAGGAGATGTCCGAGCTCATGCAGGACTATGTGTTCGACGTGGTAGCTCGAGGTCGTGTCGTCGTAGACGATGATGTCGTCGGTGCGGCGTCCGATCCAGATCCCACACGGTTGCCCGGATCCAAAGAGGCCCGGATGCGGGATCAGACGGATTGGCTTACCGCGCTTGTCGGCGACCACCTCGATGAACGACTTCAGATGCCACGGCTCCGGGATCGGCAGTGAACCCACCAGCTGGCACACCCTCTCAGCCCCGGCGTCGATGTCGTCGAGACGGCTCATTACCCCTCCGCACCGATCAGATAGATGTACCTGCGGCAAATATTACCCCAGAAATGCACCAAGGAAACCGTTACCTACGGACAAGATCGTGGCACGTGCGCACGCGAGGCAGACCCGTCGGCAACGTGGACGGATGTCTTGTGTCGTCGTAGCCGCCGGAGCGGCGGCCGACAAGTGGCGACGGCATCACTGCGGTCGTCCGCCCCATCGGAGGGCGGCCGCGCCGGCGAAGTCACCGGCGTGCGCGAAGGCCGCCATCATTACGACATCACCGGGTTTGACTTGACCGTCGTTGATCGCAAAGTCAAAGTTCACGGGTATCCCGACACCAAACAGGTTGCCGCATTGGTGGAACGTGTCCCGGTGTCGCGCGGGCGGCAGGCCGAGTGCCTTGTCCCAGTTGCGCAGGAACAGCTGGTTGGGCTGATTGGTAACCAGCAAGTCGAGGTCCTCGGATTTCATGCCGATGCGATCGCACACGACCTGGACGACTTCCGGGACCAATCGATTGCCGCGGGCAAGCACCTCGGCCACCACCGCTTCGCCGGTGAAGCTGATGTAGCCCTCGCCTGGGCCCGACTCCCACCATCGGCGAGGGGGATCGGAGATAGCGGCCATGTCGGCCGCGTACTCGCCGTAGTCGCGGCATACGATTTCGATGATCGGCGATCGGTCCGACAGGGTCAGCAATCCAGCCGCGGCTCCATCCCCGGGTATCGCCGCCTGGGCCAGTTTGCGGACCTGCTGTTGGTCGAAAACGGTTCCGGCGCAGCGCTGTGCCAGCACAATCAGCGCCTTCCGGCCAGCACCCGACTGCAGCAGTTGGCGCGCCAAGCGCATCATGTGAACGAAGGCTGCGCACCCTCCGTTCTGCACATCGACGGTCCATTCGGGCGCAATGCCCAACCGGTGGGCGACCGCGCCGGCGCATCCCACAAAGGGCGCATCGAGCAACTGAGAGTGCGCGAGCAGTACGTCGACGTCCGACAACGCCTTCGCGCCATGACGTTTTAGCAGCCCTTGTACCGCCCGCTCGATCATGTCGGTGTTCGACTCATCTTTGGCGGCATGATGTCGAAACGCCGGAGCGCGGAACATCACGCTGTCGCGCAGTTCGTCGGCACCCGCGACGCCCGCGTAATACTCCGCGCACACCGTGTTTTCGGGCAGATAAGTGGAGACGTCGATCAGGCTTACGGGCGGTGTGGTCATGGTGCAGATCCCCGCGGACCGGCGACGGCCCCTGTCGCGTTGGCGAGCAAAGGGGCATACGGTGGGATCTCGTCGGGCGAACATTCGATGCCGATCACCGATGGTCCGTCGCATTTGAGGGCCGAATCCAATGCCGTTGCCAGCTCATTGATCTCGCGCACGTCGACCGACGGGAGACCGGGGAACATCTCCGCCAGTCCGGCGCCCAGTCGACTGGGCCGAAAACGGTTGTAGCTGTAGCGGTCTCCGAAAAACAGCTGTTCGCGAATCGCGCACATCGCGTGGGCGTTGTTGTTGAACAACACGAACGTCACCGGCAGCCGGTATTCGACGGTGGTGTGTATCTCCATGCCATGCATAAAGAACGCGCCGTCCCCGGCGATCACCACGCACCGCCGGCGGCGACCCAACGCCATCCCGATGCCGGCTCCGAAGCTGTACCCCATGCCACCCATCCCCAGGGCGACGACGAACCGCCCGGCCGGGCGCGCCGGCAAGTAATGAATCGCCGATGCACCGCAGTTGCCGGCGTCGACGACGATGTCCGACTCGTCCGGCAGCATGCTGTCCAGCACGGCCATGGCCTCGCTGTAGCGGATGCCCGGGCCCGTGTGCGAGGGCCGCGTCGGTTTCTCACCTGCTCTTTTGCGCGACGCTCGAGCGCCGACCGACGGCGTGCGTGACCGGCTCAATGCACGGCCCAGCCGCGACAACGTGTCGCGCAGGTCCTGCGTGTGAATATGGCGGGTGCAGGGCTCATACGTCGGTGCCGAGCCCATCGAGATCGTGGGCACCGCGGACAAGGCCTCGCCCAGACCTGTTCGGGCCGTGACGGGCAGTCGGGTGCCGAGCACCAGACACACGCCGCTGCTCCGGACCGCCTCCGCCACGCGGGCATGACCCATAGCTCCAGTGACGCCGAGCGCTGATGCGCCCGGCGCATTGACGACGTCCTTTGCCTCCGGCACGGCGGCCACTGAGGCGCGCAACGTTCGTCTCACGTGTTCGAGTTCGTCCCGTGCATCGTCGCGGGCCACCTGCTCGCCGGCGATGATCGTGACCGGACCGCTTGTCTGATCCAACATCCGCAGGGCGGGATCAAGATCGACCTCCAAGCCGCGCGGCGATTCGCCGTTGCGGTGCGGCGGGACGGCGTGCGGGCCGACGGATAGGCGTGCCTGCTGCACGTCTTTCGGCAACAGCAGTACCGCCGGCCCGCCACGGTTGGCGGCCTCGACGGCTTCCGGTAACGTCTTGACAATCTCCTCGGGGCCGGTGATCCGCCGACAGTACAGCGAGACCGTCGAGAACAATGCCTCGGCGTCCAGAGAACCGTTGAGGCCGCTCATGTCCTGGAAGCTGCCTTGGCCGTCCAGCGCCATCGGCGGTTGTCCCACCAGCGCAAGCACCGCAACCCGGCTCGCAAGTGACTCTCCCAGGCCTGGCACCAGATTCAGCGACCCGCCCCCCGACGTCGCCGCCACAACGCCCAATCCTGGGCAGCTGCGGCTGTACCCATCGGCCATGGCCGCCGCCGAGAACTCGTGTTTAGCAAGTAACGCGGTAATGCCGTCACAAAAGTGCGCCGCATCGTAGATGTCCTCGATGTTGGCTCCGTCGACCCCGAATACGAACTCCACACCACTCGCTGCGAGATACCTGACGACAAAATCTGCGACCCGATATTGGAGGGACAATCCAGCATTCGCGACATGTTGATCCATAGGTACCGCTATCCCAATTAGGCTCGTTCGCGGGTGCTGACTTCCGTCACTGTGTCACAGACATCAGGCGGGCAACAGTGCGTGTGGTGCCGGCACCCGGGTGGTTGCCGAAGTCGTCCGGTCGCGCCTGCCGGCCGGTGTCCGATCGCGACGTCGGGTGAGGCCGTCGCACCTGCGTCGTGATCCACAAGCCGCCCAGGCGGTTTGGTCCACGGTTCTTTGGCCCACCGCCGCTTCCGCGGCACCAGCCGTATTGAGGCTGCGATGTGGACCCGCAATCTATGGGGCGCGCGTACTCGCCGGCCGCGCCAACGGCGCCGAAATCAGCGAGACGCGTTCGTGCTATCTGTTGATACGTTGGGGTTCGAGGGGAGGCAAGTTGGTGCTCGAACGGTTGACTCGGTCCGTGATCGCCGCGCCCCGTCGTGTGTTGGCTGCCGCGGCACTGATCGCTATCGCGGCCGCAATCTTCGGAATTCCGGTGGCAAATTCCTTGCCGGCAGGCGGGTTCGCGGAGCCGTCCGCCGAATCCTCGAAGGCGGCGCAAATACTTTCCGACACATTCCATCGCAGTAATCTGCAGCTGATATTGGTCTTGAACGCGCCGGACCACGCCGATGTCGACACGATCCGGCCAACGGCCATCGATCTACAGCGCGAGCTGACCGAATCGTCTTTCGTCACCGACGTCGCGTCGGCGTGGGCTTCTCCGCCGAGCGTGGCGAGCGCCTTGATCAGTAGGGACCACCGGGCCGGCCTCATCGTTGCCGGTATTGCGGGAGGCGACAGCGAAGGTCAGAAGCACACCGCCGAGTTGACGAAGAAGCTCGTCCATGACCGCGACGGCGTTACCGTCCGGGCCGGCGGCATGGCTGACGTATATGTCCAGGCGAACAAGCAAATTGAACGAGACATGTTGGTGATGGAATCGATAGCCATCCCGCTAAGTTTCTTGGTGCTGGTCTGGGTGTTCGGTGGAGTCTTTGCGTCGATGTTGCCGTTGCTGGTGGGAGTGACCGCGATAATCGGTTCCTTAGCGACGTTGCGACTGATCACCTTCCTCACCGATGTGTCGATCTTTGCTCTCAACCTCACCGTCGCGATGGGCCTGGCTTTGGCGATCGATTACACATTGCTCATCATCAGCCGCTACCGCGAGGAACTGAGTAGCGACCCAGACCGAGATTCGGCATTGGTGCGAACCATGTGTACGGCTGGGCGGACCGTGCTCTTTTCGGGCTGCACCGTGGCACTATCTTTGCTGACCCTGCTGCTATTTCCGATGTATTTTGTGAGGTCGTTCGCCTACGCAGGTGTGGCGGTGGTGGTCACCGCAAGCCTGGCGGCCATAGTGATTGCGCCGGCAGCCATTGTGCTGCTCGGCGACCGTATTGACTCCTTGGACGTCCGTCGGCTGCTTCGTCGCGTCCTGCGCCGAGAAGAACCCTTGCCCGAGCCGGTTACAGAGACTTTTTGGTATCGGAACACGCAGGCAGTGATGCGGCGGGCCATTCCCATCGCGGTGGCAGTCGTGGCGCTGCTACTGGTGCTGGGCGCACCGTTCTTGGATCTGAAACTCGGCTTCCCCGACGATCGGATCTTGCCGACATCCGCGCCAGCGCGTCAGGTTGGCGATCAACTGCGGCAGGATTTCCCGTTCGACGCCGCCACGGCAGTTACCGTCGTGGTCCGCGGCGGTGGGACACGCGTGCCGAGCGCGATTGACGACTATGCGGCGCGGCTTTCACGGGTGGGCGACGTGTCCGCCGCATCGACCCCCTCGGGCGCCTATGCCAATGCCAGACTGATTGGTCCTCCAGTGGCCGCCGCCGGAATTCGCGGCGACACAGTGTTTTTGACTGTTTCGAGCACCGCTGCGCCGTTGTCGACGGGTTCGGAGCGACAGCTCGACGCGCTGCACGCCGTCGCTCCTCCAACGGGCACCGATGTCGAATTCGGTGGCTCGGCTCAGATGAATCGTGACACTGTCCACAGCACTCTCCGCCGCATGCCGTGGGTCTTGGGGAGCATCGCGGCGGTGACCCTTGTGCTGATGTTCTTGGTGACCGGAAGCGTCTTGCTTCCGGTCAAAGCGGTGGTATTGAATGTCCTATCGCTGACAGCGACCTTCGGGGCGCTGGTATGGGTCTTCCAGCAAGGCCACCTGTCAGGTCTGGGCACTACGGTCACGGGCACCATCGCTGAGCACCTGCCGGTGTTGTTGTTCTGCATCGCCTTCGGCCTCTCGATGGACTACGAAGTGTTCTTGATTTCGCGGATCGGCGAATTCTGGCGCAGCTCCGAGCGGACGCCAACCGCCAACGCCGACGCCGTGGCCCTCGGGCTGGCCCGAACCGGTCGGGTGATCACCGCGGCCGCGTTGCTGATGGCCATCTCCTTTGCCGCGCTCATCGCATCGAAGGTGGCGTTCATGCGGGTCTTCGGGCTCGGGCTGACGCTCGCAGTGCTCATCGACGCGACATTGGTGCGGGTTTTGTTGGTTCCCGCATTCATGCGAATCTTGGGGCGAGCTAACTGGTGGGCACCCAAGCCGCTCGCACGCCTCTGGTCACGATGGTCGACGAGCGCAGAAGATGCCCACCAACAGTCGCCTCGCGATAAGGGTGTAGCGGTCGCGGAGCCATGACGCTTGCGCATGTGCGGGGCATGGCGGCGCACGGCAGCGCCGGTGTGCATCTGCGGCGGATACGCAGTTGCACACATCGCTGACTTACCAGGTGCGCGTTGCTGGTCCATTCGTCGCGGTTTCCCGACGCGCGGCCCGCTTTGCCGTCCTGGCGCGACCCGTTGACCACCGCGCTTCGTCTCGTCGAGTCGCCGCCGGGTCCGCGACGCGCTGCCGGTTACGCCGCTTCTCGCGGCGACTAGGTGACTCCAGCGTCGGGCAGAAGTCGCATCGGCTTGCGGGGCCACCCCGTGCGTGCTCGCGCGGTCGGCGGGTGAGTCCGGCGCTGCAGCTCGGCAGTGCGCAGAATTTTTTCCGCTAATTTTCCTTAATTTTTATTGTGTTTTGCATTCTTCCTGCCTAGTTTGGAAATCGAGGGTGCTTGTGTGGGGAGCGCGGACAGCGCGGCGGTGCGTCGGGACCAACGCCCGGGCCGTCAGCCATGACGACGGGCATCCTCGGGGGAGGAGAGGCATGGGTACGCATGACGACGCGGCGACCGTTCTGCCGGGCTTGCGACAGGAACGCCATAACGGCGAATCCTTGTCATGGAGCCTGCCGACCTCGGGGGCGGAGGCCATAGGCGGGCGCCCCGTGAAGGCAATCACGAAGATACGCATTGCGTCGCTCGTCCGCGCGGAGTCTCCGCGCTCGGGCGGTGAGGATCGCGCGCACGTCCAACTGCTGCGCGAGGCGGAGGGACCGTGGCCTCCCATCCTCGTGCACCGAGCCACAATGCAGATCGTCGACGGATTTCACCGCGTTGCTGCCGCAGTCGAAAAAGGCCTCGATGAGATTGAGGCGATCCTCATCGACGAACCGTGGGAATCGGCATTCCTGATTGCGGTTCGCGCGAACGTCACACACGGGTTGCCGCTGTCGCTCGCAGACCGGCGTGCCGCGGCTGCCAAGATCGTGCTAACCCACAGCGAGTTCTCGGACCGCGCGATCGCCGCGATCGCGGGACTGTCCGCCAGAACTGTGCGTGAGATCCGCTCTTCGAGCGCAGACGCACCGCGGTTCGACAAGCGCGTGGGACGGGATGGTCGCATTCGCCCGCTGAATGCGGCGGTGGGCCGGCAGCTCGCCGCCGACTACCTTGCGTCTCATCCGGACGCTTCACTTCGTGAAATAGCTGCGGCGGTGGGCATATCGCCCGGAACTGCCCGAGACGTCCGGGCGCGGGTGACTCGCGGGGATGACCCGGTGCCGGCCGCGCCGGTCGAAAACCGTGACATGCACCGCCGGCTCGGCTTTACACAGCCGCGATCGGCGGCACCGGACGAAAAACACCCGGCCGACGTCAGTCCGGTGTTGGCTACCCTGGCGAAGGATCCTGCGCTGCGCATGAACGACACAGGCCGCGAGCTTTTGCGATGGCTGCGGTTGCACGCCGTCAACAGCATCGACATCGCTATGGTCGTGGAAAGCGTTCCGGATTACTGCGTTGAACATCTCGTCCAGCTTGCAACTCGGTGTTCGGCCAATTGGGCTCGAATAGCACATGATCTGGCGCAGTGCTCTCACGAGCGGCACTGCGCGAACGCGGGTCTTCCAGGAGACGAGCCCGGCGTGCCGGCCGAGCAATGTAGCTGAGCGCCAAAGGCGTGAGGGCGTCAGGCGGAGGAGGCGTTCCTTCAGTGCACGTCGAGGCGGTTGAACGCGATGAGTGCGGTCGTCGCGAAAGCGGCGGTGATAAGCGCCAGTACCGCGATCCAAGCCAGTGGCATGCCACGTACGAGTTGGGAATCATCGACTGCGTAAAAGAAGGGCGAGGCGTAGCGGGCTGGGTGCAGCCAGTGGATCGTCGGAGCCAGTGAACTGGTGAGGTAGGCGATCGCGGCAGCACTGGAACTGACGCCAAGAGCCAACCCGCGACTGCCCGTGGCCGCGCCGACCGCCAACGCCATGGAGCCGAAAACCAGACCCAACAAGATCACCCCACCAGTGATGCCGAGCAGTGCACCCGCGCCGACGCGCAGTCCTAGCCCCCGGCCGCCGAACACGCACACGGCGGTGATGATCGGCACCGGCAACGCCTGAGCAAACAGCGCGGCGAGTTTGCCAGTGATGATGGCGCGGCGTGTCAACGGCAGGGCGGTGACAAGACCCAGTGTGGCGTCCTCATCCTGGCCGGCGATGCAGGAGGCGCCATAGCCGATCGTCGCCAATAGCACCACTAAGGGAACGAAATTGGCGTACAAGTTGGCGCTGAGCCAGCCGGCTGGCGAGGTCAACGTTCCGGATGCGCCGAGTAGGGCCGTCACGGTGGACCCTTTCTCTGTCAGCGCGTTAAGGCTGCTGTCGTTCTTGAACGACGGGTAGAGCGCGACGACGACCGCGGCGTAGACGGCCATGCCGAGCGTGTAGCCAATGGTGAGACGGCGCCGAAGCCGCAGATCGAGCCAAGCAATGTCACTGCTCACGTTTCGCTCTCATCGGGGCGGTAGTAGGCCAGGAACAACTCGTCGAGCCCGACAGGGCGGGCCGTCATGTCAACCGGATCAAGCGCGGCGGCCACGCGGAGTAGTGCCCCGAGCGGCCCCGTTACCGACACGCGGATGTGTGTTGAGTCGTGCGAGAGAACCCGTACCGAATCGAGGTCGTGGAAACGCGCCGGGTCGACATGATGGTCGAAGCGGAAGTCGACAGTCCGTGGCGATCGAGCGCGCAGCTGCTCAACCGTATCGGTGACGATGATGCGACCGTCCTTGATAATAGCGAGCTGGTCGACAAGGCGTTGCACTTCGTCGAGGTCATGGGAGGACAGAAAAACAGTGCGGCCGTCGTCGACAGTCTCGCGCACAAGGCGTGTGAATTCGTTCTGCAGCAACGGGTCTAGCCCAGAGGTCGGCTCGTCGAGGACGAGCAATTCGGGTCGGTGCGCGAACGCGAGCATCAACCCGATCTTCTGCACGTTGCCCTTCGACAATGTGCGCACGGGGCGGTCGAGCTCGGCGCTGAAGCGCTCAGCGAGTTCGTCACGGTAGCGGGGGTCGGAATGGCCACGCATGTGAGCCACGCGGTCAAGAATGTCTCTCCCGGTAAGCCGCGGGAACAGGGTCAATTCGCCTGGGAGATAACCCAGCCGACGGTGCACCTCGATACTGTGCCGGCGGGGATCCAACCCGAATACTGCGGCCCGACCCGAGGTCGCGCGATAGAGGCCGAGCAGCAGGCGGATCGTCGTTGACTTGCCGGCACCATTTGGGCCGAGGAATCCAAACACCTGCCCCGGGGGCACGCTGAATGTGACATCGGCGATGCCCCGACGTTTGCCAAAACGACGCGTCAGGCCATCGGTGGCGATCACGGGTGCAGGCGCGCCGACAGCCCCTGTATGGGTCTTGGTTCTCGCGCCCATGTCAGCGGGCCGTCACGAAGTCAGGCACGGCGCGGTTTCGGGGACGACCGCAGGAGGCCGCTGCCGGGGCCCGATTCGGCGATTCCCGCGTCTGTCGGGCCGAACCGGCGACGCCGCGCCGCTCGTCCACGTACCTGGGCGCGGCGCATCACCGGTCTGTGTGCCACGCCGGTGCGTCACAGCGCGCGCTCTCTGACGATATGCGCCAGATCGATCCCGTAAACCCGTCGCACGGCCGGGATTTGGGCCAGCATAGCCGCGACGGCAATCCCGCAGGCTACGACTACGGGTGTGGCCGGCTCCATCTCGAGTCGCAAGTGATAGCCGAGCCGCTGATAGGTGGACAGCAGCCGATCAGCAAGCAATATGCCGCCGATAACGCCGAATGGAACCGCGGCAAAAGCCACGGTCAGGTTTTCGGAGGCGATCAAACGAGACAATACGCCGGCGCCCATTCCTTCGGCATGCAGCGCGCCCAGTTCGCCCAGCCGTTCGGATATGTTGGCGGACATCGCGTTATACAACATGGCGGCCGCCATGACGCCGGCGAAGACCAGCATGATCCCCACCAAAGTGTCATAGAGGCTGAATGCGTCGCGCATCGTCGATGCCAGCGACGTCGTCGACCGGTAGGCCACCACGCCCGGCATGGCGGCGACCCGGTCACCGGCGGCGCGCCCGTCGCTGCCGGGGCGGAGCTTGACCAATGCACCGTTAGCCGGCAAGGCACCGGCGTCGGCTTTCAGGCGTTTCGCCGAGATGTACACGACCGGCGAAAACGGCTCATCGACGAATCCAACCACTCGCTCGGAGAAGCGCTGCCCCGACGGGGCCACCACCACATCAATGCGGTCACCCAACGACAGTGACAACAGGTCACGCAGGCCCAACCCGAGAAGGACGCCGTCATCGGAGAGCCGGTCGGCGCCCGACTGCGCGGTGAACGCATGCATCCGCGTCTGCGGATCCAGCCCGACGACGAGAGTCTTATATCGGTGCGTACCGGCGGAAACGGTGACGTCATAGGAGCTGTACGGCTCGGCCGCGACGATGTTGTGATCTGCGCGCAACCTGTCCACGACCTGGTCGGCCAAGCCCGATACAACCACCTCCCCGTCTTGTCGCTCGACCTGACCGAACTGGCGATGGACCATGCCCGGCAAAGTGTCGCGCATGCCCGCAAACACCATCACCAACACGACCGCCACGGCCACGCCGACAGCCGTGAACACCGTACGGCGACGATTCCGAGAAATGGCCCGCAGCATCATTCGCCACCGCACCGGCAGCCGATCTAGCACCGGCACAAGGCGTTCGACCGCGCTGAGACGGCCCCCGTCCATCGGAGGGGCGACACGCATCGCCTCTGCGGGTTGCATTCTGGCCGCAACAACGGCCGGCGCCACAGCAGCCAGTAATGCGACGCTGACCGCGGCCACGGCCGCAAGCGCATAGCTAAGGGGGTGTGGTGACGAAACGTGCATCGGCAGGGCGATCGCCTGAGCGTACCTCGCCGTAATCCATTGTCCCAGTAGATAACCGCCGAGTAGCCCCGGCAGCGTTCCCAGCGCGGCACAGGCCACGCCGTATCCCAGATAGTGTTGGCGGACCGCGCCCGCCGAAAGCCCATTGGCGATCAACGTTCCGACGACCGCGCGCTGCGCGGCGACAATGCGTGACAACAGGACATAGGTTGCCAGCACGACCGCCGCCAAGAACAGCCACGGCAAGATCCTGGCGAGAGTGCCGAATTGGGCGACATCGTCCTGCAAGGTGCGGTATGAAGCCTGCTGGTCGCGCGGAACGAATTGCAGACCCGCTTTGCGCGCCAGGTCGCTCGTGGCCGTGGTCAACGCGCCGGCCGCGGCGCGGTCACGCGCGTACACCGCAATCTGTTCGACGGGCTGCGACAACATCCGTTGCAGGTCGCCGTCAGGAAGAAACACCACCCCGAAGTCCTCGGGCGTGGTCAATATCTCCTGACTAGAGCGCGCCGGCCACAGGTACTCGGTGGACAGAGCCGAGCCCGCGACGGGCACCGGTAGCCATCCTTGCTTGCCCAACAGGTCCACGGTATCGCCGGGACGAAGGCGGTAGTGATCGGCGATGTGCTGTTCTACCACCAGCTGCCCGGAATGTGGCAGGCTGCCCGCGCGCATGTCGAGCAAAGACACATTCGGCTGCCGGGCATCGGGCACGCCCACCGCGCGGCCATAAAGAGCATGGCCGCGCACTCGAATGCCCGCATCGGCTTGATGGCGAACCTCGACAATCGGACTGCCCGGCATACCGGTGATCGTGTCGTGCAGCGCAGCGGCACCGGGTCCGGTAACGATCGCGTCCGGGAGACGTTGGTTGGCATACGCGCGGGCGAAGGATTGGTCGAGGTTGCGATAACCATCTGTCGCGGCGACAAATACCGCCACACCGATGGCGATGACCACGGCGATCGCCGCGAAGCGCCACCGCTCCCGCCAAACATCGCGGCGGACTTTGCGACGCAACGCGCGGCTCACCAGTCCAACTCCGCGGCATCGACGGGGGCCTTAACCACCTCCGACTTGCGGATCGCCCCCGAATGAAGCCACAGGACGCGATCCGCCATACGGGCGATCTCCGAATTGTGGGTTACCACAATGATGGTCTGCTGCGCGTTGCGCGCCAGATCGCTTAACGCCGCCAAGACTTGCCGGCCTGTAACCAAGTCGAGGCTCCCCGTCGGTTCATCACAGAGCAACAAAGGTGGGCGTTTGACGATCGCCCGCGCGATGGCCACCCGCTGTTGCTGGCCACCTGAGAGTTGCCCGGGGAAGCGATCGGCCACATCACCCAGGCCGACTCGCTCCAAGGCGGCGGCGCTGCGTGCTTGGGTGTCAGACCCGGTCAGCTCGGCGAGGATCTCGACGTTTTCGCGCGCAGTCAAAGTCGGTACCAGATTGAAGAATTGAAAGACAAAACCCACCTGATCGCGACGATAGTTCGTGCGCTGCTTACGGCTGAGCGTTCCGATGTTGACCCCGTTGACCTCGATCGCGCCCCCCGACGGCTGGTCGATGCCGCCGATGATGTTCAACAGCGTCGTCTTGCCCGACCCCGACGGCCCCAGCAGCACTACGAACTCGCCGGTCCGGATTTCCAGGTCCAGCTCCTGCAGCGCGGTTACCCGGGCAGGACCGGAGCCGTAGGATTTGGTCACCCCGGTCAGTCGCAATGCCAGGGATTCGCCGTCGCACGAGCTGGCCGCCGAGACTGCACCCCCGGCATCTGACTTCGCACCCATGTTTCCACCATTTCACTTCATTGGGCATGTGTGAAGTGACCATGCGGTCGACGGTGTGCCCGACGCCGCGACCCGAGGTGTGGGCTTCGATCCGCAAAGCCGCTGCCTACCACAGCTGGGACCCGAAACCGGCTGCTTTGCACAGGGGCTCGGCCGCCAGGGCTCGGTTGAACGACGCTCGCAAAAGCTTGGATTGTGCTGAGGCCATGCCGTCAGCAACCCCGCCCCTACGCCGACACGATCCCACGTCCGGCGACCAGCGGCAGATCAAGCGCGGTCAGCAATCCCGGCTTGGCCTGCACCACGGTGGGCACGGCGCTGACCAGCCGGGCGGCCGTGCCGACCAGCACCCCGTCGGCATGGTCACCGGACGTGGCCACCTGCACGTTGACCGAATAGTCGGGGACACCCTTCACATCGACCCGATAGCAGCCCTGTCCGGTCGGTTGAGGCCAGTCCGGCGCGAGGTCGGGTCGCAGTCGGGTGACATGTTCCAGAACGATTACCGCGCGCCCGCCTTTGATGCCCTCGACGCGGAACCGAAGTGCCGCCGCGGTTCCGCGGGAAATCGTGTGGCCGTGGAAGTCGAACGACTCCGGTGTCGGTAGCCGTTCGAAATTCTCGGTGACGGTGTCGAGATCGACGTTCAGGCCGTCGGCGAGCTGCCGGATTACGCCGCCCCATGCGAGGGTCAGCACGCCGGGCTGCAACAGCAGCGGCAACTCGTCAAGGGGGCCGCCGAAGCCCATCACCTTGAAAAGGATCGTGGGGTTGTCAAAGGTCGAGTAGTCCATCACCTCGGAGCACACGATCTGGTCGATGCGTTCGCAGGCGCTGCTCACCAACAGCGGGAGCCAGTCGTTGGCCCAGCCGGGGTCGATGCCATTGACCCACAGCGTGGCCTGACCGGACGTCGCGGCCTGCACGATCGGGTCGACCACCTCGGCGGGGAGTGTTCCGTGCGGATACTGCAAGAAGGTGGGACTGCACGAGACGACGTTGATCCCCGCGGTCAAAAAGCGTTTCAAATCCTCGATGGCTTCCATCAGGCGGTCATCGGCCATCGCGGTGTGCACAATGCAGTCGGGTCGAAGCGCCAGCAGCGCCTCGGCGTCCGTTGTGGCGGCCACCCCCACCTCGTGGTCCAGACCGGCGAGTTCGCCGGCGTCTTTGCCTGCCTTTGCCTCACTGGAAACCCAGACGCCGACCAGGTCGAGTTCGGGTCTGGCAATGATGGAGCGCAGCGCGCGCCGGCCAACGTTCCCTGTACTCCACTGCACCACACGGTATTTCATGTCAATCCCTTCATTGCGAACGCCGGATACCGGTCCTGTAGGGCCAGCAACGCTGACAACCCCTTGGCCCCCAGGTACATGAACGGCTCGGGCGGGACCCGCCGTTCGTTTCCGTTGACAAACAACAGGCGAGTGTAAGTCGACTCGCGCCCGAGAATGAGGTCTCGCAACACCTTCCCAGTGGTATGCGTCAGCGCAATCCCATTGCCGCAGTAGCCGTATCCATAAAAGACATCGTCGCCAAGGTTGCCGACATGGGGAACGAAGCGTCGGGTCATCGCCACGCAGCCACCGTAGGTGTGGCTGAATCTCACATCCCCCCAGGACGGAAAGTACCGGTTGAGCACACCGCGCAAAACACGTGTCGCTGCCGGGTTGTCAATGTGGCGCGCCACGTCCATATCGCGCCGGTAGTGGTAACTCACGGGTCCGCCGCCGATCAACAGCCGGTTTTCGGCGGTCAGCCGGCCGAACACAATGAGATCCATCGCTTCGACGAAGCCCTCTCTGCCGGGCCAGCTGACCCGGCTGAGCTGCTCGTCCGAAAGCGGCTCTGTGACAGCGGCATAACTCCACACCGGTACCACCTTGTTGCGAAACCGCTCGAACAAGTGTTGATAGGCATTGGTCGCCAATACCAATTTCGACGCGGTAACACGGCCGTGTGGTGTCGTCACACGGTGGCCGCCCGATGCTGTATGCAGTGCCGTGGCAGGAGTCTGTTCGTGGATGTGCACGCCCTGCTCGCGCACCACTCGAGCCAGTCCGCGCACGAGCCGGTGCGGGTTGACCAGCGCCCCGCCGCCCTTGACGGCGGCCACGATGTTGGGGGAGTCGATCGTGCTCTTCAGCCGGGCGCCTTCGACGAGCTCCGGCTGTGTGGCCGAATCCAGCCGCTCGGCGATCCGCAGGTCGCGTCTCAGTAGGGCGACCTGAGCCTTGTTGGTGGCCACCTGAAGGTAGCCGCTGGTGTCGTAATCGGCGTCCACCCCGTATTTGCGGCAAAAGCGGCCGAGCTCGAGAATGGAGCGCCCGACCACCGCATAGGCGAGCTTGGCTTGCTCAGCGCCGAATCGGTGCACCAGTGTGCTGAGGTTGTGCCCGATCGTCGGGGTAACGAAGCCGTCGTTGTGCCCCGACGCGCCCGACCCCGCGTAGTCGGCTTCGACGATGTGGATATCGAGGGCCGGGTCGGCGAGCTTAAGAAAGTGCGCGGTCCACAGCCCGGTGTAGCCACCGCCGATCACGCAGATATCGCAGTGCACGTCCTGTCGCAGCGGCGGGCCGGGACTAACGGACTCTGTTTCGCGCCAATAGATTTCGTGTCGAGCCAACGCGTCACTTGACGCACCCACTTTGGACCGGTCGGTGGAGCTGGCAGTGGTCATAACGGTGTCAGATCCTCTCGAGAATCAGCCACGCCAGGCCAAGGTGACGCTTGTCGAAGGCGTCGGCCGATGCGTCGAGGTAGCGTCCGTAGTCGACAAAGACCTCCGGCCCGGCAAGGTCGGTCGCCCGGTCACGGTTCGCAAGAAGCCGCCGGTGCCATTCCCGGCAGGTGCGCGCGTAGTCGTGCGGGCTGTTGCGAATTTCGACCAGTTCGAATCGCCGCTCACTGGCTTCGATGATCTCCGACAGCCACGGGATCTCCGATTCGGGAAAAATGCGATCGATGATGAACAACAGGTCGCGCACCGTGCTGCGGCTCATCCGCGTGTTGTTGCCTTTAATCGTTGTTTCCAACGCAAGACGGCCGCCCAGAGGCAGCCAATCCGCGCAGCGGGCGAAGAACTCACGATAGGCTTCCACCCGTTGCGTGCGGCTCATGCCCATATCGGCGAAGTGTTCGAACGCGCCGACGGAAACGATCGCGTCGTAGGTGGTCTCGGGGCGGTGATCGATCCAGTTCTGGACGCGGACGTCGATCCGGTCGTGCTCGTCGCGGCCGATGTGGCTCGCTTGCGCCTCGCTGAGCGTCAGTCCCACCGCCTGCTGCACCCCGTAGTTGTCGATGAGTCGTCGCAGTAACGCGCCCCAACCGCATCCGATATCGAGGACACGGTGGGCTTGTCGAGCGCGTGCTCCCGCGGCGATGAAGTCGAGTTTGCGGGTCTGCGCGGCCAGCAGCGTGTCGTTGTCGCCGTCCCACAGCGCGCTCGAGTAGCACAACGTCGGGTCCAGCCACAGGGCATAGAAATCGTTGCCGACGTCGTAGTGATGTTGGATCGCCGCCGGGGAGGCACCCTCATAGGTTGGGGTTTGCGTCATGCCAGACCTCCTCTATAGGTAGCCGACGATGTGTTCGAAGCGACACTTGATGCCGCCATCGGGCGCGGGTCAAGTCGGGGGGCAGTCGCGGCATGGACCTGCGCAGCTTCCAGGCGCCGAGCCGCCCAATAGCGCAAACTAAGTCGAAGAGCCTCCGTGTCACGGACGTTCGGCACGCCCAGCCGGTCCCGTAGGAAAGGCAGCGAAGTCGGAAGGACACCCCCGCATGCGCGCGTGACCTCGCTGACATCGATCAAGACCCGCAGAAATCGGCGAGATATGCCGGGAATCTTCTCGAGCGGTATTGGTAGCGGTCCATCCGGGTTCACGATCGCCACGCCGCCGGCCAGGCGGCCCACCTCCCGAGCATGCTCGATCAAAATGCGTTGGGCCTGCTCGATTGTCATCGCTTCGTCGCCGTAGGTTAGCCACAGCAGCTTGCCCAAGGTCTCGGTGCGCACGGCATGTGCGACGGCTTTGGCGGCCACGTCCAGTGGTACGACGTCGAGCCGGTTGCCCGGATGGGCCGGAAGGTAGGGCGCCTTGCCCCGGCAAAACCAGTCGGAGATCTGCTGCACGATCTGCGGCCGGCTCGACGCCCCCGTCGTCGAATCCCCGATGACATTGGTCGCCCGATAAACCGAACTGGGCACCGGCGAGCCCGCGACGATCTTTTCCGCCCGCCACTTAGATCGCAGGTACGGGGTGACCACGTTGTTGGGATGCAAACCCGCGCAGGGGCTTTCCACGGCGCGCACAAAACAACTGCTGATCATATGCACTGGCGCGTCCGCTGCGCATGCCAGTTCGGCCACGCGTCGCGTGCCCGCCACATTGATGGCGTCATATCGCTCGGGTGGCAGCCCCCATGTTGTCAGGGCGGCGCTGTGCACGATGACGTCGACGCGCTCGGCGAGTTCATGCCATGCCCGGTCGTCAAGTCCCAGGCGGTCGGAACACAGATCGCCCCCGACCGTTTCATCGACGCCAGCCACGTCGTGGTCCCGGTGCGTCAGCCCGATGACATATTCGTCGTCCAGCTCCGCGGCGACGGCGCGCCCAACGACGCCGCTCACACCGGTCACCAGTACGGTTCGCTTCGACATGTCCGTAATGTCAATCGTGTTCAGGTGAACCGCACCGTGGCCAGTGGCTCCAGCTGACCCGTCTCGAACAACAATTGGCAGCGATGGCGCTGGATCTTGCCGCTCGGCGTTTTGGGGAGGGCTCCTCGATCCAGGATGACGCACTCGTCAATCGCGACCGCCGCTTTCGCCATGGCGGCCGAGGCCGCCGCCTCGGCGATTCGTCGATAATCCTCTGCGGCACAACGCGGCTCGAGGAACAGCGAGATTCGCTGAGCGGCTCCCTCCGTTCGCGAGATCAACGTCGAGCAGCCACGTCGCAGTCCTTCGACGCGTTCTATCGAGTTTTCGACTTCGTGGGCATAGACCTTTCTGCCGGCGATCGACAATACGTCGTCTGCCCGCCCGACGAGGTAGAGCTCGTTATCGCGTACGAACCCGAGGTCTCCCGTCCGCACCGTACCGTCGCGGAATTTGCGTTCGGTGGCCAAGGGGTCGGCCCAGTAGCCGGATGCAAGGCTCGGTGAACGAACGGCGACTTCGGTGACGGCATCGGCGCGGGCGCCCGGAAGGGACACACCGACACACGGCGGTCCGGTGCTCACGATCGATACGGCGAGCGGGTCGTCGGCGGCGGCTTCACACAGCTGGCGCGCGCCCAGCGAGCCGGCGTCGACGATGAGACGTCGCGGGCGCTCGTCGGACGGCAGTGCGGTCACTGCCAAGGTGGCCTCGGCCAGGCCATAGGCAGGCATGAAGGCCTCGGGCCGAAGTCCGAACTTCTTGAGCGAGTCCGTGGCATACGTCAACGTCGCCCAGTCGATGCGCTCGGCACCGATAATGCAGTTGCGGATCTTGCTGAGCCCGTCGCGTGGCATCCTCGACGAGCGCGCGGCCGACCGGGCCGCCAGATACAGGCTCGTGTTGGTCCCGGCGCTCAATGTTCCGCCGAACTGTGCGAGTTCGGAAAACCAGCCTCCTGGCGCTGTGACGAAGCGTTGTGGAGTGGACATGAAGTACTCGATGTCACTGCACCAGGTCGTCAGCAAGGTGCCGAACAACCCCATGTCATGCGACAACGGCATCCACGTCACCGCGACGTCGCGCCCCGCTCGTGGATCGATCATGGCGGCGATGATGTCGATTTGGGCGGCGATGGCGCTCGGCGTCAGCATGCAGCCCTTGGGGAAGCCGGTGCTGCCCGACGAATACTGGATGAACGCCAACGCGTCGTCGTCGGGCGGCTCAGGTGCAATGCGCCCACTGCCAATGACCGACTCCCAGGTGCGGAAGCGCAACCGGCTCTGCAACGTGTGCGGGATGCCGGCCAGCGTCGGCGCGTCGATCAACACGACCACGGGATCGAGCTGATCGCAGATGGCAAGAAGTTGCGCCGCGTATTCATTGACATCCATGCCCCGCGCCGGAGCCGGTAGGGAAGCCATTGCGCCGCCCGCCAGCCAAACACCCAACAGCCCCCGCACAACGTGCGGACCGTTGGTCAGCACTGCGGCCACACGTGTCCCGGGCCGCACACCGAGTCTGCGCAAGCCAGCGGTTGTGTGCTCGCTGTCGCGGACCACCTGCGACCAGGGTGTCGCATCGTAATTGCTTCCTGTCCAGCAGTGCAGCGACGACTGGTGTGAATCCGCCCCGGTCAGCCGATCCCATAGCCCGCGAGGCCGCGAATCATTCGACATCGGCAACCCCCGCGCCGGCTGTGGCATAGCGCAGTTCAGCGAGCGGTCGCTGGGGTGAGGACGGCGCGGTTCTGCCACCGCCCACTCGGCTGAGCCCGTCGGCGCGCTGCTGAATGCGTTCTGGCGAGATTCGAACCACATCCCACGCCAGCCCCACAGCTTCGAGCGCACGAATGACCAAGGCGCTCAGATCAATTTCCCACCAACGAAACCCGTGAAAGGCGGCCTTCGGGAACGCGTGGTGATTGTTGTGCCAGGATTCGCCGAACGACAGAATCGAAAGCCAGCCAACGTTGCGGGATTCGTCGGGTGTCTCGAAACGGCGGCGCCCGAGGTAGTGGCCGATCGAGTTGATCGCGTAGGTGACGTGATTGCCGACGAAGAATCGCACCAGCCCGCCCCACACCGCCGCCGTTGCGAACGCCTGCCAGGTGTGGACGATCGCGAACCCGATTAAGCCGGGCATGACGACGCCCCACAGGACAAAGGCGGTGAAGTATCGCGAGATGAAGCGAATGTCCTTGTCCCGAGCCAGGTCAGGGCAATAGCGGATCGGGTCAGAGGCCAGGGCGGTGTCAAACAACCAGCCAAGATGTGCATGCCACAATCCCTTGAGGCCGCCGCGGATACTCGGCTCCGGGCCGACGTAGGGGCTGTGCGGGTCCCCGGGCTTGTCGGCCAAGCGGTGATGGCGGCGGTGGTGGGCCGTCCATGTCAATGCGGGCCCTTGCCCGGCGATCGCGCCCGCGGAGGCCAAAAAGATTTTCACCGGCCGGTACGTCTTGAAGGACCGATGTGCCAGCAAACGGTGATACCCCGTCGAGACACCAAGACCCGCGATCACGTACATGATCACGAAAGCGACGACGTCCGACACCCCGATTCCGCGGTTCCACAACAGCACCGCCGCGACAGCGACGCCGAGGAGCGGTAAGACCGAGGAGAGCAGAATAAAGCCGTAGTGTTCCCGTCCGTCCATGTCGAATTCCTTTCGTCTAAAGCGCTACCTGGGCTGACCGCTCCTGTAAAGCGGTGTTGCCCACTGCGATCAGCTGGCCGACGGTCTTGGCGTCGGCGGCACGTGCGGGATCGAACTCGACCCCTCGAGTGTCCTCCAACGAAAAAACGATCTCGGCAATCTGCAGGCTCGACAAACCGAGGTCACCGAGATTGGTGCTTTCATCGATGACGATCTGGTTGGCGTGTTTGCCTCGGATCGCTCGCTTCACCAGCGCCGCGACTTCTTCGATCGTGATCATGTTCATGACGAACGCATTCCTTCCAAACCCGTTGAGTGCCCCTGCGAACAGGCGTCATCTTCGCGTCACCCAACGAGGCTCGCGGGGTGAATCTGACTGGGCCAGCTTAAATCTCGTGGCGGTATTGGTCGAGGAAGCACTCGGTGGTCACACGCCGGTCCACCTCCTATTGACGAATCTGAGCTCCCGCGGGCATTTCAGCGCGGCAATCGCGCTCTCGCTCTTCGGGTCGTCGCTGTGCGAAGACGTGCCCACCGGTCGTAGGGCTGTGCAAATGCGCCAAATCATCGGTTGCACGGCGCCGCGCGTGTGAAGCGTTGCCGCGACAACAGCGGCCGCAATTTGGCTGTGCAACACAGGGATAACTCGTCGGCGTCGCCGGGGCCTGCGCTGTGTCGCCGGCCCGGTGACTGTTGACAGCTGCTCCGGCGATTACCAGCATTCGTTGTTGCAAGGAAATTCCGGTCGCCGCTCCATATGCCGCCGCACCCGTCCCGCGCGGCTCGTGGAGGGACGTGCGGCGTTCATCTGAGGCGGTCCGGACGACAAAAACGGCTATTTGATACCGGGTTGGACAGACCCAAGGCGCCAGTGGACAAGGAGATAGTGGATGACCGTAGTCGATGCGGTGCCTCAAGTAGCTACACTCGTCGAGCTGCTGCAAGTCCGCGCGAACCGGCTCGCCGGCAAACCGTGCCTGCGATACCTGGCCGATGGCGAGGAAGAGCAGGACCGTCTGACCTACGAGCAGCTTGATCTCAGGGCCCGTAGTTTTGCGAGTCGCCTCACCTCGGTCGCCGCCCCGGGTGATCGGGCGGTGTTGGTTTACCCGCCGGGGGCGGACTTCCTTGTCGCATTCTTCGGCTGCGTGTACGCCGGGGTGATCGCTGTTCCCGTCGCACCCCCGCTGGACGGTGCTACTGCCCTGCGGCTGGCGGGGGTCGTGGACGACTCGCAACCATCATGCGTGCTCACCGACGCCTCTCTGGCCGACCTGTTGCGCGGCGATGGCGACGCCACCCGACCGGCGGTCCTCGACATCGGCGGCGGTGCCGGCGTCGAGGCAGCCGAGTGGTGCCCCGGACACACCGATCCCGGCCAGGTGGCGATGTTGCAGTACACCTCTGGGTCGACACGGGTACCCCGCGGTGTGATGGTCACACACGCCAATCTGCTTTCAAACCTTCAGTGGCTCAAGGCGGGGATGCGCCTCCCCGAGGAACCCACCATCGTCAGCTGGCTTCCGGCCTATCACGACATGGGTTTGATCGGCAGCCTGTTCCAAACCCTCTACAACGGCGGTGAATGCGTACTGATGTCACCGCTGGATTTCCTGGCCAAGCCGATCCGCTGGCTCAAAGCGATCGCGGACTATCACGCATTCGGCTCCGGTTCACCGCCGTTCGGATACGAACTGGCCGCCCGCAAGGCGACCGCGGCAGACCTGGAGACGCTCGATCTGCGCGACTGGCGCGTCGCCTGCGTGACCGCGGAACCGATCCGCGCCGCGGGGCTGAGGCGTTTTGCCGAGACGTTCGCCCAGTGCGGTTTTCGGCCCGAGTCGTTTTATCCCTGCTACGGCCTCGCAGAGACCACTCTGATGGTCACTGGCGCCCGGGCGCGCGTCAAGCCGCAGGAACTGCACGTCCGCGAGTCCGCGCTGCAGCGAGGCGCAGCGGTACGCGCCCCTGAGCGTGGCCCCGACACGGTGTCGCTGGTGTCGTGCGGCACCGCGCGGCCGGGCGAGCGAGTCGCAATCGTCGATCCCGAGACCTGCAGTGAACGCACCGACGGCCAGGTCGGAGAGATCTGGGTCAACGGACCCAACGTCACACGCGGCTATTGGGGACGGCCCGAAGAGACCCGATCCATCTTCCACACCCATCTCGACGATGGGTCGGGCCCGTTCCTTCGGACCGGAGATCTCGGGTTCCTGCTCGGCGGACAGCTGTACGTGACCGGGCGCCTCAAAGACGTTCTCATCGTCCGCGGTCGCAACCTCTATCCCCACGACATCGAATGGTCAGCCCAAGCGGCCGACCGGCGGTTGAGGCCCGGCTGCGGCGCGGCCTTCACCGTGGGCGATCCGGACGATCCGTCTATCGTGCTGGTCAACGAGATCAGCGAGCCTGACACGGCCGAAGATGTGGCGGCCGCGGTGGGCCGCAGCATCGGCGAGACCTGCGGGCACCCGGTCCGCCTCGTCTTCATCCCGGCGCGCACGATCCCGAAGACTTCGAGCGGCAAAGTTCAACACAGCCGCTGCCGCGCAATGTATCTGGCCAACGAACTACCGATCGTTTGGTCCTCTGAACAGGCCCTGCTCCCTCGGGACGGCGCTGCCGGCGATGGCGGCGCGGCCGCCCCGCGCGACCGCGCCGACGACGGGCAAGATCCGCCCGTACTCAGCGAACTTCGGCACCTGGTCGCCGGCGCTCTGGCCATGCGCCCTGACCTGCTCGACCTCGATATCCCGCTCAACAGGCTCGGACTTGATTCCCTGCGGGCACTACAGATCAAGGAGACTCTGCTACTCAGCAACGCGATCGAGGTTCCACTGCGAGACTTGCTCGGCGAGTCCAGCGTGCGAGAGCTCAGTCGACAGCTCGCGATCCCCAACCATGACAACGTCGAGCCGGTGACGGTGGCCGCCGATGCGGAAGCTGCCGACTTTGCGTTGACTGACCTGCAGGAGGCCTACTGCCTCGGTCGTAGCAGCGACTTCGAACTGGGTAATGTCGGAGCCCACGTGTACCTCGAACTTGAGGGCCATGGATTGGACACCGCCCGGATGGAGTCGGCCTGGCGCCGCCTCATCGGCCATCACGATGCGCTCCGGGTGGTGGTGTCCTCGCACGCGACCCAGCGGGTCGAACGCCGTTGTCCGCCCTGGTATCTCGCGGTGCGGGACTTACGAGGGCTCACAGCGGTCGAGTTGGCCACCGCGCTCGAAGCGTCACGAAGGGAACTGTCCCACCACGTTTTTCCGCTTGATAACTGGCCGATGTTTGAGGTGCGTGCCCACCGTCTTGACGGCGACGTTCTGCGTGTGCAACTCAGCGCCGACCTACTGGCCATCGATGCAGCTTCGCTGTTAGTGATCGTCGAGGAGTGGGGGCGGCTCTACCGTGATCCCAACGCCGAGCTGCCACCCGAGGCTGGTTACCGGGCGCCCATCGAGGCCCGCGCCGCGCTGAGGGACTCGCCTCGATACCAACGGGCACTGTCGTATTGGCGAGACCGGGTCGCGGACCTACCCTACGCGCCGTGCCTGCCGACATCACCACACCGGGACACGTCCACCTCGCCGCGGTTCGTCCGCCACAGCGGTTCGCTGACTCGCGACAAGTGGCAATCATTCACCGCGCTAGCGGCCAAAGCCGGGATCACACCGTCGACGGCGTTGCTGGGCGCCTACGCGGAAGTCCTGGCCACCTGGGCGGAAGACCCACGCTTCACCGTCAGCGTCACGATGCGACAAGGACTTCCAGGTGCCGGGAGTGAGAACCTCATCGGTCCGTTCTCAGACTTCATGCCCGCCGGCATCGATTGGTCGCCGTCGGGGTCGTTCGCCCAACGCACCCAGCGGCTACGCGACCAACTGTTCGACGACCTCGACCATAGGGAAGTCGGGGGGATACAGGTGCTCCGGGAGTTCGCTCGCAACAAAGCGATTTCACCGGCCGAGGCGAAAGTGCCAGTGGTGTTTACGCCCGTCCTTCGCGAGCTGTCGGTCTTCGATTGGCTGGGAGAGCCGATCTGCGGCGTATCGCAGACGCCGCAGGTTTGTCTTGACAACCAGTCATTTCTGCGCGATGGCGGGCTCGCGTTTCATTGGGACGCGGTGGATGACTTCTTTGCGCCAGGCGTCGTCGAGGACATGTTCGCCGCCTATCAGAACCTGCTGGATCAGTTGGCCGTCGATGAGTCGACATGGAACCGAACCAAACAGTTCAACCTGGTCCCAGACCGGCAACGACGCCTTCGGAGTCAGATCAACTCGACAACGATTCCGATTCCAGACCTAAGAATCGAGGATCTGTTCACGCGGCAATGCCAGCGCGACCCTGACCGCGTGGCAGTGATCTGCGGAGCCCGATCGTTTACCTACGGCGATGTCAATCACAAAGCATCGGCGTTAGCGGGTTGGCTTCAGGCCCAGGGCACCCAACCCGGCGACCTAGTCGCCGTTGTGACCGAAAAGGGCTGGGAACAAGCAGTTTCCATACTAGCCATTTTGATGTGCGGCGCGGGCTACGTTCCGCTTTCACCGGAGGTCCCGGCTGCGCGGCTGGCGCTGCTGCTCCGCGACTGCCGCGCCACCGTGGTGCTGACCCAGGGCCGGCTGCACCAACGCATCGCATGGCCGGCTGGTCCACGGATCGTCGCGGTGGACGCCATGGACCTGGCCGCGATGCCCGCAGCACCCTCCTCGTCGAGGTTCTCGCCGGATGACCTGTGTTGCCTGCTTTACACGTCGGGCTCCACGGGCACACCCAAAGGAGTTCGAATTCACCACCGCGGGTTGGTCAACGCGGTACTGGATACCAATCGCACTTTTGGGATCGGAGACGATGATCGGGTGTTGGCCGTCACCGACTTGCACCATGACATGTCGGCTTACGACATCTTCGGCCTGTTCGCGGCCGGCGGCGCGATCGTCATCGTGCCCCCGGGGTTTCGCCGTGAGCCCGCGGCGTGGATCGATCTGGTAACCCGTCACCGGGTCAGCATCTGGAATTCAGTCCCGGCGACTATGCAGATGCTCATCGAGCGCGCCGACGCCGTCGACGATGCCCTTCCCGAATCGCTGCGGCTGGTATTCCTCGGCGGAGACTGGATCCCGATCGATCTACCCGCTCGGGTCCGGCGCCGGGCGACCAAGGCCGAAATAGTCAGTGTCGGCGGGCCCACCGAAACAACGCTGTGGAACATCAGATACCGGATCGGCGAGGAGTCGCCGGGCCGCACAAGTATCCCCTACGGCACCCCGATCGCTAACACTCACTACTACGTGATGGACGAAGCCCTTCGCGACCGCCCCGACTGGGTAGTCGGCGAACTGTGCAGCGCCGGTGCCGGAACGTCCTCCGGGTACCTCGGCGACCCGCAGCTCACCGCCGCCAAATTCGTCCGCCACCCGCAGACCAATGAAACGCTTTGCCGCACCGGGGACTTCGGTCGTTGGTTGCCCGATGGCAACATCGAGTTCGTGGGCCGTTTCGACGGGCAGATCCAAATTGACGGCCGCCGCGTGGAGTCCCGCGAGATCGAGGCGGTCCTTTGTCGGCACCCCGACGTACAGTCCTGTGTCGTCACCGCCGACAATCACGGTCACGGTCGGCGTCGGCTGGTGGCTCACGTCGTCTCCATCGACCCGACCGCTGCCGAATCCAGCGCGTTGGATGCCTACCTGCGCACGCAACTGCCCACCCACATGCTTCCCGGACGCTTTCATTTCGTCGATTCGATTCCGTTGACCGGCAACGGCAAGGCCGATCGACGCGCCCTTGCCGCGGCGGTAGCCGCCGAACCAGCGCAGCTGCCGGCGTCGCCAAACGGTAACCGCGGCACCGTCGAAAAGGTCGCGTTGATCGTCGCGGCGGTGTTGGGCCGCGGGGCGGTTCCCCTCGATAGCACTCTGGAGGATCTGGGCGTCGGGTCGCTGGAGA
>NZ_LZIC01000063.1 GCF_001667185.1 Mycobacterium sp. 852002-50816_SCH5313054-b | reverse complement strand
TGTTGAGGGGCCGGTGCATCGCGCCAACTTCGACGCCGTCGACCCCTCCCCGGTGCGCTACATCATCCTCACGCAGGCGCCCCCGCACCTTCGGTGTCAGCTCTACGCCGGCGCGCCGGTACAGCTGCTCCAGCAGCGGCATCTCGTTGCCGTCGAGGTGGTGGAAGCTGATGTCGATGCTGCGTTCGGCCGGAACGAGGTCGCGGTCGCGCACGCACGCGCTGAGCAGCCGGTGCACCCGGTCACTCCAGTAGTCCAGCAGCCAGCCCGGGTCGATGCTGGTGCGGCGCAACCGATCGGAGTAGGCCATCATCGTGATCGCCGACTGCACCACCGCGACCGGGTCTCGATGGGTGAAGGCCACCGTCGCGTCGGGAAAGGTCGCCATCAGGGGGCCGAGCTGCTCGCAGTGCTGCGGGCTCTTCAGCACCCAGGTCTGCGGACCGCGCAAGAATGTCAGCGCCTGCAGAACCTTCTTCAGGTACGCGTAGTGGCGGTTTTGGTCCAGCTCCAGGTAGTAGTCGCGCCAATCGGGCACGCGCGCATGCCATTCCAGGACGTAGGCGGCCAGGTCGAGGTCGAGCAGTTCGACCTCCTCCTCGATCGCCTCGGGAAACCGGTCGTGCATGGCGGCGACCACCGGCGCGCTGGCCATGAGCGCGTCGTGCTCGGACTTCGCGCGCGCGTAGCGGGGGTCGACCCCGAAAATGTCGGGACCCTGGCCGCGCGCGGGGATCGGTTCCTGGCTCTCCCAGTAGGGCAGCGCGCGCCGGCGCGGGTCGGCGGCGATGAGATTCACCAGGTGCGTGGTGCCGGATCGCGGCATGCCGACCACGATGAACGGCTTCTCGACGGCGATCGACTCGATTTCGGGATAGCGCTTGATGAGCTCGACCAGCGACAGCCGGTTGCGCAGCAGGCGGACCACTCGCTGCCGCAGCGACGTGCGGGTGAGCTGGGTCAGGCCTTGGTCGGCCTCGATGGCCGCCACGTGCGCGGCCAGCCGCTCGCCGAACCCGTCGTCGTCGTCCAGGTCGTCGGCGCCGGCCTGCACGACCGCTTCGGCCCGCATCGCCTCGATGTCGAAGTCGACCCGCCTGGCTTCGGTGAATTCCAGGATCTGACGCTGGACATCGGTCAGCCGAGGGGACGTCAGATCGTCGAAGTCGATGTCGTCTACGCCAGAAGCGCCGGGGCCCGCAGAACCCACGCGACCGCCTCCTCGACATTTACAGTGTCGGATATTCGACGTAGTGTTCGAAATATGACACAGACGCTAGACCCGGTGGCGACGGCGCGTCAACCCACTTCCCCGCCGACCGAGCGCGTGGTCGCCATCATGCGCCTGCTCGGCGCCCGGCCCGCGCGCGCGTTCTCGCTCGCCGAGATCTGCCGCGAGCTGGATATCAGCCGGGCCACCGGGCACGCGATCCTGACGACGCTGGTCGCCCATGACTGGGTCGTGCGTGACGTCTCGACGGCCGCGTACTGCTGGGGACCGGGCATCGCGTCGCTGGCTAAGCCAGCCGGCGACCGGGTTTTTCACGGGATCCTGCGGGAGCTCGCCGAAGCCACGGGCACACAAGTGTTCCTGGCTCGCCGCGAGGCCAACACCGTGGTTGTAGTCGACGGCGCCGGCGAGTCCGCATCGGGAATGCGCGTCGACCGCGGAGTGCGCATGCCCCTAGTCGCTCCGTTCGGTCGCGACTACATCGCCTGGAGCTCCGCCGGCGCGCAGCGCGCCTGGCTGCAGGGCATCGGTAAACCGTCGGCGGCGCTCTCGCGGCGGATCACGGCGGTGCTCAACGAGATTCGAGAACGCGGATACGCCGTCGAACGGCTCAGCCGCGAATACCTCCGGGTGTACACGGCGCTGCGCGCGCTGGGGGGAGACGGGGAACCCGACGCCATCACCGCGCGGCTGGCGCGCGCGTTCGCCGACCTCACGGTGATCGACGTCCTGGGCGCGGAGCTGACGGACGGCAGCACCCACAGCATCGCGACCATCTCGGCCCCGATCCGCGATGAAGATGGAGTCGTCGCGATGTCGATCAGCGCCGCGCCGTTCGCCGACCTCGCCGCGACCCATGTCGAGCGGCTGGGCGAGCTGGTCCGGGTCGCGGCGCGACGGATCGAGGCGGGCTCTATAAGTTAGCCAGGTCGTCGGGAACGTCGACCTTGTGCTCCTGCAGCGCCTCCAGGGGGACCACCTCGAGCGTGCGCTCGTGGGTGGACGCCAGCACCACGGGCGCGGCACACCCGTCGTGATGCGCCCGGAGCCAGTTCAGCGCGGTGACACACCAGCGGTCGCCGGGGAGCAGCCCGGGGAACCGGAGCTCGGGCACCGGCGTCAGCAAGTCGTTACCGATGGAACGCTGGTGTTCCAGGAATTCAGCGGTCATCACCGCGCAGATCGTGTGCCGGCCGAGATCCTCCGAACCGGTCGAGCAGCAGCCGTCGCGGTAGTAACCGGTAAGTGGTTCCGTGCCGCACGGTTCCAGCGGACCGCCGAGCACATTGCGATCAGGCACGCGACTAGTATCGCGCTCCCCGGCACGAAGTTTGAAGGATCTTTTGGCATCCGTTCCGGAAATGCCATCCGATACCCGATCGGCCCTGCTACGCGGTACGTTCTGCATGTGATGCTTACCGGTGCTTTCCTGGCGGAAGCGGCCGCGACGGTCGACAACAAACTGAACGTGCAAGGTGGCGTTCTGTCCAAATTCACGGTCGGTCCCGACCGGGTAGCCCGGGTTGTCCTGGTGGTGCTGACGCTGCCCGACGGCGAAGATTCGGAACTCCGGGTCGACGTGGAAATGAAGCCGCCGACGCTCGACGCCTCTCAGCACACTTCGTTCGATGCGCCGCGAGTCTCCGTCGGGGAATTTCCGGGTTTCGCCTTCTTTCCTCTCGAGACGCGGCTGCCGTTTGACGGCCGCTGGGTGATCGAGGTTTCGTGCGGCGATTCGCTGATCTCGTTGCCCCTTGTCATAGACGAGTGGTCGCCGCAGTCACTCGGCATCTGAGCGGGTCCGTTTTCACCAGGCGCACAACGATCTTGACGCCAGTTCGGGCCGTACCTCAAGGGCCACAATGGACCCCGGCCTCCGCGCGCGAATGCCCCTAGGTCACAACAAGATAACAATTACCGAGGCGCCGATAAGCTGCACGGCGACTCGCTGGCCAAATACCGGAGACCTGGGCTCGCGAAATTTATCGTCAGATCGTGCATCGTCGAACGGCCCTCAAGATCCCCTTGCTGCTGGCGGCGGGCACAGCGCTGGCCCACGCGCCCCGCGCCTCGGCGGAACCGGCGCCCCGCTCGTCCGGTGAGGTGATCCGGTGGTCGCCCGACCGCGCCAATCGCTGGTATCAAGCGCAGGGATGGCTCGTCGGCGCCAACTACATCCCGTCCAACGCCATCAATCAGCTCGAGATGTTTCAGCCGGGCACCTACGACCTGCGACGCATCAATACCGAGCTGGGCTGGGCGCGGGCATACGGCTTCAACAGCGTGCGGGTCTTTCTGCACGATCAGCTCTGGGCCCAGGACGCCCGTGGCTTCCACAACCGACTCGCGCAATTCGTCAGCGTTGCCGCCAGCCACGGAATCAGGCCGCTGTTCGTCTTCTTCGACTCGTGCTGGGATCCGTTCCCCAAACTGGGTCCGCAACGGGCGCCGAGACCCGGCGTGCACAACTCGGGTTGGGTGCAGAGCCCCGGCGCCGAGCGCCTCGGCGACCCCGCCTACACCCGCGTCCTGCACGACTACGTGACGAGCGTGTTGACCCAATTCCGCAGTGACAACCGGGTTTTGGGTTGGGACATGTGGAACGAGCCCGACAACCCCGCGCGCGTGTATCAAAAGGTGGAGCGGAAAGACAAGCTGGAGCTCGTCGCCGACCTGCTCCCCCAGGTGTTCCGGTGGGCCCGCGCGGTCGACCCCAGCCAACCGCTGACGAGTGGCGTGTGGCGCGGTGCTGATCAGGGGGAACGCGGAGGGGCCAACGCGATCAGCGACATCCAGTTGAACAACGCCGACGTGATCACCTTCCACTCCTACGCCGAGCCCGCGGGCTTCGAGTCGCGGATCGCCGAACTGGCGCCGCTGGGGCGACCGATCCTCTGCACCGAGTACATGGCCCGGCCCCAGGGCAGCACCATCGAGTCGATCCTGCCCATCGCGAAGCGGCGCAACGTCGGCGCCTACAACTGGGGTCTGGTTGCCGGCAAGACCCAGACCTACTTCCCGTGGGACTCCTGGGACCACCCGTACGCGGCGCCTCCGAAGGTGTGGTTTCACGACCTTCTGCAACCCGACGGCCGGCCCTTCCGGGACAGCGAATTTCAGGCGGCTCGCAACCTGACCAGCGGTGGGCCGACATGAAACGCCCCGCACGCGGGGCGCTGTAACAATTTAGTAATGAGGAAGGCGAAAACGCCGTTTTCGCCTTTGCGGATTCCTATCCGATCGAGCGGGCCTTGCGCCTCTCGAGGAAATCCGACCACGACACGACCTCGGGGTGCTGCTTGAGCAAGGCCCTGCGCTGCCGCTCGGTCATGCCACCCCAGATCCCGAACTCGACATTGTTGTCGAGCGCCTCCGCGCCGCATTCCTGCATCACTGGGCAGTGCCGGCAGATCGCCGCAGCCCGCCGCTGGGCGGCTCCCCGCACAAACAGCTCTTCGGGATCGGTTTCCCTGCACAGCGCCTTCGTGACCCACGCGCGATCGGCCGCGTCCGCTGCGTGTGCAGTGCGGGCTGCGGGCACGAGATTCAGCGGCCGCGGGGCCAGTCCTGTTCCAGACAACGAGCTATCCCTTCGTCTCGGCCGCGAGTCTGCGACCGCCTCCCCGATGCTGGGATTTGCGCCACACGTGCCCGTTTCTGTGACCTGGATCCCCCCAGTGACCAAGGTAGCGGTTCGGTATCGATCGCGCAACGCTTTTTTGGTACAGACGTACCTTTCCTTGCGAGTTGGCACCGAAGCAGCCCACGACTGCGTAAGACGGTGGGTTTGGTATCGACGGCGCAAGGCACCTATCGGCGCGAGGAAGGCTGCGCAAGGCGACCAGCGGTAGATTTTCCGGCGCAACACCGCCGTTCAGCCCGGCGTGAATGACGCCGTCGGTGTGACTCGGCCGGACAGCGGGTCCTTCGGCTTACCTGCGATTTCTCGCGGTAGCTTTGGCGGTGGCGGAGGGATTTGAACCCTCGGACGGTTTTAGCCGTCACACGCTTTCGAGGCGTGCTCCTTAGGCCGCTCGGACACGCCACCGCCAGGCAGCTTACCCAACCGGTGGCCGCTCACCCCAATCGCTGGCGGGCGAAGAAGTCCTCCAGCGGCGCGGCGCATTCTCGCGCGAGAACACCGCCGCGCACCTCGGGGCGGTGGTTGAGCCGCCGGTCGCGGACCACGTCCCACAGCGATCCGACCGCTCCCGTCTTGGGTTCCCACGCCCCGAACACCAGCCGCGCGACGCGGGCCAGGACCAGCGCGCCCGCGCACATGGTGCACGGTTCGACGGTTACCGCGAGCGTGGCGCCCTCCAGCCGCCACCCGTCGCCGAGCACGTGCGCCGCCGCCCGCATCGCCAGGATTTCGGCGTGCGCGGTCGGATCACCAAGGGCCTCACGGGCGTTCACCGCCCGGGCGAGCTCGCTCCCGTCGGCGCCGATGACCACCGCCCCGATCGGAACGTCGCGGGGGCCCGCCGTCGCGGCGACCGACAGCGCGGTGCGGATCAGCTCTTCGTCGGCGATCACCGACCGATCCTGATGGCGGCGACCCGCTGCGCCCGGCTCCGCCGCGCTTGCGATCACCGACCGAGGCGGTCGATCACCGCCGACAGCTCGTCGGCGAAGCCCATCTCGCGGGCGATGCGGCCCAACTGCTCGTCGGCATACAAGTCGCTCTCATCGAGGATGACGCCCAGCACCGCCTCGGGCAGCCCGACATCGGACAGCAGCCCAAGGTCGCCCTCCTCGAACGGCTCCGCGTCCTCAAGGTCCTCGGGATCGATGTCGGCGTCCAGGTTGTCCAGCGCTTCGGCGGCGATGTCGTAGTCCAGCGCGGCGGTCGCATCCGAGAGCAGCAACCTGGTCCCCGACGGTCCCGGGCGAACGATGACGAAGAATTCGTCGTCGACGTCGAGGAGCCCGAAGACCGCGCCGGAGCTGCGCAGCTCACGCAGCTCGGTCTCGGCGGCCTGGAGGCTCGTCAGCGCCTTGGGAGACATGGCATAACAACGCCATTTGCCCTCTTCGCGCACGACCGCGACGCCGAAGCCGTCCGGCGTGTCCGCGGACGGGCCTTGCGCCGAGGCCCGCTGTGCTCCCATGGGCGCCTACGCTAGTCGCCGACCCGGCCCTCTGACCAGACGCAGCGCTGACTGTGCCAACCTGGGACTGTGGCTCACCCTCGGTCTGAAATACCCGTTTGCGTGCTGGGGCTGGGCCTTATCGGCGGCTCGATCATGCGGGCCACCAAGGCGGCCGGCCGCGACGCGTTCGGCTACAACCGCTCGGTGGAGGGCGCGCACGCCGCCGCCGCCGATGGCTTCGATGCCAGCACCGATCTCACCCAGACCCTGACCCGGGCGGCCGACACCGGCGCGCTGATCGTCCTGGCCGTACCGATGCCGGCGCTGGCGAGCATGCTCGCCCACATCAGCCAACTGGCCCCCGAGTGCCCGCTGACCGACGTCACCAGCGTCAAAACCGCTGTGCTCGACGAGGTTGCCGGGGCGGGTCTGGTGGAGCGCTTCGTCGGCGGTCACCCCATGACGGGCACCGCGGATTCGGGTTGGGCGGCTGGCTATGCAGGGTTGTTCACCAGGGCGCCGTGGGTGGTCAGCGTGGACGACCACGTGGACCCCCGGATCTGGTCGATGGTGATGAAGCTCGCACTGGACTGCGGCGCGCTGGTGGTGCCGGCCAAATCGGACGAACACGATGCCGCGGCGGCCGCCATCTCCCATCTCCCGCACCTGCTCGCGGAGGCGCTGGCCGTCACCGCCGGAGAGGTCCCGCTGGCGTTCGCGCTGGCGGCCGGCTCCTTCCGCGACGCCACCCGGGTGGCGGGCACCGCGCCGGAGCTGGTGCGGGCGATGTGCGAAAGCAATTCCGCGCAGCTGCTGCCCGCAGTCGACCAGGTGATCGAGCTACTCGGCCGCGCCCGTGAGTCGCTGGCCTCCCACGACTCGCTGGCCGATCTCATCGACGCGGGCCACGCCGCGCGCACGCGCTACGACAGCTTTCCGCGCTCCGACATCTTCACCGTCGTCATCGGCGCGGAGAACTGGCGCGAAGAACTGGCCGCCGCGGGCCGGGCCGGTGGGGTGATCAGATCCGCTCTGCCAAGCCTGGATAGTCGACGATGAATCCCTCTTCATCGGCGCTCACCGAGGTGTCGGCGACCGGGGAGCGCAACTTGATCCCCTCGCGGCTCCCCTCGCTGGTGTAGCTCACCGTCGCCGCGGTGACGGACATGTCGGGCACGTTCACATAGACCATCGGCAACGTGACCATGTCCGCCCGTTCGTGCAGCCCGAGGCGCCGGATGGGCAACGCATTGAAAAACGGGCTGAACACCACGTCGACGTCGAGCGACCCGTTGTACCCGGCGCGCCGCTCGCCCTGGTGGTCGGTCACCAACCACATGTTTTCCTCGTCCCGGGCGATGGAGAGCACACGTTCGCGCTCGGCCAGTGTCACGGTCAGCCCGAGCCGCTTGGTGGCGCCGGTCTCGTCGGTCTGCACGTCGTAGTAGGCGCCGAACGCCGGGTTGGTCGCGGTGGCGGCGGCCACGATGCGCCCGTTTGCCCGGATCCGCTTGCCGGACACTTGGATTCGCACCGATTCCATGCGGGATACGTCCTGCGCGCGCCAGGTCAACATCGCCTGCCACACGCGCCGGGCTGGATCAGAGGGGGCTGCGTTCACCCTTCTACCGTAGGACGTGTCCATCCTCGGCGGCGGGTTTGCCCCCAAGTGCGGTGGGCGTCACGTGGTTGCGCCGCCGGGCGGCCCAGCCTGACCGGCCGCGCAGCCGCCCGGTGCCCGGCGCCGACGCCCACACGGCAAGCGCGAGCAGGCCGTCGAGGATCAGTGCGAGCGCGGCCACCATCAGCGCGCCGACCAGCGCGAGCTGGAATTGGCGCTCCTTGATCCCGTCGATCAGGTATCGGCCCAGCCCACCGAGGCTGGCATAGGCGGCCACCGTCGCGGTGGCGACCACCTGCAGCGTCGCGTTGCGCAGCCCGCCCAGGATCAGCGGCAGCGCGTTGGGTATCTCCACGCGCAGCAACACCCGGGCCTCCGTCATGCCCATGGCGCGGGCGGCGTCGACGACCGTCGGCTCTACATTGGCGATGCCCGCGTAGGTGCCGGCCAGCAGCGACGGCACGCCGAGCAGCATCAGTGCGACCAGGGGCGGCCCGAGGCCCAGCCCGAACAGCAGCACCCCCAGCAGCAGCACGCCCAGCGTCGGCAGTGCCCGCAGGCCGTTGACCGCGCCCACCACCAGGAGCGTGCCACGACCGGTGTGCCCGATGATCAGCCCGATCGGGACCGCGATCAGCGCGGAGGCGGCCACCGCGACCGCGGTGTATTCCAGATGCTCCACGATGCGTGCCGCCAGCCCGACCGGACCGGTCCAGTTGTCGGCGGTCAGCAGGTAGGACACCGCCTGTTGCACGAAGTTCATCGCGCGCCGCCCACCACCGGGGCCACCACCGAGCGGCGACGGGGGGCGCGCCCGGCGCGGTCCCAGGGGGTGGCCAGCCGGCCGACCACGACGATGAGCGCGTCGATGACGGTCGCCAGCACGAACAGCGCGACGATGCCGGCGACGATCTGGTCGCTCTTGTCGGTTTGATAGCCCTCGGTGAACCAGGTGCCCAGCCCGCCGATGCCGATCACCGAGCCGACCGAGACCATCGCGATGTTGGTCACCACGACCACCCGCAATCCGGCGACCAATACCGGGATGGACAGCGGCAGTTCGACTTTCAGCATCCGCTTGAGCGTCGGGTAGCCGACAGCGGCGGCGGCGTCGCGCACCTGGGCCGGCACCGCGTCCAGCGCCTCGAGTACCGCCCGCACCAGCAACGCGGCGGTGTAGGCGGTCAGCGCGACCATGACGTTGGCCTCGTCGAGGATCCGGGTTCCGATGATCATCGGCAGGACCACGAACAGCGCAAGCGACGGAATGGTGAATACGACGGCGGCGGTTGCCGTCGTCAGTCGCCGGGCGACCGGCGAGCGCTGGATCGCGACGCCGACCGGCACGGCGATCGCCAACCCGATCAGCACCGGCACCAACGACAGCCGCAGGTGCACCACCGTCAGGGCCCAGGCGTCGTCGAGGTGGGTGAGCAGGTAGTGCATCGCCTCTCTCCTTTAGGCCCGCCGCCGTGCGTCGACCACGGCCAGGACGTCGGCGGCCAGCACGCCGCCGATGACCTTGCCCCCGTCGTCCACGGCGACACCGACGCCCGACGGCGACGACAGCGCCGCGTCGAGGGCGTGGCTGAGGTTGCCGTCCGGGCGCAACAGCGAGCCGACGCCACTCATGCTGTCGGCCAACGACGCGCCCGCGCGGTGTTTGCGCAGGCCCTCGGCGTCGATCCATCCCACCGGGGCGCCCGTGTCGTCGACCACCACCGCCCAGCCGTCGGGAAGGCCGGTGTCGCGCAGGCCGCCCGCGGCGACGCGCTCGATGTCGTGCAGGGGCATGCCGGCCGCGTCGATGAGCTGCAGCCATCGGTAGCCGCGGCCCAGGCCGATGAACCTGGCCACGAATTCGTTGGCGGGGCGCGAAAGTAGCTGCGGGGCTTCGTCGTACTGCTGCAGTACCCCGGCTTTGAACACGGCTATCCGCTCGCCCAGCCTGAGCGCCTCGTCGATGTCGTGCGTGACGAAGACGATCGTCTTGTGCAATTCGCTTTGCAGCCGCAATATTTCGTTTTGCAGCTCGTGCCGCACCACCGGGTCGACGGCGGAGAACGGCTCGTCCATCAGCAGGATGGGCGGGTCGGCGGCGAGCGCGCGGGCCACGCCGACGCGTTGTTGTTCACCGCCGGACAGCTGGGCCGGGTAGCGGGTGCCGAACTTGGCGTCCAGGCCGACACGTTCGAGCACCTCGTAGGCGGCCCTACGGGCGGCCCGACGGGGCTGGCCCATCAGGACGGGAACGGTTGCGACATTGTCGATTACGCGTTGATGCGGCATCAGTCCGGCGTGTTGGATGACGTAGCCGATGCCGAGGCGCAGCCGCACCGGGTTGACGCCTCTGACGTCCGCCCCGTCGACGGTGATGGTGCCGGAGGTTGGGTCGATCATCCGGTTGATCATCCGCAGCGCCGTGGTCTTGCCGCTGCCCGACGACCCGACGAAGACGGTCAGTTTGCCGGTGGGGACCACCAGGCTCAGCCGGTCTACGGCGGCGGTGCCGTCGGCGAATACCTTGCTGACATTGTCGAAGACGATCAACGCCGTTGGCCGATCGGATGGGTGAAGCCGTTGAACTGCACCCAGTTTCGTGCCGCCTTGTCCGGGTCGACGCCCGAGTTTCCCGACACCGCGGCGTTAAGGCCGGCCATGCCGGTTGTGGTGAGCTTCGCCGAGACCGCGTCGAGCACGTTTTTGAGCAGGTCCGACTTCTTCTGCGAATTCACCAGCGGCACAATATTGCCGGCCAGAAAGTTGTGTTCCGGATCGTCGAGCGCCACCAGGTGTTCTTGCAGGATGGCCGGTGACGTGCTGAAGATGTTGGCGGCCGCAACCCTGCCCTCCAGCAACGCGCGCACGGTCACCGCGCCGCCGCCGTCGTTGATGGCGACGAAATTGCCCGGGCTGATATTGAGTCCATACTTCTGCCGCAAGCCCGGCAGGCCGGACGGCCGGTTCTCGAACGCCGAGGGCGCCCCGAACCGCACCTCGGGCGAGTGGGCGGCCAAATCGCGGATCGTCTTCAGGTTCCAGTTGCGGGCGGTGCCGGGGGTGACGGTGACCGTGTCGGTGTCGGAAGCCGGTGACGGCGTGAGAATCGACAGGTCACCGGGAAGTTGCTTGTACAACTCCAACTCGACGTCGTCGAGCATGGTCGCCGTGGAGTTGGGCGCGAAGTACAACAGCAGGTTGCCGATGTACTCGGGCACCAGATCGATGGAATGATCCTTCAGCGCAGGGATATAAGTCTCCCGGCTGCCGATGCCCATACGCCGCCCGATCTCAAAGCCGTTGGCCTGCAGCGCTTGTGCATAGATTTCGGCGACGATCTCCGATTCCGGGAAATCGCCGGAGCCGACCACGATGGATTTCGGGCTGCGGGTCTCTGCCCCCAGCGGATCGGAATTGCTGCAGGCCGCGACCAGGCATCCCGTGGCCAGCCACACTGCCACCCCGAAGGTCACGCGGCGGGCGCGCGGCAGCATCCTCATAACGCCGACACTAACGGCAGAACCGCCGCGACGCGGCCGTCCCGAGGGCAGCTCGCGGGTGGTGTTTTGCGGGGATTTGTTTCAATCTGCCCAGGATGGGACAAAGATGACAGTATGAGCGGCCAATCCGATGCCACGCCTCCACCGCCTCCACCGCCCCCGCCTGCTCCGGCAGCCCAGGAACCGGCCGTCGGCTTCACCCGCGCCGGCGCCTTGTGGACGTCCCTGACCGCCGGCTTTCTGACCCTGATCCTGTTGCTGATCTTCATAGCCCAGAACACGAGTTCGGCGTCGTTTGCGTTCTTCGGCTGGCGCTGGAGCCTGCCGCTGGGCGTCGCGATCCTGCTGGCGGCGGTGGTCGGCGGGCTGATCACCGTGGCCGCCGGCACCGCGCGGATCCTTCAGCTACGCCGCGCGGCCAAGAAGCATCACGCGGCGGCCACTCGGCCGGTCTAGCCGGGGAGCTTGGCGAGCTCGGCCAACCCGCGCGAAATCAGCGGCGCGACGACCTCGGGGGTGTGTTCGGTCTCCGTTCCGCCGGCCAGGTCCGACATCCGCCGGCGAAAGTCGATGCCGGCGGCGATGATGGCGAGCTTGAAGTAGGCCAGCGCCATGTAGAACTCCCAATGCGCCAGCGGCAACCCCGCCGCCAGCGAGTAGCGGTCCGCCAGCTCGTCGGCCGTCGGCAGCAGCGGTGACGTCCAGGCCGCTTGCGCGTTGACGATCAGGTCCAGCGCGGGGTCGCGGTAGACGCACATCAGGGCGGCGTCGGACAGCGGGTCGCCCAGGGTCGACAGCTCCCAGTCCACGACGGCGCGCACCACCATCGGATCGTCGGCGTCCAGGATGGTGTTGTCGATCCGGTAGTCGCCGTGCACGATCGAGGTCCGGCTCTGCTGCGGAATTGCTTGCTGCAGGCCCGAATGCAGTCGCTCGACGTCGGCGTCGCGGTGGTCGTCGGGCAGCCGCACCAGCTCCCACTGCGAACCCCACCGCCGCACCTGTCGCTCCAGGTAACCGCTGGGCTTGCCGAAGTCGGCCAGCCCCACGGCGTTCGGGTCGACGCGGTGCAGATCGACGAGTACCCGAATCAGGGAGTCCACGCAGCCGTCGATGACGGTATGGCTGAACGCTTCGAGTTGGGCGCGGCGGCGCACCACTTGGCCGGCAACGAATTCGACGATCTGGAACGGCGCACCCAGCACCGAGTCGTCCTCGCACAGCGCGATCGCGCGCGCCACCGGGACGGGGGTCTCCTGCAGCGCGGCGACCACCTTGTATTCGCGGGCCATGTCGTGTGCCGACGGCGTCAGCCCGTGCAGCGGGGGGCGCCGGACCAGCCAGCTCGACGCGTCGTCGTACACCCGGAACGTCAGGTTCGAGCGGCCACCGGAGATGAACTCGCCCCGCAACTCGCCGTCGCGGCCGAGCCCGAGCGAGCGCAGGTACCGGTCCAGCGAGGCGAGGTCCAGCCCGTCGAGTCGGTCAGTTGAAGTCACTCGAAATTGTTTACCACCGCCGGTGCCGGCCAAGTTCACCACCGCTGGTTTCTCGGCAGCAGATCCCATACGTGCTCGGTGGTGTTGACCGAGGCCACCGTCGCCTCGCCGGACCGCGAGAACAACAGCCGGGTCACCGACGCGTAGTCGACGGGAAAGGACAACAACCGGGCCGTGCCCAGGATCTCGTGCAGCAGCACGTTGATCACGCCGCCATGGCTGAACACCGCGACCGTGTCCTCGGGATCGGCGGCGCTGACCAGGTCGTCGACCGCCGCGCGGACGCGTGCCCGAAACGCGTCCTCGTCGACCGCACTGGGCAGATGCCCCTGGGCCAGGCGCGCCCACTCCTCCGGTCGTTCCGCCCTGATCTGCTCGACGGGGATGTAGACCGGAAGGTCGCGGTCGTATTCGGCGAATCGATGGTCTATTTCGACGCTGAGCTCGCGGGCGGCCGCGACGGGTTCGGCGGTCTGGATGGCGCGCCGCTGCGGGCTGCTCAGCACGCGCGATATCGGAAACCTGGCGAGCGCGTCGGGCAGCCGTTTGACCTGAGCCAACCCGTCCTCGGACAGGTTCGGATCGGAGCCCTCGCCGTGTTCGCTGCGCAGCGGTAACGCGTGGCGGACCAGCAGCACTTGCATGTTTGTTCCCGTCGTCGGATTGTGGGCAGCGCCAGTTTCTCATCGCGCCTCACGAGGAGGAGAGATGACCCAGCCGGGCATGGATTGGGACGCCGCGTATCGGCAGGAGGCACCGCCACCGTGGAGCATCGGCCGGCCGCAGCCCGAGCTGGCGGTGCTGATCGACCAAGGCAAGGTCTGCAGCGATGTCCTGGACTCGGGCTGCGGCCATGCCGAGCTGTCGCTGGCCCTCGCGGCGCGCGGATACACGGTCGTCGGGCTGGACGCCAGCCCCGCCGCGGTGGCGGCCGCGACGGCGGCGGCAGCCGAACGCGGACTGACGACAGCGAGCTTCGCGCAGGCCGACGTCACCAGCTTCCGGGGCTACCCAGCCGGTTCCGAAGGGCGCTTCGCGACGATCCTGGACAGCGGGCTGTTCCACGCGCTGCCGCCCGAGCGACGCCAGGACTACCTGCAGTCGATTTCTCGGGCCGCCGCGCCGGGTGCCGCGCTGTACATCCTGGCGTTTGCCGCCGGCGCGCTCGGCGATAGCGACGGGCCCGGCCCGCGCGGCTTCACCGAAACGGAGTTGCGCGACGCCGTCGCGACGGTGTGGCGAGTCGATGACGTCCGCCCGGCGAAGCTCTACGGCACCGCCGGCGTGCTCCCTCCCCCCGGTGGTCCGTCACCGAACGTCGAGTATGACGGCGAAGGCCACTTCATGGTGCCTGGCTTCCTGCTCAGCGCGCACAAGCCGGAGCAATGACGCGGCACTTCCCGCCCACCTCGGAGAATGCTATTCTCTGCGCGGAGAGCGGGGTGTGCAGCCGATGACTGGTGTCAGCGAAACCCAAGTGGACCCGGGCGTTCTTGCCCGTTGGCTCGATGCGAACGACGCACCCGGCGGCGGCGAGCAACCGGTGCTGGAACCGCTGAAGGGCGGTTCGCAGAACACGCTCTACCTGGTCGAGCGGGGCGGGCAGCGGATGGTGCTCCGGATGCCCGGCGCCCGCGCCGACGCGGCCCGCATCGACGGCTTGCTGCGGGAAATCCGGCTGGTCCGCGCGCTGGCCGGCACCGACGTCCCGCACGCGGCGCTGGTCGCCGCCGACGACACCGGCGACGTGCTGGGCATGCCGTTCTACGTGATGCAGGCGATCGACGGGTGGAGCCCGATGGACGGCGGGTGGCAGGCGCCGTTCGACACCGACCTGAACGCCCGACGCGGCCTTGCGTTCGAGCTCGTCGAGGGCGCCGCCAAGCTCGGCCGGGTGGACTGGCGCGCACAGGGGCTCGAGGGCTTCGGCCGCCCGGACGGATTCCACGAACGCCAGGTCGACCGCTGGCTGCAGTTCCTCGACGCCTACCAGGTGCGCGAGCTGCCCGGGCTGGGCGAGGCCGCCGACTGGCTGCGCAACAACCGGCCTGCGAGCTACCGGCCGGGCATCATGCACGGCGACTACCAGTTCGCCAACGTGATGTTCGCGCACGGGGAGCCGGCGCGGCTGGCCGCGATCGTGGACTGGGAGATGACGACTGTCGGCGACCCGGTGCTGGATCTCGCGTGGGCGCTGCTGGGCTACGACGGCGAGGAGCCGAGCACCGACGGGTTCTATCTCGATATGCGGGGCATGCCGACACGCAGCGAATTGCTCGAGCACTACGAAAAAATCAGTGGGCTTTCCACCGAGAACATCGACTACTACCTGGTGCTGGCCAATTGGAAACTGGGCATCGTGCTGGAGAAGACCTACGCGGCGGGCGTGCGCACCGGGAAAGTGGACCCCCAGATCCAAGACACCTTCGGGGCGATGATCCCGCGGCTGATCGCCACGGCGGCCGAGCTGGCGAGGGCCCTCTGAAATGGGTTACGCGGAGCAGCTTTTCGACCTCACCGACCGGGTGGTGCTGATCACCGGCGGCAGCCGTGGCCTGGGCCGCGAGATGGCGTTCGGCGTCGCGCACTGCGGCGCCGACGTGGTGGTCGCCAGCCGCAACATGGACAACTGCGTGGCCACCGCGAAGGAGATCGAGGCCCAGACCGGCCGTTCCGCCATGCCCTACCAGGTGCACGTCGGGCGCTGGGAACAGCTCGACGGCCTGGTCGATGCGGCGTATGAGCGGTTCGGCAAGGTGGACACATTGATCAACAACGCCGGCATGTCACCGTTGTACGACAAGCTGACCGATGTCACCGAGAAGCTGTTCGACGCGGTGCTCAACCTGAACCTCAAGGGGCCGTTCCGGTTGTCGGCGTTGGTGGGCGAACGGATGGTGGCGGCCGGTCGCGGATCCATCATCAATGTGAGTACCGCCGGATCGCTGCGGCCGGCCCCTGACATCGTTCCCTATGCCGCGGCCAAAGCCGGGCTCAACGCCATGACCGAAGCCCTGGCGAAGGCGTTCGGACCGGCCGTCCGGGTGAACACTTTGATGGCGGGGCCGTTTCTCACCGACGTCAGCAAGGCCTGGAATCTCGACGGCGTCGAGGGCAAGCCGTTCCGCCATCTGGCGTTGCAGCGCGCCGGCGACCCGCGGGAAATCGTTGGCGCCGCGCTGTTTCTGGCGTCCGACGCGTCCAGTTTCACCACCGGCTCGATCCTGCGCACCGACGGCGGGATCCCCTGACACCTAGGAGTATCGAATGCCTTGGGACTTTTCCACCGAACCTGAGTTCGAGAAGAAGCTGGACTGGATCCGTGAATTCGTGCGCGAGGAGGTGGAACCCCTCGAGGTGCTGTTTCCGGGCTGCGAGTTCCTTCCGCTCAACGACGAGCGGCGCCGGATCGTCGATCCGCTGAAGCAGCAGGTACGCGACAACGGCTTGTGGGCACCGCATTTGGGCCCCGAGCTGGGCGGGCAGGGCTTCGGGGCGGTCAAGCTGACGTTGATCAACGAAATACTGGGGCGCAGCCCGTGGGCGCCGATCGTGTTCGGAACGCAGGCGCCCGACACCGGCAACGCGGAGATCATCGCGCGCTTCGGAACCCAGGAGCAGAAGGACCGCTACCTGGCCGGGCTGCTGTCCGGGGAAATCTTTTCGTGTTTCTCGATGACCGAGCCGCAGGGCGGGGCCGATCCCCGGGTCTTCACCACCCGAGCTGAACGGGACGGTGACGACTGGATCATCACCGGGCGAAAGTACTTCTCCTCCAACGCCTCCGTCGCTTCGTTCTTCATCGTCGTGGCGATCACCGACCCGGACGTGCCCGTGCATCAGGGCGCCTCGACGTTCCTCGTCCCGGCCGGAACCCCGGGCCTGAACGTGGAAGCCAACCACCACCTCGTCGGCGCCGACCCGCACGAGCCCGGGCATTCCCTCGTCCGCTATGACGGGGTGCGGGTGCCTTCCGACGGGCTGCTCGGCGAACCCGGTCAGGGGTTCCTGATCCTGCAGACCCGCCTCGCCGGCGGGCGGCTGCATCACGCGATGCGCTCGATCGGCATGGCGCAGCGCGCCGTCGACATGATGTCGCGACGCGCGAAAAGCCGCTTCACTCAGGGCAGCTCGCTGGCCGACAAGCAGCTGGTGCAGGAGTTCGTCGCCGACTCCTATACCGAATTGATCCCGTTCCGGCTGACCGTCCTGCACACCGCCTGGCTGATCGACAGCGGCGACGAGCGCGCCGCGCGCGCCGAGATCGCCGCCTGCAAGATCCTGGCGTCGCAGGTGCTGAAATCGATCGCGCTGCGCGCGATTCAGGTCCACGGCGCCATCGGACTCACGGACCAACTGCCGCTTGTCAACGTGCTGCTCGGCGGCATCGCGCTCGGACTGGCCGACGGGCCGACCGAGGCGCACAAGGTCAACCTGGCGCGGATGCTCCTCAAGGGCTACGACGCCGAAGACGGGGACTGGCCGAGCGAGATGCTGGACGCCCGGCGCAAGGCGCTCCGCGCCAAATACGGTGAGCTCGTTGACCAATAGCCGGGTCGTCGCGGCGGTCGAGCGCGCTCTCGACGACCGCCAGCGGGAGGCGACCGAGGAGGTCGAACGCATCCTTGCCGCCGCGGTGCGCGTCATGGAACGCGTCGCGCCCGAGGCGCCCCGGGTCAGCGACATCGTCGCGGAAGCCGGCTCGTCGAACAAGGCGTTCTACCGGTATTTCGCCGGCAAGGACGACCTCATCCTCGCGGTGATGGAACGCGGAGTGGCCATCGTCGTGTCCTACCTGCAGCACCAGATGGCCAAGGACTCCCGGCCGCAGGACAAAGTGGCGCGCTGGATCGAGGGCACGCTGGCGCAGGTCGCCGACCCGCACCTGATCAGCATGAGCCGCGCCGCGGCCGGACAGATGTCTCCCACCAGTCGGCCCGCGACCGACCGGGAGATGCTGCGGCCGCTGCGGGATCTGCTCACCGAACCCGTTGCGGCGCTGGGCAGCACCGACGTCGACCGCGACGTCGAGGCGGTGTTCTGCTGCACCGCCGCGGCGATGCGGCGCTACGTCGGTTCCGCCGACCGGCCCGAACCGGACGACATCGCACACCTGGTGGGATTCTGCCTGCGCGGCCTGGGGGTCGGGTGATGCGCGCCGCAGTCTGCCGCGCCTATGGCTCGCCGGAGGACCTGGTCATCGCCGACGTCCCCGATCCCGTGCCCGGCCCCGGGCAGCTGGTGGTTCGCGTGCACGCCGCGGCGGTCAACTTTCCGGATGTGCTGTTGATAGCCGGCAAGTATCAGGTCAAGATCCCGGTGCCGTTCATCCCGGGTAGCGAGCTGGCCGGCGAAGTGGTAGCCGTCGGTGATGGCACGCCGTTTCGTCGGGGCCAGCGGGTCTTCGCGAGCACGCCGACCGGGGCGTTCGCGGAGCAGGCGCTGCTCGATGCGGGGTCGGTGGCGCTCGTCCCGGACGGCGCCGACTTCGCGTCGGCCGCGGCGTTCGGCGTCACGTACCGCACCGCCTATCACGCGCTGCGGTCGATTGCCGAAGTCGCGCAGGGCGATTGGGTGGTGATCCTGGGCGCCGCCGGCGGCGTCGGGCTGGCCGCGGTCGACCTGGCGGTGGCGATGAAGGCCCGCGTGCTGGCCGCGGCGTCCAGCCCGGAAAAGCTCGAGCTGTGCCGGCGCCGTGGCGCGGAGGCCACCGTCGACTACGACCGCGAAGACCTGAAAACGCGCATCCGCGAGCTCACCGGCGACGCCGCCCGCGTGGTCCTCGATCCCGTCGGTGGATCCTACGCGGAGCCCGCGCTGCGGGGCCTGGCCCGGGGTGGCACCTTCATCACCCTCGGCTACGCCTCGGGCGCCATCCCGTCCATCCCGCTGAACCTGGTCCTGCTCAAGGGAATCACCGTCCGCGGCATGGAGATCCGTACCTTCGTGGGCGACCGGCCCGACGACGCCGCGCGCGACATGGCCGAGCTTTCCCAGATGTTCGCCGCCGGCACCATCCGGCCCTACATCGGCGCGCGGTTCCCGCTGTCCGGAACCGCGGCCGCGTTGCGGCATGTTTCCGACCGCAAGGTGCTCGGCAAGGTCGTCATCGACGTGGCGCCTTAGTCCGCAAGGGATGGCTACGGCGTGACGATGTTGAAGTCCTGGTCCGGCTCGTCGAGCACACCCAGAAACGCCTGCAGAGCCGACTGGTCGCCGGAAATTTCGAGCCCCGGCGAGGCGAAGTCGCCCATCGCCGCCGTCAGCAATCGAAACTTCTTGTCCAGCTTGACCGTAACGGCCGCCGTCGCCGCGTCGGCGGCCACCTTCCGATAGACGAGCACCCCGTTGCGCAGGGCGAGCCGATAGTTGGCGGCCAGGTCGGCGAACGAGATGTCCAGCGCGATGTCGAGGTCCCAGCTGCGCGGCCCGTCGACCCGCAGCGCGAAGCTGTCGAAGATCTGCTCGGGAGTCAACTGGTTGAGCATCGAGGCCGAGGCCGCGGTCACGGCGGTGCCGAAATTGCCGTCCCGCAATTCGGTGGCGCCACTCATGAAGAAGTTGCGCCACGTGGCGTTCTCGGCGCCGTAGGCCAGTTGCTCCAGCGTGTCGGCGTACAGCGCACGGGCCGCGGCGTGCTCGCTGTCGGTGAAGATCGCGTGATCGAGCAGCGTTGCCGCCCAGCGGAAGTCACCGGCGTCGAAGGCGGTGCGGGCGAGCTCCACAACCCGGTCGATGCCGCCCATCGCGTCGACGTAACGCGGGGCGAGGGCCTCGGGCGGATGGGGCCACAGCCGCCCGGGATTGCCGTCGAACCAACCCATGTAGCGCTGATAAACGGCCTTCACGTTGTGGCTGACCGATCCGTAGTAGCCGTGGGTGTGCCAGGCCCGCTCCAGCGCGGGTGGCATCTGGAACATCTCGGCGATCTCGACACCGGTGTAGCCCTTGTTGAGCAGCCGCAGGGTCTGGTCGTGCAGATAGGCGTACATATCCCGTTGCAGGGAAAGGAATTCGATGATGCGATCGCGTCCCCAGGTCGGCCAGTGGTGGGAGGCGAACACCACATCGGCGCGGCCGGCGAAGGTGTCGATCGCCTCGGTGAGGTAGCCCGACCAGGCGTGCGGGTCACGCACCAACGCGCCGCGCAGCGTCAGCAGGTTGTGCAGGTTGTGGGTGGCGTTCTCGGCCATGCACAACGCGCGGAAACGCGGGAAATAGAAATGCATTTCGGCGGGCGCCTCGGTGCCGGGTGCCATCTGGAATTGGATCTCCACGCCGTCGATGGTGCGCGTCTCCCCGGTCTCGCGGATGTCGACGGTCGGCACTATGACGGCCACCTCGCCGGTGGACGGGGCCTGGCCGAGCCCGCAGCCCACCTGACCCAACGGCCCGCGCGCCAGCAGGGTGCCGTACATGTAGGTCGCCCTGCGCGTCATCGCCGGGCCGGCGTAAACGTTCTCTTGGACGGCATGCTCGACGAAGCCGTCCGGGGCCAGCACCGCGACCGCTCCGCTGTCCACGTCGGCCTGTGAGGTGACGCCGAGGACACCGCCGAAATGGTCGACGTGGCTGTGGGTGTAGATCACCGCGACGACGGGACGGTCGCCACCGCGGTGGGTGCGGTACAGGGCCAGCGCCGCCGCGGCAACCTCGGTGGATATCAGCGGATCGATGACGATGACACCGGTGTCGCCCTCGACGAAGGTGACGTTCGAGATGTCGAAGCCGCGGACCTGATAGATGCCCGGGACCACTTCGTAGAGACCTTGCTTGGCGGCCAGGCTCGACTGCCGCCAGAGGCTGGGGTGCACGGACGGCGGGGCGGCCCCGTCGAGGAACGAGTAGGCGTCGTTGTCCCACACCACGCGGCCGTCGGCCGCCTTGATGACGCAGGGCGACAACGCGGCGATGAACCCCCGATCGGCGTCGTCGAAGTCCCTTGTGTCATCGAGCGGCAGGGCGTGTCCACCGTGGGCCGACTCGATGACGGCGGTTGGGGGTTTGTGTTCCACCTGCAATACATTGCCATTAATGCGCCGTCCCGGGAACGAAGGCAAAGAATACATCTGGCCCGTCAAAAGAATTTTCCCTGAACCTCTTCTATGCGGCACGGCAAACCCGCATACTGCCTTGACGGTTTTCGATGCCGAGAACCGCAACGATCGGGCAAAGGAGAACAGGTGAAGCGTGGACTGACTGTCGCGGCGGCTGGAGCCGCAATTCTGGCCGCAAGTATTGCGGGATGTTCGAGCAACAAGGGAACTACGGTCAGTGGTGGCGGCGTCACGGCGAGCACCGGCGGCACGACAAAGGTCATCATCGATGGCAAGGACCAGAACGTCCAGGGCAGCACTGTCTGCACCAAGGCCGCCGGCAACGTGAACATCGCGGTCGGTGGCAGCAACACCGGAATCAGCGTCGTGCTCACCGACGCCAACCCGCCCGGTGTGAAGGCAGTCCAGCTCGGCAACGTCAACGGTGTCACCCTCCAGTACGCGCAGGGCGGTCAGGGCAACGCCTCGGCGACCAAGGACGGCAACACCTACAAGATCACCGGCACCGCCACGGGCGTGGACATGGCCAACCCGATGCAACCGGTGAACAAGCCGTTCGAAATCGACGCGAACTGCTCCTAACTCGGTGACTGTGCGGGCGGTTGCCACCCGTTGAGTGGCAACCGCACCGTGAACTCGGTGTGGCCCGGACCGCTGTCGACCGTGATCGTCCCGTTGTGCGCCTTGACGACGGCCGAGACGATCGCCAGGCCCAGCCCGGTGCTGCCCCCCTTTCGGGAGCGCGACGAGTCGCCGCGAGCGAACCGCTCGAAGACCTCGGTCTGAAGCGCCGCCGGGATGCCGGGGCCGTTGTCGATGACCTGCAGCAGGGTGTGCGTCGGCTCGGTGGTCAATTTCGTCGTCACGACGGTGCCCGCGGCGGTGTGGACGCGGGCGTTGGCGAGCAGGTTCGTCAAGACCTGGTGCAGCCGCGCCGCATCGCCGGTGACGACGACGGGTTCCTCGGGCAGGTCGAGCTCCCACTGATGATCCGGCCCTGCGACGTGCGCGTCGCTGACCGCGTCGACCGCCAACCGCGACAGGTCCACCGGTTCGCGTTCCAGCGGACGGCCGGAGTCCAGGCGGGCCAGCAGCAGCAGGTCCTCGACCAGGCGTGTGATCCGCTCCGTCTCGGATGCCACCCGGCTCATCGCGTGCGCCACCGCCTCGCGGTCGTCGCCCATGCGCTGGGTGAGCTCGGTGTAGCCGCGGATCGCGGCGAGCGGAGTGCGCAATTCGTGGCTGGCGTCCGCGACGAACTGGCGAACCCGGGTTTCGCTGGCCTGCCGCGCCGACAGCGCGGCAGCGATGTGGTCGAGCATCCGGTTCAGCGCGAACCCGAGCTGGCCGACTTCGGTAGCCGGGTTCGCGTCGGACTCGGCCACGCGCACCGGCAGCTCGACCTCGCCGCGGTCCAACGGCAAGTCCGCCACCTTGCTCGCGGTTTGCGCGACGCGGCGCAGCGGCGCCAGCGCCCGCCTGATGATGACGACGCCGGCGGTGGTCGCGGCCACCAGCGCGATCACCGTGACCATTCCGAGGATGACCAGCATCCGCATCATGGTGGCGTCGACGTTCGACATCGACAGGCCCGTGACGATGACGTCCGCGCCGCTGCGGCTCGGGGCGGCGACCACGCGGTAGCGACCGAGCCCGTCGAGGTCGAGCGTCACCGCGTTGCGGCTGTCGGCGATGTGTTCGAGTTGCGTTTGCGCGTCCGGAGTCAGCGCGGCCCGCGAACCGGCGCTGGTGAGGTATCCGGCGTCGACGGCCTTGCCGTTGCTGATCACCGCGGCGACCATGCCGGCGGGCTGGCCCGGGGCGTCGAGGAACCGCGGACCGGGGCCCGGGCGCGGATAGTAGAAGTGCGACTCATGGCGCCAGCCCGGACGTTTCGGCTCGGGGTACATCAGTGCCGACCGATAGGAAGCGCCCGCGAGTTGCCCGTCGAGCTGCGCCACCAGGTGGTGCAGCAAGGCCAGTTCGGTGGCCGCGGTGATGCCGACGCAGACGACGGCGAGAACGACGATCTGCCCGACCAACAGCCGGAGCCGAAGCGACCAGACCCGCCGTGTCCTAGCGGGCTGGCTTGAGGACATAGCCCGCGCCGCGCAGCGTATGGATCATGGGTTCACGACCGTTGTCAATCTTCTTGCGCAGGTAGGAAATGTAGAGTTCGACGATGTTGGAGCGGCCGCCGAAGTCGTAGCTCCAGACCCGGTCCAGGATCTGGGCCTTGCTCAGCACGCGCTTGGAGTTGCGCATCATGAAGCGCAGCAGCTCGAACTCGGTGGAGGTCAACGAGATCGGCTCGCCGGCCCGCGTGACCTCGTGACTGTCCTCGTCCAGCACCAAGTCGCCGACCACCAGCTGCGCCCCGCTGTCGACCGTCGTGACGCCGGTACGCCGCAGCAGCGCCCGCAACCGCAGCACCACCTCTTCGATGCTGAACGGTTTGGTCACGTAGTCGTCGCCGCCCGCGGTCAGCCCGGCAATGCGGTCTTCCACCGCATCCTTGGCCGTCAGCAGCAGCACCGGCAGCTGCGGGTTCTCTTCGCGGAGCTTGTGCAGCACGTCGAGCCCGCTCATGTCGGGGAGCATGACGTCGAGAACGACCACATCGGGCCGTTGCGCCCGGGCCGAGGCAATGGCCGACGACCCGTCGCCGGCGGTCGAGATGCTCCAGCCCTCGTACCGCAGTGCCATGGACACCATTTCGGCCAAAACCGCTTCGTCGTCGACGACCAGGACATTGATCGGATTGCCGTCGGCACGACACATGACTACCCGCTCTACCGACGCTCGCGACTGTGTCACAGGGTCCAGTATCCGCGGCGGACTGAGCCGGCGCTATGCCGTTCCTATGGGTGTCCTGTGAAAAGATCGCGTGACCGCCGGGCGGTCACGCGATCCGGTTTCCAGGCGGTGCTTAATACCAATACCGCCTGCCGGCGACCGGCCGGCCGACCGATCCCATGATCCACAGGACCGCGCCGATGACGAGCAGGATGATGCCGAGCACCCATAACAAATGGATGCCGAAGATAAATCCCAGAACAAGCAAGACGATGCCGAGAAGGATCATGACAATTTCCTTTACATGAGGGGTACTAGGCTGCTGGACATTGAGCTGGGCTGCGGTACTTTGCAATCCTTGACTTTCGGATTGACACCCGCGTAGTTCAACGGCCCGGCAATTACTGTCAATGCGATATTTCCCGCAGTGACACAGTTTGTTGAATCACCCTTGAAGTAGTCACGCTGGAACGCCGCGAAAACTCCGATGAGCAGCCACACCAGGACAATCGCGCCGATCACTCCGCGTCCACGCATGGTGACCTCCGTTGTGTTCGAGAAAATTCCCGTGCGCCTAGCGTTACCCGTTCGACTTATGTCTAAACCTGGCCGGTGTTGACTTCCGCGAGCCAGGCATCGGCCCGCTTCTTCGACGCACGGGAAAGCCACGCGTCTTGAATCAACTCGGCCAGTTCCGTCGTCGTAATCTCGCCAAGTCGGCTGGCCCGCACCAGCACCGAGGGGTGCCCGTCGAAATGGCTGGTGGTGAAGAACGGCGACGCGGGATCCTGGGTGAGCGCGAGCTTGTCGCTTTCCGATTCGACCCAGAGCATGATCACGTCGGCATAGCGTTCGCCGGTGTCCGGGTCCGTCGCGTCGGGCTGGGGAGTGCGAAAGAAGACGAACGACTTTCCGCCCACCTGGTAGATCGGGTTGCCCTTCGGGCCCTCCAAGCGCCTGACGTGGGGCATCGACGCAGCGATCCGATGCACGTCGCTTACCCGGGCGGGCCGATCACCCATGGCAGCGACACTACCGTCCGGATCTGTAGCATGACGAGTGGCGTTGCGGTAAAGGGGGATTGATGTGCGGTGACCGACACACTGTTCGCTGACGTTTCCGAATTTCAAGTCCCCGTGAATGATTCGTATCCCTACCGGGTACTTTCGATCCGCGCCTGTGATGGCACCTATCACGATCACAACTTCGCGGCCAACTATGCGTGGCTGCGGACAGCCCTGGACAGCGGACGCCTGACATTCGGGATCGTCTACACCTACGTCCGCCCGAATTGGTTGGACAACGCCAACACGGTGCGCTCGATGATCGACGCCGGCGGTGGCCTGCATCCGCGGGTCGCCTTGATGCTCGACGTGGAATCGGGCGGCAACCCGCCCGGTGACGGTTCAAGCTGGATCAACAATTTGTACTGGAACCTGGCAGACTACGCCGGTGATCCCGCGCGAATCATCGGTTACGCCAACGCCTATGACTTCTCCAACATGTGGCGGACGCGGCCCGACGGTTTGCGGGTCATCGCGGCGGGTTACGGGTCCAATCCGGACCTGCCGGGCCAGGTCGCACATCAGTACACCGACGGCACGGGCTTCGGTCCCAACCTGCCGCAGGGGTGTCCGCCCTTTGGGAACTGCGACATGAACTCGGCCGACGGGCTGACACCGGAAGAGTTTGCCGCCGCGTGCGGCATCAGTGCGAACGGAGGATGGTTGATGGCACTCACCGACGCCGAGCAATCCGAGCTGTTGAGCAAGGTCCGTGACATCTGGGACCAACTGCGCGGGCCGGACGGCGCGGGCTGGCCGCAGCTCGGTCAAAACAGCGAAGGCCAGGACCTCACGCCGGTCGACGCGATCGCGGCGATCAAGCAGGACGTGCAGGCGATGCGAGCGACCACGTCGGGCTAGTCGCTTGCGCCGCGGCGTATTTCACGCCCTCCGCTGCGCCGAAACGTACAGCGTCGGCGGCATCACGTGCCCGGTGCCTTCCGGAATGCTGCGGCCATAGCGAGCCATCAGCTCGGCGAAGGTCGCCGTCGACACGTCCCAGCCGTGCTCGCGCAGCCAACCGTCGACGGGTGTGCGTTCCTCGGGATACCAGAGGTCGTCGAAGTCGGTGATCTCGGTGTCGACCAGCCTGGCGGCCGCCGCCCGCATGCGCCGCATGTCCTCGCGCTGGCGGCGGACGAGCTCGGGGTCGGTGAATCCGGCGCCGGGCACATTCGACGCCAGCCAACTGCCCGCGACGCTCAGCGAGTGGACGCGCTCGAACAGTAGGTCCTGGGCCTGCGCCGGCAGGTAACGGACCAGCCCCTCCGCCGACCAGACCGCCGGCCGTGAGTCGTCAAAGCCTGCTTCCCGCAGCACTTTCGGCCAATCCTGGCGCAGATCGATCGGCACGTTCACCAGCCGCGCCTTCGGGTCCGCGCCGTGCTCGCGCAGCGTGTTGGATTTGAATTCCAGCACCTTGGGCTGGTCCAGCTCGTAGACGACCGTGCCGTCGGGCCACTGCAGCCGCCAGGTGCGCGCGTCCAGGCCGGCGGCCAGAATCACCACCTGCCGAACCCCGGCGTCGGCCGCGCCGAGAAAGAATTCGTCGAAAAACGCTGTGCGCGTTGCCATGAAGTCGATCATCAGTTGGATCCGAGCCCGCACGTCCGGCTCCAGCTCGACCGCCTTGGCCAGCAGCTTGGGATCCGCGTAGATGCTCCACATCCCCTCGCCCGCCGCATCCACGAACACGCGCGCGAACGGGTCGCTGATGAGCGGGTTCGCGCTCTCGGTCTCGGCGGCACGCGCCGCGGCGACACCCAGCGCGGTGGCTCCCACGCTCTGAGTGATGTCCCAGGAATCATTGTCGGTACGCGGCATCGCCATCCCCTTCAGGCCCGGAGTCCGTTAGTTCCGCACACTATTGTTCCAGCCTCCCGCGCGACCCGCCGCTCGTGCCTGTTGACCTAGGCTTCTTCCATGACCGTCGACCTCGAGGCCGTAGCGGGATGGATGTCCGACCAGGGGCTCGGCGAGGGACCGCTCGAGGACGTCGCCGCCGTCACCGGCGGAACACAGAACGTCATGCTGCGCTTCACCCGGGCCGGCCGGCCCTACGTGCTGCGGCGCGGGCCCCGGCATCTGCGGCCGCGCAGCAACAGCGTGATCCTGCGGGAAACCAAAGTCCTTGCGGCGTTGGCCGGCTCCGACGTACCACATCCGCACCTGATCGCCACCTGCGACGACCCCGCCGTGCTCGGCGACGCGGCCTTCTACCTGATGGAACCGGTCGACGGGTTCAACGCCGGCGAGGGGTTGCCGCCATTGCACGCGGGCGACCCGGGCGTGCGATTCGGGATGGGGCTGTCGATGGCCGACGCCCTGGCCAGGTTGGGTGCCGTCGACCACGTCGCGGTGGGTCTCGCGGATTTCGGCAAACCGGAGGGCTTCCTGGAGCGCCAAGTGCCGCGCTGGCTTTCGGAACTGGACTCCTACAGCGAGTACGCCGGCTACCCCGGGCCGGAGATCCCGGGGATCGAGGAAGTGTCGGCCTGGCTGGAGCGTCGCCGGCCGACGAGGTGGACGCCCGGGATCATGCACGGCGACTACCACGCGGCCAACGTCATGTTTTCCCGCACCGGGCCGGACGTCGTCGCGATCGTCGACTGGGAGATGTGCACGATCGGTGATCCCCTGCTGGACCTGGGCTGGCTGCTGGCCACCTGGCGCCAACCCGACGGGTCGAGCGTGTTCAGCCACGCCCTCGGCGGCCAGGACGGGCTGGCCAGCACCGACGACCTGTTCCAGCGGTACGCGGCCAACACCACCCGCGACCTGTCGAACATCACCTGGTACACGGTGCTGGCCTGCTTCAAGCTCGGCATCGTGATCGAGGGCACGCTGGCCCGGGCCTGCGCGGGCAAGGCCGAGAAAGAGGTCGGCAACCAACTCCACGCCGCCACGGTGCATCTGTTCGAGCGGGCGCTGACGCTTATCGACACGCAACCCTGACGCACTAGCATCTCCCCCCGTGCCGTCCTACCCCGAGAATCCCGACTTTTACTCCGAGCCGACCCAGGCCGCCGGATACGGCGGTTACTACGACGAGCCGGCACCGCAGCCGCCCGAGCCGCCGACGCCCTGGTATCGCCGCCCGGCGGCGCTGGTCGCGGCCGGCGCCCTCGGGGTGATCGCGCTCGGTCTCGCGGTGTACGCGGTGGTCAACCTGGTGGCCGGCCCCCCCGCGCCGAAGGCTCCGAGCACCACCACGACCACGACGCCCGTTCCCACCACGACCGTGCCGACGACGTCGGCGGCGGAGTCACCTCGGCACCACGGGGGCGGCGGAGGCGCGCCGACGCAGACCGTCACCGAGACGGCGCCGCCGCCGAGCACCGATACGCCTACCGACGCCCCCACGGACACGCCTACGACGACCGTCCCGCCGAGCACGGTCACGGTTTCGCCGAGCACCGAAACGAGCACGGTCACCCAGACCGTGACCGTCCCCCCACGGCGACCCTTCCAACCGCGCCCATAGTGCAGACATGGCGGCTGCCGGGCGGATAGCATCCGATGCGTGGAAGTCGGGGACTCCGTCAGGCACGCACTCGACCATTGGGAACGTGGCGAGTGGGATGCGGCCATGGTCCATGCCGGCAACGCCGTCGATGAAACCGCGAAGAAGCGCTATCCGCAGCTGGGAGTGGCCACCCGCTTCAAGCGGACCATCCGCGACTCGCTGGACATCTTCCGGGTGATGGCGGCACCTGACATCGAATTGGAGCAGAGCCGGTTTCCCATCGCGGTGAAGTCGGACATGCCGGACGGCCGTCCCGACATCGCCGATGTCCTGCACGGCGTGCACCGGTGGAGCCACGGCCACGACGACGAGCTGCCCCAGGGATTCGAACTGACTCCCCACGGACCCCGCCCCCTGGGAATCCACCTCTGGAAAACCGGGAAGATCCAGCTTCCCGCGGCGGCCGCGATCGGCCTATTGGCGATCGCCGTGTTCGCACCGGAGAACAAGGGGCAGGCCATCCCGGACGGCTACCAGCTGAGCTGGTACCAGTACGTGTTCATCATCTGCCTGTGGTGGGGGTGGCAGGACCACTTCCGCGACATCATCCGCACCGCCCCGATCCCCCAAACGACTCTCGACTTCTCCGAGCTCTGGGATGACTGGACGCCGGTTTAACGGCTAAGACTGCCGGCATGCACGAGAGCATCGGCCGGGTCCGTCCGGCCGCCCCAGAGGATGCGCCGGCCTGCGTGGCGATATACCGCCCCTACGTCCTGGACACGGCGATCAGCTGGGAAATCGAAGTCCCGACCGTCGCCGAGATGGCCGCGCGTATCACCGCGGCTCGCGAGACCCACGAATGGCTCGTCCTCGAACATGCCGACCGGGTCATCGGCTACGCGTACGGGCACGGGCTCTATCGAGTGGCCTCCTACCAATGGTCGGCTCAGACCGGCATCTACGTCGACGGCGCCCACCACCGCGCCGGCGGCGGCCGCGAGCTCTACACGCGACTGCTGCGCCGGCTCGCCGAGCGCGGCTACCGGCGGGCCATCGCCGGCATCACCCAACCCAACGCCGCCAGCAACGCTTTTCACCGATCCTTCGGGTTCACCGACGCCGGCCTGTACCGGCGGGTCGAATGGAAACACGGCAGCTGGCACGACGTCGCGTGGATGCAACTCGATCTGCTCGGCGACGCCGATCAGGAAGCGCCGGCCGGCCCGATCACCTAGGGCGGACACACTTCAGCTCGGGACGGGCAGCGCCTCAGACGCGCCCGTCCCGAGCCGGGAGGTTGTAAGAGGCTAGCGACCGCCGCCGGCGCCACCACCGAAACGGCCACCGCCCGCGCCGCCGCCCATCCGGCCACCGCCCGCGCCGCCGCCGAAGCGGCCACCGCCCGCGCCGCCACCGATACCCATTGTTTCCACACTGCTGATCGTCATCATGGGCCGGAGGTTATAGCCGAATATCCGCGGCCACAACAAACTCCGTCTTAACGATTCGAACTACACCGAGATGCGCGCCCGAAGGGATTCGAACCCCCAACCTTCTGATCCGTAGTCAGATGCTCTATCCGTTGAGCTACGGGCGCCTGTCTTCAATTGTCGTGCGTGGCGGAGGCGAGAGGATTTGAACCTCCGGTCCCCTTTGAGGGGGACAACTCATTAGCAGTGAGCCCCATTCGGCCGCTCTGGCACGCCTCCATCGAACTTCCTGAGGGTACCCGAACCCCTTCGGGTGTCCCCGAACCGCCGGAGGCATAGCGTACACAGCGCCGACATATGCTGTCGAAGTGACCGCTCGCCTGCGACCCGAGTTGGCAGGGCTTCCGGTCTACGTTCCCGGTAAGACCGTGCCGGGTTCGGTCAAGCTGGCCAGCAACGAGACGGTGCACGGCCCGTTGCCCAGCGTCCGTGCGGCCATCGAGCGGGCCACCGACACGATCCACCGCTACCCCGACAGCGCCAACGTGGCGCTGAAGGCGGCGCTAACGAAGCACCTCGGTTCGGACTTCGCGCCCGAGCAGGTCGCGGCGAGCTGCGGTTCGGTCAGTTTGTGCCAGCAGCTCATCCAGATCACCGCGTCCGCCGGCGACGAGGTGGTGATGGGATGGCGCAGCTTCGAGCTCTACCCGCCCATGGTGCAGGTGGCCGGCGCCGTCGCCGTCAAGGTGCCCTTGACCGACCACACCTTCGATCTATACGCGATGCTGGCCGCGGTCACCGACCGCACGCGGTTGATCTTCGTCTGCAACCCCAACAATCCGACGTCCACCGTCGTCGACCCCGACGCCTTGGCCCGGTTCGTCGAGGCGGTCCCGCCGCACATCCTCATCGCCATCGACGAGGCCTACGTCGAGTACATCCGCGACGGCATGGCGCCCGACAGCCTGGAGCTGGCCCGCACCCGCGGCAATGTCGTTGTGCTGCGGACCTTTTCGAAGGCATACGGGCTGGCGGGCCTGCGCGTCGGCTATGCCGTCGGCCACCCCGACCTGATCACCGCGCTGGACCAGGTCTACGTGCCGTTCGCGGTGACGAGCATCTCCCAGGCCGCTGCCATCGCGTCGCTGGATGCGGCCGAGGAGCTGTTGGCCCGCACCGACGCTGTAGTCGCCGAGCGCTCCCGGGTCACCGCCGGTTTACACGAGGCCGGGTACACCCTGGCGCCGTCGCAGGCCAACTTCGTCTGGCTACCCCTGGGCACCCGCACATCCGAGTTCGTGGCGCGGGCCGCCGACGCGCGGATCGTGGTCCGCCCTTTCGCGCCGGACGGCGTCCGGATCACCGTCGGGGCGCCCGAGGAAAACGACGCCCTGCTGCGGTTTGCCCGCGACTGGATCAAGGAGAACCAATGAGCCTGGCCCGCAAGACGTTCACCGAGTTCAAGGAACGGAGCGGCAGCATTGCCGACGCCGAGCTGGACGACTTTTGGGCGACGCTTCAGCCCGCGACCATCGAGGGCATGATCGGCGAGTGGAAGGGCGGCGAGTTCCTTACCGGCCACAAGATGAACGGCCAGCTGGAGAAGGCGGGCTGGTTCGGCAAGACCTTCAGCTCGGCCGCCGACGTGCAGCCGCTGGTCTGCCTGGACGCCCACGGGAACAAGTTCTCCAACAAGGCGATGGGCAAGGGCGAGGCGAGCCTGTGGCTGGAGGACTTCCGCGGTGAGGTCACCGCCACGATGGTCTACGACGGCCAGCCCGTGCACGATCACTTCAAGAAGATCGACGACGACACCGTGATGGGCATCATGAACGGCAAGGGCGTCCTGGACAACGGCCGGTATTACTACTTCTACCTCGAGCGGGTGTAGGGACCATCGCTGTCGCCGAGCGTGACGTGACGGCGGAAATTCGTGCGGATTCCCGCCCTGAGAACACGCTCGGCGAACGCGCCTAGCGCGCCGGGTTGCGGCCGGTGAACGCGACCAGCTGCTCGAGGGCGCCGGCGTCGGCGGCCACCTCCACCGGGTCGTCGAACCCGGCGCTGCCACGCAGTTCCGGCCTGATGATCTGGCGCGCCAACCCGAGCACGTATTCGGACAGCGGTTCGGGGGCGTCGACCTCGTGTCCCACCGCCGCGGCGTAATCCCAAGCGTGCACCAGGAATTCGATCGAGAAGATGCCGCACGCGCTCTTGGCCGGCATCTCGCCCTTGCCGAACGGCACGGTGCCGTCCAGGCCACGGCGGTGCCAGGCGTCCAGGGCCGGCCGGGCCGCGGCGATGACCTGCCGCTCCACCGAGTCGCCGTCGTCGCGCTCCGGCATCTGGGCGCCCATCATGCCGCCAAGGCCGGCGATCGACTTGAGCAGGTGCGCGGTCAGCTGCGTGACGTCGAACTCGCTGCACGGCGTCCGCTTGGTCAGATCGTCGGCGGCGATCGGGTGCAGGACGCGCTGCAACACCCCCAGGGTGTCCTCGGCGCTGTGCAGCTCGTCGGTGGGCGGGGAATGAGGTCCAGGTCGCAAGTCGGGAGCCATATTTGCCACGCTACGGTCTGCTGATGGGCGAAACATACGAATCCGTCACCGTCGAAACCAAGGACCAGGTGGCGCAGGTGACGCTGATCGGACCGGGCAAGGGCAACGCGATGGGGCCCGCGTTCTGGTCGGAGATGCCCGACGTGTTCGCAGCGCTGGACGCCGACCGCGACGTGCGGGCGATCGTCATCACCGGATCGGGCAAGAACTTCAGCTACGGCCTGGACGTGCCCGCGATGGGCGGGTCGTTCACCCCGCTGCTGTCCGGTGACGCGCTGGCCGGCCCGCGCGCGGATTTCCACCGCGAGGTCAAGCGCATGCAGGGCGCGATCACGGCCATCGCCGACTGCCGGACGCCGACCATCGCCTCGGTGCACGGCTGGTGCATCGGCGGCGGCGTCGACCTGATCTCCGCGGTGGACATCCGCTACGCCAGCGCCGACGCCAAGTTCTCCGTCCGGGAGGTCAAGCTCGCCATCGTCGCCGACGTCGGCAGCCTCGCCCGCCTGCCGATGATCGTGAACGACGGGCACCTGCGGGAACTGGCGCTGACCGGCAAGGACATCGATGCGGCCCGCGCCGAGAAGATCGGTCTGGTCAACGACGTCTACGCCGACGCCGACGCGACGCTGGCCGCCGCCCACGCCACCGCCGCCGAGATCGCGGCCAATCCGCCGCTGACGGTTAACGGCATCAAGGACGTCCTCGACCAGCAGCGCATCGCGGCGGTGTCGGAGAGCCTGCGTTACGTCGCCGCCTGGAACGCGGCCTTCCTGCCGTCCAAGGATCTGACCGAGGGCATCTCGGCGACGTTCGCCAAGCGCCCGCCCCAGTTCACCGGGGAGTAGCGCGCCCCTCGGCTACTCTCGCTGAAGTGACTCCCGACGGCAGAATCCGCGTCCCGGCCGACCTGGACGCCGTGACGACCATCGGCGACGAGGACCACTCCCAGATCGACAGCGCGGCGGTCGAACGCGTCTGGCAGGCAGCCCGGCACTGGTATCAGGCGGGCTTTCACCCCGCCATCCAGGTGGCCATCCGGCACCGCGGCCGCGTCGTGCTGAACCGCGCGATCGGCCACGGCTGGGGCAACGCGCCCACCGATCCGCCCGACGCCGAGAAGAAGCCCGTCACCACCGACACACCGTTCTGCGTGTACTCGGCGGCCAAGGGCATCACCGCGACCGTCGTGCACATGCTCGTCGAACAGGGGCACTTCTCGCTCGACGACCGGGTGTGCGAGTACATCCCCAGCTACACCAGCCACGGCAAGCACCGCACCACGATCCGGCACGTGCTGACCCACAGCGCCGGCGTCCCGTTCCCCACCGGACCCAAGCCGGACCTGCGCCGGGCGGACGACCACGAGTACGCGCAGGAACAGCTCGGCAAGCTGCGGCCGCTGTACCGGCCGGGCCTGGTGCACATCTACCACGCGCTCACCTGGGGCCCGCTGATGCGCGAAATCGTCTACGCCGCCACCGGTAAGGACATCCGCGAAATCCTGGCCACCGAGATCCTCGACCCGCTGGGCTTCCGCTGGACCAACTTCGGCGTCGCCAAGGAGGACATCCCGTTGGTGGCGCCCAGCCACGCGACCGGGAAGCCCCTGCCGCCCGTGATCGCGGCGATCTTCCGCAAGGCGATCGGCGGAACCGTGCACGAGATCATCCCGTACACCAACACCCCGGCTTTCCTGTCCACCGTGGTGCCCTCGTCCAACACCATCTCGACCGCCAACGAGCTGTCGCGCTTCGCCGAAATGTGGCGTCGCGGTGGCGAACTCGACGGGGTGCGGATCATCAGCCCGGAGCGGATGTACGGCGCGGTCCAGGAATGCCGGCGACTGCGCCCGGATTTCGCCCTCGGCCTGCAGCCGGCCCGCTGGGGCACCGGATACATGCTGGGAACAAAGCGTTTCGGGCCGTTCGGGCGCAACGCGCCGAAGGCGTTCGGCAACCTGGGCCTGGCCAACATCGCGATCTGGGCCGACCCCGAGCGCAGCCTGGCCGCCGGCGTGATCAGCAGCGGCAAGCCGGGCCGAGATCCCGAAATCCGCCGCTACACCGCCCTGATGGACGCGATCGCCGCCGAGATTCCGACCGGTTGAGCCCTCCCGGCGGTGGGAACACTGCCGGCATGGCTACCTACCGAGTGCTCAACCCGAAGGGCGACGTCGTCGCGACCAAGGACATCGACAGCGCCGACAAGGCCCACGCGTGGTTCGCCGACGAGGCGGTCGAGGGCAACGAACTTGGCTGGCGCATGGAGGTCGAGCAGGACGGCGACTGGCACTTCTTCGACAGCAGCGAGGGCGATCGAAGCTACTAGCGTTTGCCTCCCGACTGGCCGGGCAGCCAACGTGCGGCGGTGGCGGAGGGATTTGAACCCCCGGACGGTTTTAGCCGTCTCTCGCTTTCAAGGCGAGTGCATTAGGCCGCTCTGCCACGCCACCGCTGATAAGGGTAACGGTGACTAGTAACGTCGCCGTCATGCGCGCGATCGTCGCCGAATCTTCCGATCAACTGTCCTGGCAAGAAGTGCCCGACGCCGCGGCGGGACCCGGCGAGGTACTGATCAAGGTCGCCGCTGCCGGCGTCAACCGCGCCGATGTTCTGCAGGCCGCCGGCAAGTACCCGCCGCCGCCGGGGGCCAGCGACATCATCGGCATGGAGGTGTCGGGGGTCCTCGCCGATGCCGGCGAGGGCGTCGCGGATTGGTCTGCGGGACAAGAGGTTTGCGCCTTGCTGGCCGGCGGCGGCTACGCCGAGTACGTCGCCGTGCCCGCCGGTCAGGTGCTGCCCGTTCCCGACGGCGTGGACCTGCTCGACGCGGCCGGCTTGCCGGAGGTGGCGTGCACGGTGTGGTCGAACCTGGTGATGGTCGCCCACCTCGGCAAGGGCCAGGTGTTGCTGGTGCACGGCGGAGGCAGCGGCATCGGCAGCCACGCGATCCAGGTGGCGCGGGCGCTGGGCGCGCGGGTGGCCGTCACCGCCGGGTCGGCGGAGAAGCTGGAGTTCTGCCGCGAGCTGGGCGCCCAGATCACCATCAACTACCGCGACGAGGACTTCGTCGCGCGGCTGCTTGAGGAAACCGACGGCGCCGACGTGATCCTCGACATCATGGGCGCCGCCTACCTGGACCGCAACATCGATGCCCTGGCGACCGACGGCCAGCTCGTCATCATCGGCATGCAGGGCGGGCTGAAGGCCGAACTCAACATCGGCAAGCTGCTGGCCAAGCGGGCGCGGGTCATCGGCACCACGCTGCGGGCCCGGCCGGTGACCGGGCCGAACAGCAAGACCGAGATCGTGCAGGCGGTGCGGGCGTCGGTGTGGCCGATGATCGCCGAGGGCCGGGTGCGGCCGATCATCGGCGCGCGCCTGCCCATCCAGCAGGCCGGTGACGCGCACCGACAGCTGGTGGACAGCAAGGTGACCGGGAAGATCGTGCTGACCGTCTAGCGCCGGCTCAGCCCAGCGACGCCAGCGCACGCACCAGCTGGTCGACCTCGGCCGTCGTCGAGTAATGCGCCAGCCCGACGGTGACGGCGCCGCCCACGTCGTTGACGCCCAGCACGTCGAGCGCGCGTGAGCTCTCGTTGGTGATGGCCAGGATTCCGTTGTCCGCCAGGCGCTGCACCACGCGTTCGGCCGGAACGTCCTGCAGGGCGAAGCTGACGACCGGTATCCGCGCCTCGGGGCGGCCGATGACCATCACCAGCGGCAGGGACCGCAGCGACACCATCAGGTAGTCGAACACCCGGTTCAGGTACGCGGTGGCGGACTGCGTCGAGACCGACAGGCGTTCGCGGCGGCTCCCGCGGGCCGACTCGTCGAGCGCCGCCAGGTACTCAATGCTGGCGACCACGCCGGCCAGCAGACCGAATTGGTGGGCACCCAGCTCCAGGCGCGCCGGGCCGGTGGCGTTGGGGTCGGTCGAGACGGTGCCGAAGGTACCGATCATTCCCGGGTCGCGGAACACCAGCGCCCCGACCGGCGGGCCGCCCCAGGCGAGCGCGTTTACCGCCACCACGTCGGCGTCGGTCTCCTTGACGTCGAGCAACCGGTACGGCGCGGCCGCGGAGTGATCGACCACCACCAGGCCGCCGACGTCGTGCACCAGCTTGGTCATCGCCCGCAGGTCGGTGACGGTGCCCAGCGTCGCCGACGCCGTCGAGACGGCGACCAGCCGGGTCGACTTCCCGATCAGGCTCTCCCACTGCCACGTCGGCAGCTCGCCGGTCTCGATGTCGATCTCGGCCCACTTCACCTTGGCGCCGTAGCGGTGGGCGGCCCGCAGCCACGGGGCGATATTGGCCTCGTCGTCGAGCCGGCTGACGACCACCTCGTAGCCGAGGCCGGCCCGCGAGGACGACGCCTCGGCCAGCGACGACAACAGGATGGCGCGATCGGCGCCCAGCACGACGCCCGCCGGGTCGGCGTTGACCAGGTCGGCCACCGCGGCCCGCGCCGCGTCGAGCACCGCAGCGCTGCGCCGAGCCGACGGGTGCGCTCCCACGGTGCTGGCGCTCGACCGGCGAAACGCCGTGGACACCGTGGTAGCAACGGAATCCGGGATGAGCATGCCGGTAGGCGCGTCGAAGTGCACCCACCCGTCACCCAATGAGGGATGCAGTCCGCGCACCCGGGCGACGTCGTAAGCCATGCCAGCCACCTTAGAGCTTCGCAATTCCGCGAAAATTGTGACGGTAGCGGGTGCCCCTCAGGCATTGGCAAGCCGGGTCACCCGGGCAGCCATACTAGTCGAGTGGGCCTATGGACCGGAACGCTGATCGCACTGTTCCTGCTGATCGCACCGGGTGTGATAGTCGCGCGCATCAACCAGCAAACGTGGCCGGTCGCCATTGCGGTTGGCCCGGCGCTGACCTATGGCGTTGTGGCGCTGGCGATCATCCCCTTCGGTGCGCTCGGAATCCCTTGGAACGGTTGGACTGCGCTGGCCACGCTCGCGGTGGTGTGCCTGGCCGCGACGGGTTTGCAGCTGCTGCTGGCCCGCTACCGGAACGCCGACGCGGAAGCCCGCGGGATCGGCGGCTGGCCGGCGGCGCTGGTCGCCGCCGGCGTGCTGTTGGGCGCGGCGCTGATCATGTGGGCGGGCTACCGCGGGCTCACGCACTGGCAGTCGATTCCCAGCACCTGGGACGCGGCCTGGCACGCCAACGAGGTGCGCTACATCCTCGACACCGGCCAGGCGTCGTCCACCCACATGGGCGAGCTGCGCAACGTCGAGACCCACCAGCCGCTGTACTACCCGTCGGTCTTTCACGCCCTGACCGCGATTTACTGTCAGCTCACCGGGGCGGCGCCCACCACCGGCTACACCCTGACTTCGCTGGCCGCGTCCGTGTGGCTGTTTCCCTCCAGCGCCGCCACGCTCACCTGGTTCCTGCTGCGCCCGATCAGCACCCAATGGCGCACCGCCGCCGTCTCGGCCACCGCGGCGACGCTGTCGGCGTCGTTCACCTCGGTCCCCTACGTCGAGTTCGGCGTCGCGGCGATGCCCAACCTGGCCGCCTACGGGGTCGCGATCCCGACGTTCGTCCTCATCGCCTCGACGTTGCGGCACCGCGATCGCATTCCGTCGGCGGTGCTGGCGCTGGTGGGCGTTCTGTCGGTGCACCTGACCGGCGGGTTCATCGTCATCCTCTTCCTGTTGGCCTGGTGGCTGCTGGACGCCTTGTGGCATCCGGTGCGTGGCCGCCTCGCCGACGCGCTGACCCTAGCCGCCGTGGCCGTGCCGACGGGCCTGGTGCTGGCCCCGCAGTTCCTCGGGGTGCTCCGGCAGGCCGACATCATCGCCGGGCACGCGTTCCCCAGCTTCAAGAGCGCGAAGCAGAGCGTCATCGACGCGCTGCTGCTGCACACCCGCCACCTCAACGACTTCCCCACCCAATACGGCTTGCTCGTGCTGATCTACCTCGGCATGGCGATCCTGCTGTACAAGCGGATCTGGTGGCCACCGGCCGTCTGGCTGTTGCTGACCGTGGCGACGATCTACTCGGCGGCGCCGTTTCGCAATCCCGTCGGCCGTGCCATCGAGGAGTTCAGCCAGTTCTTCTACAACGATCCGCGGCGCCTGGCGGCCGTGGTGACGATGCTGGTGACGCCGATGGCGGCCATCGCACTGTTCGCGATCGTCGCCGTCGTGGTGGGCGCGGCCAGGTACGTCACCGGCCGGTTCAAACAGCAGCGCTCCCCGGTCTGGACCGCTGCCACGGCGGTCCTTCTTCTGCTGGCCACCGTGCTCACCGCCCGGCACTACCTCTACCGGCACATCGTTCTGTTAGGCGACAAGTACGACTCGGTGATCGTCGACCAGCGCGACCTCATGGCCATGGCCTACCTGGCCACGCTGCCCGGCGCTCGCGACACCCTGATCGGCGACTCGAACATCGACGGCACCACGTGGATGTACGCGGTCGCCGACCTGCACCCGTTGTGGACGCACTACGACTTCCCGCAGCAGACCGGCCCCGGCTACTACCGCTACATCTTCTGGACCTCGGCGCGCAAAGGCGAATCCGATCCGAAGGTGGTCGAGGCGATCAAAGCGCTCAATATCAGGTACATCTTGACCAGCACGCCCAACGTCAGAGGGTTTGCCACGCCCGACGGGCTAGTGTCTCTGGAAAAGTCGACGTCGTGGACGATGATCTACGACAACGGTGGGGCTCGAATCTACGAGTGGCGCCCAGACGCCGCGGCGCCGCACCCTTAAAGTCCCCAAAGAGGATGGTGAATGGATTGACTAACGGCAACGACGGCCCTGACGCCGACGGCATCGAGGTCATCGGCGGCGTCGACCCGCGGATCATGGCGCTCCGCGACGCGGAGGACGACTCCGACGAACGCTCCCTGACCGACCTCGTCGAGCAGCCGGCGAAGGTGATGCGCATCGGCACCATGATCAAGCAACTGCTCGAGGAGGTGCGCGCCGCGCCGCTGGACGAAGCCAGCCGCAACCGGCTGCGCGACATCCACGCCACCAGCATCCGCGAGCTCGAAGAGGGCCTCGCACCCGAACTGCGCGAGGAGCTCGATCGGCTCACCCTGCCGTTCAGTGAGGACGTCGCGCCGTCGGACGCCGAATTGCGCATCGCTCAGGCGCAGCTGGTCGGCTGGCTGGAAGGGCTGTTCCACGGCATTCAGACCGCGCTGTTCGCACAGCAGATGGCCGCCCGCGCGCAGCTGGAGCAGATGCGCCAGGGCGCGCTGCCCCCGGGCATCGGAAAGCCGGCCGGCGGCACCGGACACGGTCAATACCTGTAGGTAGCCAACGGTGCCGGGTCCCCATATCGAGACGCGCGACGCGTGGGTGGAATTTCCCATCTTCGACGCCAAGTCGCGGTCGTTGAAGAAGGCTTTCCTGGGCAAGGCCGGCGGCACCATCGGTCGCAACAGCTCGAACGTCATCGTCATCGAGGCGCTGCGTGACATCACCATGACGCTCGAGCTGGGCGACCGGGTCGGGCTCGTCGGTCACAACGGGGCCGGGAAATCGACTCTGCTGCGGCTGCTTTCGGGCATCTACGAGCCCACCCGCGGCTGGGCGAAGGTCACCGGCCGGGTCGCGCCGGTCTTCGACCTCGGGGTCGGCATGGACCCCGAGATCTCCGGCTACGAGAACATCATCATCCGCGGGCTGTTCCTGGGGCAGACGCGCAAGCAGATGATGTCGAAGGTCGACGAGATCGCCGAGTTCACGGAGCTGGGCGACTACCTGTCGATGCCGCTGCGCACCTACTCCACCGGGATGCGGGTGCGGCTGGCGATGGGCGTGGTCACCAGCATCGACCCCGAGATCCTGCTGCTGGACGAGGGCATCGGCGCGGTCGACGCCGATTTCCTGAAGAAGGCCCAGTCCCGGTTGCAGAGGCTGGTGGAGCGCTCCGGAATCCTGGTGTTCGCCAGCCATTCCAACGAGTTCCTGGCCCGGCTTTGCAAGACCGCGATGTGGATCGACCACGGCGTCATCCGCATGACCGGCGGCATCGAGGACGTGGTGCGCGCGTACGAGGGCGAGGACGCGGCCCGGCACGTGCGCGAGGTGCTGGCCGAGACCGCCGGACAGCCGTGAGCGACAACGTCTTTGCCGTGGTGGTCACACACCGGCGCCCCGATGAGCTGGCCAAGTCGCTGGACGTGCTCAGCACGCAAAGCCGGCTGCCCGATCACCTGATCGTGGTCGACAACGACGGGCTTTCGGACGGTGGCCGGATCCGTGATCTGGTGGCCGGACAGCCGATTCCGACGACCTACCTCGGCTCACGCCGAAACCTCGGTGGCGCAGGCGGTTTCGCGCTCGGCATGTTGCACGCGCTGGCGCAGGGGGCCGATTGGGTCTGGCTCGCCGACGACGACGGGCGCCCGCAGGACTCGCGCGTGCTGGCGACGCTGCTGGCCTGCGCCGAGAAGTACGGCCTGGCCGAGGTGTCGCCGATGGTCTGCAATATGGACGACCCGCAGCGGCTCGCGTTTCCGCTACGGCGAGGCTTGGTATGGCGCAGGCGCACAAGCGAATTGCGCACCGAAGCGGGCCAGGATCTGCTGCGTGGCATCGCGTCGTTGTTCAACGGCGCGCTGTTCCGGGCGTCGACGCTGGAATCGATCGGCGTGCCGGACCTGCGGCTGTTCATTCGCGGCGACGAGGTGGAGATGCACCGCCGGCTGGTTCGGTCCGGCCTGGCGTTCGGCACCTGCCTGGACGCGGTCTACCTACACCCGTGCGGATCCGAGGAGTTCAAGCCGATCCTGGGCGGCCGGATGCACACCCAGTACCCGGACGACTCGGCCAAGCGGTTCTTCACCTACCGCAACCGCGGCTACCTGATGGCCCAACCCGGCCTGCGCAAGCTGCTGTTCCAGGAGTGGGTCCGATTCGGCTGGTTCTTCCTGGTGACCCGCCGCGACCCCAAGGGCCTGGTTGAGTGGATTCGGTTGCGCCGCTTGGGCCGTCGCGAGCGCTTCGGGACGCCTGGAGGGTCGGCATGACGTTCATCGATGCGGCCGCGCAATCGCGGACCTTCGCCCGCGCGCGCGGCGACCTGCTCGCCGGCTTCCGCCGTCACGAGCTGTGGCTGCACCTGGGCTGGCAGGACATCAAGCAGCGCTACCGCCGCTCGGTGCTCGGGCCGTTCTGGATCACCATCGCCACCGGCACCACCGCCGTCGCGATGGGCGGGTTGTATTCCAAGCTGTTCCACCTGGACCTGTCGGTGCACCTGCCCTACGTCACGCTCGGGTTGATCATCTGGAACATGATCAACGCCGCCATCCTGGAGGGCGCCGACGTGTTCGTCGCCAACGAGGGGCTGATCAAGCAGCTGCCGACGCCGCTGAGCGTGCACGTCTACCGGCTGGTGTGGCGGCAGATGATCCTGTTCGCGCACAACATCGCCATCTACGTCGTCGTCGCGATCATCTTTCCCAAACCGTGGTCGTGGGCCGACCTCTCGGTGATCCCGGCCCTGGCGCTGATCGTGCTCAATTCCATCTGGGTGGCACTGTGCTTCGGCATCCTGGCGACCCGCTACCGCGACATCGGCCCCCTGCTGTTCTCGGTCGTGCAGTTGCTGTTCTTCATGACGCCGATCATCTGGAACGACGACACGCTGCGGCAGCAGGGCGCCGGGCGCTGGTCGAGCATCGTCGAGCTCAACCCGCTGCTGCACTACCTCGATATCGTCCGGTCCCCCTTGCTGGGCGCCCACCAGGAACTGCGGCACTGGGTGGTGGTCTTGGTGCTCACGGCCGTCGGCTGGCTGCTGGCCGCGTTCGCGATGCGGCAATACCGCGCCCGGGTGCCGTACTGGGTTTAGCGTGTGGCCGACGCCGCATTGTTGGGATTGGTAGGCCTGGCAGATAGATAGGAATCGGGGCATGAACACCAAAGCTCACCTCATCAAGCGGGCACTCGCCGGCACGCTGCTGTCGGGTGCCACCGCCCTCGCGGCCCTCGGATTCACCGCGGGGACGGCCAACGCATTCACCTATCCGATAGCGATCTGCAACTACCACGCCTGCAGCTATGTCTGGTGTCCCGGAATGCCTTTCCCGCAGCCCAGCGGTGGGACGCCGGATTGGGACATGGGCGCTTGCCACCACTTCATGATCGGGATCATGAGCCCGCAATCCCAGCCCTGGGTGAGTAACGGCGGAGCAAACCGGCAAGTCGCCCCGGAGATCATCGAGGGGGATCCGGGTCCCTAACCCCGTCGGTGGCCGCGCATATACTCGAACATATGTTCGATACTATGGCCGACGCCGGGGTGGTGGAGGCGATCTCCGACGCGGGGCGCGCGCAGAACGTGGCGTGTGCCCGGGAGTTGGCGGCCATCGGTGAGTTGTACGCGCGACGGGCGCCCGACGACGACGCCGAACGGTTCAGCTGGGCCGTCGACGGACACGAGAACGTGGTGGCCGAGGTCGCCGCGGCGCTGCGGATCAGCCGTGGTCGCGCCCACGGGCGGCTGCGGCATGCGATCGCCCTGCGTGAGCGGCTGCCCCGGGTGGCGGAGGTGTTTGCGCGCGGCGATATCGATTTCCGGCTGGTAGCGGCCCTGGTGACGCGCACCGAGGTGGTCGACGATGCGGAGTTGATCGCCAAGGTCGACGCCGCGGTGGCCCGCCACGCCCCGAAGTGGATGCGCCTGTCCGGACCCAAGGCCGCCGAGCGCATCGACATGTGGGTGGCGCGCTTTGACCCCGCCGGCGTGCGAGTGCCCGGTCCGCGCAACGAGAACCGCTACGTCCAGATCGCGTCCACCGATGCGGGGTTGGCCGGGGTGTGGGCCCAGCTCCACGCCACCGACGGGGCTGCGCTCGAGCACAGGCTCGACGCGCTGGCGGCCACGGTCTGCCGCGACGATCCGCGCACCAAAGCCCAACGTCTCGCTGATGCCCTGGGGGCGCTGGCCTTCGGTGCCGAGGCGCTGGGCTGCCAGTGTGGCGGGCCGGATTGCGCCGCGGTGCCGCGTCCTGCGACCACGAATGTCGTCGTTCACGTGCTCGCCGAGCAGGCCGCGGTCGACGGCAAGTCGCAGGCTCCCGGGTACCTGTCCGGTTTCGGGCCGCTGCCGGCCGAGCTGGTGCGCGAGGTGGCCGGGCTCGCCAAGGTCAAGCCGCTGTGGCTCCCGCCGGCCAAGGCGGAGTCGGGGTACCGGCCGTCGGCGGCGTTGGCCGAGTTTGTCCGATTCCGGGATTTGACCTGCCGCTTCCCCGGTTGCGACGAGCCGGCCGAAGTCTGCGACATCGACCACACGGTGCCGTTTCCGCTGGGCCCCACCCACCCGTCCAATCTGAAACTGCTCTGCCGCTACCACCATCTGCTCAAGACCTTCTATGTCCAGTGGCGGGACCGGCAGGAGCCCGACGGCACTGTGGTGTGGACCTCGCCGACGGGGCATGAGTATGTCACCAAATCCGGTGGGAGCCTGCTCTTTCCAGCGTTAGCCGTCCCGACCGGAGCGCTGGTGCTCCCGGCTGACCCGCACCCGCCTCCTGAAGGCCGCGGGCTCATGATGCCGGCCCGTCGGCAAACCCGCGCCCAGGAGCAAGCGGCACGGATCAGGTGGGAGCGCGGCAGGAACGAAGTGCGCATCGCCGCGGAGGCGGCTCGACGCGCCGAGCGTATCGCCGCCAGCTACGAGCCACCACCCTTCTAGCGGTGCCAAGGATCTTTCAAGGATCCATTAAGGCGCCGACCCGACGCTGCACCCATGAGTCACATTGCTTTCGACGATGACGTGTACGTCGCGACCATGCACCGCGCCGACCCCCCGAGCGGCCGCACCGCGCGTTTCCACATGCGCAAGCTCTTCGAGGAACTTCCGTGCTGCCATCGCTCGTGGGCCAATCCGGGGAAGCGGTTCTTTCTGCACGGCTACGAGCGCGCGTTCGAGGTCGAGTTCGCCTGCGCCGAAACCGAACTCGGCACCGGCCTGGTGGTGGACGGCGGCGCCGTCGGTGAGGTGCGCTCCGCACTGCGCTACCAGTTCGACCACACCACGCTGATCGCGGAGGACGACCCGCAGCGCGACCTGTTCGAACTGCTCGCCGAGCGTGGCGTCATCGACCTGCGGATCATGGAGAACACCGGCATGGAGGGCTCGGCGGCCTGGGCCTTCGAGACCGCCGAACGCATCGTGGCGCTGGCGACCGGCGGCCGGGTGTGGGTGTCTCGGATCGAGGCGCGCGAAAGCCGCAACAACGTGGTCACCCTCACCGCGGGTCCGGTGACGGCCGCAGGCTGGGCGTAGCGGGCGAACCCGATTCGAGAGCCCGCCAGCAAACCGTGGGTAGATTCGCGCCCTACTGGGTATGTGTCAAACAACGAGTTTGCGCGCGCGTAAGGTGGCGGCTGCCTGGTGGTGGTGCAACACTGTAGCGCTACAGGTCAGCAAGCGATGGCAGAGGGGATCGGCTCGCGTGAGCAGCAAAAAAGCCAAGTCGGCGGTGGACGTGGCACGGGAAACCCTCGCCGCGGAGCTGGACCGGCTCAAGCAGCGGCGCGATCGCCTCGAGGTCGAGGTCAAAAACGACCGCGGCATGGTCGGTGACCATGGCGACGCGGCCGAGGCGATACAACGCGCGGACGAGCTTGTCGTCCTCGCCGAGCGGATCAACGAGCTGGACCGGCGCCTGCGCAGCGGGCCGACGCCGTCGGACGACTCGGAAGCGCTGCCCGGCGGGACCGAGGTGACGCTGCGATTCCCCGACGGGGAGGTCGTCACCATGCACGTGATCTCCATCGTCGAAGAGACCCCCATCGGCCGCGAGGCCGAGACCCTGACCGTCCGCAGCCCCTTGGGGCAGGCCCTCGCCGGGCACAAGGCGGGCGACACGGTGACCTACACGACGCCGCAGGGCGAAAACCAGGTCGAGCTCATCTCGGTGAAGTTGCCCCGCTAACTCACCGTCGTCGGCGCCGGCCCCGATAGACTCGCCGCAATGATCCCCCCAGAACCTGGCGCCGCTTCCGCGCGTCCACACCTGGGTCTGAGGACACAGGTGATGCGTTTCGTCGTCGCCGGCGGTCTGGCTGGGACCGTCGACTTCAGCCTCTACCTGGTGCTCTACAAGGTGGTGGGCCTGCAGGTCGACCTGTCCAAGGCAACCAGTTTCATCGTCGGCACCATCACCGCCTACCTGATCAACCGTCGATGGACCTTTCAGGCGGCGCCAAGCACCGCGCGCTTCGTCGCGGTCATGATCCTCTACGCCATCACCTTCTCGGTGCAGGTCGGCCTCAACCACCTCAGCCTCGCGCTTCTGCACTACCGGGCCTGGGCCATCCCCGTCGCGTTCGTGATCGCACAGGGCACCGCGACGGTGATCAACTTCTTCGTGCAGCGAGCCGTTATCTTCCGCATCCGCTGACCGACCTGGCCAAGCGGTACCCTCTTTGACGATGTTCACCACCAAACGGCTCGCGGGCTGGGGGCGTACCGCGCCGTCGGCGGCGACGGTGCTTTCCACGCCGGACCCGGAGCAGATCGCCAAAGCCGTGGCCAACACGGCCGACGCGGGCGGGCGCGGCGTGATCGCGCGCGGGCTGGGCCGTTCCTACGGCGACAACGCGCAAAACGGCGGCGGTCTGGTGATCGACATGACCGAGCTGAACACCATTCACTCGATCAGCGCCGACACCAAGCTGGCCGACCTCGATGCCGGGGTCAACCTCGACCAGCTGATGAAGGCCGCGTTGCCGTTCGGCCTGTGGGTGCCCGTGCTGCCCGGCACCCGCCAGGTCACCATCGGCGGCGCGATCGCCTGCGACATCCACGGCAAGAACCATCACAGCGCGGGCAGCTTCGGGAACCACGTGCGGTCGATGGAACTGCTGACCGCCGACGGCCAGGTCCGCCACCTCACTCCCACCGGCGCGGACTCCGAGCTGTTCTGGGCCACGGTCGGCGGCAACGGCCTCACCGGGATCATCCTGCGGGCCACCGTCGAGATGACGCCGACGGAGACCGCCTATTTCATCGCCGACGGCGACGTCACCGCCGGCCTCGACGAAACCGTCGCGTTTCACAGCGACGGCAGCGAGGCGAACTACACCTATTCCAGCGCGTGGTTCGACGCGATCAGCGCGCCGCCGAAACTGGGCCGCGCGGCGATTTCGCGTGGCTCGCTGGCCAGGCTGGATCAGCTTCCTAAGAAGCTTCAGCGGAATCCGCTGAAGTTCGATGCGCCGCAACTGCTTACGATTCCGGACGTTTTCCCAAACGGGCTGGCCAACAAGTACACGTTCGGACCGATCGGCGAACTGTGGTACCGCAAGTCCGGGAGCTACCGCGGCAAGATCCAGAACCTGACGCAGTTCTACCACCCGCTCGACATGTTGGGCGAATGGAACCGGGCCTATGGCCCGGCCGGTTTCGGCCAGTACCAGTTCGTCGTGCCCACCACCGCCGTCGAGGAATTCAAGGGCATCATCCGCGACATCCAAAAGTCCGGGCACTACTCGTTTCTCAATGTGTTCAAGCTGTTCGGCTCGGGCAATCAGGCCCCGCTGAGCTTTCCCATTCCGGGCTGGAACGTGTGCGTCGACTTCCCCATCAAGCCGGGCCTCAACGAGTTCCTCAACGAACTCGACCGCCGTGTGCTGGAATTCGGCGGCCGGGTCTACACCGCAAAGGATTCGCGCACCACCGCCGAAACCTTCCACGCCATGTATCCGCGCATCGACGAGTGGATCGCCGTGCGCCGCAAGGTCGATCCCCTTCGGGTGTTCGCCTCCGACATGGCCCGACGCTTGGAGCTGCTCTAGATGGTGCTTGACGCCGTGGGAAATCCGCAGACCATCCTGTTGCTCGGGGGTACCTCTGAGATAGGTCTGGCCATCTGCGAGCGCTACCTGCAGAACGCGCACGCACGAATCGTGTTGGCGGACTTACCCGACCATCCACGAAAGGCCGGCGCCGTCGCCGCGATGACGGCTGCCGGCGCCAAGTCGGTCGAGTGGATCGACTTCGACGGCACCGAGAGCGACACCCATCCGGCGGTCATCGACCAGGCCTTCGCCGGAGGCGATGTCGACGTCGCAATCGTGGCGTTCGGCATACTCGGGGACGCCGAGGAGCTGTGGCAGGACCAGCACAAGGCCGTGCTGGCCGCCGAGATCAATTACACCGCAGCCGTTTCCGTGGGCGTGTTGCTGGGCCAGAAGATGCGCGCCCAGGGCTTCGGCCAGATCATCGCAATGAGCAGCGCGGCCGGCGAGCGGGTGCGGCGGTCCAACTTCGTGTACGGCTCCACCAAGGCCGGCCTGGACGGCTTCTACCTCGGATTGGCCGAGGCGTTGCGCGAGTATGGAGTTCGCGTCCTGGTGATCAGGCCCGGCCAGGTTCGCACGTCAACGACGATCGCGCACTGGCAGGCGACCGGCGCCAAGGAGGCGCCGCTCACCGTCGACAAGGAGTACGTCGCCAACCTCGCGGTGACCGCGGCGGCACAAGGTAAGGAATTGGTTTGGGCGCCAGCAGCATTCCGTTACGTGATGATGGTGTTGCGACACATCCCGCGGCCCATTTTCCGCAAGCTACCAATCTGAGCATGCGCAGCGCACTGGCCACGCTGGGCCAGATGGCCGCGGGGGTGGCGGTCGCCCTGGTCGTGGCGGTGCCGTCGCTGATCGCGATCGCCGGCGTGCAGTGGCCGGCGTTTCCGTCGTCGAACCAGCTGCACGCGCTGACCACCGTCGGGCAGGTCGGCTGCCTGGCCGGCCTCGTCGCGGTCGGCTGGCTGTGGCGCCGGGGACGTCGCGTCCTGGCCCGCCTGGGCGGGCTGGTGTTCCTGTCCGCGTTCACCGTCGTGACGCTGGGCATGCCGCTGGGCGCCACGAAGCTATATCTGTTCGGCATCTCCGTCGACCAGCAGTTCCGCACCGAATACCTGACCCGTCTCGCCGACAGCCCCGCCCTGCACGACATGACCTACCTCGGGCTGCCGACCTTCTACCCGCCGGGCTGGTTCTGGATCGGCGGTCGCGTCGCGGCGCTGACCGGCGTCCCGGCGTGGGAGATGTACAAGCCGTGGGCGATCACGTCGATCACCATCGCGGTCGCCGTCGCGCTGGTGCTGTGGTGGCGGATGATCCGCTTCGAATACGCGCTGATCGTCACCACCGCGACCGCCGCGGTGACGCTGGCCTACGGCTCGCCGGAGCCCTACGCCGCGATGATCACGGTGTTGTTGCCGCCGGCGCTGGTGCTGACGTGGTCGGGCCTACGCGCCGGCGCCCGCGGCGGTTGGGCCGCGGTGATCGGCGCCGGTCTTTTCCTCGGCTGGGCGGCCACCTGGTACTCACTGCTGCTGGCCTTCAGCGCGTTCGCGGTGACGCTGATGGCGCTGCTGCTGGCCGGTACGCGCTGGCGGCGGGGCGGCTTCAGGGCCGCGCTCGACCCCCTGCGCCGGTTGGCCCTCATCGCCGCCATCGCCGCGGCCATCGCGAGCACCACCTGGCTGCCGTTCGTGTTGCGCGCGGCCCGCAGCCCGGTCAGCAACAGCGGCAGCGCCTTTCACTACCTGCCGGCCGACGGCGCCGAACTGACCTTCCCGATGCTGCAGTTCTCGCTGCTGGGGGCGATCTGCATGCTGGGCACGCTGTGGCTGGTGGTGCGGGCGGGCACCTCAGCGCGCGCGGGCGCCCTGGCCATCGGCGTGCTCGCCGTGTACCTGTGGTCGCTGTTGTCGATGCTGACCACGCTGGCGCGCACCACGCTGCTGTCGTTCCGGCTGCAGCCGACGTTGAGCGTGCTGCTGGTCGCCGCCGGGGTGTTCGGCTTCGTGGAGCTCACCCAGGCACTGGCCGCGCGGAGCCGCGCGGTGCTGCCGGTTGCCGCCGCGATCGGGCTGGCCGGGGCGATCGCGTTCAGCCAGGACATCCCCGACGTGCTGCGCCCCGATCTGGCCATCGCCTACACGGACACCGACGGCCACGGCCAACGCGGCGACCGGCGACCCCCGAGTTCCGAGAAGTTCTACCCGGTCATCGACGCCGCGATCCTCAAGGTGACCGGCAAGCCGCGCGACCAGATCGTCGTGATGACGGCCGATTACAGCTTCCTGTCTTACTACCCCTACTGGGGGTTCCAGGGGCTGACGTCGCACTACGCCAACCCGCTGGCACAGTTCGACCTGCGCGCCGCCCAGATCGAGAAGTGGTCCAAGCTCAAGACCGCCGACGAGTTCATCCACGCGCTGGACACCTCGCCGTGGCCCCCGCCGACGGTTTTCCTCATGCGCCGCGGGGCGAACAGCAACTACACATTGCGGCTGGCGCAGGACGTGTACCCCAACCAGCCCAACGTTCGGCGGTACACCGTCGATCTGCCGACGGCGCTGTTCGCCGATCCCCGCTTCGCCGTCGACAGCGTCGGCCCGTTCGTGCTGGCCATCCGCAAGCCGACGGCGTAGCGGCTGGAACTACCATCTACCCCCGTGGACGACGCGGAAGGTAACCACCGGATCGCTCGGGTGGTTGCTACCGTCGCCGGCCTGCTCGGCGCCCTGCTGGCGATCCTCACGCCGCTGCTGCCGGTCAACCAGACCACCGCCCAACTCAACTGGCCGCAGAACGGCACGTTCAACAGCGTCGACGCCCCGCTGATCGGCTACGTCGCCACCGATCTGAACGTCACCGTGCCGTGTCAGGCCGCCGCCGGGCTGGCGGGACCGCAGAACACCGGCAAGACGGTGCTGCTGTCCACGGTGCCCAAGCAGGCCCCCAAGGCCGTCGACCGCGGCCTGCTCATCCAGCGCGCCAACGACTACCTGGTGCTCGTGGTGCGCAACGTCGCGGTGGTCACCGCCCCGTTGAGCGAGGTGCTCAGCCCGGCCTGCCAGCGGCTGACCTTCACCGCCCACGCCGAGAAGATCACCGCCGAATTCGTCGGCCTGACGCAGGGGCCCAACGCCGAACATCCCGGCGCGCCGCTGCGCGGGGAGAAGAGCGGCTACGACTTCCGGCCGCAGATCGTCGGCGTCTTCACCGACCTGAGCGGGCCGGCGCCGCCGGGCCTGAGCTTTTCGGCGACCGTCGACACCCGCTACAGCAGTAGCCCCACCACGCTGAAGATGGCGGCAATGATCCTCGGGGTGGTGCTGACCGCCCTCGCCCTGGTCGCCCTGCACGTGCTCGACACCGCAGACGGGACCCGGCACCGCCGTTTCCTGCCCGCCCGCTGGTGGTCCGTCGGCGGTCTGGACGCCCTCGTCATCGCCGTGCTGACATGGTGGCATTTCGTCGGTGCCAACACCTCCGACGACGGCTACATCCTGACCATGGCCCGGGTCTCCGAGCACGCCGGCTACATGGCCAACTACTACCGCTGGTTCGGCACCCCCGAGGCCCCGTTCGGGTGGTACTACGACCTGCTGGCGGTGTGGGCCCACGTCAGCACCACCAGCATCTGGATGCGCCTGCCCACCCTGGCGATGGCCCTGACGTGCTGGTGGGTGATCAGCCGCGAAGTGATGCCCCGGCTGGGCGACGCCGTCAAGCGAAACCGGGCCGCGGCGTGGACGGCGGCGGGCATGTTCCTCGCGGTCTGGCTGCCGCTCGACAACGGCCTGCGCCCCGAGCCGATCATCGCCCTGGGCATCCTGCTGACCTGGTGCTCGGTCGAACGCGCGGTGGCCACCAGCCGGCTGCTGCCCGTGGCCATCGCCTGCATCATCGGCGCGCTGACCCTGTTCTCCGGGCCGACGGGCATCGCCTCGATCGGCGCTCTGCTGGTCGCGATCGGCCCGCTGCGGACGATCCTGCACCGCAGATCCAAACTGTTCGGCGCGCTACCACTGGTGGCGCCCCTGCTGGCCGCCGTCACGGTCACCGCGATCCTGATCTTCCGCGACCAGACGCTGGCCGGCGAGATCCAGGCCACCGCTCTCAAGCGCGCCGTCGGGCCCAGCCTGAGCTGGTTCGACGAGCACCTCCGCTACGAGCGCCTGTTCATGGCCAGCCCCGACGGGTCAGTCGCCCGCCGCTTCGCGGTGCTGGCGCTGGTGCTCGCGCTCGGGATAACCGTCGCAATGTCGTTGCGCAAGGGCAAGATTCCGGGCACCGCCGCCGGGCCGAGCCGGCGCATCGTCGGCATCACCATCATCTCGTTCGTCGCGATGATGTTCACGCCGACCAAATGGACCCACCACTTCGGGGTGTTCGCCGGCCTCGCGGGGCCACTGGGCGCGCTCGCCGCGGTCGCGGTGACGGCCTTGGCGATGCGGTCCCGGCGCAACCGCACCGTGTTCGCCGCCGTGGTGCTGTTCTTGGTGGCGTTGTCGTTCGCCAGCGTCAACGGCTGGTGGTACGTCTCCAATTTCGGTGTGCCCTGGTCGAATTCGTTCCCGGCCTGGCATTACGCCTTCGCCACCGTGCTGCTCGGGCTGACCCTGCTGGTGCTGCTGCTGGCGGCGTGGTTCCACTTCGTGGATCCCGACAACGGCGCGCCCAAAACCCGGCTGGGCGCGCGAGTCGCCGGAATTGTCCAGTCCCCGTTGGCAATTGCGACGTGGATACTGGTGGTTTTCGAGGTGGCGTCGCTGACCCTGGCGATGGCCGACCAGTACCCCGCGTGGACGGTGGGCCGCTCCAACCTCGAGGCGCTGACCGGAAAGTCCTGCGGTCTGGCCGAAGACGTGCTGGTGGAGCAGGACCCCAACGCCGGGATGCTGGCACCCGTGAGCGCCACGGTCGCCGACGCCCTGGGCGCGGGCCTGTCGGAAGCGTTCACCCCCAACGGCATTCCCGCCGATGTCCGCGCCGACCCGGTGATGGAACGTCCCGGTGACCGCAGCTTCGTCGGCGACGACAAGCTGATCACCGGCGCCGAGGCCGGCACCGAGGGCGGCACCACCCCGGCGCCGGGAATCAACGGCTCGGCGGCCCAGCTGCCCTACAGCCTCGACCCGGCGCGCACGCCGGTGCTCGGCAGCTGGCGCTCGGGCATCCAGTTGCCCGCCCACCTGCGGTCGGGCTGGTACCGACTGCCGGCCCGCGACAAGGCGGGACCGCTGCTGGTGGTCAGCGCGGCCGGCCGCTTCGACCCCCGCGAGGTCCAGGTGCAGTGGGCCACCGACGACCAGGCGGCCACCGGACACCCCGGCGGGTCGTTCCAACTGGCCGACGTCGGGGCGTCCCCCGCCTGGCGCAACCTGCGACTGGCGCTGTCCGCCATCCCCGGCAACGCCACCCAAATCCGCTTGGTCGCCGACGACGAAGACCTGGCGCCGCAACACTGGATCGCGCTGACGCCCCCGCGGATTCCGCAGCTGCGCACGCTGCAGGACGTGGTGGGGTCCCGGGACCCGGTGTTCCTGGACTGGCTCGTCGGCCTGGCCTTCCCCTGCCAGCGACCGTTCGGCCATCAAAACGGGGTCGACGAGACACCGAAGTGGCGCATCCTGCCGGACCGATTCGGCGCCGAGGCGAACTCGCCGGTGATGGACAACAACGGTGGCGGCCCGTTGGGGGTCACCGAGTTACTGGCGAAGGCGACCACGATCGCCACGTACCTGAAGGACGACTGGTCCCGCGATTGGGGCTCGCTGCAACGGTTGACGCCGTACTACCCCAACGCCCAGCCCGCCGAGCTGCAGCTGGGGATCGCGACCCGCAGCGGCCTGTGGAACCCGGGCCCGCTGCGCCGCACCTAGCGTCAAAGGCCGGGTAAACACAGCCCGGGGATGCAGCCCAGGTCCGGCGGCGGGGTATCGCCCTCGTACACAAAGTGACCGCGATTGGCCTGGAATCCGTAGTCGACCCAGTACCAGGTGTGGCAGACGGTCATATCCCACACCACGTCGGTCTCCGGGAGGTGTTGCCCCGGGCACCATTGATACGGGCCCCGGGGCTTGGCCTGGGCGGTGCCCGCCGCCAACCCCAAGGCGGCAACCGCGAAACTGACCGATATGAGGGCCCCGGCGGCGATTCGCCTCAGGCTGCGAGGGACGGTCATCCTCTTCCTCCTCTGCCTCGGCGGCTGAAGACAGCGAAAGTGTCGCGCGGGCCGGTTGCGAAATTCTTGCGGCGCCTCGCCCCTTGATCCGACCCATTCGTAAGCCTAGACTTACGGTTCGTGGCCACTTACCAAATGGTCGGTGACGCATGGCAGGCGCTGGCCGACGGGACGCGGCGCTCGATCGTGGAGCGTCTGGCGCAGGGCCCGGCGGCGGTCGGTGAGCTGGCCCGCGACCTGCCCGTCAGCAGGCCAGCGGTCTCGCAGCACCTCAAGGTCCTCAAGTCCGCCCGCCTGGTCAGCGACCGCGCCGCCGGCACGCGGCGCGTCTATCAGCTCGACCCGACCGGCCTCGAGGCGTTGCGTGCCGAGCTCGACCGCTTCTGGGCCCAGGCGCTGGCCGCCTATGCGAAAACCGTCGAGGAGATGGAGGGAGAACCGTCATGACGCGAACACCGAACGTCACCCACCACGTCGTCGTCAACGCCCCGATCGAGCGCGCGTTCGCCGTCTTCACCGAGCGCTTCGGCGACTTCAAGCCGCGCGAGCACAACCTGCTCGCCGTCCCCATCGCCGAGACCGTGTTCGAGCCGCGGGTGGGCGGGCACATCTACGACCGAGGCGTCGACGGCAGCGAATGCCGGTGGGCGCGCGTGTTGGTCTATGAGCCGCCCCACCGCGTGATGTTCACGTGGGACATCGGCCCGACCTGGCAGGTGGAAGCGGATCCGGCCAAGGCAAGCGAGGTCGACGTGCGCTTCACCGCCGAGTCCGCCGACCGCACCCGCGTCGAGCTCGAACACCGCCATCTGGACCGGCACGGCCCGGGCTGGGAGTCGGTCGCCGACGGCGTCGACGGGGACGCCGGCTGGCCGCTGTATCTCGACCGCTACGCGCGCCTGCTCAGCGCCGAGGCGCGCCCATGACCGCGACCCTGATGACGATGGCGCGCGCCGAGCGGACTGACCTCGCCGACTTCCTGGCCACGCTGAGCCCGCAGGACTGGGCGACACCCACCCTGTGCGAGAAGTGGACCATCAAAGACGTTGTGGCGCATGTGATCAGCTACGAGGAACTGGGCGCCGCGGGGCTGCTGAGGCGGTTCGCAAAGGGCTGGGTGGTGCGGGCCAACCAGGTGGGAGTCGACGAGTTCGCCGCGCTGAGCCCGCAACAGCTGCTGGATTTTCTGCGGGACCACCTCACGCCGAAGGGGCTGACCGCGGGCTTCGGCGGCATGATCGCGCTCGTCGACGGCACCATCCACCACCAGGACATCCGGCGTTCGCTCGGCCGGCCGCGCGCCGTCCCCGAGGACCGGCTGCTGCGGGTGCTGGGCCTGGTGCCGGGCAACCCGAGGCTCGGCGCCGGGCGCCGGATCAGGGGACTTCGCCTGCGCGCCAACGACATCGACTGGACGCACGGCCGGGGGCCCGAGGTCACCGGCCCGGGCGAGGCGCTGCTGATGGCGATGTCGGGCCGGCCGGTGGCGCTGGCGGACCTCGACGGGCCGGGGCTGCCCACGCTGGCCCAGCGGATTTCGAAATAGCCTCAGCCCGGGCGGATTTCGAAGGTGAACTCGTGGCCGCCGATGCGGATGCGGTCGCCGTCGGCCAGGGCGGCGCTGCCGCGAATGCGCTGGCCTCCCACCTCCACCCCGTTGGTGGACCGCAGGTCGGTCATCATGAACCCGGTTCCGGTGTCGGTGATGACGGCGTGGTGGCGGCTGACGTCGGTGTCGTCCAGAACGACGTCGTTGTCGGTGAAGCGCCCGATCCGGGTGATCGCCCCCGTGAGCGGGTGGAGCCGCCCGGTCTGGTCGCGCAGCCCGGCGAGCACCGACTCGGCCAGCCGGATCCCAGCGGTGGACGGCTCCTGCCGATAGACGTCGCGCTTGTGCGTGGTCAGGTCGGCCCGTTTCAGACCCAACGGTTCCTGGCGCAGGATTCGCTCGTGCAGGGCGCTGACGGTGCGGCCCGGGTCGATGCCGAGCCCCTCGGCCAGGGCCGTCTTGAGCCGCCGATAGGCGCCGAGCGCGTCGGACTGACGCTCGGTGACGTAATAGGCGGTGATGAGTTGCGCCCACAGCGGTTCGCGGTACGGATGCTCGGCGGTGAGCGCCTCGAGCTCGCCGATCACCTCGCCGGCGCGCCCGCACGCGATCTCGGCCTCGGCACGCGCGGTGTGGGCGGCCACCTTTTCTTCCATGAGCGCGGTGGCGAAGGCGTCGACGAAGGCGAAGTCGCGCAGGTCGTCGAGCACCGGCCCGCGCCATTCGCCCAGCGCTGCCGAGAACTGCCGGCTGGCCTCGTCGAAGCGTCCCGCGGCGGCGGCCTGGTTTCCCGCGACCTTCGCGGCGGTGAAGCGACCCAGGTCGCAGTCGGCGTCGGCCACGCTGAGTTGGTATCCGGGCGGCGCGCTCGCCAGCACCTCGTAGGGGTCGACGCCGGCGCTGCGCAGCAGCCGACGCAGGTTGGAGACGTGGGCCTGGATGCTGGTGCGCGCGGCGGGCACCGGGTCCTCGTCCCACACCGCATTGATCAACGAGTCGACGGATACCGGCCGGTTGCGGTTGATCAGGAGCATGGCGAGCACCGCCCGCTGCTTCGGCGCGCCGACCGGGACCCGGACCCCATGGCTGGTCATCAGCAACGGCCCCAAGGCACCGAACCCGAGACCTGCACTCGTCATCGCGCCGCCAGCCTCCTGGGTGATCGGGGCCGTTCTTGACACGAGAGTTTATTTCGTGGAAGGGGCGCGGCAAATCACCGGGCCGTGACGGCGGCCCCGCGTCCTCCAGAGACAAAGCCGCGTCCCTTACCATCGAGCCTCGTGCCCCACGACCGTAATGAGCGATCGCCGCGCATCCCACGGTCGATCGCCGTCGTCGCGGGACTCATCGGCTTGCTGTTGTGCGTCATCGTTCCCGTGCTCCCGGTGAAGCAGACGACCGCGACCGTCCTGTGGCCCCAGGGCAGCACGGACGGGCACGTCACCCAGGTCACCGCCCCGCTGGTGTCCGGGGCGCCGCGCGCGTTGGACATCTCGATTCCGTGCCCGGCGATGGCCACCTTGCCCCCGGCCGGCGGCCTCGTGGTGTCGACCCTGCCGACAGGCGGGGTGGACACCGGCAAGAACGGGCTGTTCGTGCGGGCCGACAAGGACGTGATCGTCGTCGCGTTCCGCGACACCGTGGCCGCGGTGGCGCAGCGCTCGGCGGTCGCGGCCGGCGCCTGCAGCGTCCTGCACCTCTGGGCCGACGCCGGTGCGGCGGGCGCGGACTTCGTCGGCATCCCCGGAGCCTCCGGCACCTTGCCGTCGGAGAAGAAGCCACAGGTCGGCGGGATCTTCACCGACCTGAAAGTGCCCGCGCAGTCGGGACTCTCGGCCCGCGTGGACGTCGACACCCGGTTCATCACGGCGCCCACCGCGCTGAAGACGCTCGTGATGGCCGTGGGCACCCTGGCGGTCCTCGTCGCCATCGCCGCGATGGCGGCGCTGGATCGGCGCAGCCGCGGCGGCAACCTCCTGCTCGACTGGCGTTCCCTGCTCACGCGGCTGCGGCGCGTCGGCGCCGCGACGTGGCTCGCCGACGGCGGCGTGATCGGAACGCTGCTGCTCTGGCACGTCATCGGCGCCACCTCATCGGACGACGGCTACAACCTGACCATCGCCCGGGTCGCCCCCAAAGCCGGCTACGTGGCCGACTACTACCGCTACTTCGGGACAACCGACGCGCCGTTCGACTGGTACCTCGCGGTCCTGGCCAAGCTGGCGTCGGTCAGCACCGCCGGCGTGTGGATGCGGCTGCCGGCGACGCTCGCCGGGATCGCCTGCTGGCTGATCATCGGCCATTGGGTGCTGCGGCGGTTGGGACCCGGCAGGGGCGGCCTGGCGGCCAACCGGGTGGCGGTGTTGACCGCGGGCGCGGTGTTCCTGGCCGCGTGGCTGCCGTTCAACAACGGGCTGCGGCCCGAGCCGCTGATCGCGCTGGGCGTGATGCTGACCTGGATGCTGGTGGAACGCGCGATCGCGCTGGGGCGGCTGGCCCCGGCGGCCGTCGCGATCATCGTCGCGATGCTGACCGCGACGCTGGCGCCGCAGGGCCTGATCGCCGTCGCCGCGCTGCTGACGGGGTCGCGGGCCATCGCACGGGCGATCCGGCGGCGCCGGGACACCGACGGGCTGCTCGCCCCGCTGCTCGTGCTGGCCGCCGCCCTGTCGCTGATCACTGTCGTGGTGTTCCGCAGCGAGACGCTGGCCACCGTCGCCGAGTCGGCGCGCATCAAGTACAAGGTCGGCCCGACGATCGCCTGGTATCAGGATTGGCTGCGCTACTACTTCCTCACGGTGGAGTCCAACCCGGACGGATCCATGTCGCGGCGGTTCGCGGTGCTGGTGCTGTTCCTGTGCATGTTCGGCATGCTGGTGGTGCTGCTGCGGCGCGGCGGGGTCCCCGGGCTGGCCAGCGGGCCGGCGTGGCGGTTGATCGGCACCACCGCGGTCGGCCTGCTGCTGCTGACGTTCACCCCGACGAAGTGGGCCGTGCAGTTCGGCGCATTCGCCGGGCTGGCCGGTGCCCTCGGCGCGGTCACCGCGTTCGCCTTCGCCCGGATCGGCCTGCACAGCCGCCGCAACCTCACGCTGTACGTGACCGCGCTGCTGTTCGTGCTGGCGTGGGCGACTTCCGGGGTCAACGGCTGGTTCTACGTCGGCAACTACGGGGTGCCCTGGTACGACATCCAGCCGGTCATCGCCAGCCACCCGGTGACGTCGATGTTCCTGACGTTGTCGATCCTGACCGGGCTGCTGGCCGCCTGGCAGCACTTCCGGATGGACTACGCCGGGCACACCGAGGTCAAGGACAACCGGCGCAACCGCGTGCTGGCGTCCACCCCGTTGCTGGTGGTCGCCTCGATCATGGTCCTCGGCGAGGTGGGCTCGCTGGCCAAGGGCGCGGTCGTCCGCTATCCGCTGTACACGACGGCCAAGGCCAACGTCGCGGCGCTCGCATCGGGACTGTCGCCCGCCAGCTGCGCCATGGCGGACGACGTGCTGGCCGAGCCCGACCCCAATGCCGGTCTGCTGCAACCGGTTCCGGGGCAGCCGTTCGGGCCCGCCGGCCCGCTGGGGGGAACCAACCCCGTCGGCTTCAAACCCGAGGGGGTGGGCGACGACCTCAGGTCCAACCCGGTGGTCACCAAACCGGGGGTGGTGAATTCCGACGCGTCACCCAACAAGCCCAATGCCGCCATGAGTGACTCCGCGGGCACGGCGGGCGGGAAGGGCCCCGTCGGCGTGAACGGCTCGCACGCGGCGCTGCCGTTCGGCCTGGATCCCGCGCGCACGCCGGTGATGGGCAGCTACGGCGAGAACTCCCTGGCCGCCACCGCCACCTCGGCCTGGTACCAATTGCCGCCCCGTACCGGCGACCGGCCGCTGGTCGTGGTGTCCGCCGCCGGTGCGATCTGGTCGTACAAAGAGGACGGCACCTTCACCTACGGGCAGTCGCTGAAACTGCAGTGGGGGGTCGCGCGCCCCGACGGCACCACCCAGCCGCTCGCGGAGGTGCAGCCGATCGACATCGGGCCGGAGCCGGCGTGGCGCAACCTGCGGTTCCCGCTGGCCTGGGCGCCGCCGGAGGCTAACGTGGCACGCATCGTCGCCTACGACCCGAATCTGAGTTCCGAGCAGTGGTTCGCGTTCACCCCGCCGCGCGTCCCCGTGCTGCAGACCCTGCAGCGGCTGATCGGGCCGCAGACCCCGGTGCTGATGGACATCGCGACCGCCGCGAACTTCCCCTGCCAGCGGCCCTTCTCCGAACACCTTGGCGTCGCCGAACTTCCGCAATACCGCCTCCTGCCCGATCACAAGCAGACGGCGTCGTCGTCGAACGGGTGGGAGGCCAGCGAGACCGGCGGCCCGTTCCTGATCACCCAGGCGATGCTGCGCACCTCGACGGTCGCGACCTATCTGAGCGGGGACTGGTATCGGGACTGGGGATCGGTCGAGCGGTACTACCCGCTGGTGCCGCCCGATCAGGCGCCGGATGCCGCCGTCGAGCAGGGTGTGACCACGGTGCGCGGCTGGGCCCGGCCGGGACCGATCAGGGCGCTGCCATGAGCGTCATCGACGAACCCCGCGCGGCCACCGCGCAGCCGAACGCCCGTCGCGATGTGCGGGTGACGCGCTGGGTCGCGACGATCGCCGGGCTGATCGGTTTCGTCCTGTCGGTCGCCACGCCGCTGCTGCCGGTCGTGCAGACCACCGCGACGCTGAACTGGCCGCAGAACGGTCAGTTGAACAGCGTTACGGCGCCGTTGATTTCGCTGACGCCGGTCGACGTGACGGCGACGGTGCCGTGCTCGGTGGTGCGCGGCCTGCCGCCCAACGGCGGGGTGGTGCTGAGCACGGCACCCAAGAAGGGCAAGGACGCCGCGCTCAACGCGTTGTTCGTCGTGGCCAGCAGCCAGCGCGTCGACGTCACCGACCGCAACGTGGTCATCGCCAGCGTCCCCCGGGAGCAGGCGGCCTCGCCGCAATGCCAGCGCATCGAGATCACCTCCACGAGCGCCGGGACCTTCGCGACCTTCGTCGGATTGACCGATCCCGCGGGCAAACCCCAGCGCGGCGGTTTCCCCGATCCCAACCTGCGCCCGCAGATCGTCGGGGTGTTCACGGACCTGACGGGTCCGGCGCCGGACGGCCTACGGCTTTCGGCGACCATCGACACCCGGTTCTCCACCACCCCGACGACGCTGAAGCTGGCGGCGATGGTGCTGGCGATCGTGTCGACCATCGTCGCGCTGGTCGCCCTGTGGCGCCTCGACCAGCTCGACGGCCGCCGGATGCACCGGTTGATTCCGACGCGCTGGCGCAAGTTCACCCTCGTCGACGCCACGGTGATATTCGGCTTCCTGCTGTGGCACCTGATCGGCGCGAACTCCTCCGACGACGGCTACATCCTCGGCATGGCCCGGGTCGCAGACCACGCCGGCTACATGTCCAACTACTTCCGCTGGTTCGGCAGCCCCGAGGACCCGTTCGGCTGGTACTACAACCTGCTGGCGCTGATGACCCACGTCAGCGACGGCAGCCTGTGGATGCGGCTGCCCGACCTGGTCGCCGGGCTGGTCTGCTGGCTGCTGCTGTCGCGTGAGGTGTTGCCGCGGCTGGGGCCCGCGGTCACCGGCAGCACCGCCGCCAACTGGGCGGCCGGCATGGTCCTGCTCACCGCGTGGATGCCGTTCAACAACGGCCTGCGTCCCGAGCCGATCATCGCGGTGGGCGCGCTGATCACCTACGTGCTGATCGAGCGTTCCATGTGCGCCTCCCGCCTGACGCCCGCGGCGCTGGCGGTGATCACGGCGGCATTCACCCTGGGGGTGCAGCCCACCGGCCTGATCGCGGTGGCCGCCCTGATCGCCGGTGGCCGCCCCATCCTGCGGATCCTGGTGCGCAGGCATCGCCTGGTCGGCACCTGGCCGCTGGTGGCCCCCATGCTGGCGGCCGGGACCGTCATCCTCACCGTGGTGTTCGCCGACCAGACGCTGTCAACGGTGTTGGAGGCCACCAGGATTCGCACCGCGATCGGCCCCAGCCAGGCCTGGTACACCGAGAACCTGCGTTACTACTACCTCATCTTGCCCACCGTCGACGGTTCGCTGTCGCGCCGCTTCGGCTTCCTGATCACCGCGCTGTGCCTGTTCACCGCGGTGTTCATCATGTTGCGGCGCAAGCGAATCCCCGGCGTGGCACGCGGCCCGGCGTGGCGGCTGATGGGCGTCATCTTCGGCACCATGTTCTTCCTGATGTTCACCCCCACCAAGTGGGTGCACCACTTCGGGCTGTTCGCCGCGGTGGGCGCGGCGATGGCCGCGCTGACCACCGTGCTGGTGTCGCATGAGGTGCTGCGCTGGTCGCGAAACCGGATGGCGTTCGCGGCGGCGGTGCTGTTCGTGCTGGCGCTGTGCTTCGCCACCACCAACGGCTGGTGGTATGTCTCCAGTTACGGCATCCCGTTCAACAACGTCATGCCTCGGTTTGCCGGAATCAGCGTCAGCACAGTGTTTTTCGTGCTCTTCGCGATCGCGGCGGTCTGGGCGTTCTGGTTGCATTTCGCATCGCGCGGGCACGGCGAGGGCCGGCTGGCGCGCGCCGTCACCGCCGCGCCGGTACCCATCGCGGCCGGATTCATGGCGGTCGTGTTCGTCGCGTCGATGGTCGCCGGAGTCGTGCGTCAGTACCCGACCTACTCCAACGGCTGGGACAACTTGCGTGAATTCACCGGGGGCTGCGCACTGGCCGACGACGTGCTCGTCGAACCCGACAGCAACGCCGGCTTCATGGCGCCCCTGCCCGGCAATTACGGTCCGTTGGGTCCGTTGGGGGGAGACAACCCGGTCGGGTTCACCCCCAACGGCGTACCGGACCACACCGTTGCGGAGGCGGTTCAGGAGACGTCGGTGCCACAGCCCGGCACCGACTACGACTGGTACGCCTACGACTGGCGCGCACCGACCAAGCTCAAGGCGCCGGGCATCAACGGATCCCTCGTGCCGCTGCCCTACGGCCTCAACCCGGACCAGGTTCCGCTGGCCGGCAGCTACACCACCGGAGCCCAACAGCAGAGCCGGCTCACCTCGGCCTGGTATCAGCTGCCGAAGCCCGACGACGGGCATCCCCTGCTGGTGGTGACCGCCGCGGGCACGATCGCCGGCAACAGCGTGCTGCACGGGCACACCAGCGGACAGACCGTCGTGCTCGAGTACGCCCGGCCCGGCCCCGGCGGCGACGTGCAGCCCGCCGGGCGGCTGGTGCCCTACGACCTGAACGGGGAACAGCCGAAGGCGTGGCGCAACCTGCGCTTCGCCCGCGACAAGATGCCCGCGGACGCGGTCGCGGTCCGGGTGGTGGCCGAGGACCTGTCCCTGACGCCGGACGACTGGATCGCGGTGACCCCGCCGCGGGTGCCGGAGCTGCGCTCGCTGCAGGAGTACGTCGGCTCGTCACAGCCGGTGTTGCTGGACTGGGCGGTCGGGCTGGCGTTCCCGTGCCAGAAGCCGATGCTGCACGCCAACGGCGTCACCGAGATCCCGAAGTTCCGCATCACGCCGGATTACAACGCCAAGAAGCAGGACACCGACACCTGGGAGGACGGCGTCAACGGCGGCCTGCTGGGCATCACCGACCTGCTGCTGCGCGCGCACGTGATGTCCACCTACCTGTCCCGCGACTGGGGCCGCGACTGGGGCTCACTGCGCAAGTTCGAGACGATCGCCGATGCCCATCCCGCCCAGCTCGATCTGGGCACCGCCACCCGCAGCGGGTTGTGGTCACCCGGCGAGATTCGAATCAAGCCCTAGCTAACGCGGAAACACTTGTATTGCAACGGGTTTTAAATCCGTACGCCATTAATTTTTCATTCGTCGAATAACTCCTGAAATTAACGCTCGAGTAATTGCGCGCCGAATGTTTAATTTCTCCGATTGCGGGTCACTACCTATTTCCCTCGTGGGGTAACTAACACACGCGTTAAAAGGTGGCCCGATGCACATGCTGACCCGTTTAGGTACCTCCGCCGCGGCCATCGCCGTGGTGATCTCCCCGGCGGCAACCTTGGAAATCGCCGTCGCGGCCGCCCAAGGAGGCACCACCGTCGTGATGGACAGTGACGAGCGGCGCTGCGATTTCAGCAAGGTCACCGAGGCGGCGTGGATCCCCCGGCCGCCCGAGGGCACCGGTTCGGCGCTCATCAGCACCTCCGGATCGAGAGCGGTCGCGCAGGTGCACGTGGCGATCCCCAACGAGCCGGGCACCCATTACGACGTCGGTCTTATCCAGGAACCCCGTCCGTCGTCGGCGACATGTGGCCCCGGGGCGCCCGGCACCGCCTTTACCGGAATGGACACCGACGGGGCCGGCAATGCAACGGTGACCGTCCAAGACAGCATTCGCCAAGGTACGACGGGCGTCTGGGTGATTATCGAGCGCGCAAACCCAAGCTCACAAAACCCCGCCGAGTTCTACACGTCCGAATTCTTGGTGCCGGTATAACCCGTTCGGGCAAGGTCACTGCGCGGCCGCGGGGACGACGAGCGCGTCCGATCCCGGAAACACCGTGGCGACATGGCCGCTGGCGAGCCAGCGCACCACATATGGCGGCGCGCCGTCGGCGCCGCGAACCTCGGTGATCAACCCGCGCTGATCGGCTAACTCGGTCGTGGTCCCCTTGATCACGAGCCAGTCACCTACGTCGGCCTTCATCATCGACTCCCTCGTTGACTGATAAGCCGATCATGCGCCGTGGCGGACCGGATGAGCGAGGGCCATAGGTCACCGTTGGCCTGCGAGGACGAACGCCCCCGGACGTACGGGACTTCGGTCCCTATCTCGACCGTTCGGTCAAATGGTCCGATACAGGTGTCGGGTAACGACGGGCGTCGGATGAAAGGCACGCCGATGAACGCTTCAGCAGAGTCTTTGGCAAGAACGCGCTTTTTCGCGCGCGTCCTCGGTCCTTTCCTCGTCATTGTCGACGTCACGGCGGTGGCCCGCGCTTCGGACATGCAGGCACTGCTGTCGCAGTTCGAAGCGAATTCGATGTCGGCGTTTGTCAGCGGCGCCTTCATCCTGTTGTTCGGGCTGATCATGATCGCCGCGCATCAGTACTGGAACGGCGCCGCGGCGATTGTGGTGTCTTCGCTGGGCTGGCTCATCGTGCTGCGCGGGCTGCTCCTGGTGGCCTTTCCCAAGGCCTTCGTCGCCGTGGCCAACAGCATGATCGGCGCGCAGGGCTGGTGGATTTCGCTCTGCATCGTCTTCGCCCTCGTCGGGCTGTATCTGACCTACATCGGCTGGGCCCCGGCGCCCGGCCGGCCGGCATCGCACGCGGCGACCGCAGCGCCGGATCTTCCCCGGGCGGCGTGACCACGACGGTGTCCACGCCAGCGCCCGACCAAAGCACCGCCGACATCGGCCCCGCCCTGCGCGTGAACCTGCGCGACGAGTTCGACACGGCAACTGCCGTCGCCGACGCAGCGGTCGAGGATATGGCAACGATGGGAAAGGGCTCGGGCATGCTCATCGTGAAACAGGGCCCCAATGCCGGGTCGCAGTTTCTCTTGCTGCAGCCCATCATGTCGGCCGGACGGCATCCGGCCAGCGACATCTTCCTCGACGACATCACAGTCAGCCGCAGGCACGCCGAGTTCCGCAGGGAGAACGGCCAATTCCGCCTCGTTGACCTCGGCAGCCTGAACAGCACCTATCTCAACCGCGAAGCCGTCGATTCGGCGGTGCTGGCCAACGGCGACGAGATCCAGATCGGCAATTTCCGCCTGGTTTTCCTCACCGGGCCGGCGACCGGTGGACACCGACGAGGAGGGCTTGCGTGAGCGATGTGGACCGGATCCTGACGCAGCTTCTCAGCGAGGCCGGAATATTACGCCACGTCGAACCCGAGACCGCGTCGGCGATGATCAAGCAACTGCATACCATCGAATTCCCGGCGGGACAGGTGATTTTCTCGCAGGGGGACCCGGGTGATCGGGTGTACATCGTCGTCACTGGCAAGGTCAAAATCGGCCTGAGGGGCCCCGGCGGCCGCGAGAATCTCCGAGCGATCATGGGTCCGACCGACGTCTTCGGCGAGCTGGCGGTGTTCGATCCCGGTCCGCGATCCTGCACCGCGACGGCGATCACCGACGTTCGCGCGGTGTGGGTGGATCGTGCCACGTTGCGCGCCTGGATAGCCCACCGGCCGGTGATCGCCGAGCAACTGCTGCAGGCACTGAACCAGCGGCTGCAACACACCGAGGACCAACTCGTCGAACTGATCTCCAGCGATGTAGCCACCCGCGTGGCGCGCCAACTGTTGCTCTTGGCCGGGCGCTTCGGAACCCGCGAGCGCGATGGGCTGCGGGTCGCGCACGAGCTGAGCCAGGACGAGATGGCTCAACTTGTCGGCGCCGACCGCGTGTCGGTCAACAAGGCAATGCGCGATTTCGCTTCCAGTGGCTGGATCACGTTGCAGGGCAAGGGTGTTCTGCTCACCGACGCCGATGCGCTCGCCCGCCGTGCGGCGGCCGGTGCGGCCTTGGGCGTCTATCGAAGGCGGCCGCTGCGCGCCACCGCGTGAGAATTGGCCCAGCTTCCTTCACTGGGCGTCGCGCCTGTAATACCGTCGCGACATGAGCGACTACACCTCAGAAGCGGTGGACAGGCTGCCGTTCTCCACGGAAGAAAAGTCGCAGCGATACCAGACCGACAACTACCGCGGTGCGGTGGGTCTCAACTGGTACCTGACCGATCCCACCCTGCAGTTCACCATGGCCTACTACCTGCAGCCCGACGAATTGGCCGTGCTGGGGCCCCAGCTGGCCCGCATCGGTGACCTGATGGGCGGCCCGGTGGCGCGCTGGGCCGAGGAGACCGACCGCAACCCGCCCCGGCTGGAACGCTACGACCGGTGGGGACACGACGTCGGCCGCGTCGTCATGCCGGCGTCGTTCACGCAGTCCAAGCGCGCGGTGCTCGACGCGCAGCAGGCCCTGCGCGACGCGGCGCGGGAGGCCAAGGTGAGCTCGGGCCTGGCGCTGTTCGCGTCGAACTATCTGCTCAACCAGGCCGACATCGGAATGGGCTGCGCGCTGGGCACGGGCGGCGGGATGGTGCAGTCGCTGGTGTCCGCCTACGCGCCGCCCGACGTGGCCGAGTACGTGCTGGCGAAGTTCGCCTCCGGCGAATGGGCGGGCGAGACGGCGCAGTTGCTCACCGAGCGCACCGGGGGCTCGGATTTGGGCGCGCTCGAGACGACGGCGACCCGCTCCGGGGACGCTTGGCTGCTCAACGGGTTCAAGTGGTTCGCCTCCAACTGCGCGGGTGAGGCGTTCGTGGTGCTGGCCAAGCCGGAAGGGGCGCCGGACTCGTCCCGCGGCGTCGCGAACTTCCTCGTGCTGCGCAACCGGCGCGACGGTTCGCGCAACGGGGTGCGGGTGCGCCGGCTCAAGGACAAGCTCGGCACCCGCTCGGTGGCCTCCGGCGAGATCGAGTTCGTCGACGCCGAGGCGTTCCTGCTGTCCGGCGAACCCGGCGCGGACACCGGCCCGTCCGACGGCAAGGGGCTCGGCCGCATGATGGAGCTGACCAACGCCGCGCGGCTGGGCATCGCCCAGTTCGGCCTCGCCAACGCCCGCCGCGCGCTGGTCGAGTCGCTGTGCTACGCCCGGCAGCGCCACGCGTTCGGCGGGGCACTCATCGACAAGCCGCTGATGCGGCGCAAGCTCGCCGAGATGATCGTCGACGTCGAGGCGGCCCTCGCGCTGGTCTTCGACGGCACCGGCGCCGCCAACCACCGCCAGCCCCGCGTCGTCCGGCAGCGCATCGCGGTCCCCGTGACCAAGCTGAAGGTGTGCCGGCTCGGGATCACGGCCGCCTCCGATGCGATCGAAATCCACGGCGGCAACGGCTATATCGAGACATGGCCGGTGGCCCGGCTGCTGCGCGACGCGCAGGTCAACACCATCTGGGAGGGACCGGACAACATCCTGTGCCTGGATGTGCGGCGCGGCATCGAGCGGGCCGGCGCGCACGAGGCGCTGCTGGCGCGGCTGCGCGACGCGGTATCGGTCTCCGACGACGACGCGACCACCCGGCTGGTCGCGAGCCGCGTCGAGGACCTCGAGGCGGCGATCACCGCGTGGGGCAAGCTCGATGGCGGCGTGGCCGAGGCGCGGCTGTTCCCGCTGGCGCAGTTCATGGGCGACGTCTACGCGGGCGCACTGCTCACCGAGCAGGCCGCGTGGGAGCGGGAAACCCGCGGCGGGGAGCGCAAGGCGCTCGTCGCGCGGCTGCACGCGCAGCGCTATCTCGCCGATCCGGGCCCGCTGCGCGGGATCGACGCCGACACCGACGAGGCGCTGGAGCGGTTCGAGGAGTTGGCGGGCGGCGCGCTGGCGGTCTGATCCCTGGCGGATTTCAGGAGTTCGGCCGTGGCATCCCACAGCCGCCCTTCCCGCAGCGGGTCCTGCGCGAACGGCTTCACCTCGCGCTCTTGGTCTTTGACGACGAACGCGCCGGATCGCAGGTGGGCCCAGCGGCCGTCGAGCACGATGGAGGCCAGCGCGGGCCCGGATCGGCTTGGCGACGAGACGCCGGGGATTCGCTCGATGATGCGCCCGATTCGTTGCACCGCGGCGCCGTGCGCCCTACTCAGCCCGGTGCCGGGCATGAACCCCGGCTCGAAGACGGTCACGTTGACCCCGGCGGGTGCTCGGCGCTGCAGTTCGTGCGCGTAGTACAGGATGGCGAGTTTGGAATTGGAGTAGGCGATCCCGCACCGCTCGAAGGTCGACGGCACGTCGGGTGCGGGTGGCCGGGCAAGGTCGATCGGATCGGCCCAGCGCGCCGACGGAACGCGCATGATTCGCCGAAATATGTTTTGCCAGTACGTATTTGATCCGATTAACACGACGCGCGCCGGAGGGACGAACGCGTCGAGGAGGTCGCCGATGAGCTGCGCGTGCGCGAGGTAGTTGACGGCGAAGGTCAGTTCGTATCCGTCCGCGGAGGCGCTGTGGGTATCGGCTACGCCCAGGCCGGCGTTGGCCACCAAGGCGCGCAGCGGTCGGACCGTACCCGCGTCCAGCAGATCCCTGACCGTGCGCGCCGCGGCGCGCACGTCGGACAGCCGGGCGAGGTCGCAGCGGATCTCGTGCACGGTCGCTCCCGCGCGGCGGGCGTTTTTGGCCACCTCGGTCAGCGCGCGGCCGGGCCTGCCGACCAGCAGCAAGTCTGGGCGTTCGGACGCCGGGCGACCGGCGATCGCCAGCGTCGCGGCCCTTCCGAGTCCGCCGGTCGGGCCGGTGATGAGCACGGTGCCGGATGCGATCGAGTTCATGGTTGCCAGTCTCGGCTCGAATCGGAGCGTCGGGGAGTCGTCGGGTTTTCGTAGGACTGGCAGTGCCAGGACAATGCCTTTCCCGGGCGACCCGCGTCGCGCAAAGTAAGGGGATGGCCTCGTGGGATTTCGGGCGGACGGTGCGTAGCTGGCGCGACCGCGTCGCCCCCACGGCGGTCGGAGTTTCCGTCGGCGGACGCCGCCGCGCGGCGGGGCTGCGCCGCGAAGAGCTCGCAGCGCTGGCCGGCATCTCCGTGGATTACCTGACCAGGCTTGAGCAGGGCCGAGCCACCTCGCCGTCGATCCAGGTGGTGGAGGCGCTTGCCCGGGCGTTGCGGGTCTCCGACGCCGAGCGCAACCTGCTCTTCCGATTGGCCGGACATGCCGCGCCCGGGTCCGAGGTGGTGTCGTCGCGCGTTACCCCGAGCGTGCAGCGCATCCTCGATCGCCTGGCCCACACGCCCGTCGCCGTGTACGACGCCACCTGGACCCTGCTCATCGCCAACGCCCCGTACGACGCGCTGATGGGCCCGACGACGACCTGGCGCGGAAACGAACGAAACAGCTTGTGGCGCAATCTTGTTGGTCCCGGCACTCGCGCCGTCCACACGCGCGAGGAGAAGGCCCAATTCGAGGCGGGTTTGGTTGCCGACCTGCGGCTCACCGCCGCCCGGTATCCCGCCGATGAGCGGTTGAAGCAGCTGATCCACGGACTGTCCGCGCACAGCCCGCGCTTCGTCGAGCTGTGGGAATCCGGCGCCCCGGTGCCGCACCAAGACTTCGGCCGGCACAAGGTCATCGCGCACCCCAACGTCGGCCACATCGCGCTGGACTGCGACACACTCGTCGTGGCCGCCGATGACATTCGCATCATGATCTACACCGCCGAACCCGAGACCGAGGACGCCGAGCGCCTTGCCCTCGCGGTAGTCCTCGGCACGCAGTCGCTGATCGACTAGCGGGCGCCCGCGGCTAGACCGGGATCAAACCGTGCTTGCGGGCGACGCGGAACCACAGTTGCTTGTCGCGCAACAGGCGCATCGACTTGCGTAGCAGCAGCCGGGTCTCGTGCGGATCGATGACCGCGTCGATGAAGCCGCGCTCGGCGGCGGTCCACGGAATCGCCATATTGAGGTTGTAGCCCTCGATGAAGTCCTTCTTGATCTGCTGCGCCTCGGGCGTGGTCGGGTCGGGGAACCGCTTCATCAGCAGCTGGGCGGCGCCCTCGGCGCCGATCACGGCGATCCGCGCGGTAGGCCAGGCGAAGTTGAAGTCGGCGGTCAACTGCCGGGACCCCATCACGGCGTAGGCGCCGCCGTAGGACTTGCGCACCGTGATCGTCACCTTCGGCACGTCGGCCTCCACGACGGAGTAGAGGAAGCGGCCGCCGCGCTTGATGATGCCCCTCTTCTCCTCCTCGGCACCCGGCAGGAAGCCGGGCGTGTCCACGACGAAGACCAGCGGGATGTTGAACGCGTCGCAGAACCGGATGAACCGCGCAGCCTTGTCGGATGCCTCGTTGTCGATCGCCCCCGACATGTGCATGGGCTGGTTGGCGATCACCCCCACCGGCTGGCCGTCGATGCGCGCGTATCCGGTGATGATGGCGGGCCCGTGCTGCGCGGCGACGTCGAGGAAGTCTCCGTCGTCGAAGATCCGCAACAGGATTTCGTGCATGTCGTAGGCCGCGTTGTCCGAGTCCGGCACGATCGCGTCGAGCTCCAGGTCACTCGGGGTGATCTCCGGCTCCAACCCGGGGTTGACGATCGGCGGCTTGTCGAAGCAGTTCGACGGGAGGAACGACAGGTAGTCGCGGACGTACTGAAACGCCTCCGCCTCGGAGTCGACCACCTGATGGATGTTGCCGTAGCGGGCCTGGGCGTCGGAGCCACCGAGTTCGTCGAGGGTGACCTCCTCGCCCGTGACTTCCCGGATCACGTCGGGCCCGGTGACAAAGAAGTAGCCCTGGTCGCGCACCGAGACGAGGAGATCGTCCTGGATCGGCGAATACACCGCTCCCCCGGCGCATTTCCCGAAGATGAGCGAGATCTGGGGCACCAGCCCGGACAGCGCCTCGTGACGGCGGCCCAATTCGGCGTACCACGCCAGCGAGGTCACCGCGTCCTGGATCCGGGCACCACCCGAGTCCTGGATGCCGATGATCGGGCACCCGGCCATCGCGCACCACTCCATCAACCGCGCGACCTTGCGGCCGAACATCTCACCGACGGTGCCCTGGAACACCGTCTGGTCGTGGGAGAACACCCCGACCGGCCGGCCGTCGATCATGGCGTGACCCGTGACGCAGCCGTCGCCGTAGAGGGCGTTCGGGTCGTTCGGCGTCTTGGCCAGCGCCCCGATCTCGAAGAAGGTGCCCGGATCGACCAGCGCGTGCACGCGGGCGCGGGCGCTCGGGATGCCCTTCTTGTCCCGCTTGGCCGCGGCCTTCTCGCCGCCGGGCTCCTTAGCCTGCTCGAGACGAGCGTGCAGCTCGGCCAGCTTTTCCGCGGTGGTGTGCTGAACGGGAGCTTGCCCTGAAGCGGGGAGAGTCTCCGTCACTACTTGCCTACCTCACTTTTTCGGACGAGTCCGCCTGGTGCCTTGCCGCGATCCCGTTCAGCGCCTGGGTCATGTGCGCGCCCACCTTCGCGATGATCGGCTCGTCGATGACCTGGATGTGCTCGCCACCGACCGGCACGACCTCGAGGTCGGTCACGTGCTCGCCCCACCCGCCGTCCGGCTTGCGGGTGGCGTAGCGCGGTTCGAACATGATCGCGTCGTCATGGTAGCGATCAGCCATGTAGAGCGTGACGTGCCCGTCGTACGGCTGGATCTCGGCGGTGTCGATGGCCCGCTGGTCCAGGTACGACGTGCGCTGGTGTTCGATGATCCCGCCCGGGATCTGCACACCGCTCGCCTTGACCGCCTCGAGCACAAGCTGGACCTGGCCCGCGTCGTCGAGCTCCTCGAGCTGCTCGTAAGGGATCTCGTCGATGGTGACGTTGAAGGTCTTCTCCGCGAACCGCGCGTAGCGATCCCAGCGCTTGCGGATCTCCTCCTTGGTCTGCGGGATCTCCTCGCCCGGCCGCACCGCGTCGATGAGGCCGACGAACTCGACGTCCTTGCCCATCTGCTGGAGGCCGATCGCGCAGGCATAGGCCAGCGCGCCGCCCAGCGACCAGCCGGCGAGAATGTACGGCCCGTCACCCTGCATTTCGATCAGCTTCGGAACGTATTGCGCCGCACGCTCTTCGATCGACCCCTCGACCCGCTCGAGGCCGTACATCGGGGTGTCGGACGGCAACCGGTTGAGCAGCGGCTCGTAGACCACCGTGGAGCCGCCGGCCGGGTGGAACACGAAAACCGGTGGCTTCGTGCTGCCCTCCGGCCGCGCCCGCAGCGTGCGCACGAACCCGTCTACCACCCCGGCCTCCAGGTACTCGCGCACCTTCTCGGCCAGCGCCTCGATGGTCTCCGACGTCAGCACGTCCTCGGCGGAGATCGGACCCCCGGCGCGCTCCGACAGCCGCTCCGCCATCTTGGCGGCGGCGTCGGCGTCCAGCTTGGGCAGCGGGTTGAAGATGCCGCCCGGCGACTTGCCGGTCACGATCGCCCACGTGGCGAAGGTGACCCGCTCGGCGGCGTCGCGCGGCGGCACGTCGGAGTTGAGCGCCTTGGCGACCGCCTCCTGGTTGAGCGCTTCGGCCACCCCGGACACCTTCGGCTGTCCCCCGTTGACACCCGGCCCCGACGGGTTCGTCGGCGGCGGCGGGATCGGAATGTCGGAGGCCGGCGGCGGCTGCGTCTCCGGCTCGGCTTGCGGGTCGGGAGCCGGCGCCACCACCGAGGCGGGCGTCGCGCCGCTGATCAACTCGGCCTGCGCCCGGGCGATTTCCTCGGCCGTCTGCGTCTTCTGGTGCTCGTGCAGCTGCTCGACCTCGTCGCGGTGCTCGACCGCATACTCGATCAGTTTCTCGACGGCGAAGAGGTTGGCGTCGCGCACGGCCGTCAGCTGGATGGGCGGCAGGTCGAAGTCGTACTCGACACGGTTCTTGATCCGCACCGCCATCAGCGAGTCCAGGCCCAGCTCGATCAGCGGCACCTCCCACGGCAGGTCCTCGGGCTCGTAGCCCATGGCCGCGCCGACGATGGCGCCGAGCCGCTCGGCGATGGTCTCACCCGAGTCCGGTGTCCACTTGGTGAAACCGGCCGGCATGTACCGGTTGGTCAGGCTGTCGCCGAGCGCCTCCTCCTCCGAACGCGCGGCGGGAGCCTCCGGCGCCGCCACCGCCCCGTTGGCCGGAGCCGCGATCGCCGTCCCCGCGCCAACCGCCGCCGGCAGCACCGATTCCGAGCCGCCCCGGGTCACCAGCGCGTCGTACACCAGCGTGAAGGACTCGTCGATGCGCGCATGCACCTGGACCGATGCGCCACCCGGGTGCCGGGTCAGCGTCGTCACCAGCCGGGCACCCTCGCTCGGCTTCGCGCGCTCCTCGGCCGCCGCCAGCTGCGCGTCCGGAAGCACCTCGGCCGCAGCGATTTTCACCAGCGCCGCCAGGTCCGTCAGGCCGCGGGGTGCGTATTCCCAGACGTGGCGGCCGTCCGGCAGCGCGACGTGGCTGCCCGGCATGAGCACCGAGCCGGTGCCGTGCGAGAAGTGCACATCCAGCCAGTGCTCTTTGCGCTTGAAGCGGGTCGGCGGGATGTTCGCAAAATCTTCGGGGCCTGCCAGCCCCGAGCCGGCGCGGGTGAACAGCGTCCGCATGTCCAGGTCGTGGCCGTAGACGTACAGCTGCGCCATGGTCGAGACCATCGACTCGACCTCGTCCTGCTTGCGGGCCAGCGTCGGGATCAGTTGGGCGTCATGCAAACCCGCCGAGGCCGTGGTCAGACCCACCTGCATCAGCGCGACGGGGTTGGGCGCCAGCTCCAGGAACGTGGTGTGCCCGCTGTCGACGGCGTTGCGGATCCCGTGGGTGAAGTAGACGCTGTGCCGCAGGCCCTTCTTCCAGTAGTCCACGTCGTGGATCGGCTCGCCGCCGGGCTTGATGTAGCTGCCCTCATGCACGGTCGAGTAGATCCCGCAGGTGGGGCTCATCGGCTTGATGCCCTGCAGCTCCGCCGCGAGCTCGCCGAGCAGCGGGTCCATCTGCGAGGTGTGGCTGGCGCCCTTGGTCTGGAACTTGCGGGCGAACTTGCCCTCGGATTCCGCGCGGGCGATGATCGCGTCCACCTGCTCGGGCGGGCCGCCGATGACCGTCTGAGTGGGCGCGGCGTAGACGCACACCTCCAGGTCGGGGAAGTCGGAGAACACCGTCTTGATCTCCTCGGCGGAGTACTCCACCAAAGCCATCAGTCGGATGTACTCGCCGAACAGCATCGCCTCGCCCTCGCCCATCAGATGCGAGCGCGAGCAGATGGCCCGGGTGGCGTCGCGCAGCGACAGGCCGCCGGCGAAGTAGGCCGACGCGGCCTCGCCCAGCGACTGGCCGACCACCGCGGCGGGCTTGGCGCCGTGATGCTTGAGCAGCTCGCCCAGCGCGATCTGGATGGCGAAGATGGTGACCTGGGTGGTCTCGATGCCGTAGTCCTGCGAATCGTCGAGGATCAGTTCGAGCACCGAATAGCCCAGCTCGTCCTGGACCAGCGCGTCGACCTTCTCGATCCACTGGGCGAAGACCGCGTCACGCAGGTACAGGCTCTTGCCCATCTTGCGGTGCTGCGCGCCGAATCCGGCCAGCACCCACACCGGGCCGCTGCTCACCGGCCCGTCGGCGCTGAACACGTTCGGCCGCTGCTTGCCCTCGGCGACGGCCCGCAGCCCCTTGATCGCCTCGTCGTGGTCGTGCGCCAGCACCACCGCGCGGGAGCGCCCGTGGTTGCGGCGCGACAGCGACCGGCCGATCGATTCCAGCGACGACGCCTGCCCCTCGGGGCTTTCCATCCAGTCCGCGAGCTCGGCGGCCGCGGCCTTCTTGCGGGACGTCAGGAACGCCGACACCGCCAACGGGATCAGTGGCTTAGCGGGACCTTCGGCTTCCTCTTGCGCCGCAAGCTCTGCCAGCGCGGCCTCTTTGAGGCTCAGCGCCTCTTCCGTCACCTCCGGCAGGTCGGGCTCGTCCTCTTCGGCCTCGGGCGTGTCGCTGAGGATGTTGCCGAAGTCGTCGAACCGCAGCGAGTGGCCCTCGAAGGTGGGCGCCTCGGCCGCCTCGGCCGCTTCGGCGGCGACCTTCACCTCGGGTTTGGGCTCGGGCTCCTTTTCGACGACGTCGCGCGGCAGGACCTCGCGCACCACCACGTGTGCGTTGGCGCCGCCGAAGCCGAAGCTCGACACCCCGGCCAGGGCGTAGCCGCCGTAGCGCGGCCAGTCGGAGGCCTGGTCGACGACCTTCAACCGCATCCCGTCGAAGTCGATGTACGGGCTCGGTCCGGCGTAGTTGATCGACGGCGGCAGCTTGTCGTGCTGCAACGCCAGCACCACCTTGGCCAGGCTGGCCGCGCCGGCCGCCGACTCCATGTGGCCCACATTGGTTTTCACCGCGCCCAGCAGCGCCGGCCGATCGGCGGGACGTCCCCGGCCGATCACGCGGCCCAGCGCCTCGGCCTCGATCGGGTCGCCCAGGACCGTCCCGGTGCCGTGCGCCTCGATGTAGTCGACGGTGCGCGGATCGATCCCGGCGTCCTTGTACGCCCGGCGCAGCACGTCGGCCTGCGCGTCCTGGTTGGGCGCGATCAGGCCGTTGGACCGGCCGTCGTGATTGACCGCGCTACCGGCGATCACGGCGAGGATCTGGTCCCCGTCGCGGCGGGCGTCGTCGACCCGCTTGAGCACCACCATGCCGCCGCCCTCGGAGCGGGTGTAGCCGTCGGCGTCCGAGGAGAACGACTTGATCCGGCCGTCGGGGGCCAGCACCGCGCCGATCTCGTCGAAACCGAGCGTCACCGCGGGCGTGAGCAACGCGTTGACACCGCCGGCAACGGCGACGTCGGCTTCCCGGTTGCGCAGCGCCTGCACGGCCTGGTGGACCGCCACCAGCGAACTCGAGCACGCGGTGTCGACCGCGACCGAGGGTCCGCGGAAGTCGTAGAAGTACGACACCCGGTTGGCGATGACCGACATCGCGTTGCCGGTGATCGCGTAGGGGTGCGCGACGGTCGGGTCCGAGATCGCCAGGAATCCGTAGTCGTGGTTGGAGACGCCGACGTACACGCCGACGGACCCGCCGCGCAGGCTGGACGCCGGGATGCGGGCGTGCTCCAGCGCCTCCCAGGTCAACTCCAGCGCCATCCGCTGCTGCGGGTCGATGTTGTCGGCCTCGGTCTTCGCGACGGCGAAGAACTCGGAGTCGAAGCCCTTGATGTCCTTCAGATACCCGCCGCGGGTGCGGGCCTTCGCGACCCGCTCGGCCAGCCGCGGCTCCTCGAGGAATTCCGACCAGCGGCCCTCGGGCAGGTCGGTGATGGCGTCGCGGCCCGCGATCAGGGCCTGCCAGGTTTCGTCGGGGGTGTTCATGTCGCCGGGCAGCCGGGTGGACAGGCCCACGATCGCGATGTCGACGCGCTCCGCGGGCCCGTTGCGCGACCAGTCGACGATGTCGACGTCGTCGTCGGGCCTTTCGGGTTCGCCCTCGATGATCCGGGTCGCCAGCGATTCGATGGTCGGATGCTGGAAAGCCACCGCGACCGACAGGGTGACACCGGTCAAGTCCTCGATGTCGGCGGCCATCGCCACGGCGTCGCGCGAAGACAGCCCCAGCTCGACCATCGGCACCGACTCGTCGATCGAATCCGGCGATTGCCCGGTCGCCTTGGCCACGTAGTTGCGCAGCCACTGGCGCATCTCGGGGACCGTCACGTCGGTCTTCTTGGCGGGCAGGTTCTCCTGCTGGTCCTGGGGGTCTTCTATATCAGCCATGGTTCCTGGTTCAGTCGTTAGCGCCGGCGAAGGCGGTCGGGGAACCGATGCCGCTGCGCAGGCTTCCATCGAGGTAGGCGGCGCGGCAGGCGCGCCGCCCGATCTTGCCGCTGGACGTACGCGGGATGGTGCCGGCCTGCACCAGCAGAACGTCGCGCACCGTCACCCCGTGCCCCACGGCGATGGCCGCCCGGATGTCGTCGGTGATGGGCTGGTGGTCGAGCTTGTGCGTACCGGCCGCGCGTTCCCCGACGATCACCAATTGCTCGGAGGTGTCCTCCAGATCGAACTTGAGCCCCACGTGCGGGTTGTCGAACACCACCTGCGGCAGCTGGTTGGCCGGAACGGAGAAGGCCGCCACGTAGCCGACCCGCAACGCCTTGGTGGATTCCTGCGCCGTGTACTCCAGGTCTTGGGGGTAGTGGTTACGGCCGTCGATGATGACCAGGTCCTTGATCCGGCCCGCTATATAGAGGTGGCCATTGTGGTAGGTGCCGTAGTCGCCGGTGCGCACCCACAACCCGTCATCGGGGGCCCCCTCGGCGTGCGACTCCGGGACCCTGGACTTGAGGATGTTTTTGAAGACTTCGGAGGTCTCTTCCTCCTTGCCCCAGTAGCCGACCCCGAGGTTGTTGCCATGCAACCAGATCTCGCCGATCTGCCCGTCCGGCAGCTCGCTGGCCGAGTCGGCATCGACGATCACCGCCCATTCGTCGACCCCGATCTTGCCGGCGGAAACCTGCGCGACGGCGTTCGGCGCGTCGGGGGCCACCTCGACGAAGCGTTGGTTGTTCAGCTCGTCCCGGTCGACGTGGATGACCGTCGGCGGCTCGTCGCCCGGGGTGGTCGAGACGAACAGCGTGGCCTCGGCCAGACCGTAGGACGGCTTGATCGCGGTGTCCTTCAAACCGTAGGGCTTGAAGGCTTCGTAGAACTTGCGCATCGACGCCGGTGAGACCGGCTCGCTGCCGTTGAGGATGCCCTTGACGTTGCTCAGGTCCAGCGGTGGCTCGTCGTCGCGGGGCACGCCGCGCACCGCGGCGTGCTCGAACGCAAAGTTCGGGGCCGCGGAGAAGACGCCGCCCGTTTCACCGGGCTTCCGCGCGAGTTCGCGGATCCAGCGACCGGGCCGGCGCACGAACGCGGCGGGCGTCATGAAGGTGAAGCTCTGGCCGAGCACCGGGGCGCACAGCGCGGTGATCAGGCCCATGTCATGGAAGAACGGAAGCCAGGACAGGCCGCGGTCGCCTTCGGCGCCCTCCAGGGCGACCAGCGTCTGCAGCACGTTGGTGGGCAGGTTCAGGTGAGTGATCTGCACGCCCGTCGGTGTTCGGGTGGAGCCGGAGGTGTACTGCAGGTAGGCGATGGTGCTCTCATCGGCCTCGGGCTCCTGCCAGGTGGAGGCGACCTCGGTGGGCACCGCGTCGACGGCGATGACGCGGGGCCGCTCCTTGGCCGTCCGTGACCGGATGAACTTGCGGACGCCTTCGGCGGCGTCGGTCGTGGTCAGGATGGTCGAGGGCGTGCAGTCGTCGAGCACGGCGTGCAAACGGCCGACGTGACCCGGCTCGGCCGGGTCGAACAGCGGCACCGCGATGCGGCCGGAGTAGAGCGTGCCGAAGAAGGCGACGAGGTAGTCCAGGTTCTGCGGGCACAGGATGGCGATGCGGTCGCCGGGCTGGGTGACCTGCTGCAGGCGGGCCCCTATGGCGCGGTTGCGGGCGCTGAAGTCGGACCACGAGATGTCGCGCTCGACACCGTCTCGCTCGGTGGAGTAGTCCAGGAATCGATAGGCCAGCTTGTCACCGCGAACCTTCGCCCACTTCTCAACGTGACGAACCAGGTTCGTGTTCTCCGGGAACTTGATTCTTCCGTTGACGATAAACGGGTTGTGGTACGCCATGCCGCCCTCTCCTGTCACAACCTGTGTCGGTCGGCGTGGCCGACCGCTCTGCTGCCGGCTGCGCCGACGGGTCCTCTATACACGAGCCGGCTTTGAACGGCCCGCGCTCGGGAGCGCCGGTCCTTGCGGCCGCAACGAAGTTCTAATTGCTCTTAATTTTCTCTTAATGTTAAGTGCCGCCTCCCGGCAGACCAAATCACAAGGTACCGCCGATCGCGTCACGGATTCGCCTAGGTCGCGGGGGTGTCACCCATGTTTGGGGTGCGGCGCGTTCTCGATCACGCCGCGGGCCCAATTCAGCGTCCAGTCGGTCGCGGCCGCCCCGTCCAGGTTCCAGAACTCGGTCGTGGCGTACAGCGCGTGGACGGGTTGGCCCGCGCCGCCGGCCAGGGTGTTCAAGGTCTCCGGCAGCTTGGCCACGCTAAACGCCTCATTCGGCGCGGCGCAGATGAGGTCACCGGGCGCACAGATCTCGTTCGTTTTGCTGTTCAGCGCGCCGAAACCGCCCGGCCGGGCACCGGTCATGGTCAGGCCGAGGCCGGATAACACCGGCACCTCGTGCAGGGTGATCTCGGCGCCCTCGCCGGGCGGGTTGGGCCCGATGTCGTTGCCGACCCCGTCCTGGCGGCGGCCGTCGGCGATCAACGTCACACCGAGCACCAGGTCGTCGTCGACGGGCCCCCGGCCGTTGCCGATGTCGCTGGCGATGTCACCGATGATCACCGCGCCCTGCGAGAACCCCATCAGCACGTAGCTGGTCAGCGGGCACTTGTTGTTCATGTCCGTCATCGCCTGCACGGTCGCGCGGGTGCCTTCGGCCCGGCTGTCGTTGTAGGGCATCTGCGTGTCGCCGCTCAACGGATTGTGGAACTGCGCCGTATAGGGGGTGGTGAACGTCTGCACGCGGGAGGAGGGGAATTGCTGGGAGATTTCCGCGGTCACCTTGTGCAGCAACGCATTCGGGAACTGCGCCGGGTTGAGTGGATCGTCCTGCGGGGCGGACTCCCACGTGCCCGGCACGTTGATCAGTTGCACATCGGGGCACGACGCGTCCTGGGAAGCGGGCCGCGGCTTGTGCGGGTGCGTCGTCGTGGAGGTCGGCGGCAGGATGCCGGGCGGCACCGCGCTGGGCGGTGACTTGGGGCCGCGCAGCAGCATCACCACGGCCACGATGACCAACAACACGACGCCGGCCACCGCAAGGGCGGCGATCCAGGCGAGGGTCCGGTGGCGGTTACGCCGCGCGCTCGTGGTCATGTTCTCCTGCTGGCAGAGTCGGTCGATCGCAGCTCGATACCAGGAAGCGACCGTCCCGCCCTCTGCTGCGCTCCCTACACGGTACCGGCGTTTGGACTAGCGGATCGCCCCGACGATGTCGCCCGACATGGCTCCGAGCTGCCCCGACCACGTGCCCCAGCCGTTGTCACCGCCGCCCGGGAAGTCGAAGTGGCCGTTGTGGCCGCCGTTGCTGCGGTACTGCTGGTAGAACATCCGGCTGTTGCCCATCGCCTCGCCGGCCTGGCCGATCATGGCGGCGGGATCGCTGGCGGCGTCGGTGGTCGGGCTGAAGACCCATACGCGGGTGTTGTTCTGCGCCAGCAGCGCGGCGTGCACCCAGGGGTCGTGCCACTTCCACCGGCCCAGCTGGGGTGCTCCCCACATGCCGTTGCCGTCGACGCCACCGAATTGCTGCAGGCCGGCCAGGATCGCACCGTTCGTCGTGGTGTTCGACGGGTACAGGAACCCGGACAGCGAGCCGGCGAAGCCGTAGCGGTCGGGGTGGAAGGCGGCCAGCGCCATCGCCCCGTAGCCGCCCTGGGAGGCGCCGACGGCGGCGTGGCCGCCGGGCGCCAGGCCCTTGTTGGCGGCCAGCCAGTTGGGCAGCTCGCTGGACAGGAAGGTGTCCCACTGCTTGCTGCCGTCGTTCTCCCAGTTGGTGTACATGCTGTACGCGCCGCCCGCGGGCGCCGCGACCGAAATGCCCTTGCCGGCCAGCGTGTTCATCGCGTTGCCGGCGGTGACCCAGTTGCTGACGTCCGGTGCGGCGTCGAACGCATCCAGCAGCACCACCATGTGCGGACCGCCCGCCAGGAAGGCCACCGGGATGTCACGGCCCATCGCCGCGGACGGAACCATCAGGCTCTCGAACCCCGCCGCGCGGGCCTTCCCGAGGGGACCCCCCATCCCCAGGGCCAGAACCAGGCCCAACAGCAACGTTGACAGACCCCGCACGACCCTCATGTCCACCCTCCATCGTCTAGTCGCTGTCTGCACATTAGCCAGCGACGCAAGCGTCCCGTCCCGCGGGTAGTGAAACAGATCACACAGGCTGCAAACAACTAGCGGCGGGAACCCCGAAAGGCGCCCGCCGCTAATCGCATTGCTGGTGTGTTTAGGTGCCGGTGCCGGTGCCCTGGTTGCCCGCGGCCGCGGCGGTAGCCGGGCCGGCGCCGGGCGTGGCGCCCAACGTGGACTGCAGGTCAGGCAGCATCGCGTGCAGCTGCGCGCCCCAGTACGGCCAGTCGTGGGTGCCGTTGGCGTCGAAGTTGAACACCGCGTTGTGGCCACCGGCCTGGTTGTAGGCGTCCTGGAACTTCAGGTTGCTGGTCCGCACGAAGCCCTCGAGGAACTTGGCGGGCAGGTTGTCGCCACCGAGGTCGGACGGCTTGCCGTTACCGCAGTAGATCCAGATGCGGGTGTTGTTGGCGACGAGCTTGCCAACCTGCAGCGACGGGTCGTTGCGCTGCCAAGCCGGGTCGCTCGACGGGCCCCACATGTCGTCCTTCTTGTAGCCGCCGGCGTCGCCCATGGCCAGGCCGATCAGCGACGGCCCCATGCCCTGCGAGGGGTCCAGCAGCGCCGACAGCGAGCCGGCGTAGACGAACTGGTTGGGGTGGTAGGCGGCCAGGATCAGCGCCGACGAACCGGCCATCGACAGACCGACGGCGGCGCTGCCGGTCGGCTTGACCTGCTTGTTGGCCTGCAGGTAAGCGGGCAGCTCGCTGGTCAGGAAGGTCTCCCACTTGTAGGTGGTGCAACCGGCCTTACCGCAGGCGGGCTTGTACCAGTCGGAGTAGAAGCTGGACTGCCCACCGACCGGCATGACCACGGCGATGCCCGACTGGTTGTACCACTCGAACGCCGGGGTGTTGATGTCCCAGCCGTTGTAGTCGTCCTGCGCGCGCATGCCGTCGAGCAGGTAGAGCGCGGGCGCGTTGGCGCCGCCGCTCTGGAACTGAATCTTGATGTCGCGGCCCATTGCGGCCGAGGGAACCTGCAGGTACTCCACCGGCAGACCCGGGCGCGAGAACGCCCCGGCGGTCGCCGAGCCCCCCACGGCGCCAATCAGACCCGAGAGCAGTGCCGCGCCAACGGCCCCCACCACGAGCCGTCGTGGCGTGCGAGCCACGGCGCCGCGAAACCTGTCGACAAGCGTCATCCTTGCTTCCTCATCCTTCTTTCGGCCTTTCGGCACATTTCTCCGATTGGACGCATCCCCGAATTGGGTCCGACTGCATACGCGTCGGGCGCAGCAGTGCTCGTGTAGTCAACCACACCTCGGGGCGTCCCCTCTCATCGAGCGGCTCGGGCAAACCGCGATTTGGCGCTCCTACCCAACGATTTTGGGGCCAAACGCCGCCGCGGAGAATCGCGTTTCCGCATGTGCTTGGCCCTGGGTGCGCACTGGTGAGGGCGCAAATGTGAGATTGCTGGCAATATCCGGGGACGCACCGGCGGAGCCGAATTCGACACCCGCCGAAAAAAATTTCGGTCCGCCGCCTCTACTCGCGCGGAGGCGGGGGGATCGCCTCCGGCACCGGCAACCCGCACCGCGCGAGCTCGTAGCGCGGAACGCGATCGATTCGGTACTTGGTGAACTCGAAGGAGTGCACGACGTTGGAGACGAAGCGGTGCAAGGTCATTGGGGCACGCACCGAGCTGAGCACCGCCTGGGTCTCGGGACATTTCAGGGCCGCCACGGCCTGGGCAATCCAATTCACGTCCAAGTAGCCCGGAACGCCCGGATAGAGCTTGACCCAGGGACCGTCGGCGATCACCCAGTCCGGGAAGAGGTTCTTGTCGTGCCCGATCCGGCCATGCTTCAACCGCTCGGTGTGCTGGGCCAATGGGTTTGCCAGACCGATCTGGTCGATCACCCTGACGTCGAGGCCGACGTTCATGCCGAGCATGCCCAGGTTGGTGAAAAACACCGTGTGCTGGGGCTTTTGCGGCGCCTTGGCGTCCCCGGGCGGGGGCTGCAGCATGGGCACCAGGTCCCACTGGATGTAGTTGCCGGAAGGCAGCAGCAACGCCCCGTCCGGGGTGTTGTCGAGGGCCGTCAGAACGGCGGCCATCCTCGGGTAGCCCAGGTAGTCCGCGGCGGTCAGCGGATGCGCGCGCCCGGTGGCCTGCGCGTAGAAGCGGCGCTCGTCGACGATTCCCGAGTAGGTGACGTGGGTGGCGTCGTCGCCCATCCCGGGGGAGTTTGCTGCCCACAGCGACCAGCCGGCGATTCCGAGCCACAGCGCGGCGGCGGCCCCGGCCACCCAATTGCCGGTCTCCCGCGAATAGTCCGCGCCGTCGGGAATGGCCACCGGAATGACTGCCACCGGTGCCAGCAAACAAAATAGCGGCGCCAGCAACACTCTCGCGTGCATGAAATCGCCGCCCTGCCGGATCCAGTAGAAGCCCTGCAACAGGCCGCTGACGACCACGAAGGCAACGACCGCCGGCGGGCTCTGCACCGCCCGGGCGACGCGGCCGTAATCGGGCGCGAGCACGGGGCGAAGGAACGACCGGCGGCGCCGCGCGGCCACCAACAGCGCCCCGAGCGCCAACAGCAGCACCACCGGCACCCACACCGCATACGGCGAGTTGAAGTTCGACAGGTAGATCATCCCCTGCGACCACTTGTCGCCGGCCGCGTCCTTGGCCAGGGCCGTCCCGGGGACCAGCAGCCCGTAGTAGCCCATCCGGAAGATCTCGTAGGCCACCGGGAGGAATCCGCCGGCCACTACGACCAGCGCGCGGCGCCGCCAGTTGCGCGCGGCGATGAGCATCATGATCAGCGCCAGCCCGCCCATCAACGCCAGGTCGGGCCGGATGAGAACGCTGAACCCCGCGACGAAGGCCAGCGCGCCGATGAACACCGGCCGTTCCGGACGCCCCCGCACCGGCTGCGCCCAGCACACCATCATCCACCACAGCAGCCCGAGATAGGCCAGCGTCAGGCCGCTCTCCAGGCCGGAGGTGGCAAAGTCACGCGCCGGCGGCAGCGCGATGTAGACCAGGGCCCCGGCGGGCAGCAGGATCGCCTTGCGGCCCCGCAGGCTCGGGGCGTAGAGGCGGCCGGCGCCCAGCATCAACAAGGCCACGCCCAGCACCGAAAGGGTCAGGGCCAGCGCCAGCGCCACGTACTCCATCCGCATCGGCCCGCCGACCCAGCTGCCCGCATACATCAGGTAGGTCCACGCGGTGGAGGTGTTCGCCTCGACCCGCTCGCCGGCGTTGAAGACCGGCCCGTTGCCGGCCAGCAAATTGCGCACGGTGCGCAGCACGATCAGCCCGTCGTCGGCGATCCAGCGTCGCTGCCAGGCGCCCCACGCGAACAGGACGGCAACCACCACCACGCTGAGCCACAGGCTGACCCGCACCATGGTGACGTAGGGGAACAGCGGCCGGCCGGCCCGCCTGATCACCGGGCGGCGGCGCAGCACCCCCGCGCCCAGCGCCTTCAGTTGGGGGCTAGCCGAAGGCAACGGCGGCCCCAACCGTCGCGATCCAGGCCAGCGCCAACAGCTGCAGCACCCGGTCACGCAAGGCGATGTCCTCGGGCTCCCCGGCCAGGCCGCCGTCGACGTCGACCGCGTAGCGCAGGATCGCGATGGTGAACGGGACCATCGACACCACGAACCAGCCCGCCTCGCCGTGTTCGCGCTCGAACGCCCACAGCCCGTAGCAGAGCACCACCGCGGTGGCCGACATCGTCCAGACGAACCGCAGATAGGTGCTGGTGTAGCTCTCCAGCGCCTTGCGGATCGCCGCGCCGGTGCGCTCGGCCAGCTGCAGCTCGGCGTAGCGCTTGCCGGCCACCATGAACAGCGACGCGAACGCCGCCATCAACAGAAACCACTGCGACAGCCGGGTATCGGTGGCCGCACCGCCGGCGATGGCCCGCAGCAGATACGCCGACGACACGATGCAGATGTCCATCACCGCCTGGTGCTTGAGGCCGAAGCAGTACGCCAGCTGCATCGCGATGTAGACCGCCATCACCAGCGCCAGGTTCGGTGTCAGCCACCAGGCCAGGCTCAGCGACACCACCGCGAGCACGACGGCCAGGCTGTAGGCCAGCCACTCGGGCACCACGCCGGCGGCGATCGGGCGGAACCGCTTGGTGGGATGCTCGCGGTCGGCCTCGACGTCGCGCACGTCGTTGACCAGGTACACCGCGGAGGCCGCCAGGCTGAAGACCACGAAGGCCACCGCCACCTGAATTCCGAGTTGGCCGTAGTCGTAGCGGTGCCCGCGGCCGGCCGCACTCAGCGGCGCGGCCAGGACCAGCACGTTCTTCATCCATTGTCGCGGGCGGATCGCCTTGATCACCCCGACGATCAGGTTCGACGGCGGTCCGATCACCACGTCTTCGCTCATTCGGCACACACCTCTCGCGCTCGGCCCGCGATCCCCGCGACGACGGCACCCAGGGCGACGCCGAACGCGACGTCGCTGGGATAGTGCACGCCCAGCAGTATCCGCGACAGCGCCATCGGCGGTACCAGGACTACCGGTAGCGGCAGCCCCGTGACCCGCCCCAGCAGGATGGCCGCGGCGGTGGTGGAGGTGGCGTGCGCGGAGGGGAAGCTCAGCTGGCTCGGTGTGCCGACGTTGACCGTGACGGCCGGATCATGCGGCCGTTGGCGCCGCACCAACCGCTTGACCACCACGGCGGCGGCGTGCGCGGCGAACGCGCCGGCCCCCACCACCAGCCAATCCCGGCGACGACTCGGCATCAGCACCGCGCCGAGCACCGCGACGGCCAGCCAGCCTATGCTGTGCTCCCCGAAATGCGACAGTCCCCGCGCCACGGTCAGCACGCCGGGGCGATCGGCCAGTGCCGACTGGACGGCCACCAGCGCGGCCACTTCGCCGCGCGGAGCGGCCGTTTCAGCCATGTTTGGGCTCGTTATGCGGCGGCAACAACGCCGCTTCCCACTTCTGCTTGCTCGACAGCACGGGCAGCGCCTCCCGGTACACCCGGCGCATCTCGTCGAACCGGCTCAGCAGCAGGCGCTGCCGCCGCAGCGACTTGAGCAGCAGCGAGACCATCTTGCCGCGGTCGCGCTGCCGGTAGACCACGCCGCACCCGTCGGCGGTCGTCACGGTCACGCCGTCGACGGTGCACAGCCGGAACCAGCGCGCGTCCTGCGTGGGCACGTTGTACTCCGGGCGCTGGTGGGCCGCCGGGTCGGCCTTCGTCATGTTGTGAAAAATCCCGCGGGACAACCGATAACCGATGGAGACGGGGTTCACCGGCGGCTTCATCGCCTTGCTTCGGTGCGTCGGCTGCGGCAGTTCGCTCGCCGCCGGCAAAACCACCGCGTCCGGGTACTCCTTGCGGAGCCGGTGCACTTCCGGCAGGGCGCTTTCCAGGATGGAGAAGATGTGCTCGGGGCCGGCCAGGAAGTCGTCGATCGCCTTGTTCTGGATCGCGACGGTCGAATACTCAAGGCAGGCAAGGTGTTTCAGCGTCGCCTTGAGGTGGCTGCGGACCAACCCGGTCACGTCGCCGTCCCAGTGCATCGCCGCGACGACCAGCCGGTTGCGCAGATGGAAGTAGGCCTGCCAGTCGATCGCGTCGTCCTTGTCGCTCCAGGCCATGTGCCAGATCGCCGCTCCGGGCAGCGTGACGGTCGGATAGCCGCGTTCGGCGGCCCGCAGGCCGTAGTCGGCGTCGTCCCATTTGATGAACAGCGGCAGCGGCTGCCCGAGTTCCTCGGCGACCTGCCGCGGGATCATGCACGTCCACCAGCCGTTGTAGTCGACGTCGATGCGGCGGTGCAGCAGCTTGCTTCGATCGTTGTTGTCGTTCAACGGATATTCGGCGAAGTCGTGGTCGTACTCGGCGTGCGGAGCGGAGGTCCACATGAAGTTCGACCGGTCCACGATCTCGCCCATGATGTGCAGGTGCGACGGCTCCTGCAGGTTGAGCATCTGACCGCCCACCAGCATCGGGCTCTTGGCGAAGCGGTGCATCGCCAACACCCGCAGGACCGAGTCCGGCTCGATGCGGATGTCGTCGTCCATGAACAGGATCTGTTGGCAATCGGTATTTTTCAGCGCCTCGTACATCACCCGGCTGTAGCCGCCGGAACCACCGAGGTTGGGCTGGTCGTGGATGGACAGCCGATTGCCCAGCCGGGCCGCCGCGGCGGGGAAGTCGGGGTGATCGCGCACCTTGCGGACGCCTTGGTCGGGGACGATGACCGCCCCAATCACCTCGTCCACCAACGGATCTGCGGTGAGCGTGCTCAGCGCGTTGGCACAGTCGGCGGGACGGTTGAAGGTGGGAATCCCCACGGCGATGTTGGCCGTGCCCGGGGCGGGTTCGGTCGCGTACCAGCCGCCGCCGACGAGGGTGACCTTGCTGTCGGTGGTGATGTCGAACCAGATCCAGCCGCCGTCTTCGAACGGCTTGAGCGCCACCTCGATCTCGACCACGTCGGGTTGGTCCTCGGTGCCGGCGAATTCGCGGCCCTCGACGAAGATGCGGGCCCCGGTGGCCTTGGTCCGGTAGACGTCGACGCGGCCCGACCCGATCACCTCGGCGCGGAGCACCACCGACTGGCAGATCGACCACCGCCGCCAGTAGCTGGCCGGGAACGCGTTGAAGTATGTGGCGAACGACACCTCGGACTCGGCGCCGATCTGCAGCGAGGTCCGCGAGGTCGCGTGCGCGCGCCGGGCGTTGGTCGTCGACTCCTCGAGGTACAGCTTGCGGACGTCGAGCGGTTCACCCGGACGCGGCAAGATGATTCGGGAAAGCAGGCTCACAGCGGTCATCCCCCCGCACCTTCCTCCACTAGGTCCTTGCCCTCGCGCAGGTGCGGCGCGAGGACGTTGTCGTACATGTTCAGTGCGCTGGCAATGGCCATGTGCATATCCAGATATTGGTAGGTGCCCAGCCGCCCGCCGAACAACACCTTCGACGACGCGGTCTCCGACTTCGCCCGGGCGCGGTACGCGGCCACCAGGGCGCGGTCGGCCTCGGTGTTGATCGGGTAGTAGGGCTCGTCCTCGTCCTCGGCGAACCGGGAGTACTCGCGCATGATCACGGTCTTGTCGGTCGGATAGTCCCGCTCGGTGTGGAAGTGCCGGAACTCGTGGATCCGGGTGAAAGGCACCTCGGGATCGTTGTAGTTCATCACCGGTGTGCCCTGGAAATCCCCGATGGGCAGCACTTCCACCTCGAAGTCCAGGGTGCGCCACCCGAGCCGGCCATCGGCGTAGTCGAAGTAACGGTCCAGCGGGCCGGTGTACACCACGGGCGCGTCCGGGCTGTCCGCGCGCAGTTGATCGCGCACGTCGAACCAGTCGGTGTCGAGCCTGACCTCGATGCGGTCGTCGGCGGCCATCCTTTTCAGCCAGGCCGTGTAGCCGTCCACCGGCAGGCCCTCGTAGGTGTCGCTGAAGTATCGGTTGTCGAACGTGTAGCGCACCGGCAACCGCGTGATGTTGGAGGCGGGCAGTTCCTTGGGATCGGTCTGCCACTGCTTGGCGGTGTAGCCCTTGACGAACGCCTCGTAGAGCGGCCGGCCGATCAGCGAGATCGCCTTTTCCTCCAGGTTTTGCGCGTCGGCGGTGTTGATCTCGGCGGCCTGCTCGGCGATGAGCTGCCGCGCTTCGTCCGGGGTGAAGTACCTGCCGAAGAACTGCGACACCAGGCCCAGCCCCATCGGGAACTGGTAGGCCTGGCCGTTGTGCATCGCGAACACGCGGTGGCGGTAGTCGGTGAACTCGGTGAACTGGCGGACGTAATCCCAGACCCTCTTATTAGAGGTGTGGAACAGGTGCGCGCCGTACTTGTGCACTTCGATGCCGGTCTGGGGCTCGGCCTCCGAGTACGCGTTGCCCCCGAGGTGCGGGCGGCGTTCGACGACGAGCACGCGCTTTCCGAGTTGGGTAGCCACGCGCTCGGCGATGGTCAGGCCGAAGAATCCGGAACCGACGACAAAAAGATCGAAACGAGCGGTCATCGGTTGCTTAGGGTATCCGACCGCGCGGGCCTAACCCATTTGGCGAGGCCATGCGGTCCGGGTTAAGCCAAATGACAACGACTTTGGGGGGCCCGCCGCCCCGGTCACGGTCGGAGTCGCAATTACCTCACGATTCAATATCAGCACTCTAGTCACACCAATCCCACTCGTACCATCGACTCTGTGTGCTTCATGCCGGATGCGACCGGCGGGGCACGCCGACACAACACAGTTCCAATAGTTGTCCAGATTTGAGGAGACTTCCGTGCCGAACCGACGCCGACGCAAGCTTTCGACAGCCATGAGCGCGGTCGCCGCCGTGGCAGTGGCGAGTCCTTGCGCATACTTCCTTGTCTACGAATCGACCGCCGACAGCAAGCCGGCCGAGCACCACGAGTTCAAGAAGGCCGCGGTGATGTCCGACCTGCCCGGCGAGCTGATGGGCGCGCTGTCGCAGGGCCTGTCGCAGTTCGGGATCAACCTGCCGCCCGTGCCCGCCTTGAGCGGGGCCGGGGCCACCGGGGCCGCCACCCCGGGTCTGGCCAGTCCGGGCCTGGGCACTTCCGGTCTCACGAGCCCGGGTCTCACGAGCCCGGGTCTCACCAGCCCCGGCCTCACCAGCCCTGGGTTGACCAGCCCGGGGTTGACCAGCCCGGGCCTGACGAGCCCGGCTCTGTCGAACCCGGGATTGCCGCCCACCACCCCCGGGGTCACCACGCCCGGTGCGGTGCCCACGACGCCTGCCGCCGGACTCAACCCGGCGCTGACCAGCCCGGCTGGGCTCACACCCGGCGTCGGCAGTCCCACCCTGTCGCCCAGTGAGGTGCCGATCGACTCGACGACCGGGCTGGACCCGGGCGCCGGGGGCACCTACCCGATCCTCGGTGACCCGTCCACGCTGGGCGGCGCCTCGCCGATCGCGTCCGGGGGAACCGGGGGCAGCTCGGGCGGTGGCGGCCTGGTCAACGACCTGATGCAAGCGGCGAACCAGTTGGGCGCCGGCCAGGCGATCGACCTGCTCAAGGGCCTGGTGATGCCGGCCATCACGCAGGGTCTCCAGCAGGGTGCCGCGGGTGGTGCGCCGGGTGCTGCGTTGCCGGCCGCCGCCGGTGCGCTGCCGGGCGCGGCCAAGGCCCTGCCGGGCGCTGCCGCCGGTGCGCTGCCGGCTGCCGCGGGTGCCCTGCCGGGCGCCGCGGGTGCGCTGCCGGGTGCCGCGGGTGCCCTGCCGGGTGCCGCGGGTGCCCTGCCGGGCGCTGCCGCCGGTGCGCTGCCGGCCGCTGCGGGCGCCCTGCCCGCCGCCGCGGGTGCCGTACCGGGCGCTACCGGCGCCCTGACCGGTGTCGCCGCACCGGCGCTGCCCCACTAGAGCCCCACGAGAACCGGGAGCAACCTGTCCCTTGACGGCACCGCAGAGCCCCCTCTGCGGTGCCGTCGAACAGGTTTTCGTGGACTTTTCGGCGTGCTGATCGTGTCGCCTCATAAATAACACCAGAAACACAAGTAACATCACCTGGTGTCGTCCCGCAGTCGTGCGCCAACGATGATGCTCACCGCCATCGCGGCGACCGTTGTCATCGTCTCCTGGGTGGGCGACGCGACACACGACCGCGGCGCGCCGGAGCCGCCGGCGCGAGCCCAGGACACCCAACTCGCCGAGCAGCCGCTGACCGGACTCGGCGGCGGGGTCACGGTTCGGGAACTCACGCAGGGCACGCCGTTTTCGTTGGTCGCGCTCACCGGCGACCTCGCGGGCACGTCCACCCGGGTGCGGGCGAAGCGCCCCGACGGTTCGTGGGGGCCGTGGTATCAGACCGAATACGAGACCGCCGCTCCCGACGCCGCGCCACTGGGCGACGACGCGGCGGCCGGGCCGGGGCGCCCCGCCGAGCCGTCCGAGGGGCCGCGCAGCACCGACCCGGTGTTCGTGGGGACCACCACGACGGTCCAGATCGCGGTCACCCGCCCCATCGATGCGCCGGTGACGCCGGGGGCACCACCCGCTGGCGGGGGACCTGGCATCGGTGCGGTGCCCGACGGGCTGGGGTACAAGCCGGTCAGCAGGGAACAGCCGTTCGGGCAGAACATCTCCGCGATCCTCATCTCCCCGCCGCAAACGCCGGCCAGGACGCACTGGACGCCGCCGACCGGCGTCATGATGCCGGGGCAGCCGCCCGCGATCATCAGCCGGGCGGAGTGGGGCGCCGACGAATCGCTGCGATGCGGTAGCCCGCAGTACGACAACGGGATTCGCGCCGCGGTCATCCACCACACCGCGGGCAGCAACGACTACTCCCCGCTGGAATCGGCGGGCATCGTCAAGGCGATCTACACCTACCACAGCAAGACGCTGGGCTGGTGCGACATCGCTTACAACGCGCTGGTCGACAAGTACGGTCAAGTGTTCGAGGGCAGCGCCGGCGGCCTCACCAAGGCCGTCGAGGCCTTTCACACGGGCGGGTTCAACCGCAACACCTGGGGTGTTGCGATGATCGGGAACTTCGACGACGTGCCGCCCACGCCCATCCAACTGCGGACCGTGGGCCGACTGCTCGGGTGGCGGTTGGGCATGGACGGCGTCGACCCCAAGGGCACGGTGGCGTTGGAGTCGGCCGGTAGCCACTACACCACTTTCGCGGCCGGCACCATCGCCAACCTGCCCACCATCTTCACCCACCGCGACGTCGGCAACACCGACTGCCCGGGCAACGCCGCCTACGCCCTGATGGACGAAATCCGCGACATCGCATCGCATTTCAACGATCCGCCCGAGGAGCTGATCAATGCGCTGAAAGGCGGGGCGATCTACGACCATTGGCTGGCGATGGGCGCGATGAACAGCGTCCTGGGCGCACCCACCTCTCCGGAAGACGACGCGGAGGGTGACGGCCGCTTCGCCACTTTCGCCAGGGGAGCGATGTACTGGTCACCCGAGATCGGCCCGCAGCCGGTGACCGGTGCCATCTACGACGCGTGGGCCTCGCTGAGCTATGAGCGCGGTCCGCTCGGGCTGCCGACCAGCGCGGAAATACAAGAGCCCCTGCAGATCACGCAGAATTTCCAGCACGGCACCCTCAACTACGAGCGGCTCACCGGGAACGTCACCTCGGTTGTCGACGGCATCACGACGCCGCTGTCGATGCAATCCCCGAGCGGCCCCGAGGTGCCGCCCGAACACTTCTCGCTGCCGAGCCACCCCTCCGCCACCTAGGACCTATCGGGTCGTTTCGGGCCCGGTGTGGGCTTCGTCACAGTAGGCTCGGATCGCCCGGCAAGCACGGGGTTGGACCGAGGCGAGGGGAGACGGCCGTGTCGTTCGTAATCACAGAACCGGAGATAGTGACGGCCGCGGCCGAGCGCCTGTCGGGCATCGGCTCGAACCTGGGTGAGGCGGCCGCCGCCGCCGCGGCCCCCACGACCGGGGTCGCCGCCGCGGCCTCCGACGAGGTGTCGATCGCGGTCTCGGAGGTGTTCGGCAGGTTCGGCCGCGAATTCCAGGTCCTCGGCGCCCAAGCGGTGGCGTTTCAGGACGAGTTCGTCAGCCTGCTCAATGGCGGCGCGGCGGCCTACCTCGGCACCGAGCTCGCCAACGCCGAGCAGAGCCTGCTGTCGACCGGCCTGCCCACCGGGGCTGCCGCGTCCGGCCTGGCCGCCGCTGCCGCCCCGGGCGGCGCGTACGGGCAGCTGATCGTCAATACGTCCGCGAACCTGCAAAACCTCTTCAGCACCTGGTCTGCCGACCCGTTCCCGTTGCTGCGCCAGGTCCTGGTCAACCAGCTGGGTTATTGGCAGCAGATCGCGACGGCGCTCACCAACACCATCGAGAACTTCCCCGCGTTCCTGGCCAACCTGCCGGCGGCCATCCAGGCCGGCATCCAGCAACTCCTGACCTTCCCCGCCGCGTCTTACGTGCAGCAGTTCATCACCACGCAGATCGGCTTCGCCCAGGAATTCGCCACCAACCTCTATGCCGCGGCCACCGGAATCTGGGCCGGCCTGCCGGCTTTTGGCGCGCAGCTCCAGGTGGCCCTGCAGGCCGTCCTGGCGGGCGATTACTTCGGCGCGGTGCAAGACGTCGCGCAGGCCTTCGCGAATCTCTTTGTCACGGGCGTCAATCCGGGTACGCCGGTGATTACCCTTACTGGAGGAAGTCTCTTTCCCCCGGTCCTTCCCACCCTGACTGCCGTGGTGAACCCCACCTTGCTCGGCCCACTGGGAAATCTGTTCACCCTCGCGAATATCCCGGGACAAGAGGCGCAGTACTTCACCAACCTGATGCCCCCGTCGATCCTTCGGCAGATGTCGCAGAACCTGACGAACGCGCTCAATGTGCTCACCATTCCCAGCATTTCGGCAACCGCGACGGTGCCGCTGGGAAGCCCGCAAACCGGATCGCTCAGCGCCTTCTTCGGGCTGCCGCTGGTCATCACGTACGCCGTGGCGGGTGCGCCGCTCGCGACGCTGGGCGGGATGGCGGACGCCGCGACGGCGGTTCAGTCGGCGCTGTTGGCCGGCGATGGCGTGGGGGCGCTCGGTGCGCTCTTCAACAGCCCGGCCATCGTGGCCAACGGCTTCCTCAACGGCGAAACCATTGTGAATATGACGGTTCCGGTGCCCGTCAACGTCACCATTCCGATTATTGGCCCCGTCAGCGCCACCGTGCCGATCGTGTTGCACCTGCCCTTCGACGGCATTCTCGTTCCGCCCCACCCCGTTACGGCGACGATAGATCTCAGTGGCATCATCCCGAATACGCAAATCCCCGTGACCATCTTCGGCACGCCGTTCATGGGACTCGCCCCCCTGATGCTCAACTTCCTGCCCCAGCAGCTCGCCGGAGTGATCGCGCCGACGGGTTAACGCCTCACAGCCACCAGCGCTCCAGCACCCGCGCCACCCCGTCGTCGGTGTTGGGCGCGGTGACCTCGTCGGCGGCGGCCACGACGTCGGGATGCGCGTTGCCCATCGCCACTCCGTGGCCGGCCCACCGCAGCATGGGGATGTCATTGGGCATGTCGCCGAAAGCCACCACCTCGTCGCTGGTGATCCCGCGCGGTTTGGCGATCTCCTCGATGCCGCTGGCCTTGCTGATCCCCAGCGGCACGATCTCCACCAACCCGTTGTTGGTCGAATACGTGATATCGCCCTCGATGCCAACATGTTTGGCCAGGGCCGCGGCCATGTCCGCGCTGCGGGCACCGGCCTTGCGGATCAGCAGCTTGATCGCGGGGGCGCTCAGCAGGTCGTCGATCGACACCTCGGTGTTGTCCGGATTGAGCCACGCGTGCTCGTAGCCGGGCGAGCTGATGAATTGCGGGGTGGCCGTGTCATGGGCGCGTTCGCCGATCCGCTCCACGGCCAGCCCCGCGCCCGGGATGACGCGCGCCGCGAGCTCGGCCAGTTCGGCCAGGGTGTCGACGGCCAGCGTTCGCGACGACAGCACCCGGTCGGTCGCGGGGTCATAGAGCACGGCCCCGTTGGCGCACACCGCGATCGGCGCGAAGCCGAGCGCCTCCACGACGGGGCGTATCCAGCGTGGCGGCCGGCCGGTCGCCACGACGAACTGCGCCCCGGCGGCGACCGCGGCGCTCACGGCGTCGCGGGTGCGCGGGGTAATGGTTTCGTTTTCGTCGAACAGGGTGCCGTCGACGTCGCAGGCGATCAGCGCCGGCAAGGTCATTGAGAGGGTCCGCCTTCGCCTCTCAGTGGATTCCGCTTTGGGTCTGCCCCGGTCGCGTCACACCGTCGCTACCGGACCGCTGAATCCGCTCCTGCAATTCGGCCAGGCGGATCGCGCGGGAATCGTCCTGGGTCGGCGCCGCGCCACCCAGGCGCCGCGGCACCCAGAACTCGCCCTCGGGGTGGGGATACTCCTCCTGCACCCGGTACAGCAACTCATTCATCGCCTGGCGCACGGCGGCGATGAGCTGCTCGGCGTCACCCTCCGGCGGCAGCGGGCGACCGGCGGCCACGGTGATCGGAACCTTGTTGCGGAACACCTTCTTTGGATGATCCTTGGGCCAAATCCGATGCGCACCCCAGACGACCATCGGAATGATCGGCACCCGGGCCTCCAGCGCCAGGCGAGCCGCGCCCGACTTGAACTCGCGGAGTTCGAAGCTGCGGCTGATGGTGGCCTCGGGATGGAGCCCGACGAGTTCTCCCTCCCGCAGCTTCTGCACGGCCACCGCGTAGGCGTCCTGCCCCATCCGGCGGTCCACCGGAATGAGCTGGCAGTGCTTGATCACGAAGTTGACGGCCTTCACGTCCGCCATCTCGGCTTTGATCATGAAGCGCAGCCGTCGCTTGCGTTCGTGGGCGGCGAGACACGCGGGCATCCAGTCCAGGTAGCTGGTGTGGTTGAGGGCGATCAGGGCGCCGCCCCGCGCCGGAATGTTCTCGAGCCCTTCGAACGTGAGCTTTGTTCCGTTCATCGCGACGACCGCCGGAACAACCACCTCCGCGAAGCGGAAAAATGGCTCTGCCATGTTCCTCTCCTTCCCCTACCGCGACTGATGCTGCGTACGGTGGGCGGCCCTCTTGGCCGACCTTGCCGCCGCCTCGTCGGCCTCTATCTGCGCCGCCTCCGCCAACGTCGGCGCGCCACCACCCAGCCGGCGCGGCACCCAGTAGGCGCCGGCGGGGTGCGGATACCGCTGCTGCGCCCGGTGCAACAGCGCGGTCATCGATTCTCGCAGAGCCGCCGTGGTGGAGGCGACGTCCCCGGCCGCGCGCAGCGGCTCGCCCACCTGCACGGTGACCGGCAGCTTCCTGCGGCCGACCTGTCGGGGATGGTCCTTGGTCCAAATGCGGTGGGCCCCCCAGACGATCACCGGGACGATCGGCACGTCCGCCTCGACGGCCATCCGGGCAGCGCCGGTCTTGAAGTCCTTGAGCTCGAAACTCCGGCTGATCGTGGCCTCCGGATAGACACCGACCAGCTCGCCCTCACGCAGACGCCGAACGGCGACCGCGTAGGCGTCCGCCCCGGCGCCGCGGTCCACCGGAATGGTGCGCGTGTGCTTGATCAAAAAATTGACCACCTTCACTTGCTGCATCTCGGCTTTGATCATGAATCTAAGCCGACGGCGCCGTCGATGCACAGCTAATGCGGCGGGCAAAAAATCGACGTAGCTGGTGTGGTTGATCGCGATCACGGCCCCGCCCCTGGCGGGGATGTTCTCCTCGCCGCGATAGGTGATGCGTGTGCCGGTGGCCAGCACCACGAGCCGGGCCAGGATCTCGAGAGTGCGAAAGGTCGGCTCCGCCATCGGCTACTGCTCCGGCGGCCCGGTGGCTCGGGCGCGGCGGGCCGCCCGCGCGGCGGCATCCTCGGCATCCATGCGGGCCGCCTCCGCGAGCGACGGAGCGCTGCCGCCGAGCCGGCGCGGCACCCAGAACTCCCCGGCGGGATGGGGCCCATACAGTTCTTGCGCCCGCTCCAGCAAATGCTGCATCCGCGAATGCAACAGGCCTTTCAACTCCTCGATCGCCAACGTCGGTTCTATCGGCTCGCCCACCAGCACGACGATCGGCACCTTGGGACGCAGCAGCTTCTTGGGGTAGCCCTTGGTCCAGATTCGCTGCGCGCCCCAGACGATGTGCGGCACGATCGGCACCCCGGCCTCGACCGCCATCCGGGCGGCCCCGGACTTGAACTCCTTGATCTCGAAACTGCGGCTGATCGTGGCTTCGGGGTAGACGCCGACCAGCTCGCCATCCTTGAGGTTCCGGACGGCCGCCTCGTAGGACGCGGCGCCGTCCAGCCGGTCCACCGGGATGTGCCGCAGGTTGCGCATGATCGGCCCGGTGATCTTGTCGTCGAACACCTCTTGTTTGGCCATGAAACGCACCTTGCGTCCGAGGCCCTGCTTGTATGCGGGCAGACCCGCGAAAGTGAAGTCCAGGTAGCCGGTGTGGTTGATGGCGATGACGGCGCCGCCGCTCTTGGGCATGTTCTCTTCGCCCGAGACAGTGATCTTCAGGCCCTGAATGCGCCAGATCATGCGAGCAAGCTGAATGATCGTCCCGTATACCGGTTCCACAGCACTTCAGCCTAGTGCTCCCGACTGTGAGCCGCCCGAAGTGCCTGAAGCGTGGATGCGGGATCGCGCTAAGCTCGGGGGCTGACGAAGCCGTCAGCCGTCGGCACGCCCCCCACGTCCCCGGAAAGGTATCAGTGCAGGTCACCAGCGTCGGCCACGCCGGATTCCTGATCGAGACCCACGCGGGCACCATCCTTTGCGACCCCTGGGTCAACCCGGCCTACTTCGCGTCCTGGTTTCCCTTCCCGGACAACAGCGCGCTGGACTGGGACCGGTTGGGCGACTGCGACTACCTCTACGTCTCCCACCTGCACAAGGATCACTTCGACGCCAAGAATCTGCGCGAGCACGTCAACAAGGACGCCGTGGTGCTGCTGCCCGACTTCCCGGTGCCCGACCTGCGAAACGCGTTGCAAACGCTGGGGTTTCATCGGTTCTTCGAGACCACCGACTCGACCAAACACCTGGTCAGCGGCCCCAAGGGCGACCTCGACATCATGATCATCGCGCTGCGCGCCCCGGCCGACGGCCCGATCGGCGACTCGGCGCTGGTGGTTTCCGACGGCGCCACAACGGTTTTCAACATGAACGACGCCCGGCCGCTGGACCTGGACGTGCTGGAAACCGAGTTCGGCGGCGTGGACGTGCACCTGCTGCAGTACTCCGGGGCGATCTGGTACCCGATGGTCTACGACATGCCGGTCCGCGCCAAGGAGTCGTTCGGCACCCAGAAGAGGCAACGCGGGATGGACCGGGCCCGCCAGTACATCGCCCAGGTGGGGGCGAGGTGGGTGGTGCCGTCGGCGGGCCCACCGTGCTTCTTGGACCCCGAGTTGCGCCACCTCAACGACGACCGCGGCGACCCGGCCAACATCTTCCCCGACCAAGTCGTCTTCCTGGACCAGATGCGCGCGCACGGGCACGAGGGCGGCCTGCTGATGATCCCGGGGTCGACCGCGGACTTCACCGGCGCGGCGCTGAACTCGCTGCGGCATCCGCTGCCGGCCGATGTGGGGGCACCTCCCGCTTGCGGGGGAGTGGAGGCCATCTTCACCACGGGCAAGTCGGCCTACATCGCCGACTATGCCGACCGCATGGCGACGGTGCTGGCCGCGGAGCGCGCCGGCTGGGCCCCCGCCACCGGCGAGCCCTTGCTGGACCCACTGCGCGCGCTGTTCGAGCCAATCATGCTGCAAAGCGACGAGATCTGCGACGGCATCGGCTACCCCGTCGAACTCGTCATCGGTCCCGAGACCGTGATTCTGGACTTCCCTAAAAGATCTGTGCGCGAACGGATTCCAGACGAGAAGGTTCGCTACGGTTTCGCCATTGCGCCGGAGCTGGTGCGCACCGTGCTGCGCGACCACGAACCCGACTGGGTCAACACCATCTTCCTGTCCACCCGTTTCACGGCATGGCGCGTCGGCGGCTACAACGAATACCTGTACACGTTCTTCAAGTGCCTGACCGACGAGCGGATCGCCTACGCCGACGGGTGGTTCGCCGAGACCCACGACGACTCCGCGTCGATCACCCTGGACGGCTGGGAGATTCAGCGTCGCTGCCCCCACCTCAAAGCCGACCTGTCGAGATTCGGTGTCGTCGAGGGCAACACCTTGACCTGCAACCTGCACGGCTGGCAGTGGCGGTTGGACGACGGCCACTGCCTGACCGCCCGGGGCCACCAATTGCGGAGCGCGAAGAAATGAACTCCAGTTACGACGACGGCCTGGTCCAGCTGGACCGCGCGGCGATCACGTTGCGCCGCTACCACTTTCCCTCCGGCACGTCCAAGGTGATAGCGCTGGACAGCGTCCGCGGGTACAAGACCGAGGCGTTGGGCATGTTCATGCAGCGGTTCCGCATCTGGGGCAGCTCCGACTTCCGCCGCTGGCTGCCCCTGGACATCCAACGGCCGTTCAAGTCGACGCTGATCACCCTCGACGTACCGGGGACCTGGCCCAGCCCCGCGTTGACGCCGCAGCGCCCGGAGGAATTCACGGCGTTGCTGGACGAACTGCTGAGCGAGCGCGGCTAGCGCCCCAGATCCTCCAGCGCCGCTCGGGCGGCGTTGTAGCCGGGAATGAAGGTGATGCCCGGCCCGCCGTGGCACCCGGCGCCGCCGAGGTACAGCCCCTTGATCGGGATCGGCTGGCCGAGAAAGCCTTTCGGGCCGGGCCGATTCGGGCCGATCTGGTCCGAGCTCAACAGACCGTGGCAGTAGTCGCCCCCGGGGGCGCCGAACATCACTCCCATGTGCCTGGGCGTGAACGTCGTATGCCGGATGATGCTGGCCTCGAAGTTGGGCGCCAGCCGGGTGATCTTGTCGATCACGCGCTGGCCCATCTCGACCTTCGTGTGACCATAGTCCGCGCCGCCCTCGATCGGGAACCACAGCGCGAACGCCGACGCGGCGTGTTTCCCCTCGGGCGCCAGGTCCGGGTCGTTCTGCGACGGGATCTGCAAGACCAACGTCGGGTCGGCCGGCACGATGCCGCGCCGGGCGTCCTCCCACTGCTGCTGGACTTCCTCCGGCGTGCAGAACAGGCCGATGGACGCCTGCATGGCCGGCTCGTTGAGCACCTCGTAGGGCGCGGCGAACTTGGGGGCCTCCTCCAGCGCGAAGTGCATCTGCAGGTAGCTGCCCCTGTGGTCGATCCCCGCGTACCGCTCGCGGATGCCGGCGGGCAGGGCGGCGGGATCGATCATCTCGTTGAGCGTGGTGTCGGGCGCCAGGTTGGAGATGACGATCGGAGCGGCCAGCGTCTCTCCCGCCTCCGTGCGCACTCCGGTGACCCGGCCGTCGGCGACCAGGATGTCGGTGACCTTGGTGCGCAGCCGCACTTCCCCGCCCAGGCTTTCCAACAGCTTGGCCAGGTGGGCGGTCAGCGCGCCGATGCCGCCGCGCAGCTTCTTCATCTGCATGGTGTCCCCGTCGGGCACACCCAGCCCGAAGGCCAGCGCCGCGGCGCTGCCCGGGGTGGCCGGCCCGCGGTACAGGGTGTTGACGGCCAGCACGGTCATCGAGCCGCGCAGCGCCCCGTGTTTCTCGCGGTCCGGCAGGTAGCGGTCCAGCACGTCGGTGACCGAACCGAACAGCATGTCGTCGATGGACGAGCGTTCGAATTCGTTGGTGGCGCAGGCGTACATCTCGTCGAAGGTTTTGGGTGGGGTCCCCGCCTCGAACCGGCCCAGCGCCCGCGTCGGCGCCTGGCTCCAGGCCATCAGCCCCGCCATCCCGTTGACGGCGTCCGCCCCGTGCACCTCGTTGAGGTGGGTGAACAGCTTGATGGGGTCGCTGTACTGGATCAGCGGATCGTCGCCGACGCCGCGTACCGCGACCGACATCACCTCGAGGTCGAGGGTCTCGAGGGTGTCCAGGCCCAATTCCTCGACCACCACCGACGCGGTGGGGAACTGCACCGAGCCGGCGATCTCGAATTGGTACCCGTCGAAAAGCTCGACCGTGGAGGCCATCCCGCCGGCATAGAGCTTGGCGTCCAGGCACAGCGTCCGCAGCCCGGCCTTTTGCAGCAACACCGCCGCGGCCAGCCCGTTGTGGCCCGCGCCGATGACGATCGCGTCGTATTCAGTCATGTCCCTGCCCTCCGGAATGGAGGCTGGCATGGCCGCCAAGTTTTGTCAATTATGACGAAACCGGATTCAGGCGCGGGCCGGCCCAGGCGTCGGTGATGCCGGCCCGGAGCGACTCGAGGGCGGTGTGACACATCCGCGCCAGCTCGCCCAGCGAGCGATCCTCGCCGAGCATCCAGAGTTCCATCGCGCCGAAAACCGCGGCCGCGACGCAGCGCGCGGTCACCGCGGCGCGCAACCGGGCGTCGGGCGTGGGCACCGCCGCACGGCTACGCCGTTGCAGTTGCTCCTGGATGGCGTCGGCGAAGTCGGCCTGGACTTCCTGGATATGGCGCACGATGCGGCCGGGGTCGAGCTCGCCGCCCCGCAACGCCGCGATTTTCGTTACGGCCTCAACGTCATACGGGAACGAGAAGACGGCGGACTGCACCGAATCGATGATCGGCTCGTCGGTGGGCCTGGCGTCCAGCGCGGCGCGAAACCAGTTCAGCCCGGTGTAGTCGGCAAACAGCAGATCGTGCTTGGACCGGAAGTGGCGGTAGAAGGTCCGCAGCGACACCCCCGCGTCCGAGGCGATCTGCTCGGCCGATGTGTCCTCGACGCCCTGGGCCAAGAAGCGCACCAGCGCGGCCTGGATCAGCGCCTCCCGGGTGCGCTCGCTGCGCGCCGTCTGCGCGGGTCGGACCATGGAAGTAAGGTACCTCAGCAATCGTTATGTCAATCTTGACAAAACTTCCGGCCAGGGGTGAAACTGCGCCCATGGTCTCGCTCCTCGTGCATGCGGTTCTCGGGCTCACTGTCATCGGCTGGATCGTCGCGTCCAATTCGAAGGTTTTCGCCCGCCCGGCCGACGGCCCGTTGTTCTCACCGTTGGAAGTCGTGTACTACGTCGTCGGCATCGCCTCGGTCGCGCTGGGCTGGTGGTTCAACATCCACTTCGTGCAGGAGTACGCGAAGGGGTCGACCAACCCGATCTGGGGCCACGGCAGTTGGGCGGAGTACATCCAGCTGATGTTCACCAACCCGGCCGCCAGCTCGGCCAGTCAGGACTACACGATCGCGAACGTGATCCTGCTGCCCCTGTTCACCATCGTCGACGGCTACCGTCGCGGGTTGCGTCACCCATGGCTGTACTTCGTGTCCAGCCTGTTCACCAGCTTCGCGTTCGCGTTCGCCTTCTACTTCGCCACCATGGAGCGGCAGCGCCGGCACGAGAAGGCCCGCGAGACGGTGAACGCCTAACCCATCGGTTTGGTGGCGCGCCACCGCTGACGGCCGCCCGACACGTCGATCCTGACGTCGGCGAATCCGGTGTCTGTCAGCCGCCTGCCCAGATCCTCCGGCGCCACGGGGTGGTAGGTGTCGGCGATGTGGAGCAGCCGGAAGGTCAGCGACGGCACACCGTCACTGCCGGCAAAGGCGCCGCCGGGCCGCAACACCCGGAACGCTTCGGCGAACAACCGATCCTGCAGCTGCGCGTTGGGGACGTGATGCAGCATCGTGAAGCACACCACCGAGCTGAAGTGACCATCGGGCAGCCCTGTGTCGGTGCCGTCGCCGTGCATGATGCGGGCCCGATCGCCATAGCGCCGATTCAACCGATCGGCCATCGCGGCATCGACCTCAACGGCGGTGAGCGATTCGGCCCGATCCAGCAGAGCGCGCGTCGTCGCACCGTATCCCGGGCCGATTTCCAGTGTCCGAGAACCCAATTCGACATCGCCCAGCACCCAGGGCAGCAAGCGGTCGGCCACCATGTCTTGCCAGCCCGTCGAGCTGCAACGCCACCGGTGTAGAAGGTTCATCGCCATACCGCCAACGCTAAGCGTTCCCCCGCTTGCGGGCTTCCGATAGTCTGCCGTGATATGTCGGAAATCGGCCAGCACGGGCTGGCGACGTCCTCCCAGTCGCTGCCGCCGGGCGCGCGGATCCAGCGGCACCGGCATCACCTGCATCAGATCGTCTACCCCTCCTCCGGTGCGGTCTCGGTGACCACCCCCGCGGGCACGTGGATCACCCCGACGAACCGCGCCATCTGGATACCGGCGGGCGTGTGGCACGAACACCGGTTCCACGGCCACACCCAATTCCACGGCGTCGCACTCGATCCGCAGCGCTACCGTCGGGGACCCACGACACCGGCGGTGCTTGCCGTCAATCCCTTGATGCGAGAACTGATCATCGTGTGCTCGCGATCCGACGCGGTCGACGCCGACGAACACCACCACATGCTGGCGGTGCTCCACGACCAGTTGCAGACGACGAACATCCGTGAGCCGCTTTGGGTTCCGACGCCCACCGACAGCCGCCTGCGCCAGGCGTGCGCGCTGATCACCGACGACCTGGCGAACCCGCTGACGTTGCGGCAACTCAGCAGCCGGGTCGGCGTCAGCCAGCGCACCCTGAGCCGCTTGTTCGCCGACGAGCTGGGCATGACCTACCCGCAGTGGCGCACCCAGGTCCGCCTCCAGCACGCGCTGATGCTGCTCGCCGAGAACCAGGGCGTCACCGCGGTGGCGCTGACGTGTGGCTGGGCCACGGCCAGCGCCTTCATCGACACCTACCGGCGCGCCTTCGGCCACACCCCGGGAACACGGCGTCTCTAGCCGGCCGGCTCCAACAGCTCGGTACCCACGAACGGCACCAGCGCGGCGGGCACCCGCACGCTGCCGTCGGGCTGCTGGTGGTTCTCCAGGATCGCCACCAGCCACCGCGTGGTGCCCAACGTGCCGTTGAGCGTGGCCGCCACCTGCGGCTTGCCGTTCGCGTCCCGGTAGCGCGTGGCCAGCCGGCGCGCCTGGAAGGTGGTGCAATTCGACGTCGACGTCAGCTCGCGGTAGGTGCCCTGCGTGGGAACCCATGCCTCGCAATCGAATTTGCGCGCGGCCGACGAGCCGAGATCGCCCGCGGCGACGTCGATCACCCGATACGGCACCTCGATGCGGCCCAGCATCTCGCGCTGCCAGCCCAGCAGCCGTTGGTGTTCGGCCTCGGCGTCGGCGGGCCGGCAGTAAACGAACCCCTCCACCTTGTCGAACTGATGCACGCGGATGATGCCGCGGGTGTCCTTGCCGTAGCTGCCGGCCTCCCGCCGGAAGCATGTCGACCAGCCCGCGTAGCGCAGCGGGCCGCCGGACAGGTCGAGGATCTCGTCGGCGTGGTAGCCGGCCAGCGGCACCTCGGACGTTCCCACCAGGTACAGGTCGTCGGCCTCGACCCGGTACACCTCGTCGGCGTGGGCGCCCAGAAATCCGGTGCCGGCCATCACCTCCGGGCGTACCAGCACCGGCGGAATCATCGGGACAAAGCCGTTGTCGACGGCCAGCCGCAGGGCCAGCTGCAGCAGGCCCAGCTGCAACAGCGCGCCCCGGCCGGTCAAAAAGTAGAACCGCGATCCTGACACCTTGGCGCCGCGCTGCATGTCGATCAGGCCCAACGACTCACCCAATTCCAAGTGGTCCCTGGGGTTTTCGATCGCCGCGGGCTCGCCGACCACGTCGAGGACGGCGTAGTCGTCCGCCCCGCCCGCGGGCACCCCGTCGATGACGACGTTGGAGATCGCCATGTGCGCCGCGGCGAACGCCGCCTCGGCCTCGGCCTGGGCGGCTTCGGCCGCCTTCACCTGCTCGGCGAGCTCCTTGGCGCGCGCCAGCCTGGCCGGGCGTTCGTCGGGCGACGCCGCGCCGACGCTCTTGCTGGCGGCCTTCTGCTCGGCGCGCAGATCGTCGGCGGCCGAAATCGCCGAGCGGCGGTTGGCGTCGGCGGTCACCAACGCGTCCACCAGGGTCGGGTCCTCGCCCCGGCTGACTTGGGAGCGGCGCACGGCGTCGGGGTCTTCCCGGAGCAGCTTCAGGTCGATCACGCGCCTGAGACTACTTTCGCCGCGCCGCCCCGACGGCAGAGCACCCCCACCAGGCCAATCCCAGGAGTTCACATCCGCAACTTTTGTCACGCCACTTAGCCGGCCCTGTCAGAATGGAGCCGATGTCGCAAGCGCCCGAGAAGGAAGCCTCGGAAGCCGGGACCCCCGCCGGCTCCCCCGGCGACCCCGCGAAACGGCCGGCGGCCGGCTTCGCCTGGCCACGCGGGTTGCAGGCGACGGCGACCCGGCGAGCGCTGTTACTCACCGCGCTGGGCGGGCTGTTGATCGCGGGACTGGTCACCGCGATCCCGGTCGGCAGCGGGCCGGGACGGCTGGCCGGCTACATCAACAGCGAGCCGGTGCCCAGCACCGGAACCAAGAGCGACGCGGCCTTCAACCGCGCCAAGGGCGGCGATTGCCTGACCTGGCCGGATGCCACCCCGGAGTCGGCCAGCATCGTCAGCTGCGCCGACGATCACAAGTTCGAAGTCGCCGAGTCCGTCGACATGCGGACATTTCCGGGCGCCGAGTACGGACCGGGCGCCTCTCCCCCGTCGCCGGCCCGGATCCAGCAGATGACGCAGGAGCAGTGCGAGCCCGCGGTCCACAGCTACCTGGGAACCAAGTTCGACCCCGCCAGCAAGTTCATGGTCAGCCTGCTGTGGGCCGGTGACCGGGCCTGGCGCCAGTCGGGCGACCGCCGGATGCTGTGCGGCCTGCAGCTCCCGGGGGCCAACAACCAGCAGGAGGTCTTCAAGGGCAAGGTCGCCGACGTCGACCAGTCCAAGGTCTGGCCGGCGGGCACCTGCCTGGGCATCGACTCGGCGACCAACCAGCCGACCGACGTCCCGGTCGATTGCGCGGCGCCGCATGCGATGGAGGTCACCGGCACGGTGAACCTGGCCGAAAAGTTTCCGGGCGCCATGCCCGCCGAGCCCGACCAGGACGGCTTCATCAAGGACTTGTGCACCAAGATGACCGACGCCTACCTCGCGCCGACCAAGCTGCGGACCACCACCCTGACGCTGATCTACCCGACCGTCTCGCTGCCGAGTTGGTCGGCGGGCAGCCGCCAGGTCGCGTGCAGCATCGGCGCGACACTGGGCAACGGGGGCTGGGCCACGCTCGTCAACAGCGCCAAGGGCCAGCTGCTCATCAACGGCCAGGCTCCGGTCCCCCCGCCGGACATCCCCGAGGAGCGGCTAACGATGCCGCCGATACCGGTTCAGGCGCCCAGCCAGCCCACCCAGGCCAGCACCGCACCGGACGCCATCCCGCCGAACAACCAGCACCTGCCCGGGCAGCAGCCGGTCGTGACGCAGCCGCAAGCGCCGGCCACTCAAGCGCCGGCACCGCAGGCGCCGCCAGCCCCGCAAGACGCCCCGCCC
>NZ_LZIC01000062.1 GCF_001667185.1 Mycobacterium sp. 852002-50816_SCH5313054-b | reverse complement strand
GGCCGGCTACTACGACGGCATCGGCGCCGCCCGCAGGGCGACCGCTGGAGCCGGGTCGTCATCGAGAAACCCTTCGGCCATGGTGATCTGCACGTGGTCGACGTAATGGGCGTTCCAGATCGGGTCGAACAACTGGTTGGCGAACCGCAGCGCCAGGATGTTGCGCACGGTCTCCTTGCCCAGGTAGTGGTCGATCCGGAACACCGCCTCCTCCGGAAAGACGGCGTTGACCGCCTTGTTCAGGGCTTGGGCGCTTTCCAGGTCATGGCCGAAGGGTTTCTCGATGACGACCCGGCTCCAGCGGTCGCCCTGCGGGCGGGCCAACCCGGAGGTGTGCAGCTGGTCGCACACCACTGGGAACGACTTGGGCGGGATCGCCAGGTAGAAGGCGTGATTGCCGCCGGTGCCGCGCTCGGCGTCGAGCTTCTCCAGCGTCTCGGCGAGCCGGGCGAACGCCTCGCCGTCGTCGAAAGCCCCCGGCACGAAACGAAATCCCTCGGCCAGCCGCTCCCAGTTCTCCTCCCGGAAGGGAGTGCGGCAATGCTCCTTGACGGCCTGGTAGACGACCTTGCGGAAATCCTGGGTCTGCCAGTCCCGGCGGGCGAAGCCCACCAGGGAGAAGGTGGGCGGCAGCAGCCCGCGATTGGCCAGGTCGTAGATGGCCGGCATGACCTTCTTGCGGGCCAGGTCGCCGGTGACCCCGAAGATCACCATGCCGCACGGACCGGCGATGCGGGGCAGCCGCTTATCCTGCTTGTCCCGCAACGGGTTTTGCCATTGCACCGCCCCGGCGCGGGCGCCCACCTTGGAGTTCGCCGGGCTCATGTGCCGGCGGAGTCGAGCTGCTTCTGAGTCTCCTCCAGCAATTCGGTCCAGGACTCCACGAACTTGTCGACGCCCTCGTTCTCCAGCACCACGAAGACGTCCGTCAGGTCGACCCCGACGGCGTCGAGCTTGTCGAACACCTCCTGCGCGGCCGAAGCCGTCCCGGTGACCGTGTCGCCCTTGACCTCGCCGTGATCGGCCACCGCGTCAATCGTCTTCTCCGGCATGGTGTTCACCGTGTTCGGCGCGACCAGCTCGGTGACGTAGAGGGTGTCGGGGTAGTCGGGGTTCTTGACGCCGGTGGAGGCCCACAGCGGGCGCTGCACGCGGGCACCGTCGGACTTGAGCGCCGCGAAGCGATCACCGCCGTTGAAGACCTCCTCGTAGGCGGCGTACGCCAGCCGGGCGTTGGCCACCCCGGCCTTGCCGCGCAGCCCCAGGGCGTCCTCGGAACCGATCTTTTCCAGCCGCTTGTCGACCTCGGAGTCCACCCGGGAAACGAAGAACGACGCCACCGAATGGATCTTGGACAGGTCGTGGCCGGCTTCGCGGGCCTTCTCCAGCCCGGCCAGGTAGGCGTCCATCACCTCACGGTGCCGTTCCACGGAGAAGATCAGCGTGACGTTGACCGAAATCCCTTCGGCCAGGACGGAAGTGATGGCCGATATCCCGGCCTTGGTGGCCGGGATCTTGATGAACAGGTTCGGCCGGTCGACGATCTTCCACAGCTCGACGGCCTGGGCGACGGTCTTGTCGGTCTCGGCGGCCAGCCGCGGGTCCACCTCGATGGACACCCGGCCGTCGACGCCGTCGGAGGCCTCCCATTCGCGTTTCAACACGTCGCACGCGCTGCGTACGTCGTCGGTGGTGACGGTGCGCACGGTGGCGTCGACGTCGGCGCCGCGTTCGGCCAGCTCGGCGATCTGAGCGTTGTACGAATCGCCCTCGGCGAACGCCTTCTGGAAGATCGACGGGTTGGTGGTCACGCCGACAACGCTTTTGGTGTCGATCAGCTCCTGCAGGTTGCCGGACTGCAGTCGCTGGCGCGACAGGTCATCCAGCCAAACGGACACGCCCGCCGCGCTCAACGCCGCGAGGTTGGGGTTCTGACTGGCCATGTGAATCACCCTTTCTCAGTTGTCCACTACCTGTTCCGCGGCGGCCGCGACGGCTTCGGCGGTAAAGCCGAACTCACGGAACAAAGTCTTGTAGTCGGCGGATTCGCCGTAGTGCTCGATCGACACGATCCGACCCGTGTCGCCGACCAGTTTGTGCCACGACTGCGCGATCCCGGCCTCGACGGCCACCCGCGCCGACACCGACGGGGGCAGCACGCTGTCCCGGTACTCCTCGGGCTGGGACTCGAACCACTCCACGCACGGCATCGACACCACGCGGGCGACGATGTCTCTGTCCGCCAACTGGTTTCGCGCCTCGACCGCGAGCTGCACCTCGGAGCCGGTGGCAATCAACACCACGTCGGGCTCCTCGCCGCCGTCGTCGCCGAGGATGTAGCCGCCGCGCCCGACGCCCTCGAAGTCGGTGCCCTCCAGCACCGGCAGGCCCTGGCGGGTCAGGATCAGGCCGACCGGGCCGCTGCCGTTGCCGCGGGCCAGGATCGTGCGCCAGGCATACGCCGTCTCGTTGGCGTCGGCCGGGCGCACCACCGACAGGTGGGGGATGGCGCGCAGCGCCGCCAGGTGCTCGATGGGCTGATGCGTCGGGCCGTCCTCGCCCAGCCCGATCGAGTCGTGCGTCCACACGTAGATGGTGTCGATGTCCATCAGCGACGCCAACCGCACCGACGGGCGCATGTAGTCGGAGAACTGCAGGAACGTGCCGCCGTAGGCGCGGGTCGGGCCGTGCAGCACGATGCCGGACAGGATGGCGCCCATGGCGTGCTCGCGCACGCCGAAGTGCAGCGTGCGACCGTACCAGTCGGCGGTGTAGTCCTTCGTCGAAATGGATGGGGGCCCAAACGATTTGACGTTGTCCATGGTGGTGTTGTTGCTGCCCGCCAGGTCCGCCGAGCCGCCCCACAACTCCGGCAGTTTCGGCCCCACCGCGTTCAGCACCTTGCCGGACGCCGCGCGGGTGGCCAACGGCTTGTCGTCCGGTGTCCAGGTGGGGATGTCCGCATCCCAGCCGTCGGGCAGCTGCTCGGCGGTCAACCGGTCCAGCAGCGCCTTGCGCTCGGGCTCGCGTTGGGCCCACGCGTCGAACTCCGCCTGCCACTTCTCGTGGGCTTCCTTGCCCCGGTCCACCAGCTTGCGGGTGTGGGCGATGACCTCGTCGCGCACCTCGAAGTTCTTGTCGGGATCGAATCCCAGGATCTTCTTGACGGCCGCGACCTCGTCGTCGCCGAGGGCCGAGCCGTGCGCCTTGCCGGTGTTCATCAGGTGGGGCGCCGGGTAGCCGATGATGGTGCGCAGCTCGATGAACGACGGCCGGTCGGTGGCGGCCTTGGCGTTGGCGATGGCCTCCTCGATGCCGACGACGTTCTCGCCGCCCTCGACCCGCTGCACGTGCCAGCCGTAGGCCTCGTAGCGCGCCGCGGTGTCCTCGCACAGCGCGATGTTGGTGTCGTCCTCGATCGAGATCTGGTTGTGGTCGTAGAAGACGATGAGGTTGCCGAGCTGCTGCACCGCCGCCAGCGACGACGCCTCGGACGTCACGCCCTCCTCGATGTCCCCGTCGGAGGCGATCACGAAGATGAAGTGGTCGAACGGGCTGGTGCCCGGCTCGGCGTCCGGATCGAACAGGCCCCGCTCGTAGCGCGACGCCATCGCCATCCCGACCGACGAGGCCAGGCCCTGGCCGAGCGGGCCGGTGGTGATCTCCACGCCCTCGGTGTGCCGGAACTCCGGGTGCCCGGGGGTCTTGGACCCCCAGGTGCGCAGCGACTCGATGTCGGACAGCTCCAGGCCGAACCCGCCGAGGTACAGCTGCAGATACAGGGTCAGGCTGCTGTGTCCGGCCGACAGCACGAACCGGTCGCGACCCAGCCAGTGGGTGTCGCTGGGGTCGTGGCGCATGGTGCGCTGAAACAGGGTGTAGGCCAGCGGGGCCAGGCTCATCGCCGTCCCGGGGTGGCCGTTGCCGACTTTCTGGACCGCGTCGGCGGCGAGCACCCGGATCGTGTCGACCGCAGCCGAATCGATCTCGGTCCAGTCGTCGGGCAGGTGCGGATGGGTCAGCGTGGAGATCTCTTCGAGTGTGGTCACAGCCTCTGTCCTTGGGTCATCAAGCTGATATTGCTCACCCTAATGCGGGAGTGCCGGCTCTTGCAGTGCAGAGTCTCGGGTACCCAACGCCGGCCGGTGTGAAAATTACGCGCCGACGGCTCGAGCCTCGCAATCAGTCCGGCAATGCGGGGAAAATTCACCCGAAGGGACCCTGCGGGCTGGCCACCGCTCCCACGCGGTCTACCATCGTGCGTAGTAGATGCTGCGCGCTGCTGCGACCCCGAGGAGTTATTGCGTGAGCGTTCGCGGGCGCGTCGCGCCGAGTCGAGAGGCACCGAGCCGGGTACCCGGCACGCTCCTGGCGTACCTGGCGCTCACCAAGCCGCGGGTCATCGAACTGCTGCTCGTCACCGCGATACCCGCGATGCTGCTCGCCCACCGTGGCACGGTGCACCCGTTGCTGATCCTCGACACGCTGATCGGCGGGATGCTGGCCGCCGGGGGAGCCAACACGCTCAACTGCGTGGCCGACGCCGACATCGACAAGGTGATGAAGCGCACGGCGCGCAGGCCGCTGGCGCGGGCGGCCGTGCCGACGCGCAATGCCCTGGTGTTCGGGTTGGTGCTCACCGCCGCGTCGTACTTCTGGCTCTGGTGGACGACGAACCTGCTGTCCGGGCTGCTGGCCATGGCGACCGTCGCGTTCTACGTGTTCGTCTACACGCTGCTGCTCAAGCGCCGCACCTCGCAAAACGTCGTGTGGGGCGGGGCGGCCGGCTGCATGCCGGTGATGATCGGCTGGTCGGCCGTCACCGGCACCATCGGCTGGCCGGCGCTGGTGATGTTCGCGATCATCTTCTTCTGGACTCCGCCGCACACCTGGGCGCTCGCCATGCGCTACAAGGACGATTACAAGGCCGCCGGCGTCCCGATGCTGCCCGCCGTGGCCACCGAGCGTCAGGTCACCAAGCAGATCCTGATCTACACCTGGCTGACCGTGCTCGCGACGCTGGCGCTGGCGCTGGCCACCGGGTGGCTGTACGCGGCGGTCGCCTTGGCGGCCGGCGTGTGGTTCCTGGCGATGGCCCACCAGCTCTACTCCGGCGTGCGGGCCGGCGAGCCGGTCAAGCCGTTGCGACTGTTCCTGCAGTCGAACAACTACCTGGCGGTGGTGTTCTGCGCGCTGGCGCTCGACTCCGTCGTCGCGCTGCCGACGCTGCTCTAGCCCCTACGGCAGCAGCACGATCGAGCCCGTGGTCTTGCGGCCCTGCAAATCCTGGTGCGCGCGCGCCGCTTCGGCCAGCGGGTAGCGCCCGCCGACCTCGATGGTGATGGCGCCGCCGGCGATCGCCTCGAACAGTTCGCCCGCGCGCCAATGGAACTCGTCGCTGGTGCGGATGAAGTGCACCAGCGACGGCCGGCTCAAGAACACCGAGCCGGCGGCGTTGAGGCGCTGCGGGTCAAACGGCGGAACGGGTCCGCTGGCCGCCCCGAACAGCGCCAGGGTGCCGCGGACGGCCAGGCTGGCCAGGCTCGCGTCGAACGTGGTCTTGCCCACGCCGTCGTATACCGCCGCCACCCCGGCGCCGCCCGTCAACTCGCGGATCCGCCGGCCGAATTCGGCGGCGTCGTCGGGGTAGGGGAGCACGTCGTCGGCGCCGGCCTGCCGGGACATCCGTTCCTTCTCCGGCGTGGACACCGTCGTGATGACCCGGGCGCCGAGCACCTTGGCCCACTGCGTCAGGATCAGCCCGACGCCGCCGGCGCCGGCGTGCACCAGCACGGTGTCTCCGCTTTGCACCGGATACACGGATTTGAGCAAGTAGTGCGCGGTCAGGCCCTTCAACATCACCGAGGCCGCCACGTCGGACGTCACGTGATCGGGCACCTTGGCGGTCAAAGATGCTGGCGCGGTGGCGAATTCGGCGTAACCACCGGACGCCGCCGCGGTACCCACCCGATCGCCCGCAGCGAACCCGTCGACCCCATCGCCCGTCGCGACCACGGTGCCGCACGTCTCCTGGCCGAGGATGAACGGCAGCTCCCGCGGATACTGCCCGGAGCGGAAATAGGTGTCGATGTAGTTGACGCCGATCGCCTCGGCCTTGATCAGGACCTCGCCGGGACCGGGCTTGGGCTCGGGCACGTCGACGTAGCGCAGGACTTCGGGGCCGCCGGTTTCGCTGATTTCGATTGCGTGCATGGGGATATCATGCCCGGACATGAAGCTGGCCCGACCGGACGTCTTCCATCCGCGGATCGTGCTGGCGGGCGGTCCGCGACACCCCGGCGACGCGGGGCTCGTTGCCGCGCTGCGCCGGCGCGGGCTGCACGCCCGCTGGCTGCCCTGGCACGACCCGGAGACCGCGGGCGCAGACCTCGTCATCCTGCGCGCCGCCCCGGACGCCGCCGACCGCCGCGACGAATTCCTGGGCTGGAGCCGCCGGATGCGCCACCTGCTCAACCCGCCGGACGCCGTCGCGTGGAACCTCGCCGAGGACTGCCTACGCGACCTGGCGAACGACGGGGTGCCGACGGCGCCGGGCCGAACGGCCCAGTCGGCGTTGATCTTTCTCGCCGGCGAGCAGTCGCACGCCTGGCCGGCCGAGCCGGAGTTCGAGGCGTGGGATCTCGGTTACGCCGCGATCGCGGCGGCCGCCGCACGCGCCGGGATCGGCGTGGGCGAATTGCTGTACGCGCGCGCCGACGTGGCGGGGGACCGGCTGGTGGGGCTTGACCTCGTCGCGCCGTCGCTGGGGTGGTCGCACCTCGACGCCGACACCCGCGAGCGCGCCCAGCGCGACTTCGCGCTGGCCGTGGAATCAGCCTGCGAGCGGCTCGGCCTCGGCCCGTTCTCGCATCGAGGCCCATAGCGCCGCGGTGGCCGCCGTGCAGGCCGCCGCGCCGGCAACGTGCACCGCGACCAGGGCGGCGGGCACCCCGGTGAAGTACTGCGCGGTGCCGACGGCGGCCTGCACGCACACCAGCGCGGCCAGCACGCCGAGCCGCAGCCGGATGGCCCGGCCGACGCCCACCGCCAGCAGCCCGAAGCCCAGCCCGACCAGCAGCGCCAGGTAGGAGACCAGCAGCGACGAGTGCGCGTGCACCAGCGTGGTGATCTCGACCTTGAGCCGCGGCACGGTGCGGCTGGGGCTGCGGTCACCGGCGTGCGGGCCGGCGGCGGTGACGAGCGTGCCGGTGACCAGCACGGCCGCCAGGTTCAGTGCGCTCAGCGCGGTGAGCGCGCGCAGCGGCCCCGCCACCCGGGCGTGGGCCACTCCGTCGTCTCGCTCGCCGACCTTGACGTAGAGCAGCACCGACAGCCACACCATCGTCATCGACGTCAGCAGGTGGATGGCCACGGTCCACCACAGCAGCCCGGTGCGCACGGTGATCCCGCCGATCACCGCCTGCACGACCGTCGACACCGGCATCAGCCACGCGTACACCAGGACCTCGCGGCGCCGGCGCGCCCGGGTCGCGGCCAGCACGGCCAGCGCCGCAGCGATCACCACCGCGAAGGTCACCATCCGGTTGCCGAACTCCACGGCCTGATGAATCCGCGGCACCTCGGCGTGGGCCACCGGCGTGAAGCTGCCCGGGAAGCACTGCGGCCAGGTCGGGCACCCCAGGCCCGAGGCGGTGACGCGCACGATCGCCCCCGTGACGGCGATGCCGCCCTGGGTGAGGATGACGAGCGCGGCGACGGCCCGCTGGACGCGCAGGCTGGGGTCGGGGAGCAGGTCCACCAACCGCAGCAGCGTTCGTCCGAGCACCGCCCGATGGTAAGCCAACGACAACTACGGCCTGTAGTACGGGCCTGATGGCGCCCGCGGGGACGTCAGGTGAAGCGGAACCAGCGCCGCGCGGCCAGCGCCGCCACCGCGCCCCACGCCGCCAGGACGACGACGCCGAACCAGTCCACCGACAGCGCCATCGCCTGCGACAGCGCCTCGGTCAGCGCGCCCGACGGGGTGAGCCGCGCCGCCCACTTGACGCCCGCCGGGATCATCCCGGATTCCAGGGTCAGCGCGCCCAGCCCGGCGAACACGAACCACATCAGGTTGGCGACCGCGAGCACGATCTCGGCGCGCAGCGTCCCGCCCAGCAGCAGCCCGAGGGCCGCGAAGCCCGCGGTGCCCAGCGCGATGACCGCCGCGCCCAACACCAGCGCCGCCGGAGCCGGCCGCCAGCCCAGTGCAAAACCGATGGCGCCCAACAGGATTGCCTGCATGAACACCACCGTCACCACCGCCAGCGACTTCCCGGCGATGATGCCCCACACCGGCAGCGGGGTGGCCCCGAGCCGTTTCAGCGCGCCATAGCGGCGATCGAACGCGACCGCGATCGCCTGCCCGGTGAACGCCGTCGAAATCACCGCCAGGGCCATGATCGGCGGCACGAAGGTGGCGGCGCGGTTGTGCCCGAACGAGCCGAACGGCAGCAGCGTCAGCCCGACCAGCAGCGTGATCGGGATGAACATGGTGAGCAGCAGCTGCTCGCCGTTGCGCAGCAGCAGCTTGAGCTCCAGGCCGTACTGCGCGGCGAGCATCCGGGGCACGGCGTTGGGGCGCGGGTCGGGGGTGAAGGTCCCCGCGGGAAAGGCACTGTCGGTCAAGGCCGTAACTTTCTGCCGGTGAGGTCGAGGAACACGTCCTCGAGGCTGCGTTGCTCGACGCGCATGTCGGTGGCGAGCACGTCGATCTGAGCGCACCACGCCGTGACGGTCGCCAGCACCTGCGGGTCGACCGGGCCCTCGACGAGGTACTCGCCGGGTGTCACCTCGGTGACCTTGTAGTCCTCCGGCAGCGCGGCGGCCAACAGGGCAAGCTCGAGGCGCGGCGGCGCGCTGAACCGCAACTGGTCTTTGGCGCCGGCGCGCATCAGCTCCGCCGGCGTGCCCGCGGCCACCGTCACGCCGTGGTCGATGATCACCAGCCGATCGGCGAGCTCCTCGGCCTCCTTGAGTTGATGGGTGGTCAGCACCACCGTCACGCCGTCGCGGCGCAGCGCGTCGATCAGCTCCCAGACCAGCAGGCGCGCGTGGGCGTCCATGCCCGCGGTGGGCTCGTCGAGAAACACCAGCTCGGGGCGGCCGACCAGCGCACACGCCAGCGCGAGCCGTTGCTGCTGGCCGCCGGAGAGCCGCCGATACGTGGTGCGGGCCGCGTCGGTCAGGCCCAGCGTGTCCAGCAGCCACGCCGGGTCCAGCGGGTCGGCGGCGTAGGAGGCCACCAGGCCGAGCATTTCGCCGGCGCGCGCCGCGGGATAGCCGCCGCCGCCCTGCAGCATCACCCCGATGCGCGCGCGCAGCCGCGCGTTGTCGGCGATGGGGTCCAGGCCGAGCACCTCGATCGTGCCGGCGTCCGGGTGCACGAAGCCCTCGCACATCTCGACCGTCGTGGTCTTGCCGGCGCCGTTGGGGCCGAGCAGCGCCAGGACCTCGGCCGCGCGCACCTCCAGATCGAGACTGCAGACGGCCTCGATGGTGGCCGAGCCGGACCCGTATCTCTTGCTGACCCCGCGCAGCCGCACCACCGTGTCGGGCGTTTCGGGGAGCGGGCTCACGTGGAATCAGCGTAGGCGTCGGGCGCCGCCTCGGAACTGGGGGTCTCGGGCGCCACCGGGGCGGGCGGTGTGATGACCGCTTGCCCGTTCGTGTCTGGGCGCGTCGGGGGGAGCTGGCGCCACGGCAGCCGGGTGTAGGTCACGGCGATGAGCACCGCCACGATCAGGCTGCTGGCCAGCGTGGCGTCCACGATCTGAAACAGCGCAAAGCGGTCGCCGTTGGCCGTCGGGCCGAAGATGCCCACGATGAGGGTGATGACGATCGCCGCCACGCGGAAGCCGGTGCGGGTCGCCCAGGCCGCCAACGGGATGATCGCCCACAGCAGATACCAGGGCTGCACGACGGGAAACAGCAGCACGGTGATGCCCAGGGCGACCCCCAGGCCGCCGATCGGGTGCAACCGGCCGCGGAAGACGGCCACCAGCAGCCAGGCCACCATCACCATGATGATCAGCACGCCGATGGCACGCGTGAGCGCCAACACCGCGGTGGTGTGATCGCCCAGGCCCAGCAGGATCCCGACCTGCCCGGTCCCGAGGGCCAGCAGCGTCGGCGGCGACATCCAGCTGCGCACCACGTTGGCGGTGCCCAGCGTGTAGATCCAGCCGAACCCGAGCCCGCTGGCCCAGCCGACGAGGGCCATCACCGCCAGCGACAGCGCCGCCATCCCGGCGCCGGCCAGCAGCAGCGCCCGCAGGGTGCCGCCGCAGCGGTAGGCCAGCGCCACCGTGACGAAGCCCAGCGCCAGCAGCGACGGCAGCTTCACCTGCGACGACAGCGTGATCAGGATCGCGCCCGCGAGCAGCATCCCCAACGGTTCCCAATCCGGGCCCGGCCGCCACGACGTGGGCAGCAGTCGAGCAGAGTCGATGCCGCGCAGCGCGAACTCGGCGCCGGCCAGCATCAGCCCCAGCATCAGCGCCTCGTTATGCACGCCCGCGACCAGGTGCATGATCAGCAGCGGGTTGGCCGCGCCCAGCCACAGGGCGCTGACCTCGGCGACGCCGCAGCGCCGGGCCAGCCGGGGGGTGGCCCACACGATCAGGCCCACCCCGGCCAGCACCACGAGCCGGTGGCAGAGCACCGCGGCGACGATGTTCTCTCCGGTCAGCGACGAGATCCCGCGCCCGATCCACAGGAACAACGGGCCGTAGGGGGCCGGCGTCTCGCGCCACAGGGTCGGGACCGACAGCGTGAACACGTGCCCGAGACCCAGACCGGACGCCGGGCCCACCTTGTAGGGGTCGAGGCCCTCCAGCGAAATCTGGCTCTGGGCCAGGTAGGAGTACACGTCCTTGCTGTACATCGGCGGCGCGATCAACAGGGGCAGCGTCCACAGCAGCAGGGTGCGGTCCAGGTCGCCGCGCGACATCCGCCTGTTGCCCAGCGCGAACCGGCCGAGCATCAGCCAGGCGAGCGCCATCATGACCGCCCCGGTCGTCGTCATGGTCAGCGACACGGTCTGGATGCGCGACGGCAGGTTGAGCAGCCGGACCCCGAAGGTGGGGTCCTGGACGACGGGCCGTGCCCCGGCACCCAGGGCGCCGATCGCCATCAGGACGGTGCCGGTCGCGCCGAACAGGCGGGTGCGGCGCAGGACGGTGAGCTCGGTATCGTTCAGCGGCGAACCGACCGCCTGCTCGTCGCCGTGCAGGCTGGCGATCGACGAGCTCAGCGTATGGTGGCGCGCTGCCATCAGAGCAGCGTAGCCGTCCGGCGGTGATCGCAAGCGCGCGCTGGGGGCACCTCCCGCTTGCGGGGGACCGGGCGCAGCGGGTCGCCGCGCAAGGTGCCGAGTGTGACCAGCGCAACGTGCGGACAGGGGACCCTTGGTAGACCGATCCCCGGAATTGCGTCACACTGGTGTTGTGAAAATCCGAACCAGCCCCGCTGACTCCGCCGCCGTCGGCGCAGCGGTCCCGGATGGTCACACCCGGCGCGCCATCGTGCGCCTGCTGCTGGAATCCGGATCGATCACGGCCGTCGAGATCGGCGACCGGCTGGGCCTGGCGCCCGCCGGCGTGCGGCGGCACCTGGACGCGCTGATCGAGGCGGGCGACGCCGAGGCGGTGGCCGCCGAGGCGTGGCAGCAGGTGGGCCGCGGGCGCCCCGCCAAGCGTTTCCGCCTGACGTCGGCCGGCCGGGCCAAGCTCGACCACGCCTACGACGACCTGGCGGCGGCGGCGATGCGGCAGCTGCGGGAGATCGGCGGCGAGGACGCCGTCCGTACGTTCGCCCGGCGCCGCATCGACGCGATCCTGGCCGGCGTCGAGGCGGCCGACAGCACCGACGACGCGGCGGTCGAGGCCGCCGCCGAGCGGGTCGCCGGCGCGCTCACCAAGGCCGGCTACGTGGCCACCACCGCTCGGGTCGGCGGGCCGATCCACGGGGTGCAGATCTGCCAGCACCACTGCCCGGTGTCCCACGTCGCCGAGGAATTCCCCGAGTTGTGTGAGGCCGAGCAGCAGGCGATGGCCGAGGTGCTCGGAACCCACGTGCAGCGGTTGGCCACCATCGTCAACGGCAACTGCGCCTGCACCACCCACGTGCCACTCACTGTCCCTGCCTCGCTGGCGCCCAGCCCGCGCCGCGAGACCACCAGCCACGAAGGAGCGTCGTTATGACCCTAGAGGCCGACAAGACCGCGGTTGCGCCGCTGACCCAGGAGGAGGCGATCGCCTCGCTGGGCAAGTACGGCTACGGCTGGGCGGACTCCGACGTCGCGGGGGCCAGCGCTCAGCGCGGGCTGTCCGAGGCGGTGGTGCGCGACATCTCGGCGAAGAAGAGCGAGCCCGAGTGGATGCTGCAGACCCGGCTCAAGGCGCTGCGCATCTTCGACCGCAAGCCGATGCCGAGCTGGGGCTCAAACCTCGAGGGCATCCACTTCGACAACATCAAGTATTTCGTGCGCTCCAGCGAGAAGCAGGCCGCGACGTGGGACGATCTGCCCGCGGACATCAAGAACACCTACGACAGGCTGGGCATCCCGGAGGCGGAGAAGCAGCGGCTGGTCTCCGGTGTCGCCGCGCAGTACGAGTCGGAGGTCGTCTACCACTCCATCCGTGAGGACCTGGAGAAGGAGGGCGTCGTCTTCCTGGACACCGACACCGCGCTGCGCGAGCATCCCGAGATCTTCCAGCAGTACTTCGGCACCGTGATTCCGGCCGGGGACAACAAGTTCTCGGCGCTGAACACCGCGGTGTGGAGCGGCGGCTCGTTCATCTACGTCCCGCCCGGCGTGCACGTCGACATCCCGCTGCAGGCCTACTTCCGGATCAACACCGAGAACATGGGCCAGTTCGAGCGGACCCTGATCATCGCCGACGAGGGCTCCTACGTGCACTACGTCGAGGGCTGCACCGCGCCGATCTACAAGTCGGACTCGCTGCACTCGGCGGTGGTCGAGATCATCGTGAAACCCCATGCGCGCGTTCGCTACACCACCATCCAGAACTGGTCGGGCAACGTGTACAACCTCGTCACCAAGCGGGCCCGCGCCGAGGCCGGCGCCACCATGGAGTGGGTCGACGGCAACATCGGGTCGAAGGTGACGATGAAGTACCCGGCGGTGTGGATGACCGGCGAGCACGCCAAGGGCGAGGTGCTGTCGGTGGCGTTCGCCGGCGAGGACCAGCACCAGGACACCGGCGCCAAGATGCTGCACCTGGCGCCGAACACGTCGAGCAACATCGTGTCCAAGTCGGTGGCACGCGGCGGCGGCCGCACCTCCTACCGCGGCCTGGTGCAGGTGAACAAGGGGGCGCACGGCTCCCGCTCGAGCGTGAAATGCGATGCGCTGCTGGTCGATACGATCAGCCGCAGCGACACCTACCCGTACGTCGACATCCGCGAGGACGACGTCACGATGGGCCACGAGGCCACCGTGTCGAAGGTCAGCGAGAACCAGCTGTTCTACCTGATGAGCCGCGGGCTGACCGAGGACGAGGCGATGGCCATGGTGGTGCGCGGCTTCGTCGAGCCCATCGCCAAAGAGCTGCCGATGGAGTACGCGCTCGAGCTCAACCGGCTGATCGAGTTGCAGATGGAGGGCGCGGTCGGATGACGGCCGCGCTGAACAAGGGAGAGCTGTTCGCCTCCTTCGACGTCGACGCGTTCGAGGTTCCGCACGGTCGCGACGAGATCTGGCGGTTCACCCCGCTGCGCCGGTTGCGCGGGCTGCACGACGGCTCCGCGAACGCCACCGGCCGCGCCGCGATTGACGTGGCCGAGCAGGCCGGCCTGCGGGTCGAGACGGTCCGGCGCGGCGACGAGCGGCTCGGCCGCGGCGGCGCCCCCGCCGACCGGGTTGCCGCCCAGGCCTTTTCGTCATTCAACTCGGCGACGCTGGTCACCGTCGGCCGCGACACGCGGATCGCCGATCCGATCAACGTCTCCGTCACCGGGCCCGGCGAAGGCGCCGTGGCCTACGGGCACCTGCAGATCCGCGTCGAGGAGCTGGGCGAGGCGGTGGTGGTCATCGACCAGCGGGGCAGCGGAACCTACGCCGACAACGTCGAATTCGTGGTCGACGACGCCGCCCGGCTCACCGTCGTGTGGATCGCCGACTGGGCCGACGACATGGTGCACCTGTCCGCCCACCACGCGAGGCTCGGCAAGGACGCGGTGCTGCGGCACGTCGCCGTGACGCTGGGCGGTGAAATCGTGCGGATGTCGGCCAACGTACGGTTCTGGGGTCCCGGCGGGGACGCCGAGCTGCTGGGCCTGTACTTCGCCGACGACGGCCAGCACCTCGAGTCGCGGCTGCTGGTGGACCACGCACAGCCCGACTGCAGGTCGAACGTCCTGTACAAGGGTGCGCTGCAAGGGGATCCGGACTCGGCGCTGCCCGACGCGCACACCGTCTGGGTGGGTGACGTGCTGATCCGCGCCGAAGCCACCGGCACCGACACCTTCGAGGTGAACCGCAACCTGGTCCTCACCGACGGCGCGCGCGCCGACTCGGTGCCCAACCTCGAGATCGAGACCGGGGAGATCGTCGGCGCCGGACACGCCAGCGCCACCGGGCGTTTCGACGACGAACAGCTGTTTTACCTGCGTTCGCGCGGCATCCCCGAGGAGCAGGCGCGCCGCCTGGTGATCCGCGGGTTCTTCGGCGAGATCATCTCGAAGATCGCGGTGCCCGAGCTGCGGGAGCGCCTGACCGCAGCCATCGAACACGAACTGGCCATCACGGAGAAGACGGAAAAAATAGAAGCCTCATGACCACTCTCGAAATCAAGGACCTGCACGTCAGCGTCGAAGACCCCAACGCGCCCGAGGGGGAACGCGAAATCCCCATCCTCAAGGGCGTGGACCTGACGGTGAAATCCGGTGAGACGCATGCCCTGATGGGCCCCAACGGCTCCGGCAAGTCGACGCTGTCGTACGCCATCGCCGGGCACCCCAAATACCGCGTGACGTCGGGCTCGATCACGCTGGACGGCGCGGACGTGCTGACGATGAGCGTCGACGAGCGGGCGCGGGCCGGGATATTCCTGGCCATGCAGTACCCCGTCGAGGTGCCCGGGGTTTCCGTGTCCAACTTCCTGCGCTCGGCGGCCACCGCCGTCCGCGGCGAGGCCCCGAAGCTGCGCCACTGGGTCAAAGAGGTCAAGGGGGCCATGACCTCCCTCGAGATCGACCCGGTGTTCGCCGAGCGCAACGTCAACGAGGGCTTCTCGGGCGGTGAGAAGAAGCGCCACGAGATCTTGCAGCTGGAACTGCTCAAGCCCAGGATCGCGATCCTGGACGAGACCGATTCCGGTCTGGACGTCGACGCGCTGCGGGTGGTCAGCGAGGGCGTGAACCGCTATGCCGAGGCCGAGCATGGTGGGGTCCTGTTGATCACGCACTACACCCGCATCCTGCGCTACATCCACCCCGAGTACGTGCACGTATTCGTCGGCGGCCGGATTGCCGAATCCGGTGGACCGGAGCTGGCCGACGAGCTCGAGCAGAACGGATACGTACGATTCACCCAGTCGGCCGCCACCGGGGTGTAACCATGCTGGACGTTACGGCCATCCGTGCCGACTTCCCGATCCTCAAGCGGGTGATGCGCGGCGGAAACCAGTTGGCGTACCTGGATTCCGGCGCGACGTCGCAGCGCCCGGTGCAGGTGCTCGACGCCGAGCGGGAATTCCTGTTGACGTCCAACGGCGCGGTGCATCGCGGTGCGCACCAGCTGATGGAGGAGGCCACCGACGCCTACGAGCAGGGCCGCGCCGACATCGCGGCCTTCGTCGGCGCCGACGCGCAGGAGCTGGTGTTCACCAAGAACGCCACCGAGGCGCTCAACCTGGTCTCTTACGTGCTGGGCGACAACCGTTTCGAATGCGCCGTCGGGCCCGGTGACGTCATCGTCACCACCGAGCTCGAACACCACGCCAACCTGGTGCCGTGGCAGGAGCTCGCCCGGCGCACCGGGGCCACGTTGCGCTGGTACGGCGTCACGGACGACGGGCGCATCGACCTGGACTCGCTGCAACTCGACGAGCGGGTCAAAGTCGTTGCCTTCAGCCATCATTCCAATGTCACGGGGGCGCTCGGCCCGGTGGACGAGCTGGTGAGCCGCGCCAAGGCCGTGGGCGCGTTGACCGTGCTGGACGCCTGCCAGTCGGTGCCGCACCGGCCGGTCGACTTCCACGCTCTCGACGTCGATTTCGGGGCATTTTCCGGGCACAAGATGCTGGGCCCCAACGGGATCGGCGTGCTGTACGGGCGCGGCGAGCTGCTGTCGCGGATGCCACCTTTTCTCACCGGCGGGTCGATGATCGAGACGGTCGCCATGGAGGCCTCGACCTACGCGGCGCCGCCGCAGCGCTTCGAGGCGGGCACCCCGATGACGTCCCAGGTGGTCGGATTGGCCGCCGCCGCGCGCTATCTCGGCGCCATCGGCATGGACGGCGTCGAGGCCCACGAACGCGAACTGGTCGCCGCGACCATCGAGGGCCTGTCCGGCATCGACGGCGTGCGCATCCTCGGCCCGACGTCGACGGAAAACCGCGGCTCGCCGGTGTCGTTCGTCGTCGACGGCGTGCACGCGCACGACGTCGGGCAGGTGCTCGACGACGATGGCGTCGCGGTGCGCGTCGGGCACCATTGCGCGTTGCCGCTGCACCGCAGGTTCGGGCTGGCGGCCACCGCGCGGGCGTCCTTCGCGGTGTACAACACCGCCGACGAGGTCGACCGCCTGGTGGCCGGCGTGCGTCGCGCGCTGGATTTCTTTGGGAGAGGCTGACGTTGCGCCTCGAGCAGATCTATCAGGACGTGATCCTCGATCACTACAAGCATCCGCAGCACCGCGGGCTGCGCCAGCCGTTCGGTGCGCAGGTGTACCACGTCAACCCCGTCTGCGGCGACGAGATCACCCTGCGGGTCACGTTGTCCGACGACGGCGAAACCGTCGCCGACGTGTCCTATGACGGGCAGGGCTGTTCGATCAGCCAGGCGTCGACCTCGGTGCTGACCCAGCAGGTGATCGGTCACAGCGTCGGTGAGGCGCTCAAGACCACGACCGCCTTCACCGAGATGGTGTCCTCGCGCGGCACCATCGAGGGCGACGAGGATGTCCTGGGCGACGGCGTCGCGTTCGCCGGCGTCGCCAAGTACCCCGCGCGGGTCAAGTGCGCGCTGCTCGGATGGATGGCGTTCAAGGACGCGCTGGCCCAGGCCAGCGCGAGCTTCGAGGAGGACCAGAAATGAGCGAAACCACCGCACCGGGCGACGAATTGCTGGCCGACCTGGAGGAGGCGATGCGCGACGTCGTCGACCCCGAACTGGGCATCAACGTCGTCGACCTGGGGCTGGTCTACGGCCTGAACGTCGAGGACGGCGACGAGGGAACCGTCGCCCTGATCGACATGACGCTGACATCGGCGGCCTGCCCGCTGACCGACGTCATCGAAGACCAGTCGCGCAGCGCGCTGGTCGGCGCCGGTCTGGTCGACGACCTGCGGATCAACTGGGTGTGGAACCCGCCGTGGGGCCCCGACAAGATCACCGAGGACGGCCGCGAGCAGCTGCGCGCCCTGGGCTTCACCGTCTGAATCGGCCGCCCCGCCCTTCTAGAGGTGGAAGGGCAGGTGCGGTAGGTGCGGCAGGTGGTGGTGCGGGTGCCCCATCGGCGGGCACGCCTGAAGGCTGATCGTCATCGCGTGCAGCACCCCGGCGTCCTGGGTCCCCTGGGCACCCATGCACTTGCCGTTCGCGATCGCCTGGGAGTCCGACGGCGTCTGTTTCTGGTAGGAGGTCGAGTTCGCGACCGTCACGGTGGTGGGCGTCGGTTGGGAACCCATGCCGCTGACGGCGATGGTGTTCCCCGAGACCGAGCTGACCGTGCCGTAGAACCCGGCCGGCGGTGGGCACTTGCCATCGACGGCTGACGTGACCGTCACGGCTTGCGCGGTAATCGACCCAGCCGTGGGCGCGCTCTGCGGGGTGGCGCGCACGTTGACGCAACTGCCGGGGGTGACGTCGGCCAGCTGGGCCGGGGTGACCTCGACGACCCGCGTCGACGGCGAGAAGTCCACCGTGGCCGACCCGGTCCGCGTCCGCAGCTGGATCGTGCCGCCCGACACCGACTCGACCAGGCCCTCGACGTAGTCCTTCGGGGCCGGCGGCGGCGGGGGAGCCGGCGGCGACGGCGGGCCCGGCGCAGGGCTGGGCGGCAACGCCGTCACCGTCGGCTTCCCGGTGTTGCTCTTACTCGCCGTGCCGTCCGAGTGGCACATGGCGACGCTCAACGCGATGACGGCGATGACCCCTACCAGCGCGACCTGAGCCAGCAGAGGCTTGGCCGTGCTGGCGGACATCGACGGGGCTCCGATCGTGCAGTGCGGATTCGAACGTGAGTACCCGTCCGAATCCGGTTTTCACCCCCGCGTAACCGGAATCACCCGCGCGGCTTGCCCGGGCACTTGCCGTCGGCGGCCGCCCGCACCGTGATGGACGTCGCCTGCAGCGCGCCGCCGTTGTCCATGGTTCCGCGGGCGTTGAGGCACTTGCCCTGGGCGATCGCGTCGGGTGTGGCGGTGGTCAGCTTGGAGTACTTCGTCTTGTCGTCGACCGTCACCGCCGTTTGCGTGGTGTTGCCGCTGGCGTCGGTGCCCGCGACGCTGATGGTGTTACCCGTCACCGACGCGACCGAGCCACGCACCGGCTGGGCGTTCGCGGGCGCCGGAGTCGGGGAGCCCGAGGGAGCGGGTGAGCTGGAACCGGGGCCGGAAGCCGGTCCGGCCTCCTTGGGCTTCGGGCAGGTGCCGTTGACGGACGGGCTGACCCGGACCGATGCCGCGGTGACCGGCTGCTGCCCGCCCTGCGCTTCCTTGGTGGGCCGCACGGTGACGCAGCTGCCCGAGGTGACGTCGCTCAGCGTGGCCGGGGCGACCTCGGTGATCTTGGTCGTCGAGGTGAAATTCACGGCGGCGCTGCTCTTGTCTTCCTTGGTGACCTGGATCGAGTTGCCCGCGACGGACGCGATCAGGCCGCTCACCTTGGCCTCGCCCTGAGCCGGTGCCTGCGACGTGGTCGTCGAGGTCACCGTCGACGTGGAGGTGGAGGCCGACGTGGGAGCCGATTGGTTCGACGACCCGCACGCCGCGACGGACAGCGCGGTGGCCCCCGCGGCGGCCAGGACGGCGAACCGGGTGAGCCGGGACGTGGGACAGCCTGCAGATATCAACGTTTCCCCCATTCGTGAGTTGGACCACGAAAAGATGTACCCGCTGGAGCTGTGCCGGAGCTGTGAAACGCCCAGTCAGAAGGCGTCTTCGGAGATGCGCATGATGTCGTCGTCGATGGACTCGATGACCCGGCGCTGCGCGGCCAACCTGGGGAGCACGTTCTTGGCGAAGAACGTCGCGGTCGCGATCTTGCCCTGATAGAAGTGCTTGTCGCTCGCGGCCGCGTCGGCAAGCGCGGCGTGGGCGATGCCGGCCTGCACCAGCAGCCGCCAGCCGATGAGCAGGTCGCCGACCGCGAGGAGATACCGCACCGATCCCAGCCCCACCTTGTAGATCTCGGTGGGCTGCTGCGTGGCCGACATCAGGTATCCGGTCAGCGCGCCCGTCATCGCAGTGACCTCGTCGAGCGCGGCCTGCACCCGCTCGGCCTGCGGTTTCAGCGCCTCGTCGCACGCGTCGACGGTGCGGCTGATCTGGGCAGTCAGGAACTGCAGCGCCTGGCCGCGGTCGCGGACGATCTTGCGGAAGAAGAAGTCCAGCGCCTGGATGGCCGTGGTGCCCTCGTACAGCGAGTCGATCTTGGAGTCGCGGATGTACTGCTCGAGCGGATAGTCGACCAGGAAGCCCGAGCCCCCCAGCGTCTGCAGCGACTCGGTCAGGACCTCGTAGGCCCGCTCGGAGCTCACCCCCTTGACGATCGGCAGCAGCAGGTCGTCGATGCGGTGCGCCATGTCGGGATCGGCGCCCGAAACCCGTTGCGCCACATCGGCATCCTGATGGGCGGCGGCATACATGTAGAGCGCCCGCAGGCCCTCGGCGTACGCCTTCTGCGTCATCAGGCTGCGGCGCACGTCGGGGTGATGGATGATCGTGACGCGCGGCGCGGTCTTGTCGGCCAGCTGGGTGAGGTCGGCGCCCTGCACCCGCTCCTTGGCGAAGGCCAGCGCGTTCAGGTAGCCCGTGGACAGGGTGCCGGCCCCCTTCACGCCGATCGTCATGCGGGCCTGCTCGATCACGGTGAACATCTGCGCGATCCCGTTGTGCACGTCGCCGACCAGGTAGCCGACGGCCGGCACGTCGCCGTCGCCGAAGGTCAATTCGCACGTCGGCGAGGACTTGATGCCCATCTTGTGTTCCAGCCCGGTGGCGAAAACCCCGTTGCGGGAACCGAGTTCGAACGTCTCGGGATCGAACAGGTACTTGGGCACGTAGAAGAGGCTCAACCCTTTGGTGCCCGGGCCGGCCCCCTCCGGCCGGGCCAGCACCAGGTGGAAGATGTTCTCGGCGGTCTCGCCGACGTCACCGCCGGAGATGAACCGCTTGACGCCCTCGATGTGCCAGGTGCCGTCGGCTTGCTGGATCGCCTTGGTGCGGCCCGCCCCGACGTCGGATCCGGCGTCGGGTTCGGTGAGCACCATGGTGGCTCCCCAACCGCGCTCCACACCGACTGCCGCCCACTGCCGCTGCCGCTCGTTGCCCTCTTCGTACAGCGCCTGCGCCATGAACGGGCCGAAGTTGAAGAAGTTCGCGGAAGGGTTTGCGCAGAGGATCATTTCGGTGACCGCCCAGGCCAGTGGGGGCGGCGCCGGCATGCCGCCGATCTCCTCGGCCAGCCCCAGCCGCCACCACCCCGCCTCCTTGATCGCCCGCACGGTTTTGGCCAATTCGTCCGAGACGCTGATCGTGTGCTCGGCGGGATCGAAGACCGGCGGGTTGCGGTCGGCGGCGGCGAAGGATTCGGCGACCGGGCCTTCGGCCAGGCGGGCGGCCTCGCCCAAGATCGTCCGGACGGTGTCCTCGTCGAGGTCGCTGTAGCGTCCGGTGCCGAGAACCGCGCCCATCTCGAGAACCTCGAACAGGTTGAACTCGAGATCACGGACGTTAGCGATGTAGTGGCCCAACGCGCTTCCCTCACTGGTCCGAAAAAGCGGGCGGATCGTCAGTCCTAAGTCTCTCCGACGTGGGAAAACGTACGCAACCGTAACCTGCGCCGCCGTCCGCAGGCCCGTGTGTCGGAGGCCGATCCGCCCGCGGGAACACCGCATCGGTTGCCGACGTTAAGGCGTTTGTGACAACACGCGATCTCACTGCTGAGAAGTTCAACGAAACCATCGAGGGCAATGACATCGTCCTCGTCGACTTTTGGGCCTCCTGGTGCGGTCCCTGCCGCCAGTTCGCGCCGACCTTTCAGGAGTCATCGGAGAAGCACCCCGACGTCGTGTACGCCAAGGTCGACACCGAGGCCGAACAACAGCTCGCGGCGGCCGCCCAGATCCGGTCCATCCCCACGCTGATGGCGTTCAAGAAGGGCAAGCTGCTGTTCAACCAGGCCGGAGCGCTACCGCCGGCGGCCCTGGAGGACCTGGTCCAGCAAATCAAGGCCTTCGACGTCGAGGCTGCCGAGGCCGAGGCCGAGCAAGCCTGATCAGACTCCGCTGCCGCTACAGCGCGGCGGCGCTGCAGAGCGGCGCCACTGCGCCGCGGCCCTCGCCGACCCGGAGGTAGATCGACTTCAGCGTCTCGAGGTAACGGGTAACCGACTCGCGCGCGACCGGATTGTCCGGGAAAAACACCATGGCGTGCGTCTCGTTCTCGTAGCGGTTCACGCGCAAATCGAATCGAGCCGGGACACCGCCGTCGTGGTGGATCTGGATGTTCGAGCCGCCCCATTCGGACTTGACGATGGTGGACAGGGGAGGGCTGCTGGCGTCGAGGTGAAACAGCAGGGGGACGCGCCCGTCCGGCATCCTCAACCACGGTGCCAGTTCCAGCACGCGCGAAAACGGCACGTTCGCCAGCGCTTTGCCGGAGTCGAACGACTTCTGCGCGGCGCGGGCGGTATCACCGAAGGACGATGCGTCGACGGGGATGGTGATCGGGACAAAGCCGGTGAACCAACCGATCGTCAGGAACTCCGCGCGGCTGCTGCGCGTATCACAGGCGACAAGGCCGTAATACTTTTCGGCGCCGGTCAATTCGTATTGCGCAAGCGCGGCGCAGGCGAAAACACCGCCGCTGAAACGCGCACCCGCTGCGATGCAAGCGGATTCGAAGTTGGCCGTCTGCCGTTCGTCCATCACCCGCACGAACATCAGGTCGCAGGCTCCCGACCCATCGCCGAGCGACACCGGGCAGTCCGGAAGGGTTCCGTCGTTCTCTTCGAAGAAGTCGACCCAGCCGCGCACCTGCGGCGAATCCAGCGTCAGGGCCGAGGTGTACTCGTGCTGCCGGACACAGTAATCCGTGTAGCTGCCCGGGGCCGGAAGCGGCGGCGGCGCTCCGCCGGCGAGCAGGGACGTGTACATCAGATACAGCTCGAGGCGGATGGCCCCCAGAAACTGCGCGTCGATGTAGAGATGGTCGATGGCGAAGCAGAAGGTGAAGTGATCCGCGCGTTGAATGATCGCAAACCTGAAGCAATCCCATTCCAGCGGGCTCGGCGTGGAAACGATGTGCTCGCGCAAAGCCTCCGGCGTCATCTCGCCGTGCTCGATCGGAACACATTGAATATCGCCGGGTTTGCGGAGCGTGCGCCTCACGATTCGGTCACCGTCGGCAAACGCGAACCAGCTGTGATACGTGTCGTGCCGCCGGAGGTGAGTGTTGATGACGTACGTCAGGACCCGAATGTCGCATTTGCCGGGCATGTCCCAGCTGCCGATGCACAGCCGCGACATGTCGACCCCACGGCTCGCGTGGTCGCGGAAGTTGCGCAGGTGCCGGGCTTGCTGATGGCTGGCCGGCACGGCGCTTATCGGAGCTTGCCTGACCTTGGCAAGCGAGGCTGCGGAGGGATGCCAACAGACGACCGCCCCCGGCTCCGGCGCCCATTCGTCGAGGGCCCCGAAAGCCTCTTCTCCTGGGATGAACACATTCCCTCCCTGATCGCTTCACCACGCGGGCATAGCGGACTCATAGACTCGGCCACGGCTCGATTGTTCGCGAACTACCTCCAGTGGTCGGATCTCGTTGTGGCCCAGCGCATTCGCGCGGCCAACTCGTACGCATCACGGCGGCACCGCCGACACGTACCCAACGGTGGCTAAACGTAGCAGATCAAACCAACTCGAGTGGGCCGTTTCGAAGACATTTAACGTACGGCCGACCATCGAAACGGCGATCCCGGGAAGGGTCACGCCCCGTCGCGGTAAAGTCGCGCCCATGTGGGGCACGGTGCTGGCGTTAGCGCTGGTCGCTGGCGCGGACCCGGGACGGATCGGGATCGCCCTGCTGCTGTTTTCCCGGCGACGACCCGTGCTTCATCTGGTCGCGTTGTGGCTCGGCGGGATGACGGTCGGCGTTGTCCTGGCCCTGGGTGCGCTCGTCGGCCTGCACGACGCGGTGCACGGGGTCATGGACAAGGTGGAGCTCGCCACCTCGACCTCCACGGCGGGGCGGGTTCAGATCGCCATGGGCGTGTTCGCGCTGGTGGTGGCCGCACTGATAGCGATCGGCTTTTCGGTGCGTCAACCTGCGGCACTGCCCGCCGGCGGCCCACCGAGCCCGGCCGCACCGACGGCGTTCTCGCGATTGTCGACGCGCGCCCTCGAGGCCCTGCGGGGCGGGCCGCCGTGGATCACTTTCCTGGTCGGGGTGGGAATCACGACCGACTTTCGCTACCTGGCGGCGCTCACCGTGATCCTGGCCTCGGGGGCTGCCTTGGGCGCCCAGGTCAGCGCGGCCGCGGCATACACGCTGGTCGGGCTGGCGTTTGCCGAGATCCCCCTGGCGTGCCATTTGGCGGCGCCGGCGCGGACCGGCGCGGTGATGTCGCGTGTGCACGATTGGGTGCAGGCCCGCCGGCGGGCCGTCCTCGGGCTCGTCGTGGCCGCGCTGGGGGTTTTCCTGATGACCACCGGCATGGGCCACGTCTGAGCCTCCGGCGTTGGAGCACGCTACCTTTCTCGGGTGAGTCTGGTACTGGTAGAGCAACCGCGGCCCGGTGTCGCCCTGATAACCCTCAATCGGCCCGAACGGATGAACTCCATGGCGTTTGACGTCATGGTGCCGCTCAAGGAGGCCCTGGAACAGGTCACCTACGACAATTCCGTGCGCGTCGTCGTGCTGACCGGGGCGGGTCGTGGGTTCTCCTCGGGCGCCGACCACAAGTCCGCAGGATCGGTGCCGCACGTCGACGGGCTGACCCGCCCGACGTATGCGCTGCGGTCGATGGAGCTGCTCGACGACGTCATCCTCGGCCTGCGGCGGCTCCACCAGCCGGTGATCGCGGCGGTCAACGGTGCCGCCATCGGCGGCGGGCTGTGTCTGGCGCTGGCCGCCGACATCCGGGTGGCCTCGACCGGCGCCTATTTCCGGGCCGCGGGCATCAACAACGGCCTGACGGCCAGTGAGCTGGGCTTGAGCTACCTGCTGCCCAGGGCCATCGGGTCGTCGCGCGCGTTCGAGATCATGCTCACCGGCCGTGACGTGACCGCCGAGGAGGCCGAGCGGATCGGGCTGGTGTCGTGTCAGGTGCCCGAGGAGCAGCTGCTGGACACCTGCTACGCGATCGCCGCGCGCATTGCCGCCTTCTCGCGGCCAGGAACCGAGTTGACCAAGCGCACACTGTGGAGCGGGCTCGACGCCGGTAGCCTGGAAGGGCACATGCAAGCCGAAGGCCTGGGACAGCTCTTCGTCCGCCTGCTCACCGCCAACTTCGAAGAAGCGGTTGCCGCGCGCGCGGAGAAGCGGCCGCCGGTGTTCACCGACGACAAATAACCGGAAAGCCAAGGGAGTAGATGTGATCACCGCCACGGACCTCGAGGTCCGCGCTGGTGCGCGCATTCTGCTCGCACCGGACGGCCCGGACCTGCGCATACAGCCCGGTGACCGCATCGGCTTGGTCGGCCGCAACGGCGCGGGCAAGACCACGACGCTGCGCATCCTGGCGGGCGAGTCCGAGCCGTACGCCGGCTCGGTGGCCCGCATCGGCGAAATCGGATATCTGCCACAGGATCCCAAGGAAGGCGATCTCGACGTGCTGGCCCGCGACCGGGTGTTGTCGGCCCGCGGACTGGACGTCCTGCTCACCGACCTCGAGAAGCAGCAGGCGTTGATGGCGGAGGTCGCCGACGACGACGCACGCGACCGCGCGATCCGTCGCTACGGGCAGCTCGAGGAGCGGTTCGTGGCGTTGGGCGGCTACGGCGCCGAGAGCGAGGCCGGGCGCATCTGCGCGAGCCTGGGCCTGCCGGAGCGGGTGCTGACGCAGCAGCTGCGCACGCTGTCCGGGGGACAGCGCCGCCGGGTGGAGTTGTCGCGCATCCTGTTCGCCGCGGCTGAGGGAGGGGCCAACGGCTCCGGGTCTCTCACCACGCTGCTGCTCGACGAGCCGACCAACCACCTCGACGCGGATTCGCTCGGTTGGCTGCGCGATTTCCTGCGGGCGCACACCGGCGGGCTGGTGCTCATCAGCCACAACGTCGAGCTGCTCGCCGACGTGGTCAATCGGGTGTGGTTCCTCGACGCCGTGCGCGGCGAGGTCGACGTCTACAACATGGGCTGGCAGAAGTACCTGGACGCCCGCGCCACCGACGAGCAGCGTCGTCGCCGGGAGCGCACCAACGCCGAGCGCAAGGCCGCTGCGCTGCGCACGCAGGCCGCCAAGCTGGGCGCAAAGGCCACCAAAGCCGTTGCGGCCCAGAATATGTTGCGCCGTGCCGACCGGATGATGGCGGCGCTGGACGAGGAGCGGGTCGCCGACAAGGTGGCCCGGATCAAGTTCCCGACCCCGGCGGCGTGCGGGCGCACACCGCTGGTCGTCAAGGGGCTGAGCAAGTCGTACGGGTCGCTCGAGGTGTTCAGCGGTGTCGATCTGGCGATCGACCGTGGCTCGCGGGTCGTGGTGCTGGGCCTCAACGGCGCCGGCAAGACGACGATGCTGCGGTTGCTGGCCGGCGTGGAAAGCCCCGACAGCGGGGGACTCGAGCCCGGACACGGTTTGCGCATCGGCTATTTCGCGCAGGAGCACGACACGCTCGACAACGACGCGACCGTCTGGGAGAACATCCGGCACGCGGCACCCGAGTCCGGTGAACAGGAGCTGCGGGGCCTGCTCGGCGCGTTCATGTTCAGCGGCCCGCAGCTCGACCAGCCGGCGGGGACGCTGTCCGGCGGGGAGAAGACCCGGCTCGCGCTGGCCGGCCTGGTGGCGTCCACGGCCAACGTGTTGTTGCTCGACGAACCGACCAACAACCTCGATCCCGCGTCCCGCGAACAGGTGCTCGACGCGCTGCGCAGCTATCAGGGCGCGGTGGTGCTGGTGACGCATGACCCGGGCGCGGCCGAGGCCCTTGACCCGCAGCGCGTCGTGCTGTTGCCCGACGGCACCGAGGACTACTGGTCCGACGAGTACCGGGATCTCATCGAGCTGGCTTGATCCGGCAAGCGGCCGCAGGCGATTTCGGCGAAAGCGCCCCGCGACCGGCAATGGCTTCCTACTCTATGTGCTTGGGGAGCGAGTCCGGGCCGGAGGGGAGCCAGTGAGGAAGCCGAAGAAGACGCGCGAGCAGACGCTGTACGAGCTACGCAACGCGTACGAGCGCGGCGCCAGCATCCGCACCCTGGTCGCCACCACCGGCAGGTCCTACGGATCGATTCACAGCATGCTGCTCGAGTCCGGAACCACGCTCCGCGGCCGCGGCGGCCCTAACCACACTTCGGCCCGGCGCCAGTCCACGCGAGCGTAGCGTCACTGCGAAATTACGTCCCCTCATTCGCAGTGGCGTTACGCTCGCGCCCCAGAGTCCTTGCGCCGCAACGACTTCTCCACCAGGTCGAGGACCGCGGCTAGCCGCCGCGGGTCTTCGCCGGATGCCACCCGGGCCACCAGGCCGTCGAGAACCAGTTCTAGGTAGCACTGCAAGACGTCGGCGGGGACGTCATCGCGCACCCGGTGCGCCTCCTTCTGCCGGCGCAGCCGATCGGTGGTCGCCGCCGCCAGTTCCGCGGAACGCTCCGCCCAGCCGCGGCTGAACACGGGGTCGTTGCGCAGCTTGCGTGCGATCTCCAGTCGGGTGGCCAGCCAGTCGAACTGGTCGGGCGCGGCGAGCATGTCGCGCATCACCTGGATGAGGCCCTCGCGGGACGCCACGTCGGCCATCCGCTCCGCGTCCTCGTGCGCCAGCGCGAAAAACAGCGCGTCCTTGTCGCGGAAGTGATGGAAGATCGCGCCGCGCGACATCCCGACCGCCTTCTCCAGCCGGCGCACCGTGGCTTTGTCGTAGCCGTACTCGGCGAAGCAGCGGCGGGCACCGTCGAGGATCTGGCGGCGGCGAGCCGCCAGATGGTCCTCGCTGACTTTGGGCACAGGCGATGACGGCTATGACTTGAGCATGTTGCGCAGCACGTACTGCAGGATGCCGCCGTTGCGGTAGTAGTCGGCCTCGCCGGGGGTGTCGATGCGCACCACCGCGTCGAATTCGATCGGGTCGCCGGAATCCTTGGCGGCCTTGACGCGCACCGTCTTCGGCGTCTTGCCGTCGTTGAGCGCCTCGATGCCGGTGATGTCGAAGACCTCGGTGCCGTCCAGCCCCAGGTCGCCCGCCGTCTTGCCCTCGGGGAACTGGAGCGGGATCACGCCCATGCCGATCAGGTTCGAGCGGTGGATGCGCTCGAACGACTCGGCGATCACCGCCCGCACGCCCAGCAGCAACGTGCCCTTCGCCGCCCAGTCGCGCGACGAACCCGAACCGTACTCCTTGCCGCCCAGCACCACCAGCGGAATGTCTTGTGCCGCATAGTTTTGCGCGGCATCGTAGATGAACGCCTGCGGGCCGCCCTCCTGGGTGAAGTCGCGGGTGTAGCCACCGGAGACATCGTCGAGCAGCTGGTTGCGCAGCCGGATATTGGCGAACGTGCCGCGGATCATCACCTCGTGGTTGCCGCGCCGCGAACCGAAGGAGTTGTAGTCCTTGCGGTCGACGCCGTGCTCGTCGAGGTATTGCGCCGCCGGCGTTCCGGGCTTGATGCTGCCGGCGGGGGAGATGTGGTCGGTGGTCACCGAATCCCCGAGCAGCGCCAGCACCCGGGCGCCGCTGATGTCCTTGACCGGCTCGGGGTCGGCCGCCATGCCCTCGAAGTACGGGGGCTTGCGCACGTACGTCGAATCCGGGTCCCACTCAAAGGTGTTGCCGCTGGGCGTCGGCAGGTTGCGCCAGCGCTCGTCGCCCTTGAACACGTCGGCGTAGTTCTTGGTGAACATCTCCTGGCTGATCGCCGAGGCGATGGTGTCCGAAACGTCCTTCTGCGACGGCCAGATGTCTTTGAGGAAGACGTCGTTGCCGTCTTTATCCGTGCCCAGGGGTTGGGACTCGAAGTCGAAGTCCATCGTCCCGGCCAGTGCGTAGGCGACCACCAGCGGCGGCGACGCCAGATAGTTCATCTTCACGTCCGGGTTGATGCGGCCCTCGAAGTTCCGGTTGCCCGACAGCACGGCCGCCACCGAAAGGTCGTTGTCGTTGATCGCCTTGGAGACCTCCTCGGGCAGCGGGCCGGAGTTTCCGATGCATGTGGTGCAGCCGTAGCCGACGAGGTAGAAGCCGAGCTTCTCCAAATACGGCCACAGGCCGGCCTTGTCGTAGTAGTCGTGGACCACCTGGGAGCCGGGCGCCATCGTGGTCTTCACCCACGGCTTGGAGGCCAGCCCCTTCTCGACGGCGTTGCGCGCCAGCAGCGCCGCGCCCAGCATCACCTCCGGGTTGGAGGTGTTGGTGCACGACGTGACGGCCGCGATCACCACCGCGCCGTGGTCGAGCACGAACTCGCCCAGTTCCTCCGACTTGACCGTCACCGGGCTGCTCACCCGGCCCTTCGCGTGCTTGGCGGCCGACTCCACCGGCTTGTGGTCGTCGGCGTGGCCGTTCTCCAGCGCGCCCGGGTCGCTGGCCGGGAAGGACTCGTCGACCGTCTCGTCCAGCTTCGAGTAGTCGTTCTTGTCGGGGTCGTCGCCGACGTAGCCCGGAATCTGCTCGCGGAACGTGGATTTGGCGTCCGACAACGCGATTCGATCCTGCGGGCGCTTGGGCCCTGCGATCGACGGCACCACGTCGGACAGGTCGAGTTCGAGGTATTCCGAGAACGCGGGCTCGTGCTTGGGGTCGTGCCACATGCCCTGCTCCTTGGCGTAAGCCTCGACCAGCGCGAGCTGCTCGGGCTTGCGCCCGGTGAACTTCAGGTAGGAGATCGTCTCCTCGTCGATCGGGAAAATCGCTGCCGTGGAACCGAATTCGGGGCTCATGTTGCCCAGGGTGGCGCGGTTGGCCAGCGGCACCTCGGCCACGCCCTCGCCGTAGAACTCGACGAACTTGCCGACCACGCCGTGCTTGCGCAGCATCTCGGTGACGGTGAGCACGACGTCGGTAGCCGTGACGCCGGCCTGGATCTCGCCGGTCAGCTTGAAGCCGACGACCCGGGGGATCAGCATGGACACCGGCTGACCCAGCATCGCCGCCTCGGCCTCGATGCCGCCCACGCCCCAGCCGAGCACCCCGAGGCCGTTGACCATCGTGGTGTGCGAGTCGGTGCCCACGCAGGTGTCGGGATAGGCCACCCCGTCGCGCTCCATCACGACGCTGGCGAGGTACTCGATGTTGACCTGGTGCACGATGCCGGTGCCCGGCGGCACCACCTTGAAGTCGTCGAATGCGCCCTGCCCCCAACGCAGGAACTGGTAGCGCTCGCCGTTGCGCTGGTATTCGATCTCCACGTTGCGCTCGAACGCGTCGGCCCGGCCGAACAGGTCGGCGATCACCGAGTGGTCGATCACCAGGTCGGCGGGCGCCAACGGGTTGACCTTGTCGGGCTTGCCGCCGAGTTCGCCGATGGCCTCTCGCATGGTGGCCAGGTCGACGATGCAGGGCACGCCGGTGAAGTCCTGCATCACGACGCGCGCCGGCGTGTACTGGATCTCAATGCTGGGCTCGGCCTTGGGATCCCAGTTCGCGATGGCCTCGATGTGGTCCTTGGTGATGTTGCTACCGTCTTCGTTGCGCAGCAGGTTCTCGGCGAGGACCTTGAGGCTGTAGGGAAGTTTCTCCGTATTCGGGACGGCGTCGAGGCGATAGATCTGGTAACTCTTGTCGCCGACCTTGAGGCTGTCGCGGGCTCCGAACGAGTTCACAGAATCAGTCACTTCAACTCCCAATGATTTAGTTCTTTCGCCGACGGGCCGTGCCGGCTGCGGTGCCAATTTTAACAGTACGCTTGTCCTGCATTACGGCGGCACCTGGTATCCAGTCTTATCGCCGAATCCGGCGGTTTAAACCCCTTCGGGCTTAAATCCGAGCGTCACACTAGAGTGACCGCCGTAGTCGAGGGCCGCACCAGCGTGGCGGCGCAGCAGGAGGGACTTGATGACCTTTTTCTTGCAGCCCGGTCCGCCTGCCTACATCCCGCAGGACGTCGACATGACCGCGATCAAGGCCAAGGTCGCCGTCGATGGCGTCAGCGCGCCGCCGGAGGCGATGCCGGGACTGCTCGAGGTGGTCAACCAGGCGCACGCCGACGGCATCAACCTCAAGATCGTGCTGCTCGACCACAACCCGCCCAACGACACGCCGTTGCGCGACATCTCCACGGTCGTGGGCGCCGACTACCACGACGCCACGGTGCTGACCCTCAGCCCGAGTTACGTCGGCAGCTACAGCACGCAGTTCCCGCGGGTCACCCTCGAGGCCGGGGAGGACATCGCCAAGACGGGCAATCCGGTGGTCTCGGCGCACCATTTTCTGCAGGAGCTGCACTCGCCCGAGTTTCCCTGGACCGGCCTGACCATATTTCTTTTGATCGGGGTGCTCGCCGCGGCCGTCGGCGCGCGGTTCCTGCAGGTGCGCGCGAAGCGCGCAGCAACGCCGGCCGGCGCGCCGGACACCACCGATACCGAGGCTCCTAACGGCGTCTAACACGCGCATCCCGCCCGGATCGCTTGGTCGGAAAAGCGTCCGCCCCGGCGCGCGGCAAACCCGACAGGTCACCGTTCGGTCACATTAAACGCACGTCCAGAGTGCAGTTTGTGACGAGCGTTTGCACGGCGTCTCGTGTGACGTACGGTGCAAATGATGCCCCTGTTGTTCTCGGCGCTTTCGAGATTTGCGTGCCTGGCGCCGCCCGTTCGCGTTGAGCCGTAGGAGACCGAGCCGTATGAGACGTACCCGCTGGGGCTTCTCGGCGCGACCGGCCGGCAGGCTGGTCCGGCTGGTCATACCGTCGGTGCTGAGCGCGGCGATGCTGGTGTGCACCCCGGGTCTGGCGGACGCCGACCCCGCCGCCGACAGCCTGGCCGCGCTGATCGCCAACGTGGCCAAGGCCAACCAGCGCCTGGAAAACCTGACGGCCGAAATCCAGACCGAGCAGGAAAGCGTCAACAAGGCCCTGGTCGACGTCGAGACCGCACGGGACAACGCGGCCGCCGCACAGCACGACCTGGAGGCGAGCCAGCAGGCGGTCACGGACTCCAACGCCGCGATCGCGGCCGCGCAGCACCGGTTCAACACCTTCGCGGCGGCCACCTATATGAACGGCCCGTCGGGCAGCTACCTGATGGCGACCAGCCCCGAAGACATCATCGCCACCGAATCGGCCGCCCGGACCCTGACCGCCAGTTCCCAGGCGGTGCTGGACAAATTGCAGCGGGCCCGTACCGAACAGGTGAACAAGGAGTCCGCGGCGCGGCTGGCCAAGCAGAAGGCCGACAAGGCCGCCGCCGACGCCAAGGCCAGCCAGGACGACGCGGTGGCGGCGCTGACCAACTCCAAGCGCAAGTTCGACGAACAACGCGAGCAGGCCTCTCGACTGGCCACCGAGCGCGATGAGGCGCAGGCCAAACTCGAGGCGGCCAAGCTGCAATGGTCCGCGGGCAAGGACGGGGGCGCCGCCATGCCGGCGTCGGGCGACCGGTGGGATCCCGGGGCGCCGGCCGGTGCTTCGCGCCCCGGCGGCCGGCAGTGGGACGGTGTGTGGGACCCGACGCTGCCGATGGTGCCCAGCGCCAACGTGCCGGGTGACCCGATCGCGGTGATCAACCAGGTGCTGGGCATCTCGGCCACCTCGACGCAGGTCACCGCCGGCATGGGCAAGAGCTTCCTGCAGCAGCTGGGAATCCTGCGGCCCGACGACACCGGCATCACCAACGCCGCCCCGGGCCGCCCATCCCGGATTCCGCGGGTGTACGGACGGCAGGCCAGTGAGTACGTGATCCGCCGCGGCATGGCGCAGATCGGCGTGCCCTATTCCTGGGGTGGCGGCAACGCGGCCGGGCCGAGTAAGGGC
>NZ_LZIC01000061.1 GCF_001667185.1 Mycobacterium sp. 852002-50816_SCH5313054-b | reverse complement strand
GCGATGACGGGGGCACCGGTGGAAACGGCGGGGGTGGCGTGGTCGGCGGCGCAGGCGGGGCCGGCGGGGCCGGCGGCGTCAATGGGTTCCTCGGCGGCGGTCCCGCCGGGGCCGGCGGCGCCGGTGGAAACGGCGGGCCCGGCGTGCTCGCGGGCGGAGGGCAAGGCGGAGCCGGCGGGGCCGGCGGGGCCAATCGGCACATGTTGTCCCTGTGCGGCGCGAACCATGCCCTGCTGGGCGGAGCCGGCGGGGCAGGCGGTCTGGGCGGCAACGGCGGCCAGGGCGGCCAGGGCGGAACGGGCGGAGACGGCTCCGGTAACGCTGGCGGACAGGGGGGTGTCGGCGGTATTGGCGGTGACGCCGGTGCCGGTGGGGCCGGCGGGGCGGCTGGAATGTTCTTCGGGCCCGCCGGCGGTGGTGGACTTGGTGGCACCGGCGGGCAGGGCGGTCAGGGCGGCACCGGCGGCCTCGCCGACGGCGCCCTTGCCCACGCGTACGGCGGGCAGGGCGGCCTCGGCGGCCAGGGCGGCACCGGCGGGGCCGGCGGCAACTCCAGCGGCGGAATCAACGGCACCGCCGGCGGCGGGGGTCAGGGCGGCAACGGCGGCACCGGAGGTAACGGCCAGACCGACTCAGCGAGCAGTAACGAAATCTTCGCCGGCGGCGGGGGTGGCGGTGGTGCCGGCGGCACGGGCGGCCATGTCGGCAGCGGTGGTAGCGGCGGCAGCAGCGGCACCGGGGGCACCGGCGGGACCGGCGGCGACGGCGGCAGCGCCTCGACAACAAATGGAGCTGCCGTCCAGGCGTTGGGGATCGGCGGCGACGGTGGCAGCGGCGGCGCCGGTGCCGCCGGTGCCGGGTCAGGCGGCGCCGGCGGTGGCGGCGGCGGGGGCGCGACCGCACAACAAACCGCAGCCGCCAGCGGAGGCGGAGGCGGCGGCGGAGGGGCCGCCACCGCCAGTGGTACCGGCGGCGCCGGAGGCGCAGCAAACTTCGCGGCCAACACCACCTTCTTCGCTGCCGGAGGTGCCGCGGGGACCGGCGGCACCGGCACCGGCGGCGGCGGAGGCGGCGGCGCCGTCGTCAACTTCAGCTCCTTCCCCGGCAACGCCGGCACAGGCGGTGCCGGCGGGGGCGCGGGCGGCCAGGGCGCAAATGGTGGTTCGTTCAGCACCAACGGAGGCAACGCGGGCACCGTCGGGGTCGGCGGCTCCGGCGGGCTCGGCTTGGGTGCCGTCGGCAGCGACGGGGGCACCGGGCAGGCCTGACCTCAACCGGCTAGCTTGCGGCCGTCCACTCCAGCAGCCTCTCGGCGGGCCAGGTGTTGACGATCCGGTCGGTCGGCACGCCGGCGTCCAGCGCGCGCTGGGCGCCGTAACCGAGGAAGTCCAGCTGCCCGGGCGCGTGGGCATCGGTGTCGATGCTGAACACGCAGCCGATCTCCAGCGCGAGCTTGAGCAGCCGGGTCGGCGGGTCGCGGCGCTCGGGACGGGAGTTGATCTCCACCGCCGTCCCGTGGTCGCGGCACGCGGTGAACACCGCCTCGGCGTCGAACTTCGATTCCGGCCGGATGCCTCGGCCGCCCGCGACCAGCCGGCCGGTGCAGTGGCCCAGCACGTCGGCGTGGGGGTTGGAGACGGCGCGCAGCATGCGCCGCGTCATCGCGGGCGCGTCCATGGACAGCTTGGAGTGCACGCTGGCCACGACGATGTCGAGGCGCTCGAGCAGTTCGGGTTCCTGGTCCAGGCTGCCGTCTTCGAGGATGTCGACCTCGATCCCGGTCAGGATGCGCATCGGCGCGAACTCGTCGCGCAACCGGTCGATGACGTCGAGCTGCGCGCGCAGCCGCTCCGGCGACAACCCGTTGGCGATGGTCAGCCGCGGCGAGTGATCGGTCAGCGCGCAGTATTCGTGACCCAGCGCCGACGCGGTGGCCATCATCTCGTCGATCGGCGCCGACCCGTCCGACCAGTTCGAGTGCAGGTGCAGGTCCCCGCGCAGCGCGGCGCGAAGGTCGCCGCCGCCGAGATCCTCGACGGCAGCACGCAATTCGATCAGCAGGTCGGGTTCGCGGCCGGACCAGGCCTGGTCGATGACCTTCGCGGTCTTGGGCCCGATGCCCGGCAGCGTCTGCCAGCTGTTGGCCTGACCGTGGCGCTCGCGCGCCGCGTCGTCGAGGCCCTCGATGATGTCGGCGGCATTGCGATAGGCCATCACACGCCGGGGGTCCTGGCGGCTCCGGTCCTTGTAGTAGGCGATCTGCCGTAAGGCAGCTACCGGGTCCATGGCTCCAGTGTGCCCGGCCGGATCACCAGAGCTGGCCGGCGATGAAGCCGGCGAGCAGGACGGCGAAGCCGCCGATCTCGCCGACGATCAGCAGCACCATCGCGACTTCCAGGCTGCGGCCTGGGTTTTCGAACTGGTTGACGGTGTCGCGCCGCACCCCATGGCTGATGTAGCCCAGGATCGCGGTGACGAAAAAGAAGACGACGACGCCCGCCGCGGTCAGGTTGATCCACGTGGGCCAGGCGCTGAGTTCGACGAAGACCGCCAGCAGCAGGGTCGCGAACGAGTAGAGCAACGCCGCGCGGTGTGCGATGTCGACGTACGGGTGCGCGCGGTGGTCGTCGGCGGTCACGATCTGGCGGTATTTCCAGACGCCGAGGACGAGGGCGAGCAGGAAGATCAGCCCGGCCGCCAGCAGGGTGATCTTGGTGTCGAGGCCAAGGGTGTATGTCATCGCGTGCCGAGTTTAGTTTCCCTTAAGAAAACCCGACTACCGTCGGGTTAATGCGATTCGCGTTCAAAACCTCACCCCAAAACACCACCTGGGCCGACATGCTCGCCGTCTGGCAGGCCGCCGACGGCATCGAGGTCTTCGAGTCCGGGTGGACCTTCGACCACTTCTATCCGATCTTCTCCGACAGCGCCGGTCCCTGCCTCGAGGGCTGGACGACCCTGACGGCACTGGCCCAGGCCACCGAGCGGCTGCGACTGGGCACCCTCGTCACCGGCATTCACTACCGCCACCCCGCGGTGCTCGCGAATATGGCTGCGGCGCTGGACATCATCTCGAACGGTCGCCTCGAACTCGGGATCGGTGCCGGCTGGAACGAGGAGGAGTCGGGCGCCTACGGCATCGAGCTGGGCTCCATCAGGGAGCGCTTCGACCGATTCGAGGAAGCCTGCCAGGTGCTGATCAGTCTGCTGAGCGAGGAGACCACCGACTTCGCCGGCGAGTACTACCAACTCAAGGGCGCCCGCAACGAGCCCAAGGGCGTGCAGCGCCCGCACCCGCCGATCTGCATCGGCGGCAGCGGCGAGAAGCGCACGTTGCCGATCACCGCGCGCTACGCCCAGCACTGGAACTTCGCCGGCGGTCCGCCCGAATTGTTCGCGCAGAAGCGCGACGTCCTGGCCGCGCGGTGCGCGGACATTGGGCGGGACCCCAAAGAGATCACGATGTCGGCCCACCTTCGACTGGAGCCGGACCTCAACTACGCAAAGGTCATCGAGGACGCGGCGGCGCTGGGCGCCGAAGGACTAGACCTCGGCATCGTCTACCTTCCCCCGCCGCATGACGCCGCTGTGCTGGAGCCATTGGCCGAGGCGATCCGGGAGTCGGGGTTGTGGGACGCCTAATCCCGAGCAAACCCGGGCAGCGCGGGTGGAGTCGGGGCTACACCCCGAACAGCATCAGCTCTTCGGCGGTGATCAGTCGTTCGTGTTTAGCGGGAAACTCGCGGCTCTTGACCGGGTGACGAAACCACGACCAGGCGATTCGCCCCATCCGCGACCGAGGTAACGGGTTGACATGCACAGTGACCACTCCTGCGATCGGTCCGTTCTGGCGGGACTCCCCCGTGACTACTCTGTGACAGAGCCCACAACAAACCATTAGACAACAACCGTCTGGCAAACGTGGGCAGAAACGCCGAATTGAATTCTTCTGTTTCTGGTGTGACTGATGTGACTACGTAAGGGGGGCCGCCGTCGGCTTGATGGGCGCCGGCAGCGCCGTCGAACCCATCAAAAAACGGTCCACGCCGGCCGCCGCGGCCCGGCCCTCAGCTATCGCCCAAACGATCAGTGACTGGCCACGGCCCATGTCACCGGCAACGAAGACACCGGGAACCGAGGTGTCGAAGTCGGCGCCGCGCGCGACGTTGCCGCGTTCGGTGAGCTTCACGTCGAGCTCGGTGAGCAGGCCCGGCTTCTCGGGGCCGACGAATCCCATCGCCAGCAACACCAAATCGGCCTCGAGTTCGAAGTCGGAGCCCTCGACTTTGACGAACTTGCCGTCCTGCATGGCCACCTCGTGGGCCTTCAGGCCGGTCACGTGCCCGTCCTTGCCGACGAACTCCTCGGTGTTCACCGAGAACACCCGCTCGCCGCCCTCTTCGTGCGCCGAGGACACCCGGTACATCAGCGGGTAGGTCGGCCACGGCGTGGATTCGGCGCGCGTGTCCGGTGGGCGCGGCATGATCTCGAACTGGTGCACCGCGATCGCACCCTGCCGGTGCACGGTGCCCAGGCAGTCGGCCCCGGTGTCACCGCCGCCGATGATGATGACGCTCTTGCCCTTGGCGGTGATCGGCGGTTCGCCGTCCTCCCCTAGGACGTCATCGCCTTCCTGGACCCGGTTGCCCCACGGCAGGAACTCCATCGCCTGGTGGACCCCGTCCAAGTCGCGGCCGGGGATCGGCAGGTCGCGCCACGCGGTGGCCCCGCCCGCCAGCACCACCGCGTCGAAGTCGGCGCGCAGCTGTTCGGCGGTGATGTCGACCCCGACGTTGACGTTCGCCCGAAACTCGGTGCCCTCGGCGCGCATCTGCTCCAGCCGCCGGTCCAGGACGCGCTTTTCCATCTTGAATTCCGGGATGCCGTAGCGCAGCAGCCCGCCGATGCGGTCGTCGCGCTCGAAGACGGTGACGCTGTGGCCGGCGCGGGTCAGTTGCTGGGCGGCGGCCAGACCGGCGGGCCCCGAACCGACCACGGCGACCGTCTTGCCGGTCTGCTTGTCCGGCGGCAGCGGCACCACAAAGCCTTCCTCGAAGGCCCGGTCGATGATCTCCAGCTCGATCTGCTTGATCGTCACCGGATCCTGGTTGATGCCCAGCACGCACGCCGGCTCGCACGGCGCCGGGCACAGCCGCCCGGTGAAGTCCGGGAAGTTGTTGGTGGCGTGCAGCCGTTCGATCGCGTCGCGCCACCGGCCCCGGCGCACCAGGTCGTTCCATTCCGGGATCAGGTTGCCCAGTGGACACCCGTTGTGGCAAAACGGAATACCGCAGTCCATGCAGCGGGTGGCCTGCTCGCGCAGGGTCTCCTCCTCGAAGTCCTCGTAGACTTCGTTCCAGTCGCGCAGTCGCAACGGGACAGGCCGGCGCTTCGGCAATTCCCGATGCGTGTATTTCAGGAAGCCGCTCGGATCAGCCATGCGCGGCCGCCATGATCGCCTTGTCCACGTCGACGCCGTCCCGCTCCGCCTCGGCGATCGCCTGCAGCACCTTCTTGTAGTCCCGCGGCATCACCTTGACGAAGTGGCGGCACTGACGGGGCCAGTCGGCCAGGATGCGCTGGCCGACAGCGGAATCGGTGGCATCGACGTGGGCCTGGATGATCGACCGCAGGAACTCCGCGTCGTCCTCGTCGGGCGTCTCGAGCTCAACCATTTCGGCGTTGAGGTTGTTCGGCAGTTCGCCGTCCGGGTCGTACACGTAGGCCGTGCCCCCGGACATGCCCGCCGCGAAGTTGCGCCCGGTGCGGCCCAGGACGACGACCTTGCCGCCCGTCATGTATTCGCACCCGTGATCGCCGACGCCCTCGACGACGGAGTGGGCGCCGGAGTTGCGTACCGCGAACCGCTCACCAACCACGCCGCGCAAGTAGACCTCCCCGCTGGTGGCGCCGAACAGGATCACGTTTCCGCCGATGATGTTGTCCTCGGCCACGTAGTCGGCCGGCACGTTGTCCGACGGGCGCACCACGATCCGGCCCCCCGACAGCCCCTTGCCGACGTAGTCGTTGGCGTCACCGTAGACGCGCAAGGTGATTCCCCGGGGCACGAACGCGCCGAAGCTGTTGCCGGCGGACCCGTCGAAGGTGATGTCGATGGTGCCGTCCGGCAAGCCCTGGCCGCCATAGGCTTTCGTGAGCTCGTGACCGAGCATGGTGCCCACCGTGCGGTTGACGTTGCTGATCGTGGTGGAGAACCGGACCGGCTTGCCGGAGTCCAGCGCCTCGCGGCTCATCACGATCAACTGCTGATCGAGCGCCTTGTCCAGGCCATGATCCTGGCGCGAGCTGCAGTACAGGTCCTGGTTCATGAACGCCGACTCCGGCTCGTGCAGCACCGGTGCGAGGTCCAGCTTGTGGGCCTTCCAGTGCGCCCGCGCCAGCGTCGTGTCCAGCGATCCGACCTGACCCACGGCCTCGTTGAAGGTCCGGAAGCCCAACTGCGCCATGTACTCCCGGACCTCTTCGGCGATGAACATGAAGAAGTTCTCGACGAACTCGGGCTTGCCGGTGAACCGCTCGCGCAGCACGGGGTTCTGGGTGGCGACGCCGACGGGGCAGGTGTCCAGGTGGCACACCCGCATCATGATGCAGCCGGCCACCACCAGTGGGGCGGTAGCGAAGCCGAACTCCTCGGCGCCGAGCAGCGCGGCGATCATCACGTCGCGTCCGGTCTTGAGCTGCCCGTCGACCTGGACCACGATCCGATCGCGCAATCCGTTGAGCAGCAAGGTCTGCTGCGTCTCGGCCAGGCCGAGCTCCCAGGGCGCGCCCGCGTGCTTCTGCGATGTCAACGGGGTGGCCCCGGTGCCGCCGTCGTGCCCCGAGATCAGCACCACGTCGGCGTGCGCCTTGGATACCCCGGCCGCCACCGTGCCCACCCCGTTTTCGGACACCAGCTTGACGTGCACACGCGCCGCCGGGTTGGCGTTCTTCAGGTCGTGGATCAGCTGTGCCAGGTCCTCGATGGAGTAGATGTCGTGGTGCGGCGGCGGCGATATCAACCCGACGCCGGGCGTGGAGTGCCGGACTTCGGCGACCCACGGGTACACCTTGTGGCCCGGAAGCTGGCCGCCCTCACCGGGTTTGGCGCCCTGGGCCATCTTGATCTGGATGTCCGTGCAGTTGGTCAGGTAGTGCGACGTGACCCCGAAGCGGGCGGAGGCGACCTGCTTGATGGCGCTGCGGCGCCAGTCCCCGTTGGGGTCGCGGTCGAATCGCTTGACGTCTTCGCCGCCCTCGCCGCTGTTGGACCGACCTCCGAGGCGGTTCATCGCGATGGCCAGCGTCTCGTGCGCCTCGGCGGAGATCGAGCCGTAGCTCATCGCTCCCGTGGAGAAGCGCTTGACGATCTCGCTGGCGGGCTCGACCTCCTCCAGCGGAACCGGGGACCGCACGTCGCCGCGGAACTTGAGCAGCCCGCGCAGCGATGCCATGCGCTCGCTCTGGTCGTCGACGAGACGGCTGTATTCCTTGAAGATCTTGTACTGCCCGGTTCGGGTCGCATGCTGCAGCCTGAATACGGTCTCCGGGTTGAACAGGTGGTACTCGCCCTCGCGGCGCCACTGGTACTCGCCGCCCACCTCGAGTTCGCGGTGGGCGCGCTCGTCGGGCCGGTCGAGGTATGCCAGCTTGTGGCGGGTGGCGACGTCGGCGGCGATGTCTTCCAGGGTGATCCCCGAGGTGGGACAACTCAGCCCGGTGAAGTACTCGTTGAGCACGTCCTCGGAGATGCCGACCGCCTGGAACAATTGCGCGCCGGTGTAGGAGGCCAGCGTCGAAATGCCCATCTTGGACATGACTTTCAGCACGCCCTTGCCGGCGGCCTTGACGTAGTTGTTGAGGGCCTTGTTGCGATCCATCCCGTTGAAGTCGCCGCGGTCGAGCATGTCCTCGATCGACTCGAACGCCAGGTACGGGTTGATGGCCGCGGCGCCGAAGCCGATCAGCGCCGCCATGTGGTGCACCTCGCGGGCGTCGCCGGTTTCGGCCACCAGACCGACGTGGGTGCGGGTCCGCTCGCGCACCAGGTGGTGGTGCACCGCCGACACGGCGAGCAGCGACGGGATCGGGGCCAGCCGCTCGTCGGACTCGCGGTCGGACAGGATGATGACCCGGGCGCCGTCGGCGATCGCCGCCGACGCCTGCGCGCGCACCTCCTCGAGCGCCGCGGCCAGCCCGGAGCCGCCCTCGGCGACCGGGTACAGGCAGCGAATCACCTTGGACCGCATGCCGTGCGGACGTCCGTTGATCTCGTCGTCGGGGTCGAGATTGATCAGCTTGGCCAGCTCGAAGTTCCGCAGGATCGGCTGTTGCACCACGATCTGGTGACAAGACTCCTCGTCCGGGTTGAGCAGGTCGCGCTCGCCGCCGGTGGTGCCCTGCAGGCTGGTGACCACCTCCTCGCGGATGGCGTCCAGCGGCGGGTTGGTCACCTGGGCGAACAGCTGCTGGAAGTAGTCGTAGAGCATCCGCGGACGCTGAGACAGCACGGCCACCGGGGTGTCGGTGCCCATCGAGCCGAGCGGCTCGGCGCCGGAGCGCACCATCGGCGCCACCAACAGGTTGAGCTCCTCGTAGGTGTAGCCGAAAGTCAACTGCCGCTTGACGAGTCGCTCGTGGGGCATCCGGGCGTACTCGCCCGCCGGCAGGCCCTCGAGGGGAACCAGGCCCTTGTCCAGCCACTCCTGATAGGGGTGCGCCGCGGCCAGCTCCGCCTTGATCTCCTCGTCGGCGACGATGCGGCCCTGGGCGGTGTCCACCAGGAACATCCGGCCGGGCTGCAGCCGCATCCGGCGCACCACCCTGGCCGGGTCCAGGTCGAGCACGCCGGCCTCGGAAGCCATCACCACCAGGCCGTCGTCGGTGACCCAGATCCGCGAGGGGCGCAAGCCATTTCGGTCCAGCACGGCGCCGATGATGGTGCCGTCGGTGAACGTCATCGACGCCGGGCCGTCCCACGGCTCCATCAACGAGGCGTGGTACTGATAGAACGCCCGCCGCGCGGGGTCCATCGACTCGTGGCGTTCCCACGCCTCGGGGATCATCATCAACACCGCGTGGGCCAGGCTGCGCCCGCCCAGGTGGAGCAGTTCGAGCGCCTCGTCGAAGCGTGCGGTGTCGGAGGCGCCGGGGGTGCAGATCGGGAACAGCTTCTCGACGTCATCGCCGAAGAGGTCGGTCCTGATCAGCGCCTCGCGCGCCCGCATCCAGTTCTCGTTGCCGGTGACGGTGTTGATCTCGCCGTTGTGCGCGATGCGCCGGAAGGGATGCGCCAGCGGCCACGACGGGAAGGTGTTCGTGGAGAAGCGGGAGTGCACGATGCCCAGCGCGCTGGTCAGCCGATCGTCTTGCAGGTCAAGGTAAAACGCCTTGAGCTGCGGGGTGGTCAGCATGCCCTTGTAAATGAAGGTTTGGCCGGAAAGGCTTGGGAAGTAGACGGTTTCGCGACCGGGCCCGTCCTGGCCCGGGCCCTTGGTTCCCAGCTCGTGCTCGGCGCGCTTCCGGACCACGTAGGCGCGACGCTCCAGCGCCATCCCCGAGGCACCCGTCATGAACACCTGCCGGAAGGTGGGCATCGCGTCGCGCGACAGCGCACCCAGCGACGAGTCGTCGGTCGGCACGTTGCGCCAGCCGATCACCTGCAGGCCCTCGGACTCGGCGATCTTTTCCACCGAGGCACACGCGGCGGCGGCGTCCTTCGACGATTGCGGCAAGAAGGCGATACCGGTGGCGTAGCTGCCCGGAGGCGGCAGCTCGAAATCCACGACCTCGCGCAGGAACGCGTCCGGGACCTGAATCAGGATGCCCGCCCCGTCACCGCTGCGCGGCTCGGCGCCCTGGGCGCCGCGGTGTTCGAGGTTGAGCAGCGCCGTGATCGCCTTGTCGACGATGTCCCGGCTGCGACGGCCGTGCATATCGACGACCATGGCTACCCCGCACGAATCGTGCTCGAACGCGGGGTTATATAACCCGACGCGCTTGGGCGTCATATGCACCTGACCCTTCAACCAGAACGTTCTTCGCTGCCGTTACGAGCGGCTCCGACGGGGCCGCACCCGGAGGTTGCGGGCTAAGACCCCTTCGGCCTTGTCGATCAGCCGTGCCCCAGGTGGAGACGACCCGTCAGGGATTCGTCCGTGCAGCGCTGAACGGTGGCCTGGAACTTGTTTCGACAAGTCGTAAAACGATATGACAATACCCGCCTGACATGCCAACTTCGCCAAGTCTAACCGCCAGCGGGCAGCGGCGTAAATTCGCTGCAGCGGGCGGTCGGCAACGTCGCCGACATGGGTGTTTTCTGTTGATATTTTCCCGACCCGAGCCTCGATTCTACCCAACCGCTGGACGGATCTGCCAATTTCGCAAGTTTGCTGTGATCGCGCACACGCGGCGCGGGCTTCGCAGGGGCCTCGCCCACGGGCGTGCTCAGCGGACGGCGGGACGCGTTGCGGCGTTGCCGTCGCGGGCCCCGGCGAAGTTTGCACGCGGCCGGGTGACCGATACTGGGTTGAGACCGGTCCATCCGAGGAGCCCATGAACGAGCGCGACGAATTCCTGCGGGACCGTCTGCAGCCCGACGCCCCCGGTGCGCCCGCGACGGCAACGCCGCAACGCGTCCCGCCGTCCGCTGAGCACGCCCGTGGGCGAGGCCCCTGCGAAGCC
>NZ_LZIC01000060.1 GCF_001667185.1 Mycobacterium sp. 852002-50816_SCH5313054-b | reverse complement strand
CGTCCACTGGGAAGTCACGTGTTACGACGCACCGGAATCGATTGAGCTGCAAGGCCGCGGCCGAGGCGGGATTCGGATTGCGGTCGGGGTGACCATCTCCGACGACCACCCCGGATCGAAGTTTCACCTCACCGCGGACCTGCGGGGCGGGGTACTCAGCGGGCCGGTGGGGGGCCTGGTCGCCAGGGTGTTGCGCTCCGACATCCGCAAATCGGTCGGCAACCTGGCCGCCCTGCAATAATCGACAAATTACGGTGCGTGCCGCCGCATCGCGCGGTCGCGTTCGGCGTCGCGAAACCGCCTGCCGTCCATGACAAGCCAGGCCAGGCCGGCCCCGAAAGCCAACAAACCGACGCTCGCGGCGACAACGCCAGCGCCCGCTTCACCGAGGGCGAAATTGATCACGCAGACCACGAACGCCAGTGCGGCGATCCCCATAATAACGAGCCCGGGCGAGTGCTCCGCATCCCGGCGCGCGCGCATGATGTGGTTCATGGCCGTCCCCTCAGCTGTCGTTATCGTTCACCGCTTCATTGCGGCTACCCGAAACACCCTCCGAGGAAACGACTTCCGGGCTGCGCACCTACAGCGTCTGGTGGCGTCCGAAGTACTTGTGGTCTTCGCTGTAGCCGCCGTAACCGCTGCCGATGTCGCGGTAGTCGGCGACGAACTCGATCCCCTTGATCCACTTCACCAGCTTGAAGCCGTGCTGCAACTCGTTGCGCAGCCGCAGCGGCTTGCCGTGCATGTAGGGGAGCGGCTGGTCGTTCATGTTGTAGGCCAGCATCGTCATGTGATGGTCCATCTGGCCGATGTGGTGGGCGTTGTAGTAGATGCCACCGGTGGCGCCGAGGCCCATCGAATAGAACACCGCCCATTTCGCCTCGGGCAGCGGTTTGACGATGTCCATGATCGCCTTCATCTGCACGCCGCCCCACTTGGCCACGCCCGACCAGGCCTGGATGCAGAAGTGCTGGCTGATCTGCTCGTGGTAGGGCAGCGCCTTCAGATCGTCGAGCGAGAATTCCATCGGGTGCTCGACGAGGCCGTAGACCCTCAGCCGCCAATCGCGAAAGTCGTTGGCCTCCAACTCTTTGTACTCGACGGTCTCCGGCAGGCGGCCGTTGCGCCAGTGGTGCGGTGAGATGTCCTTTTCGGTGAAAGCACCGGGCTTGGGATCGAGCTGTTCGAGCATGCGCTGGAACGGGCCCACGAGCGCATAGCCGACCCGCTGGATCACCCGGGGGTGCCGAATCGTGAAGGGAGTGGCCCACACCCACGCGACGGCCGTCACCGCCATCGCCGCGGCAAAGATCCAGAAACCCACCCAGCTGTCGTCGTCGCGCGAGGCGAACATGTGGTTGAGGTTTTGCAGGGCGCCGGTGGTCAAGACCATCGTCACATGTACCAGGATGAAGAACAAAAAGTACACCAGCACAACGAAATGCAGGGAGCGCGCGTGCTGAATGCTCAGTCGCTTGCTGAGCCAGTGGACCCGCTGCGACAGCGCCGGCGACATGCCCAGGCCGGTGATCAACGCCGCCGGCGCGGCGATGAAGATGGTGGTGAAGTAGGCCAGCAGCTGGAGGCCGTTGTAGGCGACCCAGCCGTCGTCCTTCGGCCAGTCCAGCGACAGGTACTGCACCGCAACGGACGCGGCGTTGGGGAAGACGTCCCAGCTGGTGGGCACGATGTGGCGCCACTGGCCGGTGACGAACAACAGCACGTAGAAGACCAACCCATTGACGAGCCAGAGCACGTCGATGCCGAGGTGCCACCACCGGGCCAGCCCGATGGAGTGCCGGAATCCCGGCAACCCGAGTTGCGGTGGCAGCGCTACGGTGTCGGCGTTGGCGGTCCACAGTTCGTCGTCCGGCACCGGCGGCCCGACCCGCAGCCATTCGTCTTTGCCCGGTGTGGCGTTGCGGCTGAAGTAGAGCCGCGGATGGTCACAAAGGATCTGGATCCCCGTGCGGATGATGAACATCATCATGAACAGGTTGAAGAAGTGGGTCCACCCGATCCACGCGGGCAGGCCCGGGCTGACACCGGTATGGGTGTCGGTCCCGGGGTAGCGCTGGACGAACGACTGCACGGCCGGCATGTTGTGCAGGCCTTTGCCGATCGCCACTCCCACGACCAGCAGGGCAAAGCCGATCGGAATCAGCCAGAGCAGGTTGAACCACTTGTCCCGCCCGACGCGCAGTTTGGGAGCCGTCGCCCGCCTGGTCAGGTCGAAGCCGCCGCCGTACGCCTCCACATCGATGGTGTCCTCGGCGGTGTGTATCTCGTTGCGGTAGTCCGGATCTTCCGCCAGCGGCGTGCCTACAGCCAGTGTCGACACAGCGCCGTCCACTGCTACCCGCCCCCCGGCGGTCCCGGCGGAGTCAGCGCCGGAGTCCCGATGTTCGGTGTTCGTCACTCGGCCGAAAATACCTGAGTGGGCTTGGATAAATTGGACTCGATCGCGAACAAAAGCTCCCAGGGCGGCCGCTCCGGGCTGTCCGGTCGTCGGCAACAGTTGCCGGCCGGCAAAATCCGCATCGGAATTGATGGCGGTAGCCGCAACTGACAATTAAATGGTTATTTTTCGCCGCAAATTCGGTTCCTTGTCAGTCACTGTGAATTTGGGCATAACCTTCTGGATGTCGGCTACGCCGGGTCTCGCGGCAGCAATTTTCGGGCCGGACGGGTCTCAATGGCGTTGATGGTCAGCGCCCGGCGGCTGATCCGCCAGCCCGCGTCGGTCAGTTGGTAGCCGTCGTCGTACCGCAGGTGCCACACCACGTCGACCACGTCCTCGCCGCGCCTGCTCCAGTGGTGCGCGACGCATGCGATGCGCCCGCTCGCCGCGCCGGGGCGCGGGCCGTCGTCATAGACCTCGCCGATGATGGCGTGCTCGGTGCGGGTGACGGCGGCGACGGCGGCCACCGCGGCGGCGATGGCCTCCCGGCCCCGGTGGGAGTGAACGGGCTCCAGCGTGGCCGGCGGCTCGGGGAGTACCAGCTCGGCCTCCTCGGTGAAAAGCGCTACGGCGGAGTCGAATTGGCGGTCGTCGATGTTCGCGGCGTAGCGGTGCACCACGCCGCTGAGTGCCACCCGGTCGTCGACTGAAAGGGTCATGAGGTGAGGGACAGCCGTTGCGCGCACGCCGACAGCATGTCCTTGGCTTCTTCGATGTCGGCGGTCGGCGGCATCGACAACACGATCCGGTCGGCGCCCTGATCGACGAGGCCACCCGCGCGTTCGGCGTCGATCTTGTTGACCGCGTGGCCCAGCGACACTTCCAGGGCCGCCGGATCGCGGCCCGCCGCGGACGCCTCGTCACGCATCAGCGCGATCAGCGATGCGAGTTGCGGGCCCGCCACGCCCAGGGGCTGGAAGCCATCTCCCAAGCGTCCCGCGCGCCGCGCCGCCGCCCGGCTGTGCCCCCCGATATGGATCGGAAGACGTTCGGCCGCAACGGGTTTCGGGTAGCACATGACGTCTTCGAAGTCGAAGAATTCGCCGTGGTGCGAGGCCCCTTGCGGCCGGTCGGCCCACAGGGCCCGCAGCACGGCCAACTGCTCGTCGACCCGCCTGCCCCGGCTCTCGAACTCCGCGCCGCAGGCGGCCAGCTCCTCCTTGAGCCAGCCCACCCCCACGCACAGCCGTAGGCGCCCGCCCGAGAGCGCGTCGACGGTCGCCGCGCGTTTGGCGAGCACCACCGGGTGGTGGTTGGGCAGCACCAGCACCCCGGTGGCCAGCCGTAGGCGGCTGGTGTGGCCGGCCAGGAAGGCCAGCAGGTCGAGCGGGTCGGGGATCGGGCAGTCGGCGGCCAGGCCCACGCGTCCGGAGCTGTCGTAGGGGTAGACGCTGTCATAACGGGTGACCAGGACGGTGTGCTCGACGACCACGATCGATTCGAACCCGCAGCGCTCCAGGTGGCCCGCGAAGCTCACCATCCAGCCGGGATCCGCGGTGACACCGTCGGCGACCGGGGCCACCACCCCCACCTTGAGGGAAGCCTTCATGGGACCCGAAGCTAACAGGCCACTGACGCCTAAGGCGCGATCGCCTCGCGGACGGCCTCGGCCAGGGTGGCCGCCCGGGGATCGGTGAAGACCTCTTCGAGCGTGACCGGCCGGCCGTCGGGCCCGGTCAGCGGGACCCGCCAGTTGGGGTATTCGTCGGTGGTGCCCGGCTGGTTCTGGGTGCGGCGGTCGCCGACGGCATCGGTCAGCGCAACTCCCAGCAGGCGCGACGGCGTTCGGCCCAGGTACCGGTAGAGCGCGAGGATGACGAGTTCCGGATCGTCCTCGCCGGCACCGAGCAGGCCGACCCGGCGCAGCTCGGCCATCCACGCCGCCTGCTCGGCCCGGTCTGATTCCAGCTCGGCCTCCACGGGCCGGGTGAGCAGCCCCAACGACTCCCGCAGCCGCACGTGTTCGCCCGCCAGGTAACCGGCCGTCGGCGGCAGATCGTGGGTGGTCACCGAGGACAGGCAGTACTCACGCCAGCGCTCGGCCGGCAGCGGGCCGCCGTTTCCGTCCCGATCCAATTCGAACCAGAGGATCGAGGTGCCCAACACGCCGCGCAACAAGAGGTAGTCGCGCACCCAGGGTTCGACGGTGCCGAGATCCTCGCCGACGACCAGCGCGCCGGCCCGGTGTGCCTCGAGGGCGACGATGCCGATCATCGCCTCGTGGTCGTAGCGCACGTAAGTGCCCTGAGTGGGCGGTGCGCCCTGCGGGATCCACCACAGCCGGAACAACCCGATGATGTGGTCGATGCGGACACCGCCGGCATGCCGCAGCTGCGCCCGGATGAGCGCGCGAAACGGCAGGTACTCCCGCTCGTCCAGCCGGTCCGGTCGCCAGGGCGGCTGCGACCAGTCCTGGCCGAGTTGGTTGAACTCGTCCGGCGGCGCGCCCGCCGTCACGCCCAGCGCCATCGCGTCCTGCAGGGCCCAGGCGTCGGCGCCGTCGGGGTGCACGCCGACGGCCAGATCGTGCATGACGCCCAACGCCATCCCGGCCCGGATCGCCTGCGACTGTGCCGACGCGAGCTGTTCGTCGAGTTGCCATTGCAGCCATCGGTGGAAATCGACTGCGTCCGAATGCCTTTCGGCAAAACCGGCGACCCCGGCTGCGTCGGGATGCCGCAGCGAATCCGGCCAGCGGTGCCAATCACCGCCGTATTCCTCGGCCAGCGCGCAATAGACGGCGAAGTCCTCGAGTGGGGTTCCCTCCCGGTCGCGGAACGCGGCGTAGGCCAGCTCGCGGCCGGCCGACCGCGGCACCTCGTGCAGCAACTTGAGCGCAGCGCGTTTGGCCGCCCAGGCGCCGTCGCGGTCGATGGCGTCGAGCCGGCCGGCCCGTCGCTGGACATCGGAGCGCAGCCGACGCACCCGGCCGCGCTTGGTGAGGTCGGCGTATTCCGGGATCGCCTCGACGCGCAGATAGATCGGGTTGACGAAGCGACGCGAGGTGGGCAGGTACGGCGACGGTTCCATCCGCCCGCCCGGACCGAACCCGGCCGCGTGCAGCGGGTTGATCAGCACGTAGTCGGCGCCGTGGCGGGACGCCGACCACACCGCGAGGTCGGTCAGGTCGGTGAGGTCACCGACGCCCCACGACTGGCGGGATCGCACGCTGTAGAGCTGGGCGGCCAGCCCCCACGCGCGCCGGGCGCCGAGCTGCTCGGGCAGGCCGAGCCAGTCGGGTGTCACGATCAGCGCGGTGCTCGTCTCGCAGTCGCCCGACCGCAGGTGCACGCGGTGGTAGCCCAGCGGCAGGTGGGCGGGCAGGGCGAAGCTGGCCTCGCCGATCCAGCGGCCGTCCAGCTCGAATGGCGGCGTGAAGTTGTCGACCTGCTGCACCCCGCCGCGCACGGTGCCGTCCTCCAGCTGCAGCCACACCTCGGCGGGGTCCCCGTGGGTGACGTGCGCCCAGAACCGGATTTGTTCGCCGGCGCGCCCGACGATGGTCGCCGGCATTCGCCGCTGCCAATACGCGCGGCGGTGCGCCGTCAGGGCGGCGTTGCGCTCCTGTTCGGTGCCGGCCTCGACACCCAGCGCGGCGAGCACCGCCACCAGCGTCTGCGCGGGGACCGGCACCGGCCGTCCGGTCCAGTCCTCGTATTCGGTCGCGATGCCGAACCGGCGGGCGAGTTCGACCAGCGAGGGCGCGAGCTCAGGCATGCCGCCCATCTTGCTTGAGGATGCCGGGACCCGGCTCGGGCGGGGGCCGTCGCCGCAAGCTTCCCGTTCAGCAGGACTAGTCGGGCATCCGCGGCTAACATGCGCAGTGAAGACGCGAAAAATCCAGCCGGGGGATGAGTGGGGAAGAGCGATGTTGGCGGCGCCGCCGATGGGCCAGGCGCTCGGACAGAGGCGGGGTTCGCCGGCCCAGCGCGATGTAAATAGAAGGTGAAGCGCACGCCAACGCGTGGCGAGGCAGGTGCGGGTCCCTTACGGTTGTCGATGTAATTCGCGCAGCGGACATTTTCGACGGACAATATCCAGGCGTTCTAGCAGACCGGATGGTGAAATAACGTGGCGGAAGAGAGTCGCGGGCAGCGGGGCACCGGGTACGGCCTCGGGTTGTCGACCCGTACCCAGGTGACGGGCTATCAATTCCTGGCCCGCCGAACCGCGATGGCACTGACCCGCTGGCGGGTCCGCATGGAGATCGAGCCGGGCCGGCGCCAGACGCTGGCCGTCGTGGCCTCGGTCTCCGCCTCGCTGGTCATTTGCCTGGGCGCGCTGCTGTGGTCCTTCCTCAGCCCGTCCGGTCAGATCAACGAGTCGCCGATCATCGCCGACCGTGACTCCGGCGCGCTGTACGTCCGCGTGGGCGACAGGCTCTATCCGGCGCTGAACCTCGCGTCGGCGCGGCTGATCACCGGGCGGCCGGACAACCCGCACCTGGTGCGGTCGAGCCAGATCGCAAACCTGCCCCGCGGTCCCCTGGTGGGCATCCCGGGCGCACCCTCGAACTTCGCGCCCAAGACCCCGACCGCGTCGTCGTGGCTGGTGTGCGACACGGTGGCCGGTTCGACCGGGACGGGCACGCCGTCGGGGGTGACGGTGACGGTGATCGACGGCACCCCGGACCTCAGCGGCCACCGCCAGGTGCTGAACGGGTCGGACGCCGTGGTGCTGCGCTACGGCGACGAGGCGTGGGTGGTCCGGCAGGGCCGCCGGTCGAAGATCGACGCGATGAACCGGTCGGTCCTGTTGCCGCTGGGTTTGACTCCCGAGCAGGTCAGCCTGGCGAAGCCGATGAGCCGCGCCCTCTACGACGCGCTGCCGGTGGGGCCCGAACTGACGGTGCCCGAAATCCCGAACGCGGGTTCCCCGGCGACGTTCGCGAATGCGCCCGGCCCGGTGGGCACGGTGATCGTCACACCGCAAATCAGTGGGCCGCAACAGTATTCGCTGGTGTTGACCGAGGGCGTGCAGACGCTGCCCCCGTTGGTGGCCCAGATCCTGCAGAACGCCGGCGGCCCGGGTGGTAACACGAAGCCGGTCACGGTGGAACCCTCGGCGCTGGCGAAGATGCCGGTGGTCAACAAGCTGGACCTGTCGTCGTACCCCGACAACCCGTTGAACGTGATGGACATGCGGGAGAACCCGGCGACCTGCTGGTGGTGGCAGAAGACCTCCGGGGAGAACCGGGCCCGCATCCAGGTCGTGTCCGGCTCGACCCTGCCCATCCCCACCAAGGAGATGAGCAAGGTCGTGTCCTTGGTGAAGGCCGACACGACCGGCCGCGAGGCCGACCAGGTCTACTTCGCCTCCGATCACGCGAACTTCGTGGCCGTCACCGGCAACGACCCCGGCGCCAAGACGACGGAATCGCTGTGGTGGCTGACGGACGCCGGCGCCCGGTTCGGCGTCGACGACACCCGCGAGGCCCGCGAGGCGCTGGGCTTGAAGACCGCGCCCAGCCTGGCGCCGTGGGTGGCGCTGCGACTGCTGCCGCAGGGACCGACCCTGTCGAGAGCAGACGCCTTGGTGGAGCACGACACGCTACCGATGGACATGTCCCCTGGAGATTTGGTGGTACCTAAGTGAAGCGCGGATTTGCCAGGCCAACGCCGGAGAAGCCCCCGGTCATCAAGCCGGAGAACATCGTCCTACCGACCCCGCTGAGCATCCCGCCACCGGAGGGCAAGCCCTGGTGGATCGTCGTGGTCGGCGTGGTGGTGATCGGCCTGCTGGGCGGCATGATCGCCATGACCTTCGCCAGCGGCTCGCACGTGTTCGGCGGTGTCGGCGCGATCTTCCCGATCTTCATGATCGGCGGCATGGCGATGATGATGTTCGGCGGTCGGTTCGGCGGCCAGCAGCAGATGAGCCGGCCGAAGCTGGACGCGATGCGCGCCCAGTTCATGCTGATGCTCGACATGCTGCGCGAGACGGCCCACGAGTCGGCCGACAGCATGGACGCCAACTACCGGTGGTTCCACCCGGCGCCCGACACGTTGGCCGCGGCTGTCGGATCGTCGCGGATGTGGGAGCGCAAGCCCGACGGCAAGGACCTCAACTTCGGTGTGGTGCGCGTCGGCGTGGGCATGACGCGCCCAGAGGTGACCTGGGGCGAGCCCCAGAACATGCCGACCGACATCGAGCTCGAGCCCGTGACGGGTAAGGCGTTGCAGGAATTCGGGCGCTACCAAAGCGTCGTCTACAACCTGCCCAAGATGATCTCCCTGCTGGTCGAGCCGTGGTACTCGCTCATCGGCGACCGCGAGCAGGTGCTGGGACTGATGCGGGCGATCGTCTGCCAGCTGGCGTTCTCGCACGGGCCGGACCACGTGCAGATGGTCGTGGTCAGCTCCGAGCTGGAGAAATGGGACTGGGTGAAGTGGCTGCCGCACTTCGGCGACCCGCGCCGTCAGGACGCGGCGGGCAACGCGCGCATGGTCTACAGCTCGGTGCGCGAGTTCGCCGCGGAGCAGGCCGAATTGTTTGCCGGCCGTGGGTCTTTCACGCCCCGGCATGCCAGTTCGTCGGCGCAGACCCCTACCCCGCACACGGTGATCATCGCCGATGTCTCGGACCCGCAGTGGGAGTTCGTGATCAGCGCCGAGGGTATCGACGGCGTGACGTTCTTCGACCTGACCGGCGGATCGATGTGGTCGGCCGTCCCCGAACGGACCTTGAAGTTCGACGAGCGCGGCGTGATCGAGGCGCTGCCCCGCGACCGCGACACCTGGATGGTCATCGACGAAAACGCGTGGTTCTTCGCCCTGACCGACCACGTCAGCATCGCGGAGTCGGAGGAGTTCGCGCAGAAGCTGGCGCGCTGGCGACTGGCCGAGGCGTACGAAGAGATCGGTCAGCGGGTTGCCCACATCGGTGCCCGAGACATCATGGCGTACTACGGGATTGACGATCCCGCCGACATCGACTTCGACGCGCTGTGGGGGAGCCGCTCCGACGCGATGGGCCGGTCGCGGCTCCGGGCGCCGTTCGGCAATCGCTCCGACAACGGCGAGCTGCTGTTCTTGGACATGAAGTCGCTGGACGAAGGCGGCGACGGCCCGCACGGGGTCATGTCCGGAACGACCGGTTCGGGTAAGTCGACGCTGGTGCGGACCGTGATCGAATCGCTGATGCTCGGACACCCGCCCGAGGAGCTGCAGTTCGTGCTGGCCGACCTCAAGGGCGGTTCGGCGGTCAAGCCGTTCGCGGGCGTGCCGCACGTGTCGCGCATCATCACCGACCTGGAGGAAGACCAGGCGCTCATGGAGCGCTTCCTGGATGCCCTGTGGGGCGAAATCGCCCGCCGCAAGGCGATCTGCGACAGCGCCGGCGTCGATGACGCCAAGGAGTACAACTCCGTGCGCCTTCGGATGCGGGCGCGCGGCCAGGACATGCCGGCGCTGCCGATGCTGGTGGTCGTCATCGACGAGTTCTACGAGTGGTTCCGCATCATGCCGACCGCGGTGGACGTGCTGGACTCGATCGGACGTCAGGGACGCGCCTACTGGATCCACCTGATGATGGCGTCGCAGACCATTGAAAGCCGGGCCGAGAAGCTCATGGAGAACATGGGTTACCGGTTGGTGCTGAAGGCCCGTACCGCGGGCGCGGCCCAGGCGGCCGGCGTGCCGAATGCGGTGAACCTGCCGGCCCAGGCCGGTCTGGGGTATTTCCGTCGCAGCCTCGAGGACATCGTCCGGTTCCAGGCCGAGTTCCTGTGGCGGGACTACATCTCCCGGGGGATCACCATCGACGGCGAGGTAGCCCCGGCGCTGGTGCACAGCATCGATTACGTTCGCCCGCAACTGTTCACCAACTCCTTTACCCCGCTCGAGGTCAGCGTCGGGGGACCCGAACTCGAGCCGGTCCACTCGAACGGTGAGGCGCTCGAGGCGGCCGATGCCGAGAGCGAGGAGGACGAGGAAGGGATCAGGGTGCCGAAGGTCGGCACGGTGATCATCGACCAGCTGCGCAAGATCGACTTCGAGCCGTACCGGCTGTGGCAGCCGCCGCTGAGCCAGCCCGTCGCGATCGACGAGCTGGTCAACCGGTTCATCGGCCACCCCTGGCAGCAGGACTACGGCACCGCCCAGAACCTGGTGTTCCCGATCGGGATCATCGACCGCCCGTTCAAGCACGACCAGCCGCCGTGGACGGTCGACACCTCGGGGCCCGGGGCCAACGTCCTGATCCTGGGCGCCGGTGGTTCGGGCAAGACGACGGCGCTGCAGACGCTGATCTGCTCCGCCGCGCTGACGCACACCCCCGAGCAGGTGCAGTTCTACTGCCTGGCCTACAGCGGCACCGCGCTGACCACCATCGCGCGCCTGCCGCACGTCGGTGAGGTGGCCGGTCCCACGGACCCCTACGGCGTGCGCCGTACGGTGGCCGAACTGCTGGCGTTGGTGCGCGAGCGCAAGCGCACCTTCCTCGAATACGGCATCGCCTCGATGGACGTGTTCCGGCGGCGCAAGTTCGCCGGCGAGGCGGGCCCGGTGCCCAACGACGGGTTCGGCGACGTCTACCTGGTGATCGACAACTACCGGGCGTTGGCCGAGGAGAACGAGGTCCTGATCGAGCAGGTGAACCTGATCATCAACCAGGGTCCCTCGTTCGGGGTGCACGTGGTCGTCACCGCCGACCGCGAATCGGAGCTGCGGCCGCCCGTGCGCAGTGGTTTCGGTTCCCGGATCGAGTTGCGCCTGGCCGCGGTGGAAGATGCCAAGCTGGTGCGTTCCCGGTTCGCCAAGGAGGTTCCGGTCAAGCCGGGGCGCGGCATGGTGGCGGTCAACTACGTCCGCCTGGACTCCGACCCGCAGGCCGGCCTGCACACGTTGGTGGCCCGGCCCGCGCTGGCCAGCACGCCCAACAACGCGTTCGCGTCCGACAGCATCATCGAGGCCGTCAGCCGGCTCGCCAGCGGCCAGGCCCCGCCGATCCGTCGGCTGCCCGCGCGGTTCGGCGTGGAGCAGGTGCGCGAGCTCGCCGCCCGCGACACCCGCCAAGGGGTGGGCGCCGGCGGCATCGTCTGGGCGATCTCGGAATTGGACCTGGCGCCGGTGTACCTCAACTTCGCCGAGAACGCGCACCTGATGGTGACGGGCCGGCGCGAGTGCGGGCGCACCACGACGCTAGCCACCATCATGTCCGAGATCGGCCGGCTGTATGCGCCGGGATCGAGCAGCGCACCGACACCGCCGGCCGGGCGGCCGTCGGCGCAGGTGTGGCTGGTCGACCCGCGCCGCCAGCTGCTGACCGTGCTGGGCTCCGAGTACGTCGAGAAGTTCGCCTACAACCTCGACGGCGTGCAGGAGATGATGAACGAGATGTCGGCTCTGTTGGCCAGCCGCGAACCACCGCCCGGCCTGTCGGCACAGGAGCTGTTGGCGCACTCCTGGTGGAGCGGCCCGGAGATCTTCTTGATCGTCGACGACATCCAGCAGATGCCGGCGGGCTTCGACTCGCCGCTGCACAAGGCCGCCGCCTGGGTGACCAGGGCCGCCGACGTCGGCTTGCACGTGATCGTGACCCGGACGTTCGGTGGGTGGTCCTCGGCGGGCAGCGACCCGATGCTGCGGGCGCTGCACCAGGCGAACGCGCCGCTGCTGGTGATGGACGCCGACCCCGACGAGGGCTTCATCCGCGGCAAGATGAAGGGCGGTCCGCTGCCCCGCGGCCGAGGCCTGCTGATGGCCGAGGATACCGGCACCTTCGTGCAGGTGGCGGCCACCGAGTTCCGGCACTAAAGACGGCTTTGCCGCTGCGCTGGGGTTGACCCGTCGGGCTAGTCCCAGCGCAGCGGTAATTCCTTGAGTGCGAACGTCTTTGACGGGAATTTGATGTCGGGGGCGTAGTCGGCCGGCAGTTCGAAATCGGGAATCTGCTTGAGCCATTCCGCGACGATGATGGTCAGCTCGATCCGTGCCAGGTGCGAACCCAGGCAGCGGTGCGGTCCGCCGCCAAATCCCCAGTGCCGGTGCACCTTACCGTCCAGGAACAGCTCGTCGGTGGACATCGCGTCGCTGCCGTCGCGGTTCACCGCGGCCATGCACAAGCGGACCGGCGTGCCCGCGGGCAGCGTCATGCCGCCCACGGTGACGATCTCCGTCGTGACCCGGGGCGCCACCGGTGCCGAAGGCTCCAGCCGCACGATCTCTTCGATGAATACCCTGATCTGCCTGGGATTTCCGCGCAGCGCGTCGCGCAGTTCCGGTCGGCGCGCCAATTCGAAGAGGGAGAACCCGATCGCCGCGGTCACCGTGTCGAGGCCCGCCAGGATCAGCAGGTGGCTCATCCCCAGCAACTCGAGATCGCTGAAATCGCCGTCGCCGGTCATCACTTGGGACAACATGTCGTCGCCGGGATTCTGCCGGCGTTGCTGGATCAGGTCGGTGAGGTACGCGAATAGCGCCTGCCCTTTGCTCATGTCCTCCGGGGAAAGGTAGGGCTTATCGCCGATGACGGCGTCCTTCCAGTCGATCAGGCGGTCACGGTCCTGCAGCGGCAGACCGTACAGGTCGAGGAACACCTGAAACGGATACAGCCTCGCGAAATCCGCCATCACCTCGCACTCGCCGCGTGCGGCAAGCTCGGCGATCATCTCGGCGGCGTGGCGCTGCAGCACCGGCCGGGACTTACTCAAACCCTGCGGGCTGAAATACGGCTGCAGGATCTTGCGGTAGCGGGTGTGCTCCGGCGGGTCGAACGCCAGCGGCACCACCGGGAGCTGCAGCCCGGGGGGCTGCAGCGCCAGTCGAGACGAGAAGACCTTGGGATTGCGCAGCGCCGCGAGCACGTCCTCGCGGCGGGTCAGGTAGTAGTGGCCGTTCATGAACACCACCGGCCCGGCGTCGCGCAACGTCTTCCATCCGACGCCGCGGTCGGCGGCCATCGGTAAGTTGGAGTACTCGAGCCGGGGGAGGTGAAAGGTGCCGGCCTGGCTTTCGCCAAGAGTGCTCATTCGCCCTGATCTCCGCTTGTCCGTGTGATTTTCGTGTCTTGCCGTCCCAGTGCCCGATGCAGCGGGCCTGCCCGGACCCCGGTGGCACACCAATATCGCATGTCGGTGACACGGGCACCAATTCGCGCGGCCGCGATCGGCGACCATCTCCTCAACCTTATCGACCGGCTAATCTACCTACGATTTGTCACATCCGTTCTGGGTAGTCCCGCAAGCCGTCCAGGAAGGAAACCTCGTGAAGGTTCGTCTCGAAAAGTCCAAATGCGTTGGCCACGCCCAGTGCTACGCCGTCGATCCCGAACTGTTTCCCATCGACGCGTCGGGCTATTCGACCCTCGAAGAGCACGAGGTGAGGCCCGAGGACGAACAGTTGACCCGCGACGGCGTGGCATCCTGCCCGGAAATGGCGCTGATCCTCGAGGGCGACTAGCGGGCAAACGGCCGAACCAAAAGCAAACTACGGGTGAACGATTGGCGGCCGTAGGTGAACTGCGGTTGGCCGGGAGTGAATAATCATCGGCCCGGAATGAACAATTGGCATCGGCGGTCGGCGCGCCCTTTATCAGCAGCTAATGTCTGTGGCGAGCGGCAGTTCGGGCACTAAGAGCTGTCGCTCGGTTGCTGACCGCGGGCTGATCGGGGCACATTGTGGATGTCATACCTGACCGGGCGTTAGGTAATCCTGGTGGCACAGCACCTATCCGGACAGACGGGCCGGATGCGTCGCCGTGCGTCCCGACCCCGCGAACTGAGTTTGCTGGTCAACAAGGTCGTGACCGCGCTCACCACGATTTTTACCTGACCGCCGCGATCGCTAACGCGATCACGGCCGACTGAGGAGGACACGGGGTGTTCGACTTCGGAGCGTTACCGCCCGAAATCAATTCCGGTCGGATGTACGCGGGTCCGGGAGCCGGGTCGCTCATGGTTGCCGCGACGGCCTGGGATGCGCTGGCGGCAGAGCTGAGCACGGCGGCGAGTGGCTACGACTCGGTGATCACGGAGCTGACGAGCGCGCCGTGGGTGGGGCCGTCATCGACGGCGATGGTGTCGGCGGTCGTGCCGTACGTGAGCTGGCTCAGCACGGCGGCCGGCCTGGCCGAGGACAGCGCCGGCCAGGCGCGCGCGGCGGCGGGTGCCTTCGAGGCCGCGTTCACGATGACCGTGCCCCCGCCGGTGATCGCCGCCAATCGGGTGCTGCTGGCGACGCTCGTCGCGACCAATTTCTTCGGGCAGAACACGCCGGCGATCATGGCCACCGAGGCGCAATACATGGAGATGTGGGCCCAGGACGCGGCCGCCATGTACGGCTATGCCGCCTCATCGGCGGCCGCCACGGTGTTGACCCCCTACCAGTCGCCGCCGAATACCAGCACACCGGACGCGCCGGCCCAGCAAGGCGCCGCCGTCGCCCAGGCCACGGCCCAGCCGGCCGGCAACTCGGCGGCGCAGGCGGTCCAGGCCGCCTCGATCCCTCAGACATTGCAGCAACTGGCACTGCAGCAACTGTCCGGTTATCAGTTCACGAACTGGCCGTTCTCGATGTTCCAGAACCAGATACAGGATCTCATCAAGTACGGGCTACCCACCTCGGCGAACGACTGGTTTGGGATCAGGGCAAACGGCTTGGCGTTTCCCGCGAGCGGCATAAGTCCGCTGTACAACGAGGGCAGGCAATTCTTGCAGGCCTACTTCGGGGTGGGCCTGGGGCAGTTCGGTGCCTCGATCGGACAGCAGTTGACATTCGGCCCCGGTGGATCCACGGCCGGTGCGGGTGGTGCCTGGTTCCCGACGCCCCAGTTCGGCGGCCTGCACCTGGGCGCGGTGGGCGGCGGCATCGGCGCCCACCCGGCCGGCGCGGTGTCGGCGGGCACCGGCGCGGCCGGCAAGGTCGGGATGCTGTCGGTCCCGGCGAATTGGACGACGCCGACATCGGAGGCGGCCGTCACGCTCGCCGCGTCGGAGGAGACTCCCGCACAGGCCAGCGCTGGCGGCGGCGTACCGGGGAACGGCATCCTGCGCGGCATTCCGATGACGGGCGCGGGCCGGCGCACCGCGGGCTATGGCTATACCAACAAATACGGGTTCCGCTACAGCGTGCTGACACGCCCGCCGTCGGCCGGCTGACCAGGAGCGACGACGATGACCTTTCCGCCGGCAAACCGGCCCAGGGTTGCCCCAAATGAACAGCAGTTGTCCACCAGTGAACAGTTGGCGCTAAGGAGGCGCGACCCGGAGGGATCCAATTAGTCTCACTAGCAAGCCATGTCTGAAGCGAACTTCAGCAGCAATCTTTCCTTGAAGGTCATCGAGCCTGAAAGTTGAGGAGGAAACCAAATGTCCTTTGTGACCACACAGCCGGAAGCGCTGGCGGCGGCCGCGGGCAGCCTGCAAGGCATCGGCTCAGCGTTGAGCGCCCAGAACGCCGCGGCGGCGGCCCCGACGACCGGGGTGGTGCCCGCTGCGGCCGACGAGGTGTCGGCGCTGACCGCGGCCCAGTTCGCCGCCCACGCCCAGATGTACCAGGCCGTCAGCGCGCAGGCTGCGGCGATTCACGAGCAGTTCGTCAGCACCCTGGGCATCAGCTCGGGGTCGTACGCGGCGACCGAGGCGGCCAGTGCGGCCGCGGCCGGCTAGGAGGCAAAGATGAGTGACTTGGGAATGCTGCCGCCGGAGGTCACCTCCGCGATGATCTACGCGGGCCCGGGTTCCGGGTCGATGATGGCGGCGGCCGCGGCGTGGAACGGGATTGCCGCCGAATTGACTTCGGCCGCTTTGGGATACGACCAGATCATCACCCAGCTGTCCAGCGAGGAGTGGATGGGGCCCGCCTCGGCGTCGATGGCTTCGGCGGCGCAGCCGTACGTGCAGTGGATGACGACCACCGCCGGTCAGGCCGAGGAAGCCGCTGCCCAGGCCCAGAACGCCGCGGCGGCCTACGAGACCGTGCTCGCCTCGGTGGTGCCCCCGCCGCTGATCGCGCTCAACCGCACGGAGCTGTCGCAGGCCATGGCGACCAACGTGCTGGGTCAAAACAACGGGATCATTTCGCAGCTGGAGGCCCAGTACCAGGAGTTCTGGGCGCAGAACTCCGCGGCGATGTACAGCTACGCCGGTCAGTCCGCGGCTGCGGCCAAGGTGACGCCGTATCAAAACGCGCCGGCGGTTGCCAATCCGGCCGCCGCCGCCGTCACTCAGTCCGCGGCGCCGGCCGCCTCGATCCAGCAGACCCTGCAGAGCTACCTCAGCCAGATTCAGGGCTCGTTGGGCGCCCTCTCCACGCCCGGCTCGACCACCTCGTTTGTGAACCAGTTCTCGGCGAGCAACCCCTTGCTGCAGGAGCTCTGGTTCCTGGTCAGCGGCCAGACCGTGCTCCCGTCGAACATGGGGACGTTCCTGGGCGGCTACTCCAACTACGCGAGCTTCTTCTACAACACCGAGGGTCTGCCCTACTTCAGCATCGGTATGGGCAACAACTTCGTCCAGGTCGCGAAATCGGTGGGCGCGCTCACCGGGCCGCCGGCGGCAGCGGCGGCCGCCGCTGTGCCCAAGGGCTTGCCCGGCCTGGGCGGGCTGTTGGGCGGCGGCACTGGCGCGGCGGCGCACCTGGGCAGCGCGACGTCGATCGGCAAGCTGTCGGTCCCGGTCTCGTGGACGGGGGCGACCGCCCCGGCGCTGCCGCATGCCACGGCCATTCCGGTCAGCACCGTCAGCGCGGCCCCGGAGGCCGCCGGTGGCCCCGGCAACCTGCTCGGCGGCATGCCGCTGGCCGGCGCGGGCGCCGGCGCGGGCAGCGGTGCCGGACCCCGCTACGGGTTCCGTCCGACCGTCATGGCCCGGCCGCCGCTCGGCGGGTAACCGCCAGCACTGCAACATAGCGCCGCGGGCGCAGGCCCACAGCCTGCGCCCGCGGTGGCGTTTTGGCGAAGCGGCGGTGGCCTCACCTGCGTCGGCAAACCCGGCCTGGCCCGCTCGCAATGGCCCATTGCTCTTACCCCAGGGCCCGCGGCCGCGCGCAACGACGGCTTTATCTGCGGCCGGATTTTTAACCATCCCGTCGGCTTTTGCGCCGCCGAACCTTCTCACAACGGCCCCGCCCGCCGCGCGCCGCCGAACCGCCGCCGCCGGGCTATGGGCGCATTTCTGCAGCTAGAGGCTCTGGCCGCAAAGCCGCATCCATCGACGATCGAGACCTGCCTCGCTCTCGGGTCGCCCGCCGGATCGTTACCGGCCCAAGGTGCCCGCCATCGGGCGTGGAGGCGGCGGTGGGGTCGCGGCGTTTAGCCTCACAGCAGAACAACTTCGTGAACAATCGTGTCGTTATATCCGAACTTGCGGAGAAAACATGCCTTTTGAGTCCGGCGGTACGTAAGTGCTCGACTTCGGGGCGCTACCGCCAGAGATCAACTCGGGCCGGATGTACGCCGGCCCGGGTTCCGGGTCGATGATGGCCGCGGCGTCGGCCTGGGATGGGCTGGCCACCGAATTGAGCCTGACCGCCACCGGCTACACGTCGGCTGTCACCGAGCTGACCAGCTCACCGTGGCTGGGCCCGGCGTCGCAAGCCATGGTGGCCGCGGCCACCCCATACATCTCCTGGCTCAGTGCTGCGGCCGCGCTGGCCGAGGAAACCGCCAACCAAGCCCGGGCGGCCGCGGCGGCGTTCGAAACCGCGTTTGCCATGACGGTCCCTCCTCCGGTTGTCGCGGCCAACCGGGTGTTGTTGATGACTCTGGTCGCGACCAATTTCTTCGGCCAGAATTTTCCCGCGATCGCCGCCACCGAGGCCCAGTACGCGGAGATGTGGGCCCAAGACGCCACGGCGATGTACGGCTACGCCGGCTCCTCGGCGGTTGCGACGCAGTTGAACGCGTTCAGCGAGCCGGCACAGACCACCGACCAAAGCGGACTGGCGGCGCAGGCGGCCGCCGTCAGCCAGGCCATCGCCACGCCCGCCGGCACCAGCGCGCCGGAAGCGGCCGCCGCGAGCCCTGGACTGTCCCTGACCCCGGACGCGATCTCTGTCACGTCGATCTTCGCGCCGATCAACCAAGCGCTGCAACAACTTTCGACGGGAGCGTTGGCGTCGCCACTGAACCCCTACAACTGGTGGATCGTCCAGCAGTTCGCCAACCTCAACGTGACGAACCGCGTTGCGTTGTCCCGGTTCGCCGTGGGGCTACCGTACTTCTCCGTCGGGATGATGAGTTTCGTCGGCTCGATCGCGCAGCAGTTGACTTTCGGTCCCGGCGGCACGACGGCCGGGTCGCAGGGCGCCTGGTTCGCCACACCCCAATTCGCCGGCCTGCACCTGGGCTCGGTGGCCGGTGGCGCGGCCGGCCACGGCGGTGTGGCGGCGAATTTGTCGTCGGCCACCAAGATCGGCGGGCTGTCGGTGCCGCAGGCGTGGTCCGGCTCGCCCGCCACGGTGGAGCAGCAGGTCGCCCAGGCCCTTGCCGTCGACTACGCCACCGACCCGCAGGGCGCCGGCCCCAACGGACTGCTGCGCGGGATGCCGATGGGCACCGGCAGCCGACGCACCGGCTCCGCCTGGCCGCCCCGCGAATACGGCTTCAGACGCAGTGTCCTCGCCCGTCCGCCATCGGCCGGATGACGCAGATGACCAATGACAGTCGCCAAGCGCGTACTCAGCCGACCGAATCCCACGCGATACGGCCGGCGCCATCGAATGCGGTATGGCAAAGCGCTGCAAGCGATTTCGACGCGATCGAGCCGGCTACGGAGACGGCCAACGCGGCCGCGACTGGTTAAGGAGTCAGGAAATGGCAATCGATTTTGGTGCATTACCGCCCGAGATCAACTCGGCGCGCCTGTACGCCGGCGTGGGCTCCACGCCGTTGGTGACCGCGGCGTCGGCGTGGAACTCGCTGGCCGCCGAGCTGAACGCGGCCGCCCTGGGTTACGAGAACGTGGTGACCCAGCTGGCCAGCGAGGAGTGGCTGGGGCCGGCCTCGGGGTCGATGGCGGCGGCGGCGCAACCATACGTGGAGTGGGTGAGCACCACGGCAGCCCAGGCCGAGCAGGCGGCCACGCAGGCCAGTGCGGCCGCGGCCGCCTATGAGGCCGCGTTCGCAACGATAGTGCCGCCGCCGCTGATCGCGGCAAACCGAGCCGCACTGGCTCAGGCGGTGCAGACCAACGTGCTTGGTCAAAACACCGGGATCATCGCGCAATTGGAGGCGCAATACGGCGAATTCTGGGCGCAGGACGCCGCGACCATGTACAGCTACGCCGGAAACTCGGCGTCGGCTTCCACCGTGACGCCGTTCACCGCGGCGCCGGCGGTCGCCAGCCCCACCGCTTCGAGTACCCAGGCGGCCGCGACAACCGCCGCCGCGACCACCTCGGTCGGCTCGATACAGAACCAGATCAACAGCGCCATCAGCCAGATCACCGCGCAACTCACCAGCCTGGCGTCGCCGTACTACACGCCGTTGCAGCAGGAATGGTGGTATTTCGCGTCGGGCACGGGCCCGCTGTCCTCGGTGTGGCAGGTTTTGTTCGGCAGCCCCACCTTCCCCGGCACCAGCCTTTCGGCATTTATGTCCGCGATCTCGCCGTACGCCGGGGTTTTCTACAACACCGAGGGTCTGCCCTACTTCAGCATCGGCATGGCCAACTCCATGACCCAGACCGCGAAAACGCTCGGCGCGATCGGCGGGGCGGCGGCGCCGGCGGCGGCCGCCATCCCCAAGGGATTGCCCGGGCTGGGCGGGCTACTCGGGGGCGGCGCCCCCGTGGCGGCGCATCTGGGCAGCGCCACCTCGCTCGGCAAGCTGTCGGTGCCGGCCTCGTGGTCGGGGCCCGTCGCGGCGCCGAGCCACGCCACCGCCATACCCGTCAGCAACGTCAGGGAGGCGCCCGACGCGGGAGCCGGAAACCTCCTGGGCGGCATGCCGCTCGCGGGCGCGGGTACCGGCGGGTCCAACGCGGGACCGCGTTACGGATTCAAGCCGGTCGTGATGGCCCGCCCGCCCGCCGCCGGATAGCGCCGGTGGGCCACAGTGACGACTTTGCTCCCGCGCGATTTCGTCCCTTCGGTGATAAGCTCCATACGTGCTGGCCAGCAGGCCTGTCACAGCATCACCGGGGCCTCGGCTCTGACTGTTTGCTGTGACGGTCCTGTGAACGCCAGCGGTAGGGGCCGGGCGCTGTTACTGTGTCGTTACCAAAAGTGAATTTGCCGTGCCATCCAGTGAACAATTGAGAACGGGTGGCCTCGGAGCGAGCTTTAAGCGGATGTTGTCATCTACTCTCTTGCACAAAGCGGTGCGGAGGAATTCGAGGAGGGAAACCTATGTCGTTCGTTACCACACAGCCGGAGGCCCTGGCCGCGGCCGCCGGAAGCTTGCAGGGGATCGGCTCGGCGCTGAGCGCCCAGAACGCCGCCGCGGCGGCCCCGACGACCGGGGTGGTGCCCGCGGCGGCCGACGAGGTGTCGGCGCTGACCGCGGCGCAGTTCGCTGCGCACGCACAGATGTACCAGGCCGTCAGCGCGCAGGCGGCCGCCATTCACGAGCAGTTCGTGAGCACCCTGGGAATCAGCTCGGCGTCCTACGCCGCGACCGAAGTCGCCAACGCGGCGTCGGCGGGCTGATCGGGTCCAGCGGTTAACGCCTTTGACGGAACCCGCGACGGCGCGGGTTCCATGGCGATCATCCGGCGTCAATGGCGTCGGGGCCTGACGGCTGGGCCGAAGCAGCTTTCCGGGGGGACAAACTTTTCTGCATGCGACTCGGCGGTGCGGTAGCGCGTAACCGCCGGGTCGTCGCTCATCACAACTGAAAACAAGTCACTCAAGAATTAAGGAGAAAGCCAACATGGCAACACGTTTTATGACCGACCCGCACGAGATGCGGGCGATGGCGGGCCGTTTTGAGGTCCACGCGCAGACC
>NZ_LZIC01000059.1 GCF_001667185.1 Mycobacterium sp. 852002-50816_SCH5313054-b | reverse complement strand
AGCGGGGAGCCGATAACGGGCCTGTTCGCCGCCGGGAACGCGATGGCCGGCGTGACCGGGCGGGCCTACGGCGGCGCCGGTGGAACGATCGGTCCGGCAATGGTTTTCGGCCACCGGGCGAGCCATGCGGACGCCACCGGAAAGTCGGTCGACCTGAAGTAGGCTGCGATCTCGGCACTAAGTGTCGTCTTCCTCGTCGTGCAGGAATCGCTCGGAGTGGTGGAACGGGTTGGTTCGCGGGTGTCCCGTAATCGAGGTCTGGCGGCGGTAGCCATTCCGTTGCCACCCATCGAGCCCAAAACGATGATCCCGACCGCCGCATAGTTGCGCGGTAGGCAGGTGGGTTTATGGCAGGCGGGTTAACTGCGGGAATTTCCCAAATCCCGATGCCGCTCAACTCGCAAGCGCATAGGCTGCCATCGGTCTAGCAACGTCAGCAACAGAAGGAGTCCTGGGCGCATGTTCGTCCGTGCTGCTCTCATCGCGGCAGCGATCTTCGCCGGTGAGTCGGCGGTCGCTGGGATCGGTTTCGCGGGGCCGGCCCGCGGGGACGCCATTGACGATGCCTTTCTCCAAGATCTCGATAACCACGGCGTTCAGTACGGCGACCCCGTGGACGCGATGCATGTGGCCATCGTCGACGTCTGCGGCCGACTCGACTCCCATCCCTGGGAATCGATCAGCGATGTTGTTTCCGGCGTGGCGACCAACACCAACTGGTCGAGCGCCGACAGCGCTTACTTAACAGGGGCGGCCATCGCGGCCTACTGCCCGCAGTACAAATCCATCGTCAATGCACCTCCGACGGACACACCGAACCCGTCGAACGTCCCGGTCGTCTAGGCAAGGGGCGGGGGAGATCCCGCACACACCCATCACCGATGCGCCCGTCGCGCTGGGCGGCCGCGGTCGCACTCAGCTGGGGGGCGCCGACGGCTGACCGGTCACAGCGCGCCGCGCACTAAGGTCGCGGCCTCGTCGATGCGGCGGCCGGCTTCGGCCCTGGTGATGGGTATCCGGTCTACCAACGCGCAGCGCAGCGCGCCGCCCAGTTCTTCTTAGCCCGCTTGGGTGTCGAGCTGGTTGATCAACGCATGCTGAGGGGTGCGCAGCCGGCGGGGCGGGGCGCTCGAGGCGTTCAAGCGCGCACATCAGTTCCGGGGTGGCGAAGACGTCAAAGACAACGCGTCCATGCGACCCAAATAGGCGTCGAGCGCGTCAAAGACCCGGCGATCTCCTCACGCGTACTCGCCGCCACGCCCCAAATCTACAAAGGGCCACAGACAACAATTACCGCCGTATGGCTACCGAAACTGCAGTGAAACAAGGGATTTAGAGATGACAACGGTCCCTGGGCTAGCTCAGCGCGCTGGTGATGGCTTCCATGTCGAAATAGTCACGCCACGCGACAATCCGGTCGTCCCGCACCTCGAAAACGCCCATCACCGGCAAGGGGATGGTTTGGCCATCGTTGCTGCGCATCACGTCGGTGCGCTCGTTCATCACCAGTGCGCCGTCGCTGATCTGGCGGTGGACGTTGAAGTCGATACCGTCGAATGCGGCGAGAAAGCCCGCGATGAAATCCCTGATCGCTTCGCGACCTCGCACGGGCTGCATTGGGATGTTGTGGTAGACAGCGTCTTCGGTGAAATACCCCGCCAGCTCGTCGGGGTCGGGGGATGCCCACCGCGCGCAGAATTCGGTTACCAGATCATCGGCCGAGCGTGTCATATTTTCATGCAACACAGTGATACGCGGTAAATCAAGGCCGGAAGCGGGTGATTGGAGCGCCGGCTCAGCCACCGGCCGGCGGGGGCGCCAACAGCTTTTCGGCGGCGGCATAGGCGTCGTCGTGGCCGTCGACCACCGCCTCGGCGAGCCGGTCAAGATCCGGCCGCGTCCGCAGCAGCGTTTGCGCCAGCGAAAGGATCTGCGACCGGGCCCTCGCCACCCGGCGCTCGCGGCTGTCGGCGCGGTGGTGATCGTCGATGGCGGCCAACAGATCCGCGACGCCGTCCCCCCGGGCCGCCACGAGGCTCACGATCGGGGCGCTGGTTTCGGCGCGCAGATCCCGCACCGTCTGCTCGGCGCCCTCGCGGTCGGCCTTGTTGACCGCCACGATGTCGGCGACTTCCAGCACCCCCGCCTTGGCGGCTTGCACCGCGTCTCCCGCGCCCGGATTGAGGATGACGATGGTCGGGTCGGCGACGGCGGCGATCTCGATCTCCGACTGCCCCACTCCGACTGTTTCCAGCAGCACCACGTCGTATCCGATCGCGCCCAGCAGCCGGATGGCCGCCGGAACCGCGGCGGCCAGACCCCCGACGTGACCGCGGGTGGCCACCGAGCGGATCAGGACGTCGGAGTCGTTGATGTGGGCGGTCATTCGGATTCGGTCACCCAGCAGCGCGCCGCCACTGAACGGCGACGACGGGTCCACGGCCAGCACGGCCACCCGGCTGTCGCGTTCGCGGTAGGCGCCGACCAGGGCGCCGATCGTCGTCGACTTACCCGCGCCGGGCGGGCCGGTGATGCCGATAACGCGGACCGCCGACGGTTCGAGAACCGCCAGCACCTCGTCGCGACGATCGCCTTCGACCAGGCTGAGCAGCCGACCCGCCGCGCGCGGAGATCCGTTGCGCGCACCCGCGATCAGGTCGGCGATCGTCATGTGCGCATTATGGCGCAGCGACCTCGATGACCGTCGCGGAACCCATTCCCCCACCGGCGCACATGGCCGCGACACCTCTTCCGCCGCCGCGACGGCGCAATTCGTGCACCAGGGTGACCAGCATCCTGGCCCCGGTCGCCGCGACGGGGTGCCCCAGCGAGCAGCCGCTGCCGCTGACGTTGACCTTGTCCGGATCCAGGTCGAGCAGCTTGATGGTGGCCACACACATGGCCGCGAAGGCCTCGTTGATTTCGAACAGGTCCACGTCCGACACCGAAAGGCCGCCGCGGGCAAGTGCTTTCGGTATGGCCTCCACCGGCGCCAGGCCGGTGATCGCGGGGTCGACGCCGACCGACGCCCAGGACCGCACGGTGGCCAGCGCGGGCAAGCCGAGCGCGTCGCTCGCGATGATCAGCGCCGCCGCGCCGTCGTTGGCGCCGCAGGCGTTGCCGGCGGTGATGGAGAAGCCCTCGATCTCCGGATGCAGCGGCTTGAGCGCGGCGAGCTTCTCCATGGTGGTGTCGCGTCGCGGGTGCTCGTCGACCGAGAACAGCCCGTGCGGCGTCTCGATGGGAACGATCTCCTCCTTGAAGCGGCCCTCATCGATGGCGGCGATCGCGTTTTGGTGCGACCGCAGCGCCCAGGCGTCCATCTCCTCGCGGCTCACGCCCGCCTTGACCGCGGCGTTCCACCCGACCGTGATCGACATGTCCATGTTCGGGGCGTCGGGGCGGTCGGGGTGGGTCGGCGGGAACCAGTCGGCCCACTCGCCGTCCACCTGGATGCGCGATCGCGGCGACGTCGAGGCCGAGTTCACCCCGCCAGCAACGACCAGCTGATCCATTCCCGCGCGCACGCTGCCGGCGGCGGTCTGCACCGCGGCCTGACCGGCCGCGCAGTGCCGATTGTTGGCCAGACCCGGCACGTGGGGCATACCCGCCGTGATCGCCGCGTGGCGAGCGACGACGCCGCCCCCGTACAGGCCTTCGCCCAGGATCACGTCGTCGACCTGCGACAGGTCCAGGTCCTTGACCGCCTCGCTGACCACGTGGTGCGCAAGGTCGAAGGCGCTGGTGTCGCGCAGCGTGCCCTTGCGGGCGGTGCCAATGGGCGTGCGCAACGCGGACACGATGACGGCTTCTGGCACGGGCTTCTCCAGTTCGACCGAACGAATCTCGCGCATTCGCGAGAACACTATTCTCGCATTTCGAGAGTACGAGTTGCAAGAAGGCCGCCTCGGCCTAACCCGCGCGTCACCGGGCGCGGTAGGGCGCTCATTTGCGAAGGTGGGTGGATGAGTCAGGGGATGGTGCCCGTTCCAGGAGGAAAGGTCTGGTTCACGCGAGTCGGCAGCGGGCCGGGGCTTCCGCTGCTCGTCGTGCATGGGGGACCGGGTCTTCCGCACGACTACCTGAATTCGCTCGAACGGTTGGCCGACGAGCGAGAGGTCGTTTTCTGGGACCAACTCGGTTGCGGAAAGTCCCGGCGGCCGTCCGACACCCAGCTTTGGACGATGGAACGGGCGGTGGCCGAAATGGACGCGGTGGTGAAGGCGCTGGGCCTGGCCCGCTTTCATGTCTTCGGTAACTCGTGGGGCGGAATGCTGGCGCAGCAGTACGCGCTCGACGTGGCCTCCGGCGCCGTCAGCCTGACCATCTCGAACAGCATCGCGTCGATACCCGAATTCTCGAATATGGTGGCGCGCTTGAAATCCGAGCTGGACCCGGCGACTCAGTCGGCCATCGACCGCCACGAAGTGGCGGGCACGACGTACTCGGCCGAATACCAGGCCGCCATCCGCACCTGGAACGAAACCTATCTCTGCCGCGTGCGCCCCTGGCCCAGGGAACTCGAGGAAGCGTTCAGGAACATGGGAACCGATGTCTTCGAGACCATGTTCGGCCCGAGCGACTTCCATATAGTCGGGACCATCCGCGACTGGGATGTATTCGACCGGCTAGGCGAGATTACCTTGCCGACAATGGTTCTCGCGGGCCGGTACGACGAGTGCGTGCCGGAGCACGCATGGGAAATGCACCAGCGGATTCCCGGGTCACGGTTCGAGCTGTTCGAGGCGAGCGCTCACATGCCCTTCATCGAGGAGCCGGACAAGTTCGATTCGGTGATGCGTGAGTTTCTGCGGGCGCACGACTCGCGAGCGTAACGTCACTGCGAAGGATCGGACGAAAATTAGCAGTGGCGTTACGCTCGCGGGTTCAGTAGATCAGTTCTTGCCCTCGTTCAGTTTGTTGACAATCGTCCGGAAGTCCTCGGTCGTGAACGACTGGTGCTCCGCGGACAGCGCATAGTCCAGGCTGGCGAGAACCGCGCGCTCCAGATGGAGGTTGAGCACCCGCTTGGTGCTCTCGACCGCCTGCTGGGGCAGGTCCAAAATCTTTTTCGCGCAGGCGATCGCCTCCGCAAGGGGATCGGCCGCCACATGGTTGGCCAGCCCGAGCTCGACGGCACGCTGCGCTTTGATTCGCGTGCCGGTCAGCGCGTACTCCTTGGCCAGCAGCAGGCTGATGTGCAGCGGCCAGGTCAGCGGCCCGCCGTCGGCGGCCACCAACCCGACCTGCACGTGCGGGTCGGCGAGGAAGGCGTCCTCGGCGATGTAGACGATGTCGCTCAGCGCGACCAGGCTGCAGCCCAGCCCGACGGCCGGCCCATTGACGGCCGCCACCACCGGAATTCGGCACCGCGCCATGCCAAGAACGATCTCGCGCCCGTCCCGGATGGTCTTGGCGCGCAGATCGGCATCCTGGGACAGCTCCTTGAGGTAGGCGAAATCGCCGCCGGCCGAAAACGCCTTGCCGGCCCCGGTGATCACCGCGGCGCGGGCGGTGGCGTCGTCGGTCAAACGCTGCCACAGGCGCGCGAGCCCCACGTGGAGGTTGTCGTTGACCGCGTTCAGGTCGTCCGGCCGGTTCAGCGTGATGATCCGAAGCGCCCCGTCGACACGGACGTCGATTTCGGCTGGCATGTCGTACATTCAGACTCCCAATCCCAGGATTCGCGAGGCGATGATGTTCTTTTGTATCTGTGAGGTCCCGCCCATCACGCTCTGCGCGCGACTGTACAAGTAGGCGCTGAGCAGGTCCGGATCGCGGGTCCCTGCCACCGCCAGCGCGGCGTGCCCGACGGATTGCTCGACCCACGTCATCAACAGCTTGTCGAGCGACCCTTCCGGGCCGTGTGAGACCCCGTCCAGCTGCTCCGACAGGCGGCGCCGGACGTGATGCGTCAGCATCTCCGCCTCGACCGCCGCCCAGGCGAGCTCCTCGGTCACCGGACCATCGTTGCGCGCGAACAGGTTTCGGACCAGCTTGCCGTATCGGGCCGCGTAGCCGAGCGTCGAGGGTTCGCGCTCGTGCCCGACGACGGTCATTGCCACCGCCCAGCCTTCACCGGGCGCACCGACCATCCGGTCCGCGGGCACCGTGGCGCCGTCGAAGAACACCTGGCCGAATTCGTTGGTGACGCCGTTCATCATGCGCAACGGCCGCTGTTGCACGCCAGGCTGTTTCATGTGGAGCACGAACGCCGACAGGCCCCGGTGGCGCTTGGCCTCGGGATCGGTGCGCGCCAACAACAGACACCAGTCGGCGACATCGGAGTAGCTCGTCCAAATCTTGTGCCCGTTCACCACATAGGTGTCGCCCTCGAGCGTGGCGGTGGCGGTCAGCGATGCCAGGTCGGAGCCGGCGCCGGGCTCGCTGAAGCCCTGGCACCACCGCTCGGTGCCGTTGATGATGCCGGGCAGGAAGCGTTTTCGCAGCTCGTCGCTCGCGTGCCGGCCGATGCCGTACACCAGGTAGCCCACGCTCGGGCGTGGCGGCGCGTCGGCGCGGACCAGCTCCTCGTCGACGATAACGTCGTACACCGGCGCCAGCTCGCGGCCGCCGTAGTCGCGCGGCCAGGACAGGCCGAAGAAGCCGTTGTCGTAGAGGGCGCGATGCCAGTCGGCCATGCGCTCCCAGTACTCGTCCCCGGAGCCGGAATATTCCTTGGCGTGCAACGCAAGCCACGCGCGCAGCCGCTCGCGGAAGGCGGCCTCGTCCGGCGAGTCACGAAAGTCCAAAGTCGATCTCCTTCAGCGTCACGGGCCAGAGTTCGGTCGATGTCAGCGCGCGGCGCAGGTAGACGTGGACCAGGCACTCCCAGGTGTTGCCGATGCCGCCGTGCACCTGTACCGCGGTCTCGCACACGGTGCGGGTGGCTCGGGCGCAATACACCTTCGCGACCTGAGCGGCCCGGATGGCTTCGGGCGGTGCGAGTTCGTCGACGCCCCACGCGGCATGGCGCAGCACGCTGACCGACCCCTCGATCAGCGCGAGGCTTTCGGCGAGCAGGTGCGCGACGGCCTGATACGACCCGATCGTCTTGCCATACTGCTCGCGGATTTTCGCGTAATCGCAGGCGACGGCGTGCGCGCCCCGGGCGATGCCGACCAGGTCCGCCGACGTGGCGACCAGCGCGAGGGCCCGCCATCGCGCGGCGGCGTCGGGCGCCAACTCGCCGACGGCCGCGGGGGCTCCGACCAGGTCCGCCTCCGTGCGCGTCAGGTCGGCTTCGGTGCGGGCCGCTGCCACGTCGGCCGCCAGAACGTCGTTGCCGGAAAGCAACAGGGCGCGCCGGGCGCCGCGAGCGTCGATCGCCCGGACGTCGACCGCTACGGTCGCCCCCGCGCTGTCGGCGCCGATGTGCCGGGCCAGATCGTCGGCCAGCGCCGGCCCCAGGAAGGGCGCGTCGACCAGTCGGCGCCCGAACTCCTCCGCGACGATGGCCACCTCGACGCCGGAGGCGCCGTCGGAACGCAGCGACCGCCAGCCGGCCGCCTCGATCTGCTTGTCCAGCCGCGTGATTCGGGCCTCGTCGTCGAGATCCTGCACCGCCCCGAGCCCGAGGTCGTCGGCCAGCTTGGCGGCGGCGTCGCGAAGTTGCCGCTGTTCAGAGGTCAGACGTACATCCATAAGTCTCCTTCAATACGCGGCGCAGCACCTTGCCCGAGGGCAGCCGCGGGATATCGTCCACGAACACGACGCGGCTCAGGCGTTTGTACGAAGCTAGCCTCTCGCCCACCCGGGCGGTCAGCTCGGCCGCGTCGACGTGCCCGCGGGCTGCCACCGCCGCAACGATCGCCTCGCCGTTGATTCCGTCGGGAACGCCAAACACCGCGCAGTCCTTGACAGCCGGATGACCGTGCAGCACCGTCTCGATCTCGGCCGGTGCCACCTGGAAACCGCGCACCTTGATCATCTCTTTGAGACGGTCGGTGATGCGCAGCCAACCGTCGTTGTCCAGCCAGCCGACGTCCCCGGTGCGATACCAGCCGTCGCACATGGCCTCGGCGGTCGCCTCGGCCGGCACGTAGCCGGCCATCAGCGACATCGACCGGGCCTGGATCTCACCCACCTCCCCCGGCCCGACGGGCCGGCCGGTCTCCGGGGAGGCCACCCGCACGTCCACTCCGGGCACCGGGCGCCCGACCGAGTCAAGCCGGCCCTCCTGCAACGGATTACACGCGATGACGGGCAATTCCGTGGTGCCGTAGGCGGGGACCCAACCGACGCCGGTGCGACGGGTCACGGTCTCGGCGACGCTGGGACTGACCGGCGTCGCGCCCCACATGATGAAGCGCAGCGAAGACAGGTCGTAGGACTCGAGATCGGGATGCGACGCGATGGCAAGCGCGATCGGCGCGACCGCCATTTCGACTGTGATGCGGTCGCTTTCGATGTACCGCAGCATCCGGTCGGTATCGAATCGCGGGTGCAGTCGCATCCAGGCGCCCGTTCGCAGCGCGGTGAGGATGTTGAGCAGGCCGAGAATGTGTGACGGCGGCGTGGCGACCTGAATCCGGTCGCGCCGGGTCAGCTGCAGGGCCGCGCGCCAGTGCCCGACGGCCTCGTCCAAGCCGGCGTGGGTGTGCCGCACCGCCTTCGGCAGGCCGGTGGTGCCCGAACTGAACACCAGCACCGCGTCGGCCGGAGGCGGCAGCGACCCGGCCACCGGCTCCCCGGGCGGGATCGGTTCGTCGAGGTGCAGCATGGGCATCAGGCCGGCGAGTACCGGATGGTCGCCGACGGCGTGCGCCGGCTCGGTGAGCCCCAGCGCGTGGTCGACCTCATCGTGTTTCCACGCGGGGCTGATGAGGACGGCCGTGGCGCCGAGCCGCCAGATCGCCAGCAGGACGGCGACGAACTCCGGCCGGTTCGACGACATGACCGCGACCCGCTGACCGGCGGTGACGCCGCCTTTGGTCAGCGTGGCGGCCACGCCGGCGGCCAACGCGTCGAGCTGAGGCAGGCTGAATCGCCGTTCCTCGAACACGAGCGCCGGCGGCTCGCTCACGTCCCGTTCCTTCCAGCAGTCCAACCGTCTTGAGAAGACCCTATCGCTCTGTGAGAATAGTATTCTCTATAGTGAAGAATGCAAGTACGGGAGGGGGCGGTCATGGTGACGGTCACCACGATCATCGAGGAGACTCCACGGGTGACAGATCCCGCGTCCAAGAATGGCGCCGAGGTCGGTACGGTGACGATCCACCTCGACCGGAAGAAGGCGACGGTGCCACGGGTCCCCGGCGAGACGCTGTTGGAGAGCGCGCGGCGGGCCGGCCTCGAGCCGCCCTTCAGCTGCGAGGCCGGCAACTGCGGCACGTGCATGGCCCGGCTGGAGGAAGGCCGCGTGACGATGCGGGTCAACGACGCTCTCGACGACGACGAAGTGGCCGAGGGCTACATTTTGACGTGCCAGGGCGTGCCCGACAGCGATTCGGTCACGGTGCGCTACGAGTAGTAGTAGTCACAGAGAGGCGGCGACGATGGCCAAGGGAATCATGCTCGTGGAGAGTGTGCCCAGTTCGCCTGACCGCGAGGACGAGTACAACACCTGGTACGACGAAATACATATTCCGGAACTGCTGGCGCTCGACGGTATCGTCGCGGCTCGCCGGCTGCGCCCTGTCGACGGGAACGGGCCCTATGTCGCCATCTACGAACTCGAGGGCGACGACTTGCAGGCGATCCTGGACAACATGATCGCCAACGCCGGCCAGCTGCACATGTCCGATGCGCTCCAACTGGACCCCGCGCCGGTCCCGCGGCTCCTCGAAACCACCATCGAGTGCGGCGGTTAGCCCAATTCGGCAAGCGCTGGAGCCAGCCGTTCGAGTTGGCTTATCCCAGAGTCGAAGTCAACGCCGATCGGCAGCAGGAGTGTGACATGATCGGCGCCGGCGGTCAGGTGCTCCCGCACGTCTGCGACGACGCCCGTCGGCTCAAACCCGTCCGGGACTAGGGACACGCCGACAACCAAAAGCTTGTCCGGACCCAGCGACTGCCGAGCCCGCTCGGTGAACTCCGGAGCCAGCATCGCCGGCAGCGCGCCGTCGGCAATATCACCAGCCAGCGCAAGCATTTTCGGGCCGTTGGCGGCGATGATCCGCGCATACTCCGCATCGGGCGCCGGCGGCCACGTGGGGCTGTCCATTCGGGTCACGTAGTCACGCATCGTGGCCAGCGGGCTCCCGAATTCCTGGCCGACGCTGGCCGCCTGCTCCGGGTAACCGACCCCCAGTCCGAGCACGAACCGGTTCGGGTAGGCCTGAGCCAGCTGAGCGGCCGCCGCATGCATGGTCTGAGCCGGCCGTGCCCAGATGTTCGCAATGCAGGTGCCGAAAACCGTCCGCTCCGTGGCGGACAGCAGCACGGCCAGTTGCAGCAGGGCGTCCTTGCCAATCACTTCGTTCGTCCAGACGGCGCGGTATCCGGCGCCTTCCAGCCGGCCAACTGCCTCGCGCAGCGACTCGGCGTGCGGATTGCTGGTGAACGAGACCGGCAGGCAAACGCCTACCGACCCCAATGCCCGCCGCGCCGCATCGGCACCGTTATCCCTCTTACACACTGAAGTAGTGACCTTCGTCGAGATCCTCGATGAGTCCAGCCCTTTCCGGCTTCCAGTCCAGCAGCTTCTGCGTGAGGGCGCTCGACGTCGGATTGTCCAGAGACGCGAACAGCGCGAGAAAGCCGAAATGTCCGGCATCTTCGGCCGGGATGCTTACCGTCGGCACTTTCAGGTGGCGGGCGATCACGTCGGCGATGTCGCGGAACGGCACCCCTTCATCGGCGACCCCATGCAAACGCGTTCCGGCGGGAGCCTTTTCGAGGGCCAGGCGGTACAGGTGCGCGGCATCGAGGGTGTGCAGACCGGGCCAGCGGTTGAATCCGTCGCCGATGTAGGCCGACACGCCCGTGTCGCGGGCCGTGTTGATCAGGTGGTGCGCGAAGCCGTGGTGATCCAGGTTGCTGTGCACCAACGGCGACAGCCGGACGACCGACGACCGCACCCCGCGCTCGGCCAAAGCGATGACCGCATTCTCCGAGTCGATCCGCGGTCCTGCGGGAAGGGTGTCGTGTTCGGTGGCAAGTCGCCCCGGCACGGCAAGTGCGAGCACGAGCGTTCCCGAGGTGCTCACGAACGGCTTATCGCTGCCGACGAGCGCTTCACCCATGGCCTCGACGGCGCGCAGATCCGTCTCGGCGGCTCCCATGAAGTCGTCGAAGTCGTGTTTGAAGGCCAGGTGGATGACGCCGTCTGCGGCCGCGGCGGCATCGCGCAGCCCGTCGTGGTCGTCAAGATTGCCCGGGCGTGCCGTGGCGCCGGCCGCGGTGAGCGCCGCGGCTCCCTCGTCGGAGCGGGCCAGCCCGGTGACTTGGTGACCGGCTTCGAGAAGTTCGGTGACGACGGCAGAACCGATGTGCCCGGTGGCGCCGGTGACAAAGACGTGCATGGCGGAAGATCCCTTCTGTCCCTTAGGTCGATGCCATCAAGTCAATGACGGCCGTGGCGGGGCTGTCCAAGTCCTCTTTCATATGGCGCGATGCAATTTAGGCATCACCGCAGCACAGTGACCGCTACGTGGGACGACACGACGAAGGCGGTGGCTACACTGGGCGCATGACGGACTCGGCATTGCCGATCATGGATCTCGATCTGCGGTTGGTCGGCTACTTCGTCGTGGTGGCCGAGCATCGGCACTTCGGCCGGGCCGCGAGCGCACTGCGCGTCGCGCAGCCGTCATTGAGCCGGCAGATCCGCCGACTCGAGCAGCAGCTGGGTGTTCGCCTGCTGGATCGCACGCCGCAAGGCACCCGGCTCACGGAGGCCGGGGAGGTGTTTCTGCCGCGCGCCAAAACCCTGCTGCGTTCGGCCGCGCAGGCCGCGGCCCAGGCCCGCGCGGCCGCCCAGCCCAGCCGCATCGCGATCGGATACACGACCGGGATGATCGTCACCCCCGCGGTGCGCGAGATGCGCCGCGAACACCCCGACGCCGAAGTGCAAGTTTCGCACCTGGATTGGGGTCAGGCGCTTGACGCCCTGCTCGGGCATCGGGTGGACGCGGTGGTCACCCGGCTACCTTTTCCGACCGACGGGCTGCACGTGACGATCCTCTACGACGAGCCTCGGGTACTGGCGCTACCCGTCGACCACCGCCTCGCGGGTCGCGATTTCGTGACCCTCGACGACATCGCCGACGAGCCGATGCCGCGGGTGCGGAACTCCGACCCGGCCTGGAGCGCCTACTGGCGGATCGATCCCCGTCCCGACGGGCGCCGGGCGCCCGATGGACCATTCATCGACGCGCTCGAGGACAAGTTCGAACTGATCGCCTCAGGGCAGGCGGTGGCGATCACGGCCGGCTTTCACGGCAACGCCCTGCGGCCGGATATCACCACGGTCCCGTTGAAAGGCGTCGAGCCCTGCCACGTCGTCTTGGCGACGCGGGCCGGGGACCGCAGCCGGTTAGTGGCGGCCTTCCGCAAACTCGCCGAGGCCCACCTCAAGCCTTGACGACGCCAACGTCGACTTGTTTGGGCGATTTCGGTGATTTTGGCGCAACAACTCGACGTTCGGCGGGAGTGTTAGATCAGTTCGGGAGGCGGGTGGTATTCGGGCTCGTATCCGGAAACATGGATCGGGCTTCCGACGAGTCGGAAATCGCCCGCCGTCACAACCACTTGCGGGGTTGCTTTGAGCGCCTCAGGCAGCGTCCTGACGGCCGCGGCCGGAACGCCCAGGGGGCGTAGTCGCCGTTCCCAGCCGGCGGCGGTGTCGGTCGCCAGCATCGCCGTGACGACGGCCAGCACCTCATCGCGGCGAGCAACCCGCTCGGCCATCGTGTCGAAACCGCCGATACCCGCCTCGGTGGCAAACGATTTCCAGAAACCGTCATGCGTGATGAACAGCGCCAGGTAGCCGTCGGAGGTCGGGAAAAGCTGCGCCGGAACGTAATACGAATGCGCCCCGTTGGGCCGGCGCTGTGGTTCGACGCCGTTGTTGAGGTAGGCCGAGGCGTGGTAGTTGAGCTGCGACAGCATCACGTCGCGCAGCGATACGTCCACTTGCCCGCCCGCGCCCGAGATGACCTTGGCCAAAAGGCCCAGCGCCGCACACATTCCGGTGGAATTGTCCGCCGAGGAATAGCCGGGCAGCGTCGGTGGGCCGTCCGGGTCGCCGGTCAAGGCGGCGGTGCCGACGCCGGCTTGCACAACGTAATCGAAGGCCGGATCGTCGCCACCGTACAGGCCGAAGCCGGTGATGGCCACGCAGACGATCCGTTCATTGTGCCGTCGCAACGCCTCGTAGGTCAGACCCAGCCGGCGGATGGCGGACGGCTTCAAGTTCACCAGCAGCGCGTGAGATTCGGCGGCCAGCTCGCCCAACCGTTGCTGTCCGGCATCGGAGTTCAGGTCCAAGGTGATGCTGGACTTGTTGCGGTTGAGGCTGGCGAAGTAGGAGGCGCCGACGCTGCGCGAGATCTCGCCGCCGGCGGGTTCGATCTTGGTGACCTCGGCGCCGAGATCGGCCAGCAGCATGGTGGCGTACGGACCCGCCAGCATGGTGCCGACCTCGAGGATGCGTATCCCCGCGAGCGGAGCACCGTTGGCCGTCAACGCAACTCCCTTGCCAGCGAGGCGAGCATTTCGCGGGTGCGGCGTTTGGATGCGACCAGCTCGTCCCGGTTGTCGCCGATGGGCAGCAGCCGCACCGACAGGTCCGTCACACCGGAGTCGGCGAAGCGGCGCATCCGGGCCAAGATGGCCTCCTCGTCGCCCGCGGCGCACAGATCGCCGACATCGCGGGCGTCGCCGCGTTCGAGCAGGCGCTGATAGTTGGGTGACACCTCGGCCTCGCCCAGGATGCGGTTGGCCCGCTCCTTGGCCTCGTCGACTTGCTCAGGCGCACAAAGGCATACCGGGATACCCGCGACGATCCGCGGCGCCGGGCGGCCGGCGTCCGCGGCGGCCTTGGTGATCTTCGGCGCGATGTGGTCGCCGATCGCGCGCTCGTCGGCCATCCACAACACGGTGCCGTCGGCGAGTTCGCCGGCGAGCTGCAACATCACCGGTCCCAGCGCGGCGACCAGCACCGGCATCGGGGTATCGGCGCCGATCGCCAACGGATTGTGCACCGCGAACGAATCATTTTCGACGTCAACCGGTCCCGGCCCCGCGATGGCGGCGTTGAGCACCTGCAGGTAGTCACGGGTGTAGGCGGCCGGCTTCTCATACGGCAGGCCGAGCATGTCGCGGATGATCCAGTGGTGCGACGGTCCGACGCCCAGCGCCAGTCGCCCACCGGCCACCGCATGCGTCGAGAGCGCTTGGCGGGCAAGGGCGATCGGATGCTGGGCCTGCAGCGGCACCACCGCGGTGCCGAGTTCGATGCGCGAGCTGTGCGCGGCCATCAGCGACACCATGGTCAGGCAGTCGAAGTCGTTGGGCACCTGCGGCATCCACGCGGTGTCCAGACCCGCGGACTCGGCCCATTCGATGTCGGACGCCAGCTTGCTCACCTTGCGGGCCATATCGCCACGCTCGGCGCCGATCATTACTCCGACGCGCACGGTTCCTCCGGGGCGGGTTCGGGATTGCCGGTCAATGCGCGGATTTCGCGCACCAGGTCCTCCAGCGGTGTCCCCGTGGGAAACACGGCGGCGGCCCCGGCCGACAACAGCTTGGGTACGTCGGCGTGCGGAATGGTTCCGCCGACGACGACGGCGATGTCGGCGGCATCGGCCGCCCGCAACGCCTCGATGGTGCGCGCGGTCAGGGTCAGGTGGGCACCGGACAGGATGCTCAGGCCCACGACCGCCACGTCTTCCTGCACGGCGATCGATGCGATGTCCTCGATGCGCTGCCGGATGCCGGTGTAGATCACCTCGAAGCCGGCGTCACGCAGGGTGCGCGCGACGATCTTGGCGCCGCGGTCGTGTCCGTCCAGGCCGGGCTTGGCCACCAGAACTCGCACGGCCATCTAGAACACCACCGGTTGTTGGAATTCGCCCCACACCCCTTTGAGCGCGGAAACCATCTCACCGACCGTGCAGTACGCATTGGCGCAGTCGATCAATTTGTGCATCAGGTTGTCGGTTCCTTCGGCGGCCCGCGACAGTTCGGCTAGCGTGGATTGCACTGCGCCCGAATCCCTTTCGGCCTTCACCTTGGAGAGTCGCTTCAGCTGCAAATCGCGGCCCTCGGCGTCGAGCTCGTAGGTGACGACATCGGGCTCGGGCTCTTCGGAGACGAATCGGTTGACCCCGACGACTGGGCGGGCGCCCGCCTCGATGTCCTGATGCACCCGGAAGGCTTCGTCGGCGATCAGACCCTGCAGGTATCCGTCCTCGATAGCGCTGACCATGCCGCCGTGGCGCTCCAGGTCGTCCATGATCTCGACGATGCGGGCCTCGGTGGCGTCGGTGAGTGCCTCGACGAAGTAGGAGCCCCCCAGCGGGTCGGCGACGCCGGCGACACCGGTTTCGTAGGCCAGGATCTGCTGGGTGCGCAGCGCCAGGGTGGTGGACTCCTCGGTGGGCAGCGCGAATGGTTCGTCCCAGGCCGCGGTGAACATCGACTGGACGCCGCCGAGCACCGCCGCCATCGCCTCGTAGGCCACCCGCACCAGGTTGTTCTGGGCCTGCGGGGCGTACAGGGACGCGCCGCCACACACGCAACCGAAGCGGAACATCGACGCCTTGTCCGTCGTCGCGCCGTAGCGTTCCCGCACGATCGTCGCCCAGCGCCGCCGTCCCGCACGATATTTGGCGACCTCCTCGAAGAAGTCGCCGTGGGTGTAGAAGAAGAACGAGATCTGCGGCGCAAACTGGTCGATGGTCATCCGGCCGCGTTCGACGACGGTGTCGCAATAGGTGACGCCGTCGGCCAGGGTGAACGCCATCTCTTGCACCGCGTTGGCACCGGCATCGCGAAAGTGCGCCCCGGCCACCGAGATGGCGTTGAACCTCGGGACCTCGGCCGCGCAGAACTCGATGGTGTCGGCGATCAGCCGCAGCGACGGTTCCGGGGGCCAGATCCAAGTCCCGCGCGAGGCGTACTCCTTGAGGATGTCGTTCTGGATGGTCCCGGTGAGCTTGGCCCGCGGTATCCCTTTTTTCTCGGCGGCGGCGACATAGAAGGCCAGCAGGATCGCGGCCGTCCCGTTGATCGTCATGCTCGTGCTGAGCTTGTCCAACGGGATCCCGTCGAACAGGATCTCGAAGTCGGCCAGCGTGTCCACCGCGACGCCGACCCGGCCGACCTCCTCGCCGAACTCGGGATCGTCGGAGTCATAGCCACACTGGGTGGGCAGGTCGAGCGCCACCGACAGGCCCGTCCCGCCCTGGTCCAACAGGTATCGGTAGCGACGATTGGATTCCTCGGCGGTGCCGAAACCGGAGTACTGCCGGAAGGTCCACAACTTGCCCCGATAGCCGGACGCGAAGTTGCCCCGGGTGAACGGGAACTCCCCCGGCGCTGGCGGTTCCGCGGTCCTGTCCCCCGGCCCGTACACGGGCTGCAACGGGATGCCCGACGGTGTCTGAGCAGCGTTATCCATCGATGAATAACGTACTTGCAAAAAAAGAGAATGCCAATACCACGGCGTTGACCTGGGACGTTGCGTTTATCACCTACGCTCGGCAGAGGATTTCGCCGTGTGGCATCGACAGCCAACCGTCCGGTGCCGCCGCCCAGGATCGCCATGCCTCGGAGATTTCTTCGAGCTGGTCGGCAGTGGCCAGGCCCGACGCCAGCAGGTCGCGACCCACGCTGGAGTGCAGGATCCGGTCGGCCCACATCCCGCCCCACCAGTCGCGGGTTTCGGGCGTCGCGTAGCACCAGACGCTGCCCGTCGGCGTGATGTCGTCGAACCCGGCCGCCAGCGCCCACGACAGCAGCCGCCGGCCCGCATCCGGTTCGCCGCCGTTGGCACGGTGCGCCTTGCCGTAGAGATCGAGCCACCGGTCCAGCCCCGGGATCCGCGGAAACCAGATGAAACCGGCGTAGTCGGCGTCGCGTGCCGCGACGATTCCCCCCGGCCGGCATACGCGCCGCATCTCCCGCAGCGCCTGCACCGGATCGGCGACGTGCTGCAACACCTGGTGCGCGTGGACGACATCGAACGTGTCGTCGGCGAACTCGAGGCGATGCACGTCGGCGGTCGCGAACGTCACGTTGGGCAGGTCGCGCCGCTCGATCTCGGCGCGGGCCACGTCGAGGACGTCGGCGGACTGGTCGACCGCCAGCACCGTGCCGGGCGCCACCCGCTCGGCGAGGTCGGCGGTGATCGTCCCCGGGCCGCAGCCGATGTCGAGCACCGACGAACCCGGCTTCAGGTGCGGCAGCAGGTAGGCCGCGGAGTCCGCCGCGGTGCGCCGCTGGTGGCTGCGTAGCACCGACTCGTGATGCCCGTGCGTGTACTTGGCCGACTGCGCGTTCATGGCCTGGAGCCTACCGCAGGATTCATAATATGAAACAACTGTCTCGTATTATGAGACGGCTTAGTCCACTGGGACGTTGAGGATGGGGCGGTCGACGCCAGCGCCCGGGCCGTCGAAATGCCACCACTCCCCCGAGTACGGCGCCAGCCCCCCGTATTCCATGGCGTCCCGCAGCCGGGCGCGATTCGCCTGGGCTTCGGCGCTGACGCCCTGCGTGGCGTATGCCGTTGCGCGCGAGGAGAAGTCGTCGAAGTCGGTACCCATGTCGGCCAGGCACAGCCCGTCGGCTTGACGCTCTGCCGGGCACTGCTCCTGCACGCTGGTGAACGTCACGTCGACCGAACGCCCGGACTCATGGCTGTGCGCGTACTGACCGGGACGGGCCACCCACGCGGGGTTCGGGACCGCGTTGAACAACTTGACCTGGACCTCGTGCGGCCGGTAGCAGTCCCAGAACACCAGCACGTGGCCCTGGGGGCGCAGCGCCGTCGCGGCCGCCGCCAGCCCGGGACCCATGGATTGATGCACCAGGCATCGGGCGTCGGACGGATACAGCTGCGTGTGGGTGAAATTGTTCGTCGTCGCGTAGCGCAGGTCGATGATCGCGTCGGGCACCACGGTGCGCACGTCGATGAATCCGGCCGCGCGCGCCGCGTCGCTGACGGGCGGCACCTCGGGACCGGCCTGCGCGGTGGCGGGACCGGCGAGCGCTATCAGTTCAATTGCCACCACGACCGAAAGCAACCGCCACGTCCGACGCATAGCTCAATTGTCGCGGTTCGCCGCGTCGGATCCCGCTCAATTCGGGGCGATGTCGCCGTCGACGTAGCGCTGCAGGTTGGGTCCGATCGCCGCGACCACCTCGTCGTCGGACATCGATGCGACCGGATCGATCTTCCAGACGTAACGCAACAACGCGAAGCCGATCAACTGGCTGGAGATCAGGCCGCTGCGACGCAGCCGCTCGTCCTCGTCATCGCTCAGCGTGGATTCGCCGATCAGCCCGCGCTCCACGATCAGACGCAGCTTGTCGCGGGTCTTGGTCTCATGGGCCGCGGTCAGCACCACCGCGCGCAGCACGGGCCCGACGTCCTCGTCCGCCCAAATCTCCAGGACGTTGCGGATGAGTCGCTCGCCCAGTTCCGCCTTGGGCGTGGCCCACGTCTTGGTGACCGAATCGAGCCATTTCTCCGGCGGCGCCGTGGCGGCGTCGAGCAGGCCCTCCTTGGAGCCGAAGTAGTGGTAGATCAACGCGGGGTCGACGTCCGCCGCGCGGGCGACGGCCCGAATCGCGGTGCCGGCCCAGCCGTGTTCGGCGAATTCGTCGCGCGCCGCGCACAGAATGCGCGCCGCCAGCACGCCGCGCTCGTCGCGCGGGCCCGGGCTGCTGGATCGCTTCGGCACCGTTTCACCATACCGCGAAATTTCATCTTGCGTTGAGACTAGTTTCAACGTAGCGTGAAACTATGACCGAGTCGCTCAACGGCCCGCAGACCACCGGCCGGCAGTACCGCAACCTCAGTGAGCCCCGATACGCCCAACGCAGCGATATCAACATCGCCGTCGCGATGCGGGACGGCACCAGGCTTTTGGCCGACATCCATCGGCCCGACACCGACGGCCGCTTCCCGGCTCTGCTGGCCGCCTCCCCCTACCCGCGGCAGATGCAGGACTTGGGCGCCCCCGCCGGATTCGTCGAGGCGGGCGTCACCGACTTCTGGGTGCCGCGAGGCTACGCGCACGTCATCGCCAACCTGCGCGGCACCTGCGGCTCGGACGGGACCTTCACCTTCTTCGACGCTCAGGAACGCCGTGACGTGTACGACCTCGTCGAATGGGTTGCCGCCCAACCCTGGTGCGACGGCAACGTCGGCATGATCGGCATCAGCTACTTCGCGATGACCCAGCTCGAGGCGGCCGTCGAACGCCCGCCGCACCTCAAGGCGATCTTCCCGCTGGCCGTGACCGCGGATCTGTACGACGGCGCGAACCACCACGGCCTGCTGAGTTCGTCCTTTGTTACGCCGTTCCTGGCCATGATGGGGCTGACCTCCGAGCGCAGCGACCGGCTCTGGCGTAGTAAGCCGGTCGCACTGGCCCGGCGGGTGCTGAAAAGCCCACGCGTGCATAAGAAATTCGAGACCGCCAACGGCGAGGCGGCGGTGACCATGCTGCGCCAAGTGCTCAGGCTGCCCCACAACCCGCACCCGTGGGACGAACTCTGGCAGGAGGCCGTCGTCAAGCATCCGACCCGCGACGCATGGTGGGAGGAGCGAAACCTGTTGCCGCTGCTCAAGGAAATCGACATTCCCGTATACCTCGGCTGCGACTGGGAGAACGTGCCGCTGCACCTGCCCTCCACGTTCGCCACCTGGAAAGGCTTGTCCGACAACGCCTGCGTGCGGATGGGCATGCTGGGCAAGTTCGGGCTGACCTGGCCCTGGGAAAGCATGCACACCGAGGCGCTGGCCTGGTACGACCATTGGCTCAAGGGTCGCGACACCGGCATCACCGACGGGCCACCGATCCGGTACTTCCTGCCCGGCGCCGACGAGTGGCGCACCGCCGACTCGTGGCCGCCGTCGCACGCCCCGCATCGCGAACTCGCCCTGCGCGCCGACGGCACCTTGAGCGAGGACGAGGGCGAGCCGGGCGGTCGCGAATTCATGGTCCTGGGCTCGGGCCTGGGTCGGGTCAAGCCCAGCAAGATCGACCCGCCGTCGGCGCTGATCTGGACCGGCGCAGCGCTGTCCGAGGACCTCGACGTCGTCGGCGACATCGAACTGCGGCTGGTCGCTTCGGCCACCGCGATCGACACCGGATGGATGGCGACGCTGCAGGACGTGGCCCCCGACGGCACGACCACCGATGTGACCGCGGGCTGGTTGCGTGCCAGCCTGCGCGAGGTCGACGAGGCGGCCAGCCGACCCGGTGCGCCGGTGTTGCCGTGCCGCAACGCGCGGGGCGTGCCGCTGGGCGAGGACGTCGTGTATCGAATCCCCCTGGTCCCCAACGCTCGACGGTTCGGCGCCGGCCACCGCATTCGCCTGATACTCACCAGCGACGACCAGGACCCGTCGGCGCCGGCGATCATGAACTTCCGGCACGCCGGCGTCGGGACCACCAGCCTGAACACGGTTCGCTCGTCGTCGCGGCTGCTGCTCCCCGTGCTGACGTAGCCGTCGAGGTGTGGCCTGGCGGTGCGCGAAGCGGGATGATCGTGCGATGCCGATGATCGATCTGACGTTCGTGCGCGGCTCGCTGGACGACGAGGCGTTGAGCCGGCTGGCCGACGAGTTGGTGGCCGCGCTCCTGCGGGCCGAACGCGCCCCGGACACACCGTTTCTGCGCGAGAGCACCTGGGTGTACCTGCATCCGATGGACGTGGGCCAGCTCTTGGTGGGGGGTCGCGGTTCGGGCGCGCCGCGGTTCAGGGTCGAGCTGACGGTCTTCCGCGGAGCGCTGGACCAGCGCCGCAAGGAACAGCTCGCCGCCGGCGTGCACGACGCGGTGTGCACCGCGGCGGGGATCGAGCCGCAGGGTCCCCGCGCGTTTCATGTGTGGACGCTGATCCATGAGATTCCCGAGGGCAACTGGGCCGGCGGCGGACGGGTCATCTATTACCAGCAAGTGAAAGGCCTTGTGGCCGAGGACATGCCCGACGAACGCTTCGCCTGAAAGGCGTGAATGCCCGCCCTGCCCCCACGAACCGTTTTATGCTGGCGTGGGAGGGAAGGACCGATGGCGTACGTGCTCGCGCAGCCGCAGCTAATGGCGACTGCGGCCGCGGATGTGGCGGCGATCGGTTCGACGCTCGATGAGGCCACCGCGGCCGCGGCGGGCAGGACAACCGCCGTGGCGGCGGCCGCCGCCGACGAGGTTTCCGCCGAGGTGGCGAAGCTGTTCAGCGCATACGGCCACCAGTGGCGGGCGTTGATCGGGCGGGTGGCGGCCCTGCACGGTGAGTTCGCCCAAGCGCTGGCGGCGGCCGGCAACGCCTACGCCACCACCGAGGCCGCCGGCCGGGCCGCGCTCGCCGCGACCGGCAGCCTCACGACCGGCGCGGCGGACCCGCCCGTCACCTTCGTCCTGGGCGGCAGCGGAATGCCGTTCCCTCCGCCTGATTTCGTGGCCAATGTCGTCAGCAAGTACGTCGCGCCCAATTTCCCCGTTGGTCTCGTCCAAGCCCTGTTCATGCCGGCGGGGGAATATCCCGACAGCGGCATCAAAGACTTGATGCAGAACATTTCGATATCGAGGGGCGTCGTAGCCCTGAACAACGCGGTACAACAGCAACTCGCCGCCGGAAACACCGTCAATATTCTTGGCTACTCGCAGGGCGCCAACATCGCCGCGCTGGAAATGAAGTTGTTGGACCCGAGCGGCACGCCCAGCAATTTGCCGATAAACTTTGTACTGCTTGGCAATTCGATGAATCCCAACGGCGGCTGGGACGCGCGCTTCCCGGGTCTGAACCTGCCGACGCTGGGCTTTTCGACCCTTGGCCCGATGCCGACCAATGACTTCGTGACGAAGGTTTACACCCTGGAATACGACGGCTGGGCCGACTTTCCGCAATACCCGATCGATATCTTCTCCGACCTGAACGCCCTGGCGGGCATGGTCACCGTGCACACGGGCTACGACACCCTGACGCCCACGCAGATCAATTCGGCGACTGTGTTGCCGACACAGGGCCCCACCCAGACCACCTTCTACATGATTGCCAACCCGAACCTGCCGTTGTTGGATCCGGTGCGGCTCATCCCCTACGTCGGCAACCCGATCGCGGATTTGGTGCAACCGGTTTTGACGCCTCTCGTCAATTGGGGCTACGGCGATCCGAATTTCGGCTGGTCCACCGGACCGGCCAACGTGACGACCCCGTTCGGGTTCTTGCCGCCGCTGAGCGACACCACCGCCCTGGGGCCCGCCCTCGTCAGCGGGATCCATCAGGGAATCGGCGCCGCGATCGGCGACTTTTCCGCCGAGGGGCCTCCGCAGCTGCCGTCGCTGCAGGGCATCCCGCAGGCGCTTGCGTCACTGTCGTCGGGCCCCGGCACGCCGGCGCTGCCGGCGGGACCGCCCACCATAACCGACCTGATTTCGGGCCTGGAGGCGGCGAACACCGGGATCGTCGGCGGCGCGACGACGGCGTTCTCGACGGCCTATTCCACGCTGCTTCCGACGGCAGACATCACGACGGCCGTCCTCGTCTCGTTGCCGTCGTATGACGCCAACCTGTTCTTGAACGGAGTGACCCAAATGGTCAACGGCCAGCCTCTGGCCGGGCTCGTCAACGCGTTCGGGTACCCGGTCGCCGCCGACGTCGGATTGCTCCCGATGCTGGGCGGTTTGGAAGTCGCGGTCCTCGGGGAGGCGGGTTATTCGATCCTGACCGGCACGCCGTACGGCAGTTTCTGATCGTTCTTCTCGCAGTGGCCAGGGGCGGGATCGAACCGCCGACCTTCCGCTTTTCAGGCGGACGCTCGTACCGACTGAGCTACCTGGCCGGAAGGCATGGGCTGCCTCGCCGTGCTGGCGACCCTGACGGGACTCGAACCCGCGACCTCCGCCGTGACAGGGCGGCGCGCTAACCAACTGCGCCACAGGGCCTCGCTATCGCTCCGCGTCATTGCGTCGCGCGTACCCCCAACGGGATTCGAACCCGTGCTACCGCCGTGAAAGGGCGGCGTCCTAGGCCACTAGACGATGGGGGCCAGAACCGAATCACTCCGGGGGCACTCGCAACGCAGTAACCGTTGGGAGCCACGTCAGCTTAGGTCACCGCAGGCCCAATCCTCAAACGAGCGCCGTTCGGCCGGTGATCCGAACCCAGTATTCTGAACCTTCGCGCCCCTATAGCTCAGTTGGTAGAGCTACGGACTTTTAATCCGCAGGTCCTAGGTTCGAGTCCTAGTGGGGGCACCAAAGAGCACCGAAAACGGTTATTACCTCGGCCGATGCCGCCGGTTGGCCCCGGCCGCCTCTGACACCGCTGACCCTGCTGTGGCCGTCGAACGACTTGGCATATGCTTCGAATCGTGAGTGTCGACGCGGCCTACCCCAACGCACCAGTAGCCCTCGTAACCATGGAAATCCGTCATCCAGCAACGGATTCCCTTACCGAATCCTCGAGCGGCGAGCTTAGACGCCTGCTTGCCGATCTGCTGCCCATCGAACGCCAGGCGCAGGACGTGGCCTGGGCGATGGGAGCCGGCGGGCAACCGCAGCCGGCCGCCGAGCGTTTCGTCCGTTACGTCAACCGCGATAACACTCTCGCCGCCTCGATGAAGACCCAGGCGGTCGTCATCGAGACCACCGCGTACACCAACTTCGAGGAGCTGGTCGACCTGGTGATGCGGGTCATCGACGCCCGCTCACAGTTCTCGCCGATCGTCGGGGTGGAACGCCTCGGACTGCGCTACGTCCTGGAGATCCGCGTGCCTCAGGGCGTCGATGGCCGCATCGAGTGGGCCAACTGGATCGCCGAGCCGCTGCTCGGACCGCAGCGCATCGCCCCCGCCGGGCTGACCCTGACCGAATGGCAGGGCGCCGCGGTCTACCGCGAGGCGAACCCCGGCAAGTCGATGATCGTGCGCTACGGGCCGGGCGTGGGCCAGGCGCTGGACGCCAGCTACCACCTGCGCCGCACGATGCAGGCTGCACAGGGGCCGTTCTTCCTACTGGACATCGACAGCTTCTGGACTCCACTCGGGTCGATCCCCGAATACGACCGGAGCACGGTGCTGACGACCTTCCAGGACCTGTACGACCCGGCCCGCACCGTGTTTCAGGAGATGCTCACCAACCGCCTGAAGGACGACCTGCTCAGCCGCTGAGCCCGGTAAACACAGCGCTGCTGTAGGTCACGTCGGCGAAGGCTTGGGCGGCGTCGTCGTCGGGATAGACGAAGCCGTTGGCCGCGTGCAACTCCTTGACGCTTTGCGATGACGTCCGCCATCCGCGCTGGCTCAGATGGTCGAGGATGTGGCTGCGCTGACCGTGGTACACGAGGTCGTTGAAGTCGAGCTCGAATCCGAGTTCGCTCATCCGGTCATGGTGCGCACGCCAGCGCTGGTCGGCGAAAACGGCGGTGTCGGGCACGAATTCGAAGGCGAGGCGGCTGCCCGGCGCGCTCAGCGCGGCGATGTTGTCGAACAGCGCGTCCTGGGCTTCGTCGGGCAGGTAGACCAAGAGGCCCTCGGCGCTCCACGCCGCGGGCGCCTGCGGGTCGAAGCCCGCGGCCCGCAGCGCCGCGGCCCAGTCGTCGCGCAGATCGACGGCGACGGTGCGCCGCTCGGCCGTCGGCTCGGCGCCGAGATCGCGCAGCGTCCGCGTCTTGAACTCGATCACTTCCGGCATGTCGATCTCATAGACGACGGTGCCCACCGGCCACGGCAGGCGGTACGCGCGCGCGTCCAGGCCTGAGGCGAGGATGACCACCTGGCCAATGCCGCCGCGCGCCGCGTCGAGGAAGAATTGATCGTAAAACCTGGTGCGGCAGGCCATCCCGCGCGCCATCCGCTGCGGATCGAACTCGGATTCGTCGTCGACCGGGATCTGGCCGTCGACCAGCCGGACGTAGACGTCGATGCCGACCGCGCGCACCAACGGCGCCGCGTAAGGGTCTTCGATCAACTTCTCGTCGCTGGACAGCGCGCGCTGCGCGGCGACCATCGTCGCCGTCGCTCCGACGCTCGTCGCCAAATCCCAGCGATCACGGTCGGTGCGCGCCATGGTGTATCCCTCATCTTCAGCCGAAACATATAGCTTGTCTAGTTAATACCACAGCGCCGGTGCTCACCCCGCGGGACTACCCTTCGACCTGTGACGGACTTCGCCCAGCGCACCATCGAGTTGGCCCGCCAAAACGTCGCGGAAGGCGGGCGTCCCTTCGCGACGGTGATCGTGAAGGACGGCGAAATCCTCGCCGAGAGCGCCAACAAAGTGGCCCAGACGAACGATCCGACCGCACACGCGGAAATACTGGCCGTCCGGGAGGCGTGCAGGAAGCTCGGCACCGAGCACCTGGTCGACAGCACCATCTATGTGCTGGCCCACCCATGCCCGATGTGTCTGGGCTCGCTGTACTACTGCTCGCCCGCAGAAGTCGTCTTCCTGATCACCCGCGAGTCCTACGAGCAGTACTACCTCGATGACCGCAAATACTTCGAGGTTTCCACGTTCTACGACGAATTCGCGAAGACCTGGGACCAGCGTCGCCTCCCGATGCGCTACCAGCCCCATGCCGCCGCCGTGGAGGTGTACCGGTTGTGGAACGAACGCAATGGCGGCCGGCGCAGGTCGACGGTCGTCCCGGCGGGCTGACCGGCGGCATGCCACCGCAGGGCTACTATTTGCGTATGCATGCAGGTAATAGCGAAGACCGCTTGCCCGACGACCAGGCCGGCCTCGTCGTCGAGGTTTTCCGGATGCTCGCCGACGCCACGCGTGTGCAAGTGCTCTGGTCGTTGACGCATCGCGAGATGTCGGTCAACGAACTCGCCGAACACGTGGGAAAGCCCGCGCCGTCGGTCTCCCAGCACTTGGCGAAGCTTCGCATGGCGCGCCTGGTGCGCACACGCCGGGACGGGACCAGCATCTTCTACAGCCTGGAGAACGATCACGTCCGCCAGCTCGTCATCGATGCGGTCTGCAACGCCGAGCACGCCGGACCCGGGGTTCCCCGTCATCACCGGGGCGAGGGCGACCTGAAGGCCGTCGCCGGATCGTCACCGAATCCGGCTAAAGCACAACGCATTTCACACCGGAAGGTGACACGATGACCGAGCAGCACACCCATGGCGCGCCGCACGCGCACGAACACCGCCACGGGGACGTGGCGCACTCACACGCACACACCGCGCACGAACACGACCATGTCAGCCACGAGCATCCCCACGCCCACGACGACGGAACCGAGCACACCCACCCGCACGTGCACCAGTCGGACCTCGAAGGCGCGCATCACCACGCCCACGGGTAGAGATACCTGCTAGGAGACCCGCGGGCAATAGTGCTTCGGGTTGTCCCGCTCGTCCAGCGGCGGCAGGTTGCGCGCCGGCGTCTGCACCAGCGGTGTGTCCGCCGGGATTCGGCCGGTGACGCGGTCCCAGCCGGCCCGGGCTCGGGGGTGTTTACGGTATCGCCTTGGCACGCAGGCGAAAACGACGCGGACGAGGTCGCCGAAACGCCGGTGCAGCCATTCGTCGCGGCGCGACCACCGGTAACCCATCAGCTCGCGCACCGGCGGATCGTAGAGACCGACGGTGAGCCACACGAAGAACGGGGCCAGCAGTTTGCGCTGCGCCGCCCACACCGGGTCCGGAAGCCATTGGGCGAACGGGGGTTTGGGCAGTACGGTCAGGTCGAGGACCGCACGGGCGGCCCAATTGTTTTCTAAAACGTTGCGGCACATGTGGTCCCAGTAGAGCTTGAAGTCCTCCCAGGACGCCGGCACCGGGCGCATGCTCATGCCGTACATGCGATACCACTCGACGTGCTCGTCGAAGAGCTGGCGCCGCTGCGCCTCGGTCAGTCCGCCGCAAAACCGCTCGGCCACATGGATCGTGCCGACAAAGAACGTGGCATGGGCCCAGTAGAAGACGTCGGGATTCAGCGCGTGGTAGCGCCGGCCCTGCTCGTCGACGCCCTTGATGTCGGTGTGGTAATCGCGCACCTCGGCGCCGGTGACCGGGGCGCGGTCGCCGTCGAAGACGACGCCACCGATCGGGTACAGCGAGCGCAGCAGGCGCGGCCAGCGCTCCCGGAAGAACGTCGAGTGGTCGATGACGGCCGCGCCCAGCTGCGGGTGCATGTTTTGCATGGAGCCCGCCCACGGACCCTGCAACATGCCGCGCCAGTCACCGAAGTACCGCCACGTCAGGGAACCCGGGCCGAGCGGCAGCGGCGGCGCCTCATAGCCCAGCGGCGACACCGGGCAGCCGCCGGCCACGCCGTCGGAGCCGCTGGTCAGCGAGCGGGGTGCGGAAGTATGTTGGGTCACTATTGGATTCCTGTAAGTATTGGCAACTGACTACATGCGTTGTCACTTTAGAGCTTAGGAGCGATGTGCCGACCGGTCAACGACGGGGCCGCTGGACCGGCGTCCCCCTAGAGAGCCGGCTCGCCCTCCGTCGCGACAATCTCATCACCGCCGGCGTGCAGTTACTCGGCAGCGACCGCGGCCCCGCGCTGACCGTGCGCGCGGTGTGCCGCAAGGCCGCGCTCACGGAGCGCTACTTCTACGAAAGCTTTTCCGACCGTGATGAATTCGTGCGCGCCGTCTATGACGATGTCTGCACGCGGGCGATGAACACCCTCACCTCGGCGAAGACCCCGCGCGAGGCCGTCGAACAATTCGTCGAACTGATGGTCGACGATCCCGTGCGCGGGCGGGTGCTGCTTCTGGCGCCCACAGTGGAGCCGATATTGACCCAGTCGGGCGCGGAGTGGATGCCCAACTTCATCGACCTGCTGCAGCGCAAGCTGTCCCGGATCGGTGACTCGGTGCTGCAGAAAATGATCGCCACGAGCCTGGTCGGCGGGCTGACGAGCCTGTTCACCGCCTATCTGAACGGCCAGCTCGGCGCCAGCCGCAAGCAGTTCATCGACTACTGCGTCAACATGCTGTTCACCGCGGCAGCCCCGTACGTCTCCGCGGCCGAGCAGGCCAAATCCGAGTAGTGGTTTCCGCGCGCGCCGCGCTGGCTAGCCATAGAAAGTCGCGATTTCGCATCGGGGTTTCGGCATTTTGGAATTGCGGCGGCGCGCGGGCAGGAGAAACTTGATGCTACCGGCGGGCACAGATATATTGACTGCTACCCGTAGACACAGATAACTGGAGGGACTATGTCAGCCCAGCTGACCGACCTACAGCTGCTGCATGAGCTGGAGCCGGTGGTCGAGAAGTACCTCAACCGGCACGAGAGCGTGCACAAGGACTGGAACCCGCACGACTACATCCCGTGGTCGGACGGCAAGAACTTCTACGCGCTCGGCGGCCAGGACTGGGACCCCGAGCAGAGCAAGCTCTCCGACCTCGCCCAGGTGGCGATGGTGCAGAACCTGATGACGGAAGACAATCTGCCCTCCTATCACCGCGAGATCGCGATGAACTTCGGCATGGACGGCGCCTGGGGGCAGTGGGTCAACCGTTGGACCGCCGAGGAGAACCGGCACGGGATCGCGCTGCGCGACTACCTGGTGGTGACCCGCGCCGTCGACCCGGTCGAGTTGGAGAAGCTGCGCATCGAGGTGGTGAACCGCGGCTTCAGCCCGGGCCAGAATCACCAGGTTCGAGAAGACCTGTTCGCCGAGAGCCTGTTCGATTCGGTCATCTATGTCACGTTCCAGGAGCTGGCGACCCGGATTTCGCACCGCAACACCGGTAGGGCCTGCAACGAGCCGATCGCCGACCAGATGCTCGCCAAGATCTCGGCCGACGAGAACCTGCACATGATCTTCTACCGCGACGTCAGCGAGGCCGGGTTCGAGATCGATCCCAACCAGGCGACGAGGTCGCTGCACAAGATCCTGCGCAACTTCCAGATGCCCGGCTTCCAGGTACCCGAATTCCGGCGCAAAGCCGTCTTGATCGCCGTCGGGGGCGTGTACGACCCCCGCATCCACCTCGACGACGTCGTCATGCCTGTGCTGAAAAAGTGGCGCTTCTTCGAGCGTGAGGACATCACCGGTGAGGCGGCCGAGTTGCGCGACGACCTTGCACTGCTGATCAAGGAGCTCGAGGCGGCCTGCGACAAGTTCGAGGTCTCCAAGCAGCGCCAACTCGATCGGGAGGCCCGCACGGGCAAGAGGACCACGGCATTCGAGCTGCATCAGACCGCTGGCAAGCTGGCGATGAGCCGCCGGTAGTCCGTGCGCATCGGTCCGATCACGCTGGCCAGCCCGGTGGTGCTGGCCCCGATGGCGGGCGTAACCAACGTCGCTTTCCGAACGCTGTGTCGTGAGCTGGAACAGTCGAAGGCCGGAACCGTCAGCGGGCTCTACGTCTGCGAGATGGTGACCGCCCGCGCGCTCGTCGAGCGGCATCCGGTCACCATGCACATGACGGCGTTCGCGCCGGACGAGTCGCCCCGCTCGCTGCAGCTCTACACCGTCGACCCGGCGACCACCTACGCGGCCGCCAGGATGATCGCGGACGAGAACCTGGCCGACCACATCGACATGAATTTCGGCTGCCCGGTGCCCAAGGTCACCAAGCGCGGCGGCGGGGCGGCGCTGCCGTTCAAGCGGCGGCTGTTCGGCCAGATCGTCGCCGCCGCCGTGCGGGCCACCGAGGGCACCCAGATACCGGTGACGGTCAAGTTCCGCATCGGCATCGACGACGAGCACCATACGCACCTGGACGCCGGTCGCATCGCGGAAGCCGAGGGGGCCGCGGCGGTCGCCCTGCACGCCCGCACGGCGGCGCAGCGTTACTCCGGCACCGCCGACTGGGAACAGATCGCGCAGCTCAAGCAACAGGTGCGGACCATCCCGGTGCTGGGTAACGGCGACATCTATGACGCCAGCGACGCGCTGGCGATGATGGCCACCACCGGATGCGACGGCGTGGTCATCGGCCGTGGCTGCCTGGGCCGGCCGTGGCTGTTCGCCGAGCTGTCGGCCGCGTTCACCGGCAGGCCGGCCCCGACCCCGCCCACGCTGGGCGAGGTCGCCGACATCGTGCGCCGCCATGGCCGGCTGCTGGCGGCGCATTTCGGCGAGGACAAGGGCATGCGCGACATCCGCAAGCACATCGCCTGGTACCTGCACGGCTTCCCCGCCGGATCGGAATTGCGCCGAGCGCTGGCGATGGTCACGACGCTGGACGAACTCGACACGCTGCTCGGCCGGTTGGACGGCGCGGTGCCCTTCCCGGACGCCGCGACCGGCCCTCGCGGCCGACAGGGTTCGCCGGCCCGCGTGGCCCTGCCCGAGGGCTGGCTGACCGACCCCGACGACTGCACGGTGCCGGCCGGGGCGGACGTGATGCACTCGGGTGGCTGAGCGTTAACACGCTCGAAATCGCATCGCGACCGATAACTCAGTACGATGTGGACCTTGCCGCATTGCGCTTCCGTGGGGGTCGGTTTCGTGCCGCTGCAGGAGCGCGCTGGGATTTGCGCACGGGCTCCCCTACCGGCGCATGAGAGCTTCGGAGGCCGATAGGACATGAGTGATGGCGGCACTGACGCCACTCCTGACCATCGGCGCACCCCGCAACCAAGGCTGGGCTCCGCCCCGTGGGAACGGTTCGGGGAACCGCCCACCGATGACGGCGTGCACCGCTGGCAGGCCGAGCCGGCTTTGATCGAGCCCGCAGCCGGCGAACCCGAAAAAGCCGGTTGCCACGCCGACGGCGGGCTCACGGTCGCCGATTTGATCGCCAAGGTCGGGGCCCCCAGCGCCACCCGGCCCAGCCACCGTCGCGCCGCCCCCGACCCCGAAGCTGCCGGGGCCGCGCCGGACCTGCCCGTCGAGCTGCAGGACACGCAGGTGATCGAGACCCCGGCGTATTCGCTCGGCTCGGAGCTGCCGGACCTCGAGCCCGCCAATTACCCGAACGACGACGAGTTCGACACGTCGGCGCCCGCCTCGGAGCGCGCGCCCAAGAGCCGCGAGTCGAAGCCGAAGTCCCGCCGGCGGGCGATCCTGGTTGCCGCGCGCTCGGCGGCGGCCCTCTCCGCCGTGCTGGCGCTGGCCCTGACCGGTGGCGCGTGGCAATGGAGCGCGTCGAAGAACAACCGCCTCAACATGATCAGCGCGCTCGACCAGAACTCAAGCGACATCCGGGACCCCGGTGGGCAGTATGGCGACGAGGACTTCTTGATCGTCGGTGTCGACTCGCGGGCCGGGGAAAACGCCGACATGGGTGCCGGTAGCACCGATGACGCCGATGGCGCGCGGTCCGACACCGTCATGCTGGTCAACATCCCCGCGAACCGGAAACGGGTGGTCGCGGTGTCGTTCCCCCGCGACCTGGCGATCACCCCGATCCAATGCGAGGCCTACAACCCCAACACCGGCAAGTACGGACCCGTCTACGACGAGAAGAAGGGGACCTGGGGCCCCAAGATGGTCTACACCGAGACCAAGCTGAACTCCGCTTACGCGTTCGGCGGCCCCAAATGTCTGGTCAAGGAGATCCAGAAGCTGTCCGGCCTGAATATCAACCGGTTCATCGCCGTCGACTTCGCCGGGTTCGCCAAAATGGTCGACGCGCTCGGCGGCGTCGAAGTCTGCAGCCGCACTCCGCTGCACGACTACGAACTGGGCACGGTCCTGGACCACGCCGGCCGCCAAGTCCTCGACGGCGCAACCGCGTTGAACTATGTGCGGGCCCGCCAGGTGACGACCGAGACCAACGGTGACTACGGCCGCATCAAACGCCAGCAGTTGTTCTTGTCGTCGCTGTTGCGATCGCTGATCTCCGAGGACACACTGCTCGACCTCAACAAGCTCAACAACGTCGTCAACATGTTCATCAGCCTCACCTCCGTCGACAACGTCAAGACCAAAGACCTGGTGCAGCTGGGTCAGTCGTTGCAGGGCATGGCGGCCGGGCACATGACCTTCGTCACCGTGCCGACCGGTATCACAGACCAGAACGGCGATGAGCCGCCGCGGATGGCCGACATGCGGGCGCTCTTCGATGCCATCATCAACGACGATCCCCTGCCCGAGGAAAACGACCAGAACGCCAAGCCTTTGGGCGGTGGTTCCCCGACGTCGGGAGCGACGAAGGCGCCCACCACCAAGAAGACGCCGACCCCCACCGCGACACCCGAGGCTCAGCAAAAACAGGTGACGACCGCGTCGCCGCAAGACGTCACGGTGCGGGTTTCCAACGCGACCACGCAGAGCGGGCTGGCCACCACCGCGACCAAACAGCTCAAGAACAACGGCTTCAACGTGATGACGCCCGACGACTACCCGAGTTCGGTGAACGCGACGACGGTGTTGTTCTCGCCCGGCAACGAGCAGGCCGCCGCCACGGTGGCATCATCGTTCGCCAACGCGAAGGTCCAGCGGGTCTCGGGCTACGGACAGGTGATTCAGGTGGTGCTGGGCCCGGACTTCAACAGGGTTGCCACGCCCGCGCCCACCGGCTCGTCGGTCAGCATGCAGATAGAACGCGGGTCGGGCAACGCACCGACCCAGCTGCCCGACGATCTGACGGTGACCAACGCGGCCGACACCACCTGCGAGTAAAGAATTTTGGCGGTAAGGCGCCGCCCATTTCCTGCGCCGAGAACGTAGGCTTGGCGGCATGCGGACCGCCTACCACGAGCAGCTTTCGGAGTTATCCGGGCGCCTCGGCGACATGTGCGGACTGGCGGGGATCGCCATGGAGCGGGCAACCCAAGCCCTGCTGCAGGCCGATCTGGTGCTGGCCGAACAAGTGATTTCCGACCACGAAAAGATCGCGGCGCTGAGCGCGCAAGCCGAGGAAAGCGCCTTCGTATTGCTGGCTCTTCAGGCGCCGGTCGCCGGTGACCTCAGGTCCATCGTCAGCGCCATCCAGATGGTGGCGGACATCGACCGCATGGGTGCGCTGGCCCTGCACGTCGCCAAGATCGCCCGCCGACGGCATCCACAGCATGCGCTGCCCGAGGAAGTCAACGGATATTTTGCCGAAATGGGCAGAGTCGCAGTGGAATTGGGCAACAGCGCGCAAGAGGTGGTGTTGTCCCGCGACCCGGAGAAGGCCGCGCGGATCCGCGAAGAAGACGATGCCATGGACGACCTGCACCGGCACTTGTTCTCGGTGCTGATGGACCGGGAATGGAAGCACGGCGTCGCGGCGGCCGTCGACGTGACGCTGCTGGGCCGCTTCTACGAGCGCTTCGCCGACCACGCGGTGGAAGTGGCGCGCCGCGTCATCTTCCAGGCGACGGGCAGGCTGCCCGAGGACGACACGAAACCCCTGACCAGCTAGCCGAAGCGGCCGGAGATGTAGTCCTCGGTCGCCTTCTGGGTCGGGTTGGAAAAGATCTTTTCGGTGTCATCGATTTCGACCAGCCGGCCGGGCTTTCCGACGGCCTCCAGGTTGAAAAACGCCGTCAGGTCGCTGACGCGGGCCGCCTGCTGCATGTTGTGGGTGACGATGACGATCGTGTAGTCCTGCTTCAGCTCGCTGATCAGTTCCTCGATGGCCATCGTCGAGATCGGGTCCAGCGCGGAGCAGGGCTCGTCCATCAGCAACACATCCGGTTGCACGGCGATGGCGCGCGCGATGCACAGGCGCTGCTGCTGACCGCCGGACAGCCCGCCGCCCGGCTTGTCCAGCCGATCCTTGACCTCGTCCCACAGGTTGGCGCCGCGCAGCGAGTATTCGGCCGTCTCGTCGAGCAGCTTGCGGTTGCGCACTCCTTGCAGCTTCAAGCCGGCGACGACGTTGTCACGAATTGACATGGCGGGGAACGGATTCGGCCGCTGGAAGACCATCCCGATCGCGCGCCGCACCCCGACCGGGTCGATGCCGGGGCCGTAGATGTCCTGGTCGTCGAGCAGCACGCTGCCCTCCACCCGGGCGCCCGGAATCACCTCGTGCATCCGGTTCAGCGTGCGCAGCACGGTGGTCTTGCCGCAGCCCGACGGACCGATGAACGCGGTCACGCTGCGGGGCAGAACCGACAGCGTCACATCCGCGACCGCCTTGAACGACCCGTAATAGATGTTGACGGCTTTGAGGTCCAACCGCTTGGCCACTACTGCTCCTGCCTATGCCTTCTTGGGGGCATACCTTCTCGCGATCACCCTGGCCCCGACATTGATGATCGCGATCACCAGGATGAGGGTTAACGCCGCACCCCACAACCGATCCGTGGGCGCCGGGTTGATGCCTGCGCCCGCCGATGTCTGGTTATACATCATGCCGGGCAGCGACCCCATGAACCCGTGGAAAACGTTGAAGTTCATTGATTGTGAATAACCGATCAGAATCAGCAGCGGCGCCGTCTCACCCATCACTCTAGCCACCGCCAGCAGGATCCCGGTCATGATGCCGGACAGCCCCGTGGGAAGGACGACCCTGGCGATGGTCTTCCACTTCGGGATCCCCAGCGCGTAGCTGGCCTCACGGAGGTCAATCGGAACGATCCGCAGCATCTCTTCGGTGGCCCGCACGATCACGGGGATCATCAGCAAGACAAGGGCCAGGGAGACCGCGAACGCGGAACGCGGCAGCCCCAGCGTCGCCACCCACAGCGCGTAGACGAACAACGCCGCCACGATCGAGGGCACGCCGGAGAGGATGTCCACCATGAACGTGGCCAGCCTGCCCAGGGCGGTGCCGCCACCGTACTCAACCAGGTAGATCGCGACCAGGATGCCGATCGGGACGGAGATGACCGCGCACACCAGTCCTTGCAACAGCGTGCCGAGCATCGCGTGGTAGGCGCCGCCGCCCGCCACGAACGCCGTCATGCCCGCCTGCGAATGCGTCCACCACGCGGTGGAGGCAATCACCTTGAACCCCTTGGCAATCACCGCGCAGAGCACCAACAACAACGGTGTCACGGCGATTGCCGTCGACAGCGTCATCAGCACGGTCGCCAGAGTGTTGGCCACCCGGCGACGGCGGCCGACCGCCGGGAAGGCCCGCGGCTTGAGGGGGCGGTCCAGCATCGAGGTCATCGGCCGGCCCGCCTGTTGCGGGCGCCGGAGACGGCGCTGCGCGCCAGGGCGTCGACGAGGAAGGTGAGCACGAACAGCACCAGTCCCGCGGCGATATAGGCACCGGCCTTGTATCGGTCGTTGAATTCCGAGGCGGTGGCGGCGATCTTGGTGGCGAAGGTCGAGCCGCCGTCGAACAGCGACCAGCCGAATGCGGCCTGGGTGCCCCGCAGGATGATCAGCAGCGCGACCGTCTCACCCAGGGCACGGCCCAGGCCGAGCATCGCGCCGCTGACGTAGCCGGACAGCCCGAACGGCAGCACGGTCGTCTTGATCACTTCCCAGCGTGTGGCGCCGAGCGCGAGCGCCGCTTCGATCTCGTCGTTCGGGGTCTGCATGAAGACCTCGCGGGTGACTGCGGTGATGATCGGCAGGATCATCACCGCCAACACGATCCCGCCGGTGAAGACGGTGCCGCCGCCCGCGACCGACGCGTTGCCGGTGGCGAACAGGAACCACCAGCCGAGGGTGTGATTCAGCCAGGTGGCGACGGGGCGCAGCTGCGGGGCCAGCACGTAAAGGCCCCACACGCCGTACACGATCGAGGGGACCGCGGCCAGCAGATCGACCGCATAGGCCAGGGGCGCGGCGGCCCGGCGTGGCGCGTAGTGCGTGAGGTAGAGCGCAACGCCCAAGGCGATCGGCATAGCAAGAATCAAGGCGAACACCGACACGAACACGGTCACCTGGAGCAGCTCGAAGATCCCGAAATGCATGGCCGAGGTGTCGGTGGTCACCCAGTTGCCGTCGTAGCTGAAAAAGTTCTCCCTGTTGCGCTGCAAGGCCGGGATCGCGCGCAGCAACAGGAAGCCGCCGATCGCGGCGATAAGGACCACGATCAGGACCCCGGAACCTTGCGCCAGCCAACGAAAAACCCTGTCCCCCAGGCGTGGCTGGGCACGCCCCCACGGGCTGATCGGCACTACCGGCGACTCGGGGAGGGCCGCAGCGACGACCGCACCCGAACCCGCAGCGGATGGGTCTGGCGTTATCACTGTGATCCCGTCACAGTCCTGCTGTCGCTCCTTGCGCCCGCCGGTCACCGGATCGCATTGATGGCGGTAACCAATCGCTCCTTGACTTTATCGGGCAACGGCACATAACCGGCGGACGCGAGACCGGCCTGCCCGTCGGTCGCGGCCGCGCTGAGGAACGACTTGATCGCCGCCGAAGTGTCCGGGTCGTAGCCGTTCGAGCACACGATCTCGTAACTGGCCAGCACCAAGGGGTAAGTATCCGCCCGCTGAGTGGCATACATCGGGTCCAAGTCGAGCACCAGATCGTTGCCGTCGGCCACGAAACTGGCCGCCTGGATGGCCTTGCCGGCGGTCTCGTTGGTCAGCGGAACCACACCGTTTCCCGTGTCGAGCAGGGCGTACGGCACACCGGCTTGGTCGGCAAACCCCTTCTCGACGTAGCCGATCGCGCCCGGCGTGACCCGCACGGCCTGGATCACTCCCGCCGACTTCGCGGCCCCTTCGCCGACACCGCCCTGGAACTCGGTGCCCACCCCTCGGGTCCAACTCTGCGGCGCGGCGGCCGTGAGATACTTCTGGACGTTGTCGGTCGTTCCCGACGAGTCCGCCCGGTAGATCGGCACGATCTTGGTGTCGGGCAGCGCCACGCCCGGATTCAGCGCCGCCAGTATCGGGTCGTTCCACGCGGTGATCCTGCCGCTCAAGACCTTGGCGAGGGCGTCGCTGCTGAGGACCAACTTCGGCACACCCGGCAGGTTGTAGACCAGCGCGACCGGCCCGAACACCAGTGGCAGGTCCCACGCCGGGTTTCCGTCGCAGCGTTTGGCGGCCGGGCCGATCTGGTCGGCGACCAGCGGCGAGTCGGATCCCGCGAAGTCCACGTGGCCCGCGATGAACTGCTCGCGGCCGGCGCCCGACCCGGTCGGGTTGTAGGCCACCGCCTTGCCCGGGCAGGTCTGCCCCCACACCTGGTTGAACAACGACATCGCGTTCTGTTGGGCGGTCGAGCCCTCCGCCGTCAAGCCGCTCTTGCCGGCGCAGCCCGCCGTGCCGGCCAACCCGGAGATCGCGGCCGTCGACGCGCCGCGGCGGTTGTCGTCGCTGCCGCAGGCCGTCAACGTTGCCGCGCAGATCGCCAGCGCCGCGGCCGTCAGCGCCCTGCCCTCCCTGTCGAGCCTCACCGATCTCGCTTTCTTGACGCGCTCCCCCCGACGCATGCAGGCGCCGCCGGCCGTCCCCAAGGGAGGTAGCCAACTCGCCGCGAAAGTATGCGTCGGTGCTGCCCAGAGAAGTCGCTAGAGATGAATGCCGGGTGAACGATCGGCTTGCGCTCAGCCGGTGGCCACCGCGTAGGCGGTGTCGACGCTGTAGGTGCTGAAGCCCAGGCGCTCGTAGGTCCTTACCGCGGCAACGTTGTCGGACTCGACGTAAAGCATCACGGTCGGTTCGGCCGAACCGGCGAGCCGGCGTGCCAGCGACTGAATCCCGATGGCTGTCAACGCCTGCCCGAGGCCCCGGCGCTGCGCCGACGGATCGACCCCGACGACGTACACCTCGCCCAGGCCCGGTCGATCGAGGTGCACCTTGGTCCAGTGGAAGCCCAGTAGCCTGCCCGCCTCGTCGCTGTCGGGCGCGCCGAACGCCAGGAACAATCCCTCCGGGTCGAACCAGGGTTCGCCGCGCCGTTCCGCCAGATCGGCATCGGTCCACCCACCCTGTTCGGGGTGTTGGGCGAACGCGGCGTTGTTGACGCGCAGCAGCTCCGCGTCGTCGGCCGCACCCCGGTAGGTGCGAATCTCCACCCCGGCAACCGGCGGCACGGAGTCGGGGGCGTCACGCAGCGAGCGTCGCATCTGGACGAGCTCGCGCACTGGGACCAGCCCGAGCGCGGCGGCGGCCGCCCGGGCCGGCTCGAGGGTGCCGTGCGCCCAAAATTGGTTGCTCCCACCGGTTTTCGCTACCGCCGCGCGTACCAGGGCGGTGCCGACACCGCGCCGCCGGGCCTCGGGGTGCACCACGAGTTCCGCCATCCCCCCGCCGCCTTCGCGGGGCAGGCTGAGATTCAGGTAGCCCGCGATCGTGCCCGGTTGGGCACCGGTAACCAGCAAATGCTCGGTGCGGTCGTGCCCGAGTTCCCGCAGCACCTGTTCGCCGACGGGCGCCACCCCATCGAATTCCGTTGCCGCCGAGACGAGTTGGCGCACGCTCTGCTGCTCGGCGGCGGTGAGAGTCGATCGCCAGTCGGGCGAGGTCACTGACTGCGCAACGGGTCGCCCAGCGGCTCTTGCAGATCCTCCGAATCGGACTCGGCCTCATCGGCTTCGGCCTCGGTGAGGTCGGCCATCGGCGGTCGACCGCGCGCCGGCCGGACGGCCTTGTAACCGACGTTGCGCACCGTGCCGATCAACGCCTCGTATTCGGGGCCGAGCTTGGCGCGCAGTCGACGCACGTGCACATCGACCGTGCGGGTCCCGCCGAAGAAGTCGTAGCCCCACACCTCGTGCAGCAGCTGCGCCCGGGTGAACACCCGGCCGGCGTGCTGCGCCAGGTACTTCAACAACTCGAACTCCTTGTAGGTGAGGTCGAGCGGGCGGCCGCGCAGCCTCGCGGTGTAGGTGCCCTCGTCGATCACCAGCTCGCCCAGGCTGACCTTGCCCGCGCTTTCCTGGTCGGCCAGCCCCCCGCGGCGGCCGACCACCAGCCGCAGCCGGGCGTCGATCTCGGCGGGCCCGGTGCCGGGCAGCAGGATCTCGTCCAGCCCCCAGTCGGCGCTCACCGCCACCAGCCCGCCTTCGCTCACCACGGCAAGGACGGGGACCGACCGGCCCGCCGTGCTCAGGAGCCGGCACAGGCCGCGCGCGGACGACAGGTCGGTGCGCGCGTCGACCAGCACGGCGTCCGCGGTCCCGGCCTCCAGCAACGAGGATGGTTCTGGCGGCGCCGTCCGGACGGTGTGAGGAAGCAGCGACAACGACGGCAGCACCGGGTCCGGGTGCAGTTCCGAGGTCAGCAGTAATAGCTCCAACTAGCCCCTCCAGCTCGGGGGGAAGGCGTCTCCCATTTCGTAACGCCACGACGCGTTAGTTGCCAGGACATCTAACGATAACGTGCCACCTGCCATTTCGGCGTGGGGGAGGCGGCAGTGTGAGCCCCGCCACCGGGCGGCCGGCGACACGGCGGCCAGCGGATTACGCGACAATGTGCGGGTGCGCAAGGTGCTGATCGGCGCGGCGGCCGCGGCGATCGCCGTGGCCGTACCGGTCGTCGCCGCCGTCGGCGTCGACTACGGAGCCAGCATCTACGCCGAATACCGGCTGTCGACCGACGTGCGGAAAGTGGCGCACCTCGGTTCCGACCCGTTCGTCGCCATCGTGGCGTTCCCCTTCATCCCGCAGGCGATGCGCCACCACTACAACCAGCTGGAGATCAAGGCCAACGCCGTCGATCACACGATGGTCGGCACGGCCACCCTCGAAGCCACCATGTACTCGGTGGACGTGACGCAGGCGTCCTGGCTGATCAGACCCGACGCGCAGCTCCCGGTGGGCAGGCTGGAGAGCCGCATCATCATCGACTCGACGCACCTGGGCCGCTTCATGGGCATCACCGATCTCATGGTCGAGGCGCCTCCCAGGGAAACCAACACCGCCACCGGCGGCGTCACCGCATCGGGCATCTCCGACAGCCACGGGTTGGTGTTCAGCGGCACGCCCCGTTCGGCCGGCTTCGAGCACCGGGTCAGCGTCTCGGCGGACCTTTCCATCGCACCCGACGACCCTGCGACGCTGGTGATCACGCCGACGGGCGTCCTCACCGGTCCCGACACCGCCGACCAACCGGTCCCGGACGACAAGCGGGACGCGGTGCTCCGCGCCTTCACCACCAGGCTGCCCAACCAGCGGCTGCCGTTCGGAGTTGGGCCGACAACAGAGGGCGCGCGCGGCTCCGACGTCATCATCGAGGGCGTCACCCGGGGAGTAACCGTCACCCTGGCAGGGTTTAAGCAGTCATGACCACCGTGCTTGTCGCGATCGTCGGGGCCGTCGCCGTGGCGACCGTCGCCGGTTGGCTGTTGACGCGCAGGTCGGGAAGAGTCCGCGAGATTCTCCCCGATCCGGGCGGGCCCGACGGCGGCGAACTGGCGTTGTCGCAGAGCGGTCCGACCATCGTGCACTTCAGCGCCCCGTGGTGCGGGCCGTGCGATCGGGTTCGCCGGGTGGTCGGCCAGCTCTGCGAGGAGATGGCCGACGTAGCCCACCTCGAGATCGACCTGGACGCCAACCCGGGCACGGCCCGGCGCTTCTCGGTGCTGTCGCTGCCCACCACGCTGATCTTCGATGTCGAGGGGCGACAGCGATACCGCGCCTCCGGGGTGCCCAAGGCCGCCGACCTGCGTTCGGCGCTGCAGCCTCTGTTGGCTTGAGCGCTACGTCATTGGGTAAGCTTGCCGACGTGTCAGCCCGCCTCGAGCCCATGCTCACCACGCGTCGCACAGTCGATCTGTGCCGCATTGCGGGTTGTCGTTGTTGTTGCTGTAGCTCCTGAGTAGCAGCGCGCTGCGCGCACTCGGAGCAGCTTCGGTCCCCTACCGTGGCGCGCCTCCACTCCACCCATCTTCCGCGCAACAAGAACTTCTAGGAGTAGTCCCCGTGCCAAGCAGCAACACCGTCGTGCAGCCCGACCGCGTCGACGTGCGCGGGCCCAGGTTCGCCGCCTGGGTCACGACTGCGGTCCTTGTGCTCGCGCTCATTGTTTCGGCCGTCAGCCCGCTGGCGGCCGCCCTCATTCTCGGGGCGCAGGCCGTGATCTTCGCCGTCGGCGCCATCGGCGGGCCCCGCCGCCACCCCTATGGGCGGGTGTTCGCCCGCGTCGTGGCGCCCCGGCTGGGACCCGTCACAGAGCGCGAACCCGTCGCGCCGCTGAAGTTCGCCCAACTCGTCGGCCTGATCTTCGCGGTGGTCGGTGTCGCGGGATTTGCCGTCGGCGCCTTTGTGCTCGGCGTCGCCGCCACCGCGGCCGCGCTGGTGGCCGCCTTCCTCAACGCGGCCTTCGGCATCTGCCTGGGCTGCCAGCTCTACCCGTTGGTCGCACGCTTTCGACCGACTGCCGCATAACGCCTACATCAGAAGCAATCGAAAGGAACACCCACCATGGCACGCTCCGACGTCCTGGTCTCAGCGGACTGGGCCGAGAGCAATCTCGATGCCGGAAACGTCGTCTTCGTCGAAGTGGACGAGGACGCCAGCGCCTACGACACCGGCCACATCGCCGGCGCGATCAAGCTGGACTGGCGCACCGATCTGCAGGACCCCGTCAAGCGCGATTTTGTGGACGCACAGCAATTCTCCAAACTGCTGTCCGACCGCGGCATCGCCAACGACGACACGGTGGTCCTCTACGGCGGCAACAACAACTGGTTCGCCGCCTACGCCTACTGGTATTTCAAGCTGTACGGCCACGCCGACGTCAAGCTGCTCGACGGCGGACGCAAGAAGTGGGAACTCGACGGGCGCCCGCTGTCCACCGACGCCGTCAACCGGCCGGCCACCTCCTACACCGCGGCCCCGCCGGATAACAGCATCCGCGCCTTCCGCGACGAGGTCATCGCGGCCATCAACGTCAAGAACCTGGTCGACGTGCGCTCCCCCGACGAGTTCTCGGGCAAGATCCTCGCGCCGGCACACCTGCCACAGGAGCAAAGCCAGCGGCCGGGCCACGTCCCCGGCGCGATCAACGTGCCCTGGAGCAGGGCCGCCAACGAGGACGGCACCTTCAAGTCCGACGAGGAATTGGCCAAGCTCTACGCCGACGCCGGGCTGGACGGCACGAAGGAAACCATCGCGTACTGCCGGATCGGGGAACGTTCGTCGCACACCTGGTTCGTACTGCGGGAATTACTCGGCCACGAAAACGTCAAGAACTACGACGGCAGTTGGACGGAATACGGCTCCCTGGTGGGCGCCCCGATCGAGTTGGGAAGCTGATATGTGCTCTGGACCGAAGCAAGGACTGACGTTGCCCGCCAGCGTCGATCTGGAGAAGGAAACGGTGATCACGGGCCGGGTCGTGGATGGCGAGGGCCAGGCGGTGGGGGGAGCGTTCGTGCGCTTGCTGGACTCGTCGGACGAGTTCACGGCCGAGGTCGTCGCGTCGGCCACCGGTGACTTCCGCTTCTTCGCCGCACCCGGGTCCTGGACGCTGCGCGCGCTGTCCCCCATCGGCAACGGCGACGCCGTGGTGGCACCGTCCGGTGCCGGCATTCACGAGGTGGACGTCAAGATCGCCTGACGGACCGGCCGGTCCCCGGGCACCTGCTGCACGAATAGACTCGTTCCCGTGGTGCTCTTCTTCGAGATCATGCTGGTCATATCGGTCGTGGTCATCTCATGGTTCGCGCTGTACACCCTCTACCGGCTCATCACTGACGAGTCGTGAGTTCCGACGACGACGCTGAGGGCCCAGTCGTTTCCGGCGGCTCCGCCGACCGTGCGGTCGCAGCCGCCGCCGAACGCGCCAAAATGACCGCTTCCCGCAATATCCCCGCCTTCGACGATCTCCCGGTGCCCGCCGACACCGCAAATCTGCGCGAAGGAGCCAACCTCAACGATGCGTTGCTGGCGCTGCTGCCGCTCGTCGGCGTGTGGCGCGGCGAGGGCGAGGGGCGCGCTCACGACGGGGACTACCGGTTCGGGCAGCAGATCGTGGTCTCGCACGACGGCGGCGACTATCTCAACTGGGAAGCGCGGTCCTGGCGGCTCGACGACAAGGGCGGCTACCAGGGACCCGGCCTGCGCGAGAGCGGTTTCTGGCGCTTCGTCAGCGACCCCGACGATCCGACCGAATCGCAGGCCATCGAGCTGTTGTTGGCGCATTCGGCCGGCTACATCGAGTTGTTCTACGGCCGGCCCCGCACGCAGTCGTCGTGGGAGCTTGCCACCGACGCCTTGGCCCGCAGCCGTTCGGGCCTGCTGGTCGGTGGCGCCAAGCGGCTCTACGGCATCGTCGAGGGCGGTGATCTGGCCTACGTCGAGGAACGGGTGGACGCCGACGGCGGTCTGGTGCCGCACCTTTCGGCGCGGCTGTCGCGCTTCGCCGGTTAGTCGCCCGCGAGGGTCATGCGCAACCCGATCGCAATCTCGCCGAGCGTGGGCCTTATGTATGGAAACTGCCTTGAAATCGTCCGTAGGCCCCACGCTGGCGACGTCGGGGTCATGACATGGAGCGGCCCCCGAGCAAAGCTCCTGGTTGGACTGACCGGAAGCTCGGGGGCCGGGTGGCTACGGGGAATTCGCCAGCGTGCGTTGAACGCCAACTCTTCCGAGCCAGTGCAGCTAGCGCGTAGCCACCTCACATGTCCATGAAGCTATCAATTTCGCGGACCACCTCCTTCCTTGTGTACGGCCGAAGTTACCCGCCATCCTTCGAGCCGACAACCGAATTCAGCGCTCAGCGATCGCTGACGATGGCAGCGTCGACCAGTTCGGCGAATTCGGTGGCGATTGGAGACCGGAGCAGTGGGCGCCCGTCCAGCGTGTGCACACGCGCCGCCAGGGTCATGCTTGATATCAACCAGATCCCTTGGGCCGCATGCAGGTCCGCGGCCCGCAGCGCCCGGTAGTCGCAGTCATAGCCCTTGGCCCGGGCCACCTCGAAGAGGGCCTGCTGCGTGGTTCCCCGCAGGATCGGGTACCACGGCGGCGGCGTCAGCAGGCAGGGGGTGCCGCCGTCCGCCCCGGCGTTTGTGGCGATCACCACCGTCGAGCGCGGGCCTTCCAGGATGTAGCCGTCGGAGCTGACGAAGATGACGTCGCCGGCGCCCTGGCGGGCGGCGTGCCGCAGGGCGGCCATGTTGACCGCGTACGACAGCGTTTTGGCGCCGGCCAGCAGCCACGGCATGGCATCGGCGGCGTTGGCCGGCAGCCCGCGGTCGAGCGTGATCGCCGAAAGCCCGTCGCGGCGAACCGCGGTCACCCGGTCCGGGACGGGGTTGACCATCACGTAGGCGCTCGGCGCCGAACCGCTCTCGCGGCCGCGGCTGTAGATCAAGCGCATCGCGCCTTCGTCGGCGGTGCCCGCGGCCCACCGGCGCGTGGCCTCCTCGATGGCGTGCCGCCAACCTGGCAGGTCCGGCGCGGGCAGGTCCATCGATTTGGCCGAATGGGTGAGCCGCTGCAAATGGGACTCCACCAGGCAGGCCCTGCCATCGCGGATCAGCAGCGTCTCGAAGATGCCGTCGCCACGGACGGCCGCCAGGTCGTCGGCGTGCAGCAGTGGCGTCCCCGGCGGATGGATCTCGCCGTCCAGCATGACGATCACGCCCATCTGGTCGGCCATGGACGGTAAGCCTAGCCGCGCGCCCGGTCCGTAGAGTTGACGTGGTGAACGCAGTCCCCGCACCCGATCCCGGGCCCGACGCCGGCGCGGTCTGGCACTACGGCGATCCGCTGGGCGAGCAGCGTGCGGCCGAGACCGAGGCGGTGGTGGTCGACCGCTCGCACCGCGCGGTGCTCAGCCTGACCGGCAAGGATCGCCAGGCGTGGCTGCACAGCATCTCCACCCAACACGTGAGCGAACTCCCCGAGGGCGCCACCACCCAAAACCTCAGCCTCGACGGCCAGGGCCGCGTCGAGGACCACTGGATCCAGACCGAGCTGGGCGGCACGACGTACCTCGACACCGAGCCCTGGCGGGGCGAGCCGCTGCTGGCCTACCTGCGCAAGATGGTGTTCTGGTCCGAGGTCACCCCGGCCGGCGCGGAGATGGCGGTGCTGTCGCTGCTGGGCCCGCGGTTGGCCGACCGCGCGGTGCTCGACGCGCTCGGGCTCGACGCCCTGCCCGCCGAGCTGACCGCGGTTGCGGTCCCCGGGGGCGGCTTTGTGCGGCGGCTGCCCGCCGGCCCGATCGAGCTGGATCTGGTGGTGCCCCGCGGCGAGGCGCCCGGCTGGCTGAACCGCCTGACCCAGGCCGGTCTGCGGCCGGCCGGCGTATGGGCCTACGAAGCCCACCGGGTGGTGGCGCTGCGCCCGCGCCTCGGCGTCGACACCGACGAGCGCACGATTCCCCACGAGGTGGGTTGGATCGGTGGTCCGGGTGCGGGGGCCGTGCACCTGGACAAGGGCTGCTATCGCGGCCAAGAGACCGTCGCGCGCGTGCACAACCTGGGCAAGCCGCCGCGGATGCTGGTGCTGCTGCACCTCGACGGCACGGTGGAGCGGCCCTCGACGGGCGATGCGGTGCTCGCCGGCGGTCGCGCCGTCGGGCGCCTCGGAACCGTCGTCGAGCACGTGGACCTCGGGCCGGTGGCCCTGGCGCTGCTCAAGCGGGGAGTGCCGGCCGACACCGCGCTGACGACCGGGCCCGAGGGGGCGGTCGCCGCGGTTATCGACGCCGATTCGCTGCCCGCCACCGAACACGTCGGCGCGGGCCGGCGAGCCGTTGAACGGTTGCGGGGCGGTGCGAGATAATCGTCGATGACGTCCGCCACAGCGGGTAGGGGTCGCCGACACCCGACCGTAAGGCACGGTAAACTGTCGGCAGGACAATAACGACACCAAGAGATCGGAGCCGCCTACTCGTTAGGCCGCTCCGTTATTGCGCGAGGGGGTCCCCCCATGGGCCGCGGCCGGGCGAAGGCAAAGCAGACCAAGGTTGCTCGAGAACTCAAATACAGTTCCCCGCAGACCGACTTCGAGCGGCTTCAGCGCGAGCTGTCGGGAACCGACGCCGACGAATCCAGCGAACTGGACGACTCGGACGGACCACTCCCGAGCACCTCTTGGGATGACCACGACGAGTGGCGCCGCTAGAACCGGAAACCACTGTGCCGATGCGCTGAGCATCGGCACAGTGCTCGTTCCGGCCCTTAGAACCTCGGGTGTTGCCCGACCAGCGTGGCCCGCGGGCCGTCTTTGCCGCCTTTGCCGACGGTGCCCAACACCCAGCAACCCAGATGCCGCGCGGTCAGGATGGCAAGGGCGCGGTCGGTGTCCTCCGGCGCGACGACGGCGATCATGCCGACGCCCATGTTGAACGTCTTCTCCATCTCCTCCCGCGCCACGCGGCCGCGCTGGGCGATCATGGCGAACACCGGCGCGGGCGTCCAGGTGCCCCGGTCGACCTCGGCGACCAGCCCGGGCGGTATGACGCGCTGCAAGTTGCCCGCTAGCCCACCGCCGGTGACGTGGCAGAACGTGCGGACATGGGTTTCGGCGGCGAGCGCCAGGCAGTCTTTGGCGTAGATGCGGGTGGGTTCCAACAACTCTTCGCCGAGCGTGCGGCCGAACTCTTCGACGTAACCGGCCAGGTTCATCCGGTCGATCTCGAGCAGGACGGTGCGGGCCAGCGAATATCCGTTGGAATGCAGGCCGGACGAGCCCATCGCGATAATGACGTCGCCGGGCTTGACTCTGTCGGGGCCCAAGACGTCGTCGGCCTCCACGACGCCGACTCCGGTGGCCGAGATGTCGTAGTGGTCCGGCTCCATCAGGCCGGGGTGCTCGGCGGTTTCGCCGCCCAGCAGCGCGCACCCGGAGCGCACACAGCCTTCGGCGATGCCGCTGACGATTGCGCTGAGCCGTTCGGGCACCGTGCGCCCGACGGCGATGTAGTCCTGCAGGAACAGCGGTTCGGCGCCGCACACGACGAGGTCGTCGACCACCATCGCGACCAGGTCGAGGCCGACGGTGTCGTGCTTGTCCATCGCCTGGGCGACCGCCAGCTTGGTACCGACCCCGTCCGTGGACGCTGCCAGCACCGGCTCGCGGTAATCGCCTCGCAAAGCGAACAACCCCGCGAATCCGCCCAGCCCCCCACGTACCTCGGGCCGGGTCGCCTTGGTGGCAAGCGGTTTGAACAAAGCCACCGCGCGGTCACCGGCTTCAATGTCCACCCCGGCCGACGCGTAGGTGATGCCCTGGCTGCCCGGGTTTCGTCCGGGGCTTTTTCCGGGATCCGTCATCGCGATAAAGGCTACCGGGCTGCGCTCGGCGCCGGTATCACGCGTCTGTGAAGCAACGAGAACCCATCGGGTCAGCGCACAATCGGCACTTCATCGGGCGTCAGGTCATCGAACGCGGCTCCGCGCGCGGCGTTGGCGAGCATGTGCTCGATGACGTTCTTGCCCAGCGCGCTTTCGCCGGGCAGTTCGATCGGGTACTTGCCGTCGAAGCAGGCGGTGCACAGCCGCGACCCGGGCTGCTCGGAGGCCGCGACCAGGCCCCGCAGCGAGACGTAGCCCAGCGTGTCGGCGCCGATGGCGTGCCGCACCGCCTCGAGCATCTCCTCTTTGTCCGCCACGGCGTTGGCGATCAGCTCGGCCGGCGACGGGAAGTCGATGCCGTAGAAGCACGGCCACTTCACCGGCGGCGAGGCGATGCGCACGTGTACCTCGAGGGCACCGGCCTCGCGCAGCATCCGCAACAGGGCCCGCTGGGTGTTCCCCCGCACGATCGAATCGTCGACGACGATCAGCCGCTTGCCGCGGATCACCTCTTTGAGCGGGTTGAGCTTCAGCCGGATGCCGAGCTGGCGGATGGTCTGGGACGGCTGGATGAAGGTGCGCCCGACGTAGGCGTTCTTCATCAGACCCTGCCCGTAGGGGATGCCGGACTCCTGGGCGTAACCGACGGCGGCCGGGGTGCCCGATTCCGGCACGCCGATCACCAGGTCCGCCTCGACGGGGCATTCGCGCGCCAGCCGTCGACCGATCTCGAGGCGGGTGGCGTGCACCGACCGGCCCGCGATGGTGCTGTCCGGGCGCGCCAGGTAGACGTACTCGAAGACGCAGCCCTTGGGCTCGGGGTTGGCGAACCGCGTCGAGCGCACGCCGTCGGCGTCGATGGCCAGCAGCTCGCCCGGCTCGATGTCGCGCACGAACGAGGCGCCGACGATGTCGAGCGCGGCGGTTTCGGACGCCACCACCCAGCCGCGGTCCAGCCGGCCGAGGCAAAGCGGACGCACCCCATACGGGTCGCGGCACGCGTACAGCGTGTTCTCGTCCATGAACGTCAGGCAGAACGCGCCGCGCACGGTCGGCAGCAGTTCCAGCGCAGCCTGTTCCAGCGTGGCATCGGCCGCGCCATGGGCCAGCAGGGCGCCCAGGATGTCGGAGTCGGTGGTCGCCGGGGCCGGGCAGCGGGTGCCCATCAACCCCTCGTCGCGGGCGCGGGCGGCAAGTTCGGCGGTGTTGACCAGATTTCCGTTGTGCCCCAACGCAACCCCGGTGCCGGCGGCGGTGTTGCGGAACACCGGCTGCGCGTTTTCCCACGTCGTGTCGCCGGTGGTGGAGTAGCGGCAGTGCCCGATCGCGACGTGGCCCTGCATCGCTGCCAGCGTTTGCTCATCGAACACCTGGCTGACCAGGCCCAGGTCTTTGAACACCAGCACCTGGGAACCGTCGGCGACGGCGATACCCGCGGCTTCCTGCCCGCGATGCTGCAGCGCGTACAGGCCGTAGTAGGTGAGTTTCGCGACTTCCTCGCCCGGGGCCCAGACCCCGAATACGCCACACTCTTCACGGGGGGAATTCAGGTCCTGCTCGGGTTCCTGGACGGTCACGGTTCGGCGGCTCCCTGGCGAACGATTGGTGACGTAACGGAGTCTACGGCCCGCCCGGCCGGCGCGCCGAATCCGGCGGGCGTGTTGCGCACCGAAAACTCCGCCGCACAACCCTAAACCTGCAGTTCAGACTTATATTTCGCCCACGTCGAACAGCGGCAGCCAGTGGCCGATCTCACCCGCGCGGGAGCCCGACAGCGTCAGCACACCGGCGGTTCTCGCCTCGTCGAGCGGCACCAGGCCGGTGGCCAGCAGCAGCCAGGTGCGCGGATCGGCCTCCAGCACGTTCGGCGGTGTGCCACGGGTGTGACGTGGTCCCGCGATGCACTGGACGGCGGCAAAAGGCGGGACCCGGACCTCGACGCTGGCGCCGGGCGCGATTGTCGCCAGCGTGCGCGTCGTGAGCCGGACCGCGGCCCCCAGTGCGTCCCGGTCGGGCACCGCGCGCGATTCGTCGCGCAACCAGTCCAGAACGGCCAGCACCGCCTGGCGTGTCTTTGCCGGATCGGCTCGTTGGCGGGCGGCCATGCCCTTAGCGTCGCACGGTCAGCGCGGCGATCGCGCCGGCCTCGTTGATCGCCAAATGCGCCAGCATCGGGGCGGCGAGGCTGCCGGAGCGATCGCCCAGCCAGCCGAACGCCCAGCCGGCGATACCGGTGACCAGCACTGTGGCGGCCACGGGCTGACCCGTCGCGCGCGCGTCCGGGATGTGGGAGAGGCCGAACGCGGCGGCCTGCAGCAGCCGTCCGCCGGGCCGACCGAAGGCTCGGGCGCCCGCGCCGCCCAGCGCGGCGCGGAAGGCGGCCTCCTCGGCCCAGACGGTGCCGACGGGGATCCGCAACAGGAGCCACGCGGGCGCGGACACCGGCGGCTCGCGCACGGCCATCGCGGTTCGCACCGCGGGCAGCGCGGTCGTGGCAGCGATCGCGCCCGCGACGCCCACCCCGGCCACCGACCCCAGCCGTACCCCCGCCCACAGCCGCGGCGGCCGCAGGCCCAGCGGCGCACGGTTCACCGACACCAGCAGCGCGCCCACGCCGGCCTGCAGGGTGACGCGCCAGGCGGGCGGTAGGCGCGGACTGACAAAACTCCAGCCGACGAGGGCCGCGGCCACAGACAGCGCCCGAAGCGGAGCTAGCCGAAGAATCGCGGCAGCACCGCCTCGGACGTCTCGCGCAGTTCCGCCAGCGACACCCTGAACAAGCCCTGAACCTCCACCGCGTCCGAGCCCTGATCGACGACGCCGATGCGGGCCGCGGGCAGCCCCCGCGCCTCGCACATCGAGCGGAACCGGCTTTCCTCGGTGCGCGGCACCGCCACCAGCACCCGGCCGGCGGACTCCGAGAACAACGTCACGAAGGGATCGGCGTCCTCGGGAAGCACGATGCGGCAACCGGTTTCACCGGCCAGCGCCGATTCCACGATGGCTTGGGCGAGGCCGCCCTCGGACAGGTCGTGCGCGGCGGATACCAGCCCGTCGCGCGATGCCGAGGCCAGCACCTCGGCCAGCAGCTTCTCGCGCGCCAGGTCGACCGCGGGCGGCAGCCCGCCCAGGTGGTCGGCGCTCACCTGCGCCCAGACGGAACCGTCGAACTCGTCACGCGTCTCGCCCAGCAGCACCAGGGTTTCGCCCGGTTCGGTGCCCATGCCGGTGGGGATGCGCCGTCCGACGTCATCGATCACGCCGAGTACGCCCACCACCGGCGTGGGCAGGATCGCCGCAGACCCGGTCTGGTTGTAGAAGCTCACGTTGCCGCCGGTCACCGGAATCCCAAGGGCCGCACAGCCATCGGCCAGGCCCCGCACGGCCTGCGAGAACTGCCACATGACGCCGGGGTCTTCGGGCGAACCGAAGTTGAGGCAGTTGGTCACCGCGACCGGGGTCGCACCGGTGACGGCCACGTTGCGGTAGGCCTCGGCCAGAGCCAGCTGCGCGCCCGTGTAGGGATCCAGCAGCGTGTAGCGACCCGACGCGTCGGTCGACACCGCGATGCCGCGGCCGGTCGACTCGTCGACGCGCAGCACGCCGCCGTCGGCATGCTCGGCCAGCACGGTGTTGCCGCGCACGTAGCGGTCGTACTGCTCGGTGATGAACGCGCGGCTGCACAGGTGCGGACTGCCCAGCAGCGCAAGCAAAGTCGCGCGCAGCTCGTCGCCGGTGGCCGGGCGGGGAAGGCTCGTCGAGCGGTCGGCGTTCAGGGCGTCCTGCGATTCGGGCCGCGCGACGGGGCGCTGATACACCGGGCCCTCGTGTGCCACGGTGCGCGGCGGCACGTCGACGACGGTCTCGCCCCGCCAGGTGATCCGCAACCGGTCGCCGTCGGTGACCTCACCGATGACGGTGGCCAGCACCTCCCACTTGCGGCACACCGCCATGAAGGCATCGACGTTCTCCGGCGCCACCACCGCGCACATGCGCTCCTGCGACTCGCTGCACAGGATCTCGGCGGGCGTCATCTCCTTGGCCCGCAGCGGAACGGTGTCCAGCTCGACCGCCATCCCGCCGTCTCCGGCCGACGCCAATTCCGAAGTGGCGCAGGATAAACCGGCCCCGCCGAGGTCCTGGATGCCGATCACCAGGCCGCCCGCGTACAGCTCGAGGCAGCACTCGATGAGCACCTTCTCCATGAACGGGTCGCCCACCTGAACCGACGGCAGCTTCTTGCGGGATCCGGTGCTGTCGAAGGTGTCCGACGCCAGCACCGACACCCCGCCGATGCCATCGAGCCCCGTCCGCGCGCCGAACAGGATGATCTTGTTCCCCGTACCCGAGGCGAACGCCAAATGCAGGTCCTCCTGGCGCAATACGCCCACACACATCGCGTTCACCAACGGGTTTCCGGCGTAGCAGGCGTCGAAGACGGTCTCGCCGCCGATGTTGGGCAGGCCCAGCGAGTTGCCGTAGCCGCCGATGCCGCGGACCACGCCGTCGACAACACGGCGGGTGTCGGGCGCATCGGCGGCGCCGAACCGCAGCTGGTCCATCACGGCGACCGGTCGCGCGCCCATGGCCATGATGTCGCGGACGATGCCGCCCACGCCGGTGGCCGCGCCCTGATAGGGCTCGACGTAGGACGGGTGGTTGTGCGATTCCACCTTGAAGGTGACCGCCCAGCCGTCGCCGATGTCGACGACGCCGGCGTTCTCGCCGATACCGGCCAGCATGCCCGCGCGCATCTCGTCGGTCGTGGTCTCGCCGAAGTAGCGCAGGTGCACCTTCGAGGACTTGTAGGAGCAGTGCTCGCTCCACATCACCGAGTACATGGCCAGCTCGGTGTCGGTGGGCCTGCGGCCCAAGATCTCGCGAATCCGCTGGTACTCGTCGTCCTTGAGGCCCAGTTCGTGAAACGGCTGCGGTTGGTCGGGGCTGCTCTCGGCGTGTTCGACGGTGTCGATGGTGTGGGTGCGCGCGCTGGTCCCGGAGACGGTCACCCGAACAGTGTAAGAGCGCTACCTGCCGTGGAGCAGGCTGGCGCTGGCGGCGTCGGCCGGATAGAACAGCTCGACGGCCAGCTCGGCGAGCGTGACGTCAAGCGGCGTCCCAAACGTCGTCAGTGTGGTGAACATCGACAGCCGTTGTCCGCCGCCGGCATCGAGCTCGAACGGAACGAGCAGGCAGGCGTTGTCTGCGGGCGAGCGCCACGCCCTGGCCGCGCTCGCGACTCCCGGGTATCCGCGCACCTCGTCGTCGAGCGCCTGCAATCCTGGGTCCCCGGTGAGCGCGATCGTGCGGCGGAGCTGGTGCAGGAGGTAGCCCGCCCATTCGGGGAAATTCAGGGTCCGTCCGGCGAGGCCGTCGGGATGCAGCGACAGCCGGTAGACGTTGGCCGGTGGGCCGAGCAGATCGTCGGGCAGGCCCGCGGTCAGCGCCGACGCCGCGGCGTTGGCGCCCACGATGTTCCAGCAGCGGTCGATCACGATGCCGGGGTACGGGTCGTGGGCATCGAGGAGGCGCTGCACCGCGGCACGGGCCGGGGACAGCGCGGCATCTTCCAGCGAACGCGACTGGTAACGCGGCGCGAACCCGGCCGCAAGCAGCAGCGTGTTGCGCTCGCGCAGTGGAACGTCGAGGCCCTCGGCGAGGGCGAGCACCATCTCGGGGCTGGGGCGTGAGCGCCCCGTTTCGATGAAGCTCAGGTGTCGCGCCGACACGCCCACAGCCAGCGACAGGTCGAGCTGGCTCACCCGTCGACGCTCCCGCCATTCGCGCAACAGGGCACCTACCGCCGCGTGGCTCACCAAGCCACGGTAACCACGCCGGTGTAGCCGTGGCGATGACCTCAGAGGTAATTGTGCCGCCGCACGCCGCCGCGACACGCTGGGCACAACGCGCTCAACCTGAGCGCCCGACCCAAGGAGGAACGATGACCGACGTCCAATCCGCCCCTAAGTTCAGCGCCGAGGTATTCGCGGCGTACTGGGCCGCGCCCACCATGTCGCGCGGCTTCGACATCCTGGCCGACGACATCGTGGGCTACTGGCCGGGGGACCCCGAGCCGGTCCGGGGCATCGAGCCCTACACGGCCAAGATCGCCGAAATACTGCACGCCGCACCGGATTTGACGCTTGAGGTGATCGACAGCGCCACCGTGCCCGGCGCCGCCCCCGGCGAGGAACTGGTGTTTTTGCACTACGTCGGACGGGGCACCGGCCCCGACGGGCCGTTCCAAATCCGCGGGATCGACCGAGTTCGCACCCGCGACGGAATCGTCGTGGAGAACGTCATCCGCTACGACCCGCTTTTCCTGGCCCAGGGCTGAGGGCGAGACCCGAGTGTGCGCTGCGGTACTTCCGTGTGTGCAGGTGGCGGAAATCGCGCGATTTTCCCGCCCTACGCGCACGCTCAGCGCCCAGGGCGCACACTCGTCGGCCGCGGGGCTACTGCCCCACGACGCAGAAGACGTTGCCCTCGGGGTCGGCCAGTACCACCCAGCGGAAGTTTTCGCCGAAGCTGTGCCGGCCGACCTCGCAGGCCCCGGCCGCCGTCAGCCGCGCCACCTCGCCATCGACGTCGGCGGCGCTGAAGTCGAGGTGCACGCGGTTCTTCCCGGGGGTGGGGTCGGGCACCTTCTGGAATCCGAGCTTGGGCCCCTCCGCCAACGTCACCGCGGTGAACTCGTCGGCGAGCAACTCCTGCGTCGTCCCGCCGAAGTGCTCGGCCCACCAGCCGGCCAGCCCCGCGGGATCGCTGCAGTCGAACGTAACCATTTCCACATTGAGCGTCATGGCCGGATCGTAGGTCAGCGGGGCGACAGAAAAGCTTGCAGCGCCGCCGAATAGGCGGCCACATCGTGCGCGCCCATCAACTCGCGCGCCGAGTGCATCGCCAGCTGCGGCGCGCCGACATCGACGGTGGGGATGCCGGTGCGGGCGGCCGCCAGGGGCCCGATCGTCGATCCGCACGGCAGGTCGGCGCGGTGCTCGTAACGTTGCAGCCCGACCCCGGCCTGCCGGCAGGCCAGTTCGAACGCGGCCGCGGTGCGCCCGTCGGTGGCATAGCGCAGATTGGGGTGCACCTTGAGCACCGGACCCGCGTTGACCTCGATCAGGTGGCCGGGCTCGTGCCGGTCCGGGTAGTTGGGGTGGGTGGCGTGGGCCATGTCGGCCGAGGCCAGCAGCGACGCCGGCAGCCGGCGCAGGAAATCCTCCCGGTTACCGCCCGCGGCCAACACGATGCGCTCCAGGACGGTGCTCAGCAGGTTGGACTGCGCGCCGCGGTCGGAGGTCGACCCGACCTCCTCGTGGTCGAAGAGCACCAACACCGGCACAAAGCCCCGCGGCTCGGCGTCCAGTAACGCTTGCGTCCCCGCGTAGCAGCTGGCCTGGTTGTCCAGCCGGGGCGCGCTGAGCAGGTCGGCGTCGGCCCCGATCACCGCCGACGGCGTCAGATCGTGCGTCATCAGGTCGGCGCTGAGCACATCTTTGGCCGCCACTGCCGCTCGCACGGCGACGTAGTCGATGAACGAACCCCGTTGTTCCCCAACGCCCCACACCGCGTTGACGTGTCGCTGCGGGTCCAGCGTCACCGATTTGCGGTCCTCGGCCAGGTGGATCGCCAGCTGCGGCACCCGCAGGATGGGGTCGTCGATCCGGACCAGCCGATGGCCGATCCCGTTTCCGTCCCGTACCGACAGCCGTCCGCTGATGCCGAGGTCGCGGTCCAGCCACGAGTTCAGCCACGCGCCCCCGTACGGCTCCAGCGCCGCCACCCGCCAACCGGCGACCAGCCGGTCCGGATGCTGCTTGACCCGCAGGTTGGGGCTGTCGGTGTGTGCGCCGACGATCCGGAAGGGGCCCTCGGCCCCCTCGGAATTCCAGGCGACCAGCGAGGCGGAGCGCACGATGAAGTAGCGGCCGGGTTGCTCCGGCCAGCGGTCGGCCTCGCTGAGTTCGGCATAGCCGGACTCGACCAGTCGGGCGGCCGCCGTGGCGCAGGCGTGAAACGGCGACGGGGAGGCGTCGATGAAATCGCAGAGGCCTGCGGCGCTGGCCGACATGTTGACCATCATGGCTGTCGGGCGCAGCGGACTTCACGCTAGGGTTGCCAGAGTGCCTCCGGTCCAGCCGCAACCCATCCTCCAGCCGTTGACACCTGCCGCCATCTTCCTCGTTGTCACCATCGACGACGGCGGTGAGGCGACGGTGCACGACGCGCTGCCGGAGATCTCGGGGTTGGTGCGCGCGATCGGTTTCCGCGAACCGCCGAAACGGTTGTCGGCGATCGCGTCGATCGGCTCCGACGCCTGGGATCGGCTGTTTTCCGGGCCGCGTCCCGCCGAACTGCATCCCTTCATTGCGCTCAACGGCCCGCGCCACACCGCCCCGGCCACACCCGGCGACGTGTTGTTGCACATCCGCGCCGAGAGCTTGGACGTCTGTTTCGAATTGGCCGACCGCATCCTGCGCGCGATGGCGGGCGCGGTCACCGTTGTCGACGAGGTGCACGGGTTCCGCTACTTCGACAACCGCGACCTGCTGGGGTTCGTCGACGGCACCGAAAATCCCGATGGCCCACTGGCCGTCAGCGCCACCACCATCGGTGACGAGGATCCCGACTTCGCCGGCTCGTGCTACGTGCACGTGCAGAAGTACGTCCACGACATGTCGGCGTGGAACGCGCTGTCGGCGACCGAGCAGGAACTGGTGATCGGCCGGACCAAGCTGGATGACATCGAATTGGGTGACGATGACAAGCCGCCCAACGCCCACATCGCGCTCAACGTCATCACCGACGACGACGGCACCGAGCTGAAAATCGTGCGGCACAACATGCCCTTCGGCGAGCTGGGCAAGGGTGAATACGGCACGTACTTCATCGGGTATTCACGGCGGCCGCGGGTCACCGAGCAGATGCTGGAGAACATGTTCATCGGCGATCCGCCCGGCAACACCGACCGCATCCTGGACTTCTCGACGGCGATCACCGGCGGACTGTTCTTCTCCCCCACCGTCGACTTCCTCGACGACCCACCGCCGTTGCCGGCGCCGCGGGCGACGGCACCTCCGGCCACACCGGCATCAGATGACGGCTCACTCGCGATCGGCAGCCTGAAAGGAACCAATCGATGAACAACCTCTACCGCAACCTGGCACCGGTCACCGAAGTCGCTTGGACCGAAATTGAATTGGAGGCCACCAGAACCTTCAAGCGCCACATCGCAGGGCGGCGCGTCGTCGACGTCAGCGACCCCGGCGGACCGGTCACCGCGGCGGTCAGCACCGGCCGGCTGCTCGATGTCGAGGCACCCACCGACGGCGTGGAGGCGCACCTGCGGGCCAGTAAACCCCTTGTCCGCCTGCGTGTTCCGTTCACGCTGTCCCGGTACGAGATCGACAACGTCGAGCGTGGCGCGCAGGACTCCGACTGGGACCCGGTCAAAGAGGCGGCGAAGAAACTGGCGTTCGTCGAGGACCGTGCCATCTTCGAGGGCTACGCCGCCGGGTCGATCGACGGCATCCGTAGCTGCAGCTCCAATGCCCCGTTGAAGCTGCCCGAGGATCCCCGCGACATGCCCGATGCCATCTCACAGGCGTTGACCGGCCTGCGGCTGGCCGGCGTCGATGGCCCGTATTCGGTGCTGTTGGCCGCCGACGTCTACACCAAGGTCAGTGAGACCACCGAACACGGATATCCCATCCGCGAGCACCTGAATCGATTGGTGGACGGGGACATCATCTGGGCGCCGGCAATCGACGGCGCCTTCGTGCTGACCACCCGTGGCGGCGACTTCGATCTGCAGCTGGGCACCGACGTGGCGATCGGGTACCTCAGCCACGACGCCGAGACCGTGCGGCTGTACCTGCAGGAGACCCTGACGTTCCTGTGCTACACCGCCGAAGCGTCGGTCTGCCTGGCCCCGTGAGATAACGTCCAGCGTCGAGTTGTTGTGCCAAAGAAGGCCAATTCGCGCAACAAGTCGACGCTCGTGCCCAAGGGTTCATAGGTCCAACACCAGGTCCCCGCCGGGTGCGGCCGAGCAGATCAGCACTTCGGCTTCGCCGGGCTCTTCCAGCGGCGCTTGGACGTATGTCGTTGCCCCGGAGACGATGCCGGTGACACACACGTGGCACACCCCGCTTCGGCACGAGAAGCGGGTCGGCACGTCGCAGGCCTCGGCGAGGTCGAGGATGCTCGCGTAGGCCGGTGACCAATTGACGGTCAGCCCGCTGCGCGCGAAGGTGACCGCGGGTCCAGTCCCCGGAGTTCCGGCGGGCTGGTGCGGCGGCTCGCGCTCGCCCGTTTCCACAACGCCCGGGTTGATCGACGGCAAGGCGCCGAAGAGTTCGCTGTGAATGCGTTCGGGGTCCAAGCCGACGGCGATGAGGCAGTCGCGGGCGTCCGCCATGAATTGAGTTGGGCCGCAGAGGTAAACGGTGGCAGCCGACGGCAGTCCCAGTGCCGCGATCGAGTCCTGGTTGAGACGGCCCTGAGTTTCGGTGTAGAAGACCCGCTCCGTAGCGTGGGCCAAGGAGTCGATCAGAGCCGCGACTTCCTCTGCAAACACCAATGTTTGGGGATTGCGAGTGCTGTGCACCCACCAGACGTCGCGGCCGCTGCGGGCCGCCGACAGCGCGTGCAGCATCGCCAGGACGGGCGTGGCCCCGATTCCCGCCGAAAGGAGGACGACCGGATTGCCGTCCTCGGTGAGGTAGAAGTCGCCGCGTGGCGCGGCCGCCTCGATCACGGACCCCGGCCGGATGTGGCCGTGCAGCCAGCCGCTCACCAAACCATGATCTTCGCGCTTGACGCTGATTCGGTAGATCCCCGCGGCGGGGTCGCCCGAAAGCGAGTAGCTGCGCAGCGGGGCCGGGTCGCCGGCGTCCGGAAGCCGGACGGGCAGGTATTGGCCGGGAAGCGGCGGCGGCAATGCGGTGCGATCCTCGGACTCAAGGCGAAGCGAGAGCACCTGTGGACTTTCCCGGTGGATATCCGTGACCCGCAGCGGGCGAAATCCCGGCCACGGCGGTGCGACTCCGATCGGTGGCGCGGCGGCGCCCTCGGGTTCGGCGAGCAGGTCGCGGAAGGACTGTTGCCAGCCGGGGCTGAGCGCCGGGACGTCGACGGCCTTCCTCAGCTGCTCGACGTCGCGCTTCGGCAGATACAACAGCGCGTCGACGTCGGCCACGGTGAGCTCGTGACGGCCGCGCCGGGTCCGCACGATATCGTCGCCGGCGCGAACGACGCCTTCGCTGATCACCCGGAAATAGAAACCGGGACGGTGTTGGGAGACAAGGAGACTGGGCATCTTCGGTTCGTTGATGCGCATGCCAACCCGGAAGCACGTGACGCGCGGCTGGGTGACCTCGAATTCCGCCTCACCTATGCGATAGCGGTCGCCGACGCAGACCTCGTCGTCGGCGAGCCCGGTGATCGTGAAATTTTCACCGAAGTTGCCGGGTTCCAGGTCGTCGCGACCCAGGTAAGACGTCCAGAAGTCATATGACTCGACCTGGTAGACCATGACCGCGCGTTGTTCGCCCCCGTGGCCGGCAAGGTCGCCCTGGCCGTCACCGTCGAGGTTGAGGCGGCGCACCATGACCGGGCCGCCGACCGGCGTCTTCCATATCCCGGTGTAGACCGTTTTGCCCCGCCATTGGACGTCCTTGGGCATGCCCACGTTTACCGAAACAAGCGTGCCCACCATGTCACCGCCCGCAGCGTGGCCAATTGGGATAACCGGCCCACGGTATGCCCGCTCGGATCGAACGGCAACTCGTACCGAGACTATTGCGAACCGGCGCGTCAGGTGCATACTGGGATGAACAACCCAGAATGCCTCAGGCCGGGCCCAGCTGCCCGAATTCATGGCCGAGAAGGGAACCTCATGGCCTCTGTCCACCATCGCTACACATCGGTTGACGGTCATCGACTGTTCTTCCGCGAGGCCGGCGACCCAGGAGCCCCTGCGCTGGTGCTGTTGCACGGGTTCCCCACCAGCTCCTACATGTTCCGGAACCTGATACCGGCCCTGGCCGATCGCTACCACGTGATCGCGCCCGACCATCTTGGCTTCGGGCTCTCGGACGCACCCCCGGTCGAGGAGTTCGACTACACGTTCGATGCGCTCACGGATCTGACGGCGGGCCTGCTGCGTGCACTCGGCATCAATCGCTACGCCATGTATGTACAGGACTACGGCGCCCCGATCGGTTGGCGCCTGGCGCTGCGCGATCCGTCCGCCATCACGGCGATCGTCACCCAGAACGGCAACGGCTATGACGCGGGATTCGTCGAAAGCTTCTGGAAGGCGGTGTGGGCCTATCAAAATGAACCGACATCCGACACCGAGGCCGCGGTTCGGCAGTTCTTCACGCTGGACGCCACCCGATGGCAATACCTCACCGGCGTAGCCGATGAGACACTCGTCGACCCCGACACCTGGCATCACGACTACGCGCTGATCTCCCGTCCCGGCAACGACGAGGTGCAGCTGAAGCTGCTGCGCGATTACGCCACCAACGCGCCGCTCTATCCGCGCCTGCACGAGTACTTCCGCGCCACGCGGGTGCCGCTGCTGGCGGCGTGGGGTCGCGGTGACGAAATCTTCGGCCCGGCCGGCGCCGAGGCGTTCGCCGACGATTTGCCCGACGCGGAGATTCGCGTGCTCGACGGCGGACACTTCCTGCTCGAGTCCGCGCTGGACGAAGTCGCCGGGCTGGTCCGCAACTTCCTCGGCAGGGCATCAATGGGTTGAATATCCCATAGTTTCGCGGGACTGGGGGTTAGCCTGGCGCGATGGTCCATCCCGATGTTCAGGACGAACAACGGTTGACCGCCAAGGGGCGTGCCACCCGTGACCGGATCGTGGAGTCGGCCGCCCAGCTGATCGTCACCGAGGGACTGTCGGCATCGAACATGGAAAACGTGCGCAGGGCGGCGGCGGTCAGCGGCTCGCAACTCGCGCACTATTTCACGGACAAGAGCGCGCTGATCCGCGCGGTGATCCGGCGTCAGATCGGCGTGGTCCTCGATTTTCACCGCCAGCCCAAACTTCGCGGCCTGCAGTCGTTTGATGATTTCGAGCGGTGGATCGATCTCAACATGCGTTACCTCGGACGGATCGGCTACTTCGGCACCCCCACCTACCACGCCCTCGCCGCGCAGCTGGCGAAATCCGACGAAGCGACGCGCGAAACGCTGGGGTGGGGCTATTGGCAGTGGGTCGACCTGCTCGAGGAGTCGATCCAGCGCATGAAGGATGGCGGTGTGCTAGTCCGGGATGCCGACCCGCGACGGATAGCGCTGGTGATCGTCAGCGCTCACCAAGGGGGTGGCACCCTGTCCTTCACCTATCGCGAGGAATGGCCGCATGCCGACGCCGTCCGTTTCGCGGTCAACTATCTGCGGACGTTCGCCACCGATTCCGCCGAACGGGTTCCGCGGGCCGCCCGGCGCGCCCGGGGCCGGCGCGGGCGGCAACATGAATGACGACAGCGAATCTCGGTTCACCCGCAAGGGATTGGCGACCCGGGCACGGATCGTCGATGTCGCCGCGCGGCTCATGTTCGAGCGCGGCGTCGCGAATACCAGCATCGACCAGGTGCGACGCGTCGCCGACGTGGGCGGATCGCAGATCTCGCACTACTTCGACGACAAGCGCGATCTCACCCGCCAGGTCGTCGCCAGCCGGCGCGACGACGTGCGCGCCTTCCACACGCAACCGTCGTTGGGCGGCCTCGACAGCATCGAAGCCCTGCGAGCGTGGGCCGACGCGTGCGTGGCCAACATCGACCCGATATACCGCGTCGGCGGTTGCGTCTACGGCTCGTTGGCCGGCGAGTTGATCGACGCCGACGACGAATTGCACGACGATCTCTCCGCCGGCTACGACCACTGGATCGGGCTGTTTCAGGCGGGTATCGAGGCGATGCGGAGCCGCGGCGACCTGCGTCCCGACGCCGACCCGCGACACCTGGCCGTGTCGCTGGTGGTCGCGCACCAGGGCGGCGCGATGGTCACGCATGCCACCGGTGACCCCGAGCCGTTGCGATCGGCCGTCAACGCGGCCGTCGACTACGTGCGCTCCTTCGCAGTACCTCCCACGCCCCGCAAAAGGCTCCGCAAACCTAAGCCTTAACGGACTGCGAGGGCCCACCCTAGACAGATTGGGCCTTTCAGCCCATAATATTGGGTTAGATAGCCCATTCAACTCGATGTTGTCGGCGGCCATATCCGACGTCCACCACCCGATGGCCGAGTCGGGAGAGGTCGGCGGCAAGGTCGTTGTTGTCATGGAACAGCTTTCGCTAACGAGGGGACACCGCAGTGGGTTTGGCATGGCAACAAGGACCCCTGGCATCCGGATCGGTGGGCCACTTTCTCACCGGGCAGCCCATGCCGCCGCGGCTGCTGTTCGCCGAGCCATTGCGTCGCCACATGCGGGTGCGCTTCGCGGACCGGTGGATCGCCGACAGCGAGGACGTCATCCTGTTACACGAGCCGGGACGCTACCCGGTTGCCTACTTCCCCGTCGGCGACATCGAAGCGGGAATCTTGACGGCCGAGGACCGGGTCACCCAGCACCAGGATCTCGGCGAAACTCAGTGGTTCACCGCCAAAGTTGCCGAACGCGAGACCAATCACAGCGCGTGGCAACACACGGCGCTGCCGCAGCATGCGGCGGTTCTGGACGGTCGGCTGGCATTCGCATGGCGCGCGATGGACGCATTCTACGAAGAAAACGAACGCATCGTCGGACATGCCGCCGACGCCTACCACCGCATCGACATCCGGTCCACCTCAAGGCACCTGGTTGTCCGGGACGGCGAGCAGGTGATCGCCGACACGAAGCATCCACTGGCGCTATACGAATCCGGCTTTGCACCCCGCTGGTACGCCGCGCGCGAGGACATCGACGAATCCGCGCTCAAACTCGTTGATCTCCAAACCTTTTGCCCATACAAGGGGATATGTTCCTATTACGACATCGGTGGCCACCAGCGCGCCGCGTGGTCCTACGTCAACGCGTGGCCGGAAGTAGGCCGGGTGACGAATCTGGTGTCCTTCGAGCCCGACAAGATCGACGTATACCTCGACGGCAAACAGCTACAACTCGAGCCCGGCCAAACCGTCCTTCCCCACGGTGTCGACCGGCGACTCGACACCGATGAGGTACTCCGCAAGACGCCGGCATGAAGGGGCAGGGCGTGGCTGCGCGAAAGACCGGTCCGGACCGGGTGGGGGCATTTTCCGACGGTGTGTTCGCGGTGATCATCACGATCCTGGTGTTGGAGCTCAAACCGCCGACGGCGCCCACCTTCAACGCCCTACTCCCGTTGTGGCCCACGGGTCTGAGCTATGTGGTCAGCTATCTGTTCATCGCGATCGTGTGGGTCAACCACCATCATCTATTCAGCTACGCGCGGGAGGCGACGCCGCGGCTGGTGTGGTCCAATTTTGCGCACCTCTTTTCGGTGTCGCTGATCCCGATCACCACCGAGTGGATCGCCGACAGCCGGCTTTCCGCCGCGCCCGTGACCCTGTACGCGTCCGTGTTCGTCCTCGTCAACGTCACCTACGTCGCGCTCTGTTTCGAAGTGGTCGACCGGCCCTCGCACGACGACGTCACGCAGCGCATGCGTAGGCTGCTGCGGATGCGATCGTTCGTCACGATCGGCGTCTTCGCGACGGCGGCCGTCGTCGCGCTCTGGTGGCCAGTCGTCGGGATGGCGTTGATCTGTTTGTGTCTGGTCGGGTACTTGCGGCCGGATGTTCACCCGCCGAAGAATGCCGAGGCCTAGCTATGCCGACACCGTCCGTGCTTGTCTTCGATGTCAACGAGACGCTCCTCGATATCGGCTCCCTGGCACCGCTTTTCAGAGAGCGGTTCGGCGACGAACGGGTGCTCCGCGAATGGTTCGCCCAGCTCGTCATGTACTCGATGACGGCGACCCTGGCGGAGAGCTACGTGGACTTCTCGACGCTCGCCCGGGGCGTGCTGCGCATGCTCGGCGACGTCCACCGCGTCGACGTCACTGACGACGACCTGCGTCGCCTGAAGACCGGCCTGCTCACCATGCCGGCACATCCGGATGCGGCGGAGGGGCTTGCCGCTCTGCGCGACAACGGATTTCGCCTTGTCACCCTGACCAATTCTCCACCAAACCCGAACGGGCCGACGGCGCTGCAGAATTCGGGGTTGGGCGGCTTCTTCGAACGTCAGTTGAGCGTCGACGCCTGCCGCGCCTTCAAGCCGGCCCCGGCGGTGTACCGCTACGTATGCGAAACGCTGGGCGCCGCTCCCGCCGCTTGCATGATGGTCGCCGCCCACGTGTGGGACACCCTCGGCGCGCACAATGTCGGCTACAGCTCGGCCCTCATCACCCGGCCGGGCAATCCACCGCTGCCCGTCGACGGGCTGCCCCAGCCGACGCTCGTGGTGAGCGACCTGCGCGAGCTGGCCGAGCGACTCATCGAAGGGCGGCGCTGACTATGGCAGCGGATTTCGAACGCGACTACGACGTCATCGTGCTCGGCGCCGGGCCGATCGGGCAGAACGTCGCCGAGCGCGCCCGCGCCACCGGCCTCAGCGTTGCGATGGTGGAGCGCGAACTCGTCGGGGGCGAATGTTCGTATTGGGCGTGCGTACCCAGTAAGGCGTTGCTGCGGCCGGTCATCGCCGTCTCCGACGCCCGCCGCGTCGACGGCGCACGGGAGGCGGTCACGGGTGTCATCAGCAGCGCGGGTGTGTTCGGCCGCCGCGACCGCTACGTCAGCGACTGGGACGACAGCGGCCAGGCCGACTGGGTGAGTGGCATCGGCGCCACCCTGATACGCGGGCACGGCCGGCTGGCCGGGCCCCGACGAGTCGCCGTCAGCACGCCCGGGGGCGAGCAGCCGGTACTGACCGCGCGGCACGCGGTCGTGGTCTGCACCGGCAGCCGGCCCGCGCTCCCCGACCTGCCCGGCATCACCGAGGCCAAACCGTGGACCAACCGCGAGGCCACCGACAGCAGCTATGTCCCGGAACGGCTCGCCGTCGTCGGCGCCGGCGGCGTGGGCGTCGAAATGGCCACCGCCTGGCAAGGATTGGGCTCCCAGGTAACCCTGCTCGCTCGCGGTTCCGGACTGCTGCCCCGGATGGAGCCCTTCGTGGGCGAACTGATCGCCCGCGGACTCACCGAGGCCGGAGTGGACGTGCGCCTGGGGGCATCGGTGCGCGCCCTGCGCCGCCCCGACGGCGGACAGGTAGCCCTCGAATTGGACGACGGATCCGAATTGCGCGTCAGCGAAGTGCTTTTCGCCACGGGCCGGGCGCCGCTCACCGACGACATCGGCCTGGAGACGGTCGGGCTGACGCCGGGCAGTTGGCTCGACGTCGACGACACCTGCCGGGTGGGGGCCATCGAGGACGGTTGGCTCTATGCGGCGGGTGACGTCAATCACCGGGCCCTGCTGACCCACCAGGGCAAGTACCAAGGCCGCATCGCCGGGGCGGCGATCGGGGCCCGCGCCGCGGGACAGCCATTGGACACCTCGCCGTGGGGCGCGCACGCGACCACCGCCGACCACTGCGCCGTGCCGCAGGCCTTCTTCACCGACCCGGAAGCCGCCGCCGTCGGGCTGACGGCCCGGCAGGCCGAGGACGCCGGCCACCGGATCCGCACGGTCGACGTGCAGATCGGAGACGTCGTCATGGGAGCCAAGCTCTACGCGGACGGATACACCGGTCGGGCGCGGATGGTGGTCGATGTGGATCGCAGCCACCTGCTCGGCGTGACACTGGTCGGTCCCGGGGTCACCGAGATGCTGCACTCGGCCACCATCGCCGTGGCCGCCCAGGTGCCCGTCGACCGGTTGTGGCACGCCGTCCCCTGCTTCCCGACGGTCAGCGAACTGTGGCTGAGACTGCTCGAGGCCGATCGGGACGCGGCGGACAATAATTGACGCATGGCGACTTCAGATGGGTTCCATCCGGACTTCGGCGACGCGGCAGCGGAGGTCACCCGCAACCGGGTGCACCACGTCAAGGCGTCGGAGATCAGCTCCGACACCGCGCAATCGGAGGGCCTGCGCCGCTTCGCCGCGCTGTCCGGCAAGTCGGTCGGCGCCGAGAAGCTGTGGATGGGCGAGACACACGCGTCACCGGCGACCGTTTCGTCAAACCACCATCACGGCGACTCGGAGACTGCGGTCTACGTGCGAAGCGGCCACCCGGAGTTCGTCTTTCACGACGGCGTTCAAGAGGTTCGCATCTCCACCGCGCCCGGCGATTACGTCTTCATCCCGCCGTATCTCCCGCACCGGGAAGAGAATCCCGACCCGGACTCCCCCGCGGAAGTCGTCATAGCGCGCAGCACCCAGGAGGCCGTCGTGATCAATCTTCCCGAGCTGTATCCGCTGGAAAGCACTCAGTAGACGGCGATTTCGACGAGGTTCCCGTCGACGTCACGGCAGTAGTGCGAGGTCATCGGCCCCAGCGCACCCGTTTTGGTTACGGGCCCCGATACGATGTCGACGCCGCACCCGGCGAGATGGGCGCGGACCTCGTCCGGCGTTGCCCGCGTGATGAAGCACAGGTCTGCGGAGCCGGCGGCTTCGACGGATCCGGTGACCCAGTCGGGATCGTCGGCCAGCGCCCCCACCGGTCGCAGGTTGATCTTCTGGTTTCCGAAGCCGACGGCCGTCCTCCCAGCCGGCCCGAAGGTCTCCCGACGCATGCCCAGGACGCGCTCGTACCACGACGCGGTGGCCTCGACGTCCTTGCAGTTCAGCACGATATGGTCGATCCGTTCCACCGCGAATCCCACGTTCGGCCCTCCCGATCGGTGTGGCGTTGTCGGTCCCGTCGCCCCACCTTCGAGCGTGGCGCGCGGCGTTGACAACATGCCACAACACGTCTGACTACGTCTCATGAGCACGGGCGCGCGATCTCGATGCGGCCGATCTGGCGGGGTGCGGCGCGGCAGCGCGATCGGGCGTGACTTGTCGGCCATCAGCGCTGTCCTCGCTAGCCCATGGTCAAGATCGCCATTGCGGCCAGCGCGATGATGGTCCCAAGGGCCACCAATATCACCGTGATTGCCGCGCGCACGATTTCGTCTTCGCTGGGTCGCCAGCGCGGCATGACGGTCTCGGCTGGCCAGGTTGTCGCTTGGTTTCTTACGGCCAAGGCAGTCCCGGGGCTTACCTCCGATTCACCATCCGGCAAGCCGAACGCGTGCGTAGGCGTCGCCGTGGTCATGCCGGGCGGCCTTCGGCATGCCGACCCCCGGATCGATAGTTTGCAGTCAAAGACGACACCCCCTTTTTCTTCTGCAACCAACGGTAGAAAAGTGAAGTCACTATTGGGACTAAGGCGACTAACGGTACGGGCACGCAGCCGTCGGTTCGCTCAGCCAATTCTCAACAATTTCTTCGGTCCCGACTGGCTCGGCTCCTAGGATCCGCAAAGCCGCCGGCCTCACCATCTAACTCATGACGAGTGAGCCGCTCTGCGCAGACCTGGTCGAACGCTACCTGCGCACGCGCGGCAGCCGGTATTTCCGGGGCCATCACGACGGCGAGTTTTTCTACGTCGCCAATACCCATCCGCGGAAGCTGCACGTCCACCTCGAGGTCTGCCCGACACACGGCGACGTGTTGATGATCCGGGTGACCCCCGCATGTTTTTTTCCCGCCTCCGACCGTCCCTGGCTGACACACTTCGCCGACACGTGGAATGCGCAGGACCGCGGGGTGATCGCGATCGTGCACGGGTCATCCGACCCGCAGCGCATCGGCGTGGTGGCGCGCAGGTCGCAATGGATCCGAAAAGGCGTCGCGTTCGGGGATTTCGCGTCCTTCGTCGATGGCGCGATCGCGGACGCGATCGACCTGTTCGGCCAGTTGGGTCCCGCCGTCGAATTGCCGTCGGCGGGGCATCCGTTGTTGTGTGACGCCGGCTGAGGGGTCTGGCGCCAGACATCGCCGAGGCGCGGCCGCCCGCCGTTCCGTCGCTTCAGCAAACGGATACGACATTCTCTAAAACGGAGAGTAGGCTATGTCACAGCCAGCGGAGGTTTGGGACCGGCGCCTCACCGGCAATCAATAGCGAATGGCAGGAACACGGCAGCGGGGGGCCATGAACGGCACCGGCGCGGAGGCCCCCACTCAGGAAACCACCAAGTGGGATCCGGCCTTCACCGAACAGGTTGCCAAAGCCGTCGGCCCCGTCATCAAGCGGTGGTACCGCGCCGAGGTACGCAACATCGAGAAAGTCCCCGCGACCGGTGGGGCGCTCGTGGTGTCCAACCACTCGGGCGGCATGCTGACACCCGACGTGTTGATCTTCGCGCCGGCCTTCTACGACAGGTTCGGCTACGACCGCCCCGTCTACACGCTGGCCCACTACGGCCTGTTCATCGGCCCACTGGACGGCTGGCTGCGCCGCCTCGGGGTCATCGAGGCGAGCAGGCAAAACGCCGCCGCTGCCCTGCATTCGGGCGCTGTCGTGTTGGTCTTCCCGGGCGGCGATTATGACGCCTACCGGTCCACCTTCAGCGCGAACACCATCGACTTCGACGGCCGCACCGGTTACGTCAGGACCGCCATCGAGGCGGGGGTACCGATCGTGCCCACCGTCTCCATCGGCGCCCAGGAGACCCAGCTGTTCCTGACTCGCGGCAACTGGCTGGCGCGCACGTTGCGACTCACGAAGGCCCGGATCAACATTCTGCCGGTCAGCTTCGGCTTTCCGTTCGGTCCGAGCGTGGTCTTTCCGCCCAACCTGCCGCTGCCGGCAAAGATCGTCACCGAGGTGCTCGAGCCCATCGACGTCACCGCCCGCTTCGGCAAAGACCCCGATGTCGACGAGGTCGACGCGCACGTGCGCGCCGTGATGGAGGCCGCGCTCAAACGGCTGGCCGGCCAGCGCCGCTTCCCGATTCTGGGCTGAACGCCACGGCGAGGTGGCGTGTGAAGAGGCTCAATGGCATGGACGCCATGCTGCTGTACAGCGAGACCCCGAACCTGCACACCCACACGTTGAAGGTTGCGATCCTCGACCCCACCGAGTCCGCGGCTGATTTCGGTTTCGAGGCGTTTCGTCACCACGTGCGCCGCCGCCTGCATCTGCTGGAACCGTTGCGCTACAAGCTCGTCGACATTCCCTGGCACCTGCATCACCCGATGTGGCAGGAGGGCTGCGAAGTCGACCTGGACTACCACCTGCGGCGGGTGCGCGTGCCCGCACCGGGCGGACGGCGGGAACTCGACGATCTCATCGGCGAAATCGCCTCCACGCCGCTGGATCGCGGCCGTCCGCTGTGGGAGTTTCACTTCGCCGAGGGACTGGCCGGGGGCCGGTTCGCTTTGATCGGCAAGATTCACCACGCGCTGGCGGACGGCGTTGCCTCGGTGAACCTGCTGGCGCGCGCGATGGACCTCAAGGACGGGCCGACGGACGAGCGGGACAACGACGACGCCGGCGCCACACCGTCGACGGCGGAGCTGCTGCGCGCCGCGGCGCGCGACCACGGCCGCCAGGTCGCCGCACTGCCGGGCCTGATCAGGGACGCGGCCGTGGGGTTGACGCGGGTGCGGCGCCGGTCCCGCGCGCGCGGAGAGCAGCCCGACCTGGCCGATGCGTTCGACGCGCCGGCCACCTTCCTCAACCACGTCGTGTCGCCGCGGCGACGATTCGCCAGCGCGGCGCTGCCGCTGTCCGGCGTCAAGGCGACGGCCAAGGCGCTGGGCATCACGATGAACGACGTGGTGTTGGCGACGGCGGCCGGCGGGCTGCGAAAGCTGCTGTTGGCCTACGACGGAGCGGCCGACCGGCCGATCATCGCGTCGGTGCCGACCGCGACCGACAAGTCGGACCGGGTCACCGGCAACGAGATCAGCGGCCTGTCCATCTCGCTGCCCGTGCACATCGCCGACCCCACGCAACGGGCTCGGCTGGTGTCGCTGGCGACCCAAATCGCCAAGGAAGACCACGAAATCATGGGCCCGCGGCTGTACGGGCGAATGATGGCCTATCTGCCGACCGCACTCGCCCCCACCGCGTTCCGGTGGCTGGGCCGGCGGGACGCACCCAACAAAATGATGAACGTGGCGGTGTCCAGCGTGGTGGGCCCGCGGGAGCGTGGCCACTTCGGGGGGGCAACGGTCAGCGAAATCTACTCGACCGGCGTGCTGTCGCCCGGTGCGCCGGTCAACATCACCGTGTGGAGCTACGTCGACCAGCTCGGCATCGCGGTGCTCACCGACGACCAGACATTCGACGACCCGCACGAAGCGACCGACGCGCTCGTCGGCGCATTCGACGAATTACGCAGTGCGGCAGAAGTTTCCGCTCAGGCGGCCAGCACGGAGTCCAGCGCCGAATAGAACAGGCCCAGGCCGTCGTCGGAGGGGCCCGTCAGCGCCTCGATGGCGTGCTCGGGGTGCGGCATCAGCCCGACGACGCGACCGTTGGCGGAGCTGATGCCGGCGATGTCATGCAGCGAGCCGTTGGGGTTGTCGTGGTAGCGAAACACCACCCGGCCCTCGCCCTCCAGCTCATGGACCACGTTCTCCGGCGCCACGTAGCGGCCCTCACCGGACTTCAGCGGCACCAGCAGGTCCGCATCGGACTCGAAGCGCGACGTCCAGGCCGACGAGGTCGACGCGACGCGCAGCCACACATCGCGGCAGACGAAGTGCAAACCCGCGTTGCGGGTCAGGGCCCCCGGCAACAAGCCGGCCTCGCAGAGCACCTGAAAACCATTGCAAATACCCAGGACCGGCATGCCGCGGCGCGCGGCGTCGACGACTTCGGCCATCACCGGTGCGAACCGGGCGATCGCGCCGGCGCGCAGGTAGTCGCCGTAGGAAAACCCGCCGGGCACCACCACCGCGTCGACCCCCTTGAGGTCGGCGTCGGCGTGCCACAGAGCGACCGCCTCGGCCCCGACGCGTCGCGCCGCGCGGGCGGCGTCCACGTCGTCGAGCGTCCCCGGGAAGGTGATGATGCCGATCCGTGCTGTCACTGCGGCTCCCGGCTGATCGTCCAGTCCTCGATCACCGTGTTCGCCAACAGCGATTCGGCGATCTCGGCGAGCTCGGCGTCACCGATCGTGTCATCCACCTCGAGCTCAAACCGCTTGCCCTGCCTGACTTCTGAGATACCGGGGTGACCGAGCCGTCCCAGCGCACCGACAATCGCCTGACCCTGCGGGTCCAGAATCTCCGCTTTGGGCATCACATGAACGACCACACGGCTCACCGGGCGCTCCTCCTCAGGATTGATCTCGGCGCCAACTCTACCGGCAGGGTCACGGACACGAGGCGATGTAGGCGTCGCACAGCGGCGCGGTCAGAGCGTTCAGCACGGGATCGTCACCCATCGCCGGCCAGGACACCTGCGGCGGCCCCGACGACCACAGCGTGAGCTCGGTGACGGTGCTGCTCGCCGCGTGGGCGACCAGGTAGGTGTGCATGACGACCGGACCGCCGATGACCGCCGCCATCCGGTTCGGTTCGTCACTTGTGATCGACGGCGACTCCGCGGGTGCGCGCTGCTGGCACGCGCGCAGCGCGCCGACGGCAGTGCTGAACACCGAAGCCGCCAGCTGGCCGCCGCGGGCCGTGTCACCACGCCAGTGCAGGATTTCCGCCTGCAGCTGCCACTGGCCCTCCGGGTGAGCCACCGTCACGCGCGCCGCGACCGCGTAGTCCCGGGGGTCCTGCGGCAGCGCCGGTGAGTCACACAGCTCCTCGAACCGAAACCTCGCCGTCCCCGTCCCGGTCAGGGGGATCTCCGCACCGGCCAGCGCGGGCCAGTTGTAGACGGCGTCCAGCGGCACCGCGCGCTGCTGTATCCACGCGCTGTTCGGGATCTGGTCGCAGGTGGTCGGGCAAGTCTCCGGGTCTGCGTGCGCGGGTGCCACGGCAGCCAGGGCGAGCAGCATCGAGGCCAGGATCACCCGCATCGGCATCACCCCTCCGTCGGGGCACAATCGTAGTCATGCAACTGACGCATTTCGGCCACTCATGCCTACTTGCCGAGTTCGACAACACGCGTGTGCTTTTTGATCCGGGTACCTTCGCGCACGGTTTCGAGGGAATCACCGGCCTGACCGCCATCCTGATCACCCACCAGCACCCCGACCACGTCGACGTCGGGCGGCTCCCGTCGCTGCTCGAGGGCAACCCGGACGCCGCGCTCTACGCCGATCCGCAAACCACCGCGCAGCTGGGCGCGCCGTGCCGGGCGGTGCACGTCGGCGACGAGCTGCAAATCGGGCAGCTGACCGTGCGGGCCGTGGGCGGCCGGCACGCCGTGATCCACCCGGAAATCCCAGTGATCGAAAACATTTCGTTTCTGATCGGTGATTCAGACCATCCGGCGCGGCTGATGCATCCCGGCGACGCGCTCTTCGTCCCCGACGAGCCGGTGGATGTCCTGGCCGCCCCCGCTGCGGCCCCGTGGATGAAGATCGCCGAGGCCGTCGACTACCTGCGCGCGGTGGCGCCGGCCCGCGCGGTGCCCATCCACCAGGGCATTATCGCCCCGGATGCCAGGGGCATCTACTACGGCCGTCTCACCGAGATGACCAGCACCGACTTCCAGGTGCTGCCCGAAGAAAGCGCGGTCACCTTCTAAGCGCGAGCAGACGCAGAATCGCACTCTCGCAGCCCGAATCGTGCGATTCTGCGTCTGCTCGGCCAGGGCTAGACCCGGCGCACACCGCGGGCGGAGCTAGGTGATGTCGTCGGCGGCGCCGCGGCCCGCCGCGCGGCCGGAGAAGATGCAGCCGCCCAGGAAAGTGCCCTCCAGCGCCCGGTAGCCGTGCACGCCGCCGCCGCCGAATCCGGCGACCTCGCCGGCCGCGTACAGCCCGGTGAGCGGGGTGCCGTCGCCCTTGAGCACCCGACCGGCCAAGTCGGTCTCGATGCCGCCCAACGTCTTTCGGGTCAGGATGTGCAGCTTGACCGCGATCATCGGGCCCGCCTTCGGATCGGTCAACCGGTGCGGGGCGACCACCCGGCCCACCCGGTCCCCGATATAGCCGCGGGCGGCCCGGATCGCGGTGATCTGGCCGTCCTTGCTGTACCTGTTGGCCACCTCGCGGTCGCGGGCGGTGACCTCGGCCTCGACGGTGGCGTAGTCGAGCGGCTCCACATCGGGCAGCTTGTTCATCGCGGTCACCAACTCGCGCAAGGAATCCGCGCTGACGAAATCCACACCGCGGTCGACGAAGGCCTGCACCGGCCCGGGCGCCCCGGAGCTGGCCCGGTTACGCAGCAGCTCGCGCACGCTCTGGCCGGTCAGATCGGGATTCTGCTCCTGGCCGGAAAGCGCGAACTCCTTCTCGACGATCTTGGCGTTCAACACAAACCAGGTGTAGTCCTGGCCGGACCGGGTGATGTACTCCAGTGTGCCCAGAGTGTCGAAGCCCGGATACAGCGGGACCGGCAACCGCTTGCCGGATGCGTCCAGCCACAGCGAGGACGGCCCCGGAATGATCCGGATGCCGTGCAACGGCCAGATCGGGTCGTAGTTGGTGATGCCCTCGGTGTAATGCCACATCCGGTCGGGGTTGATCACCCGCGCGCCGGCCCGCTGGGAAATGGCGATCATCCTGCCGTCGACATGCGCGGGCACCCCGGCGAGCAATTGCTCGGGAACCCGGCCCATCCGCTTGGGCCAATTCTTTCGCACCAGCTCGTGGTTGCCGCCGATGCCCCCGCTGGTCACGAGCACCGCGGAGGCGCGAAACTCGAATTGTCCCACCACTTTCCGTGACGAGGCCACACCGCGCGCGGCGGTTGACGGCTCCAGCACGGTGCCGCGGACGCCGGTCACCGCGTCGCCTTCGACGATCAACTCGTCGACCCGGTGGCGATGCGCGAAGCGCACCGTCGAGCGGTCACGCAACTGGCGCGCGAAGATTTCCACCAGCGCCGGGCCGGTACCCCATGTGATGTGGAAACGCGGCACCGAATTGCCGTGCCCTTGAGCACCGTAACCGCCGCGCTCCGCCCAACCCACCAGCGGAAAAATCTTGTGCCCGCGGGCACGCAGCCAGCTGCGTTTCTCCCCGGCCGCGAAATCGACGTAGGCGTGCGCCCATTGGCGCGGCCAGTAGTCCTCCGGCCGGTCGAACGCCGCGGTGCCGAGCCAATCCTGCAGGGCAAGTTCGTGACTGTCTCGGATACCCAGGCGGCGCTGCTCCGGGCTGTCGACAAAGAACAAGCCGCCGAACGACCAGAATGCCTGCCCGCCCAGATTGGCGCTGTTCTCCTGGTCGACGATCAGCACTCGCAGCCCGCGCTCCACCAATTCGCACGCGGCCACCAGGCCCGACAACCCGGCACCGACGATGATCGCGTCGGCGGCGAAGCGCGCGGCCCAAGAATCGCTCATGTGGCAACAGGGTAATGCCCCCGGGCGGGGGCGGATCAGGCGCTCGGATCAGGCCGCGTCGAGGATCGCCTTGTCGGACCGCCACCGGTACACAGCGGGTGCGCAACCGTGCATCTGAGCGAGGTCGACGGCGTCCAGCATCGCCTGCAGCGGGCCGGGCTTGCGCAATTGGTGCGCGGCCACCGCCACCCGCACGATGCCGCCGCGGCGCGCGATCCGCTCCGCGGACAGCACCACCATCCGGCACCACCACGGTTCGGTCAGGAAGCCCTCGCCGATGCCCAGCACCCGGCTGCGGTCGGTGCGGTGCCGGACCAGGTCGGTGATCCCATGCAGATCGGCGAGCAGCCGGAAGCCGTTCTGCGGCAACGCCTTGACCACGCCCGGTGACACCACCCAACCCGGCGCCGCGAACAACCGGGTGCGCAGGCCGAGGTGCTCGAGCACTCGATCGGCGCCCATCAGCCGCAGGTTGGCCTCGTGGGCGCGCAGCACCGCGAATTCGCCGCGACGCTTCTTGGTGGCGGGGTCGTCGTAACCGTGCAGCACGATGGCGTCGCCACCGGCCCGCCGGGCGGTCAGCCAGTCGACGGTGCGCGGGTCCCGGTCCAGCCGGTAGTCACCCTTGAGCCGGGGAGCAACCAGCAATGAAACCGGAATCTTGCGGGCGTCCATTTGGGCACAGAACGCCCGGGCGTCGTCCAGGGTGCGTTCGCCGACCCCCGACACCGAGACGATCAATTTTCCAGACACACCCGCAGTTTGACGATTCCAGGTGTCGGGACGGTGAAGGACACGCAGACAGCAGGCGTATATCGGCCCAGGTCGGCGCTGTCCGGAAGCCGCGAAAAGGGCCGCGTGGATGCGCCGGAACGCGCCCCGCAGCGCCCGCCCGCACGCCCGGTCAGCAAACGCGTCCCGGCGCCGAGGCGCACGATCGATTCGATATGCTAAGCAACGCCATGGACAAGGCCCGATCAGCAGCGGCCGACACCGCGCCGCCAACCGCTTCTACGCCGCCGCCGGGCGCCCATGTCTTCCCCGACAAACTGGACGCGAGGCTGTTGCGGATCTCCGGGGTGTGCCTGCTGGCCACCGTGATGGCGATCCTGGACGTCACGGTCGTCGCCGTCGCGCAACGCACGTTCATCGATCAATTCGGGTCGAGCCAGGCCATCGTCGCGTGGACCATGACCGGCTACACCCTGGCCTTGGCGTCGGTGATTCCGTTGACGGGGTGGGCGGCCGACCGGTTCGGCACCAAACGGTTGTTCATGGGATCGGTGGTGGCGTTCGCCCTCGGTTCGCTGCTGTGCGCGTTGGCGTCAACGATTGTGCAGCTCATCGTGTTTCGAGTGGTGCAGGGCATCGGCGGCGGCATGCTGATGCCGCTGGGATTCATGATCATGACCCGCGAAGCGGGCCCCGCGCGCCTCGGCCGCCTGATGTCCATCCTGAGCATCCCCATGCTGCTCGCCCCGATCGGAGGGCCCATCCTGGGCGGCTGGCTCATCGACACCTCCAGCTGGAGATGGATTTTCCTGATCAACCTGCCGATCGGGGTGTTAACGCTGGTGCTGGCCGCGATCGTGTTCCCCAGCGATCAAGCGGCGCGGTCGGAAACGTTCGATGTCGTCGGCGGACTGCTGCTGTCGCCGGGGCTGGCGACGTTCCTGTTCGCGGTGTCGTCCGTCCCGCGCTGCGGGACCGTGGCCGATCGTCGCGTCTTGCTCCCGGCCGCCGTCGGCCTGGCGCTGATTGCCGCGTTCGTCGTCCACGCGCGGCGCCGTGCCGACCATCCCCTCATCGATCTGCGGCTGTTCCAGAACAAGGTGATCACCCAGGCCAACGTGACGATGATGCTGTTCGCCACCGCCTTTTTCGGCGCGGGCTTGCTGCTGCCGAGCTACTTCCAGCAGGTACTGCACCAGACGCCCATGCAGGCCGGCGTCCACATGATCCCGCAGGGACTGGGAGCCATGCTGACCATGCGGCTGACCGGGCCGCTGGTGGACAGGCAGGGACCGGGCAAGATCGTGCTGGTCGGCATCGCGTTGATCATTGCCGGCCTGGGCACCTTCGCCCTCGGGGTGGCCAGGCAGACCCCGTACCTGCCCACGCTGCTGGTCGGGCTGGCGATCATGGGGCTGGGCATGGGCTGCACCATGATGCCGCTGTCCGTCGCGTCGGTGCAGGCGCTGTCCCCGCACCAGATCGCCCGCGGCACAACGCTGATGAGCGTCAGCCATCAGGTGGGCGGTTCCATGGGAACCGCGTTGATGTCGGTGGTCCTCACCAACCAGTTCAACCACAGCGAGAACATCGCCACGGCACGTAAACTCGCGACGCTCCAGCAGAAAGCGGCCGCCACCGGCGTGCCGGTCGACCCGTCCGCCGTGCCCCCGCAGGCGCTGGCCCCAGGCTTCTCGGGCAGTGTGCTGCACGACCTTTCGCACGCCTACACGCTGGTATTCGTGATCGCGGTGGTGTTGGTGACGTTCACCATCATCCCGGCGGCGTTCCTACCGAAGCAGCCCGCGATTCAAACGGCCCACGACTAGCGCCACTCACCCTTCGAACAGCATCGTTGCGATCCGCGCGACGGCGTCCATCGGGTCGGCCTGCCTGACGTTGGCGTTGACCGCGTCGTTGAGCCACAGCGTCGAGAACCCGTGCACCAGTGACCACGCCGCCAGTTGAGCGCCCGCGGGGTCGGCCAGCGCGCTGGGGTCCCGCAGGGTCGCGACGCCGCGGGATAGCTCGGACCCGGCGGCGGCCTCGGCCGCGGCCAGTTCGCTGTCGGCGGCGTCCAGCAGCGACTTGTTGAACATCACCTGATAGTGGCCGGGGTGCTCGAGGGCGAACCGCACGTAGGCGAGGGCCGCGTCGGTGAAGCGGCCGCGAGCGTTCGCCAGCGCCTCGGCCAGTAGCTGGAATCCCTGGGTCGCCAGCGCGGTGAACAAGCCCCGCCGATCGGTGAAGTGGTGGGCCGGCGCGGCGTGCGAAACTCCCGCGCTGCGGGCCAACTCGCGCAACGAGACCCCATCCGCGCCTCGTTCGGCCACCAGGCGCCCCGCCTCGGCGAGGATCACCGCGCGCAGATCGCCGTGGTGGTAGCGGTTCACGCCGCCAGCATACCGGCCAAACTTGACAGTGACTAGATAGGTGCTATCTTCGAGTGCTAGAATCTTGTCACTGTCTAGATTGGAATGTCACATGGCCCCGTTGATCACGCTGCTCCTGAGCACCGTCGCCGCCCGCAGCATCGGCTGGCTCGGCGTCGCCTACGTCAACAACTGGACCGCCGCGATCGCTGTGGGGCTGGCGGCGATGTTCCTGCTGACCGGCTTTTCGCACTTCGCGCCGCCGCTGCGGCGGGATCTCATCGCGATCGTGCCGCCCCGGCTGCCCGCTCCCGGCTACCTGGTCACGCTCACCGGCCTGCTGGAGCTGCTGGGCGCGGTGGGCCTGTTGGTTCCCGCGACCCGGGTGGCGGCGGCCGTCTGCCTCGCGGTGCTGATGCTGGCGATGTTCCCGGCCAACATCTATGCGTCCCGGATGCCCGCTCCGCCCAAGTCGATGACGACGCGGCTACCCCTGCGGACGGCCATCCAGACCGTCTTCCTGGCCGCCGCCATAGCGGTCGCGGTCGGCAGCGGCTAGCAGCCACGCGTACTGGAAAGCGGTTTCCTGCCAGGCTTTGTAACGACCGCTGACACCACCGTGTCCCGCGTTCATCTGCGTCTTCAACAAGACCGGATTCCCGTCGGTGTTGGCATGTCGCAGCGCCGCAACCCACTTGGCCGGCTCCACGTAGTAGACGCGGGTGTCGTTCAGGGACGTCATCGCCAGGATGGCCGGGTACCTCTTGGCCTCGACATTCTCGTAGGGCGAATACGATTTCATGTACGAGTAGACATCGCTGTCGCTCAACGGGTTTCCCCACTCGTCCCACTCGGTGACGGTCAGTGGCAAGGACGGGTCGAGGATGGTGGTCAGCGGGTCGACGAAGGGGACCTGCGCGAGGATGCCGGCGAAGAGATCCGGTGCCAGGTTGGCCACCGCGCCCATCAGGAGGCCGCCGGCGCTGCCGCCCAGCGCGACCAGCTGGTGCGGCCGGGTCAGCCCCGAGTCCACCAAATGCCTTGCCACCGCGACGAAGTCGGTGAAGGTGTTCTTCTTTTCCAGCAGCTTGCCGTGCTCATACCACAGCCGGCCCATCTCGCCACCGCCCCGCACGTGGGCGATGACGAAGACCATGCCGCGGTCCAGCAGCGACAACCGGGCGATCGAAAAGCTCGGGTCGGTGCACAGCTCATAGGCGCCGTAACCGTACAGCAGTGTGGGCGCGGGGAATTCGACGTCGGCACGATGCACGATCGACACGGGGATCTTGGTGCCGTCGTCCGCCTGCGCCCAGTCGCGCCGTTCGATGTAGTCGGCGGGACGGTAGCCGCCCAGGACGGGTTGCTCGCGCAGCAGCGTCCGCTCACCGGTGGCGAGGTTGATGTCGTAGATCTGTGCCGGGGTGACCAAAGATCCGGCCCTGATCCGCAGCTTGGGTGAATCCCAGTTCGGATTGCCGCCCAACCCGCACGACATCAGCTCGGAGTCGAACGAGATTTCCTCGGGCTCACCGTAAGCCCCACCAGATTCGATGGGCCACAACTGGACCCGCGGCAACGCCGCACGCCGGTAGCTCACCACCAGCTGACCGGCGAAGGCGTCCACGGCATCGAGCCGGACATCGTCGCGGTGCGGGATCAGGGTGCGCTGCCGCGTCGGATCGCTGACCGGGGCCTCGGTGAGCGTGAAGTTCACCGCCCCGTCGTTGTGCAGGATCAGGAATCGGTCTTCCCCGCCGACCACGGCGTGCTCGGCCGAATACTCGATTCCTTCACGTCGTGGCAGCACGACGGTGAAGGTCGCGTCCGGATCGGCGGCGTCGGCGTAGCGCATCTCGGTGGTGATGGACGACCCCGACGCGATGAACACGTACTTCTCGCTTCGGGTAAGCCCCACCCCGAGCCAAAACCGTTCGTCGGCTTCGTGATACACCAGCTCCGAGTCCTCTTGGGAGCCGAGCCGGTACCGCCAGACCTTGTCGGGCCGGTGGGCGGCGTCCAGGGTCAGGTAATACACAGTGCGGTGATCGCCAGCCCAGGTCGCTCCCGCGGAGATGTCCGCGATCTCGTCGGGATACAGCTCCCCGGTGCGTAAGTCCTTGAACCGCAGCGTATAGCGTTCGTCGCCGACGGTGTCGACCGAGTAGGCGAGCAGGTTCCCGTCCAGGCTGACCATCGCGGCGCCCAGTGCGAAGAATTCGTGGCCCTCGGCCTCCGCGTTCGAGTCGAGCAGGACCTGCTCGCCGGGGACGTCGGTGTCCTCGTCGAGGATCGGCGGGTCCCAGTCATCGGGATCGGCGACGGGGCAACGGCACTGGACGCGGTACTGCTTGCCTTCGAAGGTGCGGGCGTAGTACCACCAGTCACCCTGCCGGGTCGGTACCGACAGGTCGGTCTCCTTGGTACGCGACTTGATCTCGTCGAAGATCTTCTGCCGCAACGGTTCCAGGTGGGCTGTCATCCGGTCGACGTAGTCGTTCTCGGCCTCCAGGTAGCCGATGACCTCAGGGTCGGCCTTGTCGCGCAGCCATTCGTACGGGTCCGTGAAGACGTCGCCGTGGTGTTCGCGCCGGGTCTCGACCCGCTTCGCGACCGGTGGCACCAGCGCGTCCTGCGAGGCGTCCGTCATGCGCCCGGGCCGATCCAGTCGCCGAAGCTCAAGCCCGAAATGCGTTCGTAGGCCTCGATATAGCGGCTGCGGGTGGCGTCGATGATGTCGTCTGGCAGCGGTGGCGGGGGTTGCGAGCCGTGCCGGTCCCAGCCGGACTCGGGGCTGGTCAACCAGTTGCGGACGAACTGCTTGTCGAAACTGGTCTGCACCACACCCGCCCGGTAGTCCTGGGCCGGCCAGTACCGCGAGGAATCCGGCGTGAAGATCTCGTCGGCCAGCAGCAGGTTGCCGTCGGGATCGGTGCCGAACTCGAACTTGGTGTCCGCGATGATGATTCCCCTCCTCAGGGCGTGGTCGGCGGCCTGAACATAGATCTGCAGCGTCCGGTCACGCAGCTGGTTGGCGCGCACCGCACCGACCATCTCGATCACCCGGGCGAACGAGATGTTCTCGTCGTGGTCGCCCAGCGCCGCTTTCGTCGCCGGAGTGAACACCGGCGTGGCGAACCTGCTGGCCTCCACCAGACCCGGCGGCAGCGGGATGCCGCAGACCTTGCCGGTCGCCTGGTAGTCCAGCAGCCCCGACCCGGTCAGGTACCCGCGGGCCACACATTCCACCGGAAGCATTTCCAACCGCCGCACCACCAGCGCGCGGCCAAGCACCTCGTCGGGGATGCGCGGATCGTCGGGCGGCCCGGCCAGGTGGTTGGGAGCCTCGACGAGGCCGAAGAAGAACACGCTCATCGCGGTCAGGATTCGGCCCTTGTCCGGGATCGTGCTGTCCAGGACGTAGTCGTACGCGGAGATCCGGTCGGTCGCCACCAGCAGCAGGTGCTCGCCGCCGACGCGGTAGATCTCGCGGACCTTGCCGCTGGCCACATGCTCGTAGTCGGACAGTGCTGGGCGCATCGGGTCAGCCTATCGGGCGGCCCTGTGCTGGGATCGAGGCTATGACGTCGCTGCCATTGCGGATTCTGCCCTACGCCACCACGCCCGGCCGGCTGGCCGCCCAACTGTTCAGCGATCTCGCGATCTTCCTATGGTCGGTGATCTGGCTGTTCGTCGGCACGGCCGTCTACGACGCCATTTCGACGATCGCCGAGGCCGGCCGGCAGGTCGAGATCGGCGCCAACGGCATCGCCGGCAACCTGGCGTCCGCGGGCCAAGGTGCGCAGCACATTCCGGTGGTCGGGGACGCGGTCAGCAAGCCCCTCGTCTCGGCCAGCGCGGCGGCTCTCGACATCGCGGGGGCCGGACACAGCCTCGACACCACGGCGGGCTGGCTGGCGGTGCTGCTGTCGCTGGCCGTCGTTGCGGTACCGCTGCTCATCGTGGTCATCCCGTGGCTGTTCCTGCGGCTTCGGTTCTTCCGGCGCAAATGGACCGTCACCGGTCTGGCCGGGACCCCGGCGGGAGAACAGCTGCTGGCGCTGCGGGCCCTGACGAACCGGCCGCCGCGCAAGCTGGCCGCGATCAGCGCGGATCCTGTCGGCGGGTGGCGCGACGAGGATCCCGCCACCATCCGGGCGCTGGCCGCCCTGGAGCTACGGGCGGCCGGGATCGCGCTGCGAGCGGGCTGACGCCAGGGCGCTCCGCAGGCGCAGCAGCCCCGCGACCACAACAATCAGCCACGCGGCCAACGCATCCCAGAAGAAGACCAGCGAAACGGTCAGCAGCGCATTCTGGTGGATCTGAGCGACCATCGCATAGCTGGCGGCCGAATACATGCCCAACGGAAACACCAGCGCCCACCACACCCCGGCGAAGGCCAGGATGGTGGGGCGCTGGCCGATCCGGCGCAGGCCCAAGTGCATCAGCGGCGGTATCCAGAGAGTGGCCGCGACCCAGGTCACGACGGCAATCGCCAGCACCGGCCCGCCCAGCCACGCTGGAGCCAGGTCGTGGATGTGGTCGCCGGCCAACGTCGCGATGGCCAACCCGCCCATCAAGATCCAGCTGTCGGGCTCGAAGCCGTCACGATCCTGACGCTCACTCACCGCGCGCCACAGAATCAGCCAGGTCATCAACACGTAGATGCACAGCGCCGCTACCCAGACCGGCACCGCCACCCAAAGCCACCAGCGCTCCTGCCGCGCGGCCATCGCCGCCACGATCGCCAGTCCCGAGGTGCCCACGCTGGCCAGTTCCCACGCACCATGTGCGCGGTCCCGCAACGCCGCCCAGGGGCGGGCCGACATGTTGCGGGCGGTGAGCGCGAGCAAGGCCAGCCAGGCCGTCAGCGCAACCACACCAAGGACTTGTAAGACGATTCGGTGGGACGCCAGCCGGCTGTCCAGCACCGCGCACGCGGCCACAAAGGTGAACAGTCGCAGGGTGACATCGGGATCCCGCAAATCCCACGGCGCGAGTGCCCTCGTCACGACGACCAGCACGATGAGGGCCAGCAGACTGAGAGTCGCCAGTACGCCCAATATCTCGCTGATGGCCTGGTAACCGTGATCGCGCGCGGCGATCGACAAGATTCCGGTCGCCATCACCGCGGCGAACGCATCGGGTGGCGGCTCCAGATCGGCGAGCCGGATCGTCACGGCCCCTCGATCAGCTCCACGACCAGGTGCCGGATGCCGGTGTGGCGATTGCTGCGGGTCCATTCGACGGGCCGCGCGATCCGCACGGCGGTAAAGCGCGTCAGCAGCTCCTCGAACAGCACCCGCAGTTCCAGCCGGGCCAGGTTGGCGCCCAGGCAATAGTGCACACCCTGACCGAAGCCCAAGTGCGGGTTGGGTTTCCGGGCGATATCAAAGTCGTCGGGGCGGTCGAACACGTCGGCGTCCCGGTTGGCGGAACCCTCCCAAATCTGGACCTTCTGCCCTGCCCGAATCGACTGTCCGCCCAGGACGATGTCGCGCGTGGCGGTGCGGCGCTTCGACGGCGACGGCGACGTCCAGCGCACCATCTCCTCGACCGCCGTCGGCAGCAGGGTCAAATCCGAACGCAGCGCACGCAATTGGTTCGGATGCTCGGCCAGGGCCAGGAGCCCGCCGGCGACCGCGTTGCGCGTCGTCTCCGCACCGGCGCTGAACAGCAGGCTGAAGAACAGGTACAACTCCAGATCGGACAGGGCCGGCGCCTTCGCGTCGTCGACCGTGGCGTTCGCGACGACCGACAACATGTCATCGGTCGGGTTGGCCCGCTTCGACGCGATCAGCTCCTGGCCATACGCGTACATCCGGGACCCGGCCTCTTCGACCGACGTTCGCGGCGAGAGCTGCGATAGTGTGGCCTTGCGCGACCCCCCGAAGTCGAACTGCGGCTCGATGGCCTGGAACAGCCAATGCCGTTCGGATTCCGGCACTCCCAGCAGGATGCAGATCATCTGCATCGGCAGTTCGGCGGCGATGTCGACCAGGAAGTCGAACGGCTCGCCCGGCACCGCCGCGTCCAGCAGCCGGCGGGCCCGGGACCGCAGATCGTCCTCGACGAGTCCGATCATCCGCGGCGTCAGCCCGGAGCTGACGAGGCGCCGGATCTGCGAGTGCCGCGGGTCGTCCATCATGTTGAGCACCTGGCCCGCGATGGCCAGGTCCTGCAACAGCGTGCCGCCGAACGGACGCTCGCCGCCGGTGACCGAGGAGAAGGTCACCGGATCTTTCAGCACCGCAAGCGTTTCCGCGTAGGTGGCGACTGACCAGAAGCCCTCGCCGTCGGGGGTGTTGTCGGTCGGTGAGTGCCAGTACACCGGCGCCTCGCGCCGATGGACGGCGAACAGGTCGTGCGGAAATCCGTTGGCGAAATTGTCCAGATCGGTGAAGTCGATCCCCGAAAGCGCGGCGGCGAGCGTCACAGGATCGCACCCGGGGTGTATTTCGCCGCGTCCGGGTAGCGGCTCACCAGCGCGTCCACCATCGCGGCCACTTCGTCCACCTGGTCACCGGCCGCCCCGGTGAACGACTTCTTGTCGGCCAGCGCCGCGTCCAGCGCCGCCCGGTCCAGCGGCAGCCGCTCGTCGGCGGCCAACCGCTCGAGCAGGTCGGGCTCGGCGCCGCGTTCCCGCATGGCCAGCGCCGTCGCGACCGCGTGTTCGGAGATCACGTGATGCGCCGCCTCGCGACCCATGTCGGCGCGCACCGCGGCGATCAGCACCTTGGTGGTGGCCAGGAACGGCAGGTAGCGGTCCAGCTCGCGGGTGATCACCGCCGGGTAGGCACCGAACTCGTCGAGCACCGTCAGGAACGTCTCGATCTGCCCGTCGATGGCAAAGAAGCTGTCCGGCAACGCGACTCGGCGCACCACGGAGCAGAACACGTCGCCCTCGTTCCACTGCGCGCCGGCCAGCTCGGCGGCCATCGAGGCGTAGCCGCGCAGCACCACCTGCAGGCCGTTGACCCGTTCGCAACTGCGGGTGTTCATCTTGTGCGGCATCGCCGACGAACCCACCTGCCCCGGCGCGAAACCCTCGGTGACGAGTTCGTGCCCGGCCATCAGCCGGATGGTGTGGGCCATCGACGACGGCCCGGCGCCGAGCTGCACCAGCGCCGAGATCACGTCGTGGTCCAGCGAGCGCGGGTACACCTGGCCGACGCTGGTCAAAACCGTTGCGAAGCCCAAAAAATCGGCGATGCGTCGCTCGAGTTCGGACAACTTGGCGACGTCGCCGTCCAGTAGGTCCAGCATGTCCTGTGCGGTGCCCATCGGGCCCTTGATCCCCCGCAGCGGATAGCGGTCGATCAGCTCCCCCAACCTGGTCAACGCGATCAGCGTCTCCTGGGCCGCCGAGGCGAACCGCTTGCCCAACGTGGTGGCCTGCGCGGCGACGTTGTGGCTGCGTCCGGCCATCACCAGATCGCGATAGGACACCGCGCGCTCGACGAGCCGCGCGACGACCGCAATGCCGTGGGAGAAAACCAGTTCCAGCGACCGCCGGATCTGCAGTTGCTCCACGTTCTCGGTGAGGTCGCGGCTGGTCATTCCCTTGTGCACATGCTCGTGACCGGCGAGCGCGTTGAATTCCTCGATGCGGGCCTTGACGTCGTGGCGCAGCGCCCGTTCGCGGTTCGCGATCGAGGCCAGGTCGACGTCGTCGAGCACCCGTTCGTAATCGGCGACCGCATCGGGGGGAACGTCCACTCCCAGCTCGGCCTGGGCCCGCAACACGGCCAGCCACAGCCGCCGCTCCGCGACGACCTTGGCCTCCGGCGACCAAATCGCGACCATTTCCGCGCTGGCGTACCGGGCGGCCAGGACGTTCGGAATGCTCACAAGCACACAGCTTACGGTTCGCCCGGCGCCGCCAAAGTGCGACTGGCAACGCATCCGCCGAGTGGCGACGCCGGTAACTGCACTCTCGCGGCACAATGTGGCGGTGTACTTCGCCGGCGTTGACCTGGCGTGGGCCGGTCGCAACCCCACCGGCGTCGCGGTGGTCGACGACGGCGGCCGCCTGGTGCACGTGTGCGCCGTGCGCGATGACGCGGCGGTGCTGGCCGCCCTGTCGCCCTACGTTCGCGACGAGTGCCTCGTCGCCTTCGACGCGCCGCTGGTGGTGACCAACCCGACCGGCCAGCGGCCCGCCGAGGCGGCCCTCAACCGGGACTTCCGCCGGTTCGAGGCCGGCGCGCACCCCTGCAACACCGGAAAACCCGAATTCGCCGACGGCCCCCGCGGGGGCCGGCTGGCCGCGGCGCTGGGCCTCGACCTGGATCCGCGATCACCGGCCGGCCGCCGCGCCATCGAGGTCTACCCGCATGCGGCAACCGTCGCGCTGTTTCGATTGGAGCGGACGCTGAAATACAAGGCGAAGCCCGGCCGCACCGTCGATGGGCTCAAGTCCCAGCTCTTGCTGCTGATGGACGGCGTCGAAAAGCTCGCCGATGCCGCGGTCCCGCTGCGGGTCGCGGGCCACGACGGCTGGGCGGAGCTGCGCCGGCAGGTCGTCACGGTGCAACGCAAGAGCGAGCTGCGCCGCGCCGAAGATCCGGTCGATGCCGTCGTCTGCGCCTATGTGGCGCTGTACGCCCAGCGCTGCCCGGCCGCCGTCACGATCTATGGCGACTTCGCCACCGGATACATCGTGACGCCGTCGCCGTACCGGCCCTAGCGGTTCAGATCTGCACCGGCCGCGGGTCGATGGGCGCAAGCACGTCGATGAGCTCGACCACCGTGCCCAACGCGGCCGCCGCGGGGTCCCCGCCCTCGACCAGCGCGGAGACCACGCAACCGTCGACCGCGCAGATCAGCGTGCAGACCAGCTCGATCCGCACGGATCGGCCGGATCGTTCGAGGGCCTCGGCGACGGCCTCGGCGCGCTGGCGCAGGCTGCGACGCATCGTCTCGCGCAAGGCGGGCAACCGGGTGCAGGCGATGTGCCGCTCGTAACGGGAGATCAGCTGCTCGGTGAGCGCCGGATCCGACAGGTCCCCCACCAGCAGGTCGACCAGCACCTCGGCGGTGGTCTCCGGTCCGCGGCGCCGCCGGGACAACGCGTTGACCCGCGACCGCAGCTGGGCAATCTCGATCATCCCGATGTGTTCGACGGCTCGCGCGATCAAATCGTCCAGCGACGAGAAGTAGTAGGTGGTCGAGGCCAGCGGCAGGCCCGCCCGCCGGGCGACCGCCCGGTGGCGCACCGCTTCGAACCCGCCCTCGGCAAGCAGCTCGGCGGCGGCGCTCACGAGCGCATACCGTCGACGTTCTCCCTTTGGAGTAACTGCTGCAGTCACGAGTAGCCATGGTGCCAGCAAAAGTGGTACTCCATTGCCATTTTGGCCAAACGGCCGTGGCATGATGGCCCGCATGCCCGAGTTGAGCCGTCGCGCCCTGCTCGGTCTCGGCGCCAGCGCGGCCGTCGGCGCCGCCGGCGCGTACGCCCTCGACATCCTGTTAGAGCCCCGAACATCTCACGCCGCGCCGGTGTCGGCGGCCAACACCCAGGCGCCCTTAGCTCCGCCCCCCAGCGTGCCCCTTGAACCGGCGGCACCGGCCTCGCCTGCACCGACCATGGTGACGGGCTCCTTCGTTTCGGCGGCGCGTGGCGGCATCAACACCAACTGGGCGATCGCCCGTCCGCCGGGGCAGACCAAGGCGCTGCGACCGGTGATCGCGCTGCACGGGAAGGGCAGCGATGCGGCCACCGTGATGGCCGGCGGCGTCGAGCAGGGGCTGGCCCAGGCCGTCAATGCCGGACTGCCGCCGTTCGCGGTGGTCGCCGTCGACGGTGGCGGCGGTTATTGGCACAAGCGGGTGTCGGGCGAGGACGCCGGGGCCATGGTGCTGAACGAGCTGATCCCGATGCTGGGCGGCCAGGACCTGGACACCTCGCGGGTCGCGTTCCTGGGCTGGTCGATGGGCGGCTACGGCGCGCTGCTGCTGGGCGGGCGGCTCGGGCCCGCGCGCACCGCCGCGATCTGCGCGGTGAGCCCGGCGCTGTGGATGTCGTCCGGGGCGGCCGCGCCCGGCGCGTTCGACGGACCGGACGACTTCGCGGCGAACTCGGTGTTCGGAATGCCGGCGCTGGCCTCGATACCGATCCGGGTGGATTGCGGCGACAGCGACCCGTTCTACGGAGCGACGAAACAGTTCATCGCGCAACTGCCCAACCCGCCCGCGGGCGGGTTCTCGCCCGGCGGGCACAACCCGGAGTTCTGGAGCTCGCAACTGCCGGCCGAGCTGACGTGGCTGGCGCCGCTGCTGACCGCCTAGGCCTAGGGCCGCGAGCGTAACCACACTGCGAAAAATCGGGCCGAAAATCGCAGCAGCGTTACGCTCGCGGAGGTGACCACACCGTTCGGTTGGAGCTTCCCCTATGCCTGGCCGCGAAAGCCCGTCTTGGCGGCCAACGCCGTGTGCACCTCGCAGCCCCTTGCCGCCCAGGCGGGTCTGCGCATGCTCGCCGAGGGGGGCAGCGCCGTGGACGCGGCGATCGCCACCGCCATCACCCTGACCGTGGTCGAGCCGGTCTCCAACGGCATCGGGTCGGACGCATTCGCCATCGTCTGGGACGGCCGGCGCCTGCACGGCCTGAACGCCTCCGGCCGCTCCCCCGCGGCCTGGACGCCGGAGTATTTCGGCGGCAACGCCGTTCCCGCGCTCGGCTGGAACTCGGTGACCGTACCCGGCGCGGTGTCGGCGTGGGCGGAGCTGCACGCCAAGTTCGGCAAGCTCTCGTTCGAGAGGCTGTTCGAGCCCGCTATCTCATACGGCCGCAACGGCTTTCTGGTGTCGCCGACCGTCGCGGAGCAATGGGCCGCCCAGGTGCCGCTGTTCGGAGACCAGCCGGGCTTCGCCGAGGCGTTCCTGCCCGGCGGGCGCGCGCCGAAACCCGGTGAAACCTTCAGGTTTCCCGCTCACGCGGCCACGCTCGAGCGGATCGCCGCGACCAACGGGGAGGCGTTCTACCGCGGCGACGTGGCCGCCAAACTCGAGGCGCACGCGCTGGCCAATGGCGGGGCGATGCGCGCCGGCGACCTCGCCGCGCACCGCGCCGATTGGGTGGGCACGATCGATGCGGCCTACCGCGAGTACACGGTGCACGAGATACCGCCCAACGGTCAGGGGATCGTGGCACTCATCGCGCTGGGGATCCTGGAACACTTCGACATGTCCTCGTGGCCGGCCGATTCGGCCGACAGCGTGCACCTGCAGATCGAGGCCGTGAAGCTGGCATTCGCCGACGCGCAGGCCCACGTCGCCGACATCGATCACATGGCGCTGGCTCCGGATCACCTGCTGGACAAGGAATACCTGCGGCAGCGCGCCGCACTGATCGATCGGACCCGGGCCAGGCCGGCGTCCGCGGGCACACCGCGCGGGGGCACCGTCTATCTGACCGCGGCCGACGCCGCCGGGGCCATGGTGTCGATGATCCAGTCCAACTACATGGGCTTCGGCTCCGGCGTGGTGGTGCCGGGCACCGGAGTGTCGCTGCAGAATCGAGGCGCGGATTTCGCTGTGGCCGAGGGACATCCGAACCGGGTCGGGCCCGGCAAGCGCCCCTACCACACCATCATCCCGGGGTTCGTCACCAAGGACGGGGCCCCGGTGATGAGCTTCGGGGTGATGGGCGGCACGATGCAGCCGCAGGGGCATGTCCAGGTGATGGTCCGCATCGCCGACCACGGGCAGAATCCGCAGGCGGCGTGCGACGGACCGCGGTTCCGGTGGGTGCAGGGCACGCAGGTCAGCTGCGAACGGGGTTTCCCGGGGTCGACGCTCGACGAACTCCGGCGGCGCGGCCACGATTTGGTAGCCGTGGACGACTACAACCAATTCGGCAGCTGCCAGGCGATCTGGCGCCTCGACGACGGGTACCTGGCGGTGAGCGATCCACGCCGCGACGGGCAAGCCGCAGGCTTTTAGACGCTGACCTTGCCCTCCGCCGCGGCGAGGGCGATGTCGCTGCGGAAGTGGCTGCCGGGCAATCGAATCGAACTCAGGATGTCGTACGCGTTCGCGCGGGCAGCGGACAGGTCCGCCCCGGTGCCCACCACGGACAGCACGCGGCCGCCCGACGAGACGATCGCCCCGTCGTCGCGCCGCGCGGTTCCGGCGTGCAGCACGCCGTCGGCTTCCGCGCCGACGACGACGTCTCCGACCCGCGGTCGTCCGGGATAGTTTTCGGCCGCCAACACCACCGTCACCGCGGCACCTTCGCTCCAGCGCAACCCACCGAAATCGGCCAGCGTGCCGGTGCTCGCGGCATAGAGCAACTGGCCAAGCGGCGACTCGAGCAGGGCCAACACGGCCTGCGTCTCGGGATCACCGAAGCGGCAATTGAATTCGACCACGGCGGGCCCCTTCGCGGTGATCGCCAGACCGACGTAGAGCAAGCCGCTGAACGGGCATCCGCGCTGAACCAGTTCGGCCGCAACCGGTTGGACGATCCGGCTGACGATTTCCCGGTACACCTCCTCGGGCAGCCACGTGAGCGGCGCGTAGGCACCCATGCCGCCGGTGTTGGGCCCGGTGTCGCCGTCGCCGACCCGCTTGAAGTCCTGCGCCGGTAGCAACGGCACCACGGTGGCGCCGTCGACGACGCAGAACAATGACACCTCGGGGCCGTCGAGGAAAGACTCCAGCAGCACCGGGTGACCCGCCTCGAGCAGGCTGGCGGCGTGGGCGCGCGCCACGTCGCGATCGGGGGTCACCACCACGCCCTTGCCGGCGGCCAGGGCGTCGTCCTTCACCACCCACGCCGGGTCACCGGCCGGCGGGCCGAAGCGGTCCAGGGCCGCGTCCAAACGTGCCGGGCTGTCGACGATTTCGCTCGCGGCGGTTCGCACGCCAGCCGCGGCCATGACGTCTTTGGCGAACGCCTTGGAGCCCTCGATGCGGGCGGCGTCCTTGCCGGGCCCGAAGCAGACGATCCCCGCGGCGCGCACGGCGTCGGCCACGCCTAACACCAGCGGCACCTCGGGTCCGATGACCACGAGGTCGGCCCGGACCTCGCGCGCCAACGCGACCACCGCTTCGCCCGAGGCGATGTCGACGTCGTGCTGCTCGGCCAGGCGGGCGGTGCCGGCGTTGCCCGGAGCGATGGCCAGCCCCGTGACCTGCGGATCCTTGCGGAACGCCAGCAGCAACGCATGCTCACGGGCACCGGAGCCGATCACCAGGACGCGCACGACACGTCAGACTAGCTCAGGCGTTCAGACGATTCGCTCCAGCAGGCTTTTCAGCTCTTTCTGCTGCGCGGCGGTGAGACGCCCGAGACGCTTGTTGAATTCTTCCGACAGCAGCGCGAGGCCGGCGGCGGCGACTTTGCGCCCGGCCGGGGTGAGCAGAAGTCGATGTCGCCGCAGATCGGCGGGGTCGATTTCACGACGCACAAACCCCGCGGCTTCAAGCCGCTTGAGGTAGACCGTCACCGTCGCCTTGGGCATGCTGAGCGTCGCCGCCAATTCGGCGGGGTAGGGATGCTCGTCGATCTCGGCGAGCAGGAACAGCTCCTTGGACTCGAGCCCGAGCGCGCTGATATCGGCCTCGGCGCAAGCGATGACCGAAACCAACACCCGGTAGTTCAACGACCAGACCTTGGCCGCATCGACCGCTGACATCGACTTGCGAGGTCGTTCAGTCGTGAACTAGTTTAGAATGGAACAAACGCATAATCGAACAATCTACCAGAAAGCGGCCGCTATGCCTCTGGACCAATATGTGACACTCGGACGCTCCGGCTTGCGCGTCAGTCCCCTGTGCCTGGGTGCGATGACGTTCGGCGAAGACCTCGGCTGGGGCACCAGTGTGGAAGAGTCCCAACAGATCATCGATCGATACACCGAACTCGGCGGCAACTTCATCGACACCGCAAACTTCTACACCAGGAGCCACTCCGAGAAGATCATCGGTGACCACCTCGGGCGCCACCCGGCGCGCCGCGACCGCTTGGTGATCGCGACCAAATTCAGCGGCAACCTCTATCCGGGAGATCCGAACGGTGGCGGCTCGGGCCGCAAATCGTTGGTAAACGCGTGCGAAAACTCGTTGCGGCGCCTGCAGACCGACTACATCGACCTGTACTGGCTGCATATGTGGGACGCGAACACCCCGATCGAGGAGACGATGGCGGCGCTCGACGACCTCGTTCGGGCGGGCAAGGTGCGCTACATCGGCGTTTCGGACGTCCCGGCGTGGAAGATCGCCGAAGCCAACCTGATCGCACGCTTCCGCGGCTGGTCGGCGTTCGTCGGGTTGCAGATCGAGTACTCGCTGCTGGAACGCGACGTCGAACAGGAGCTCGTTCCCATGGCCGCCGAATTCGGCCTCGGCATCACACCGTGGTCGCCACTGAAGGGCGGCGTGCTCAGCGGAAAGTACACCCGCGCCGATGCGGGCCGGCACAACGCCGACCGCGGCGCGATGGTCAACGCGTTCCTCAACGACAAGACCTACGCGCTGATCGACGAACTCGAGAACATCGCCAAGGCCCACCAGAAGACCGTCGCCAGTGTCGCGCTGGCCTGGGTACACGCGCAGGCAGCCGTCTCGTCCGTCATCATCGGGGCGCGCAGGCTCTCGCAATTGGACGACAACGTCCGCGCCGTCGAGGTGAGCCTCAGCGCCGACGAACTGGCCCGGCTCGACGCGCTGACCAAGCCGAAATCCCGGTTCCCGCACAACATGCTGGAAATGGCGCCGGGCATCATCAACGGCGGGACAACGGTCAACGGCGTCTCGGCGCCGATCTCGGAATACGTGATGCCAGAAGGCGTTCGGCCTTACTGAGGTCAGTCCTCACCGCGAGCAGACGCAGAATCGCACAATTCCGACTGGAAGCGTGCGATTTTGCGTCTGCTCGGCGGGTCAGCCCTTGTCGCCCCTGTGCACCTTCACTGCGTCGTTGACGTTCGCCTTCTTGTCCTCGCCGGCGCCCTTGGCCGCGGCCTTCTTGCGCTTCGCGACGACGGCGTCGACGGCGCCGTTGAGCGCCGAACCCAGCGGGAACCCGAGATAGTGGGTGAGGAAGACCGCCATCTCCTTCAGCTCGGTCTCGGTGAGTTCCCCGTTGAGCAGTGCGGCGTTGATCTGGATCTCGGCCAGGTCGCGATTGCCGATCGCGGTCACCGCCGTCAGCGTCATGATGCGCTTGTCGCGCATCGACAATCCCGGTCGTGTCCAGATGCTGCCGAAGAGGTGATCGACGGTCAGGTCGAAGTAGGCGTCGCCCTCGATGTTGGGCATCTCCCAGCCGTAGACCTCGTTCATCTTCTCAAGGCCCTTGCGGCGCAGCTCGTCCATTTACGTCTCTTTCTCTGTGTGTGGCACACCAAGGCCGGCGGCCAGCCCCTCGTACGCCAGCTTGGCCAGCGGCAGGTCGACCGATAACGCCTCGCCCAAACCCAGCGCCAGACTCAGGTCCTTCTCCCCCAGACCGCGGGCGTGCGCGAAGGGCTGGTACAGAAAGTGTTCAGGCTGAAGATTTTTCATATCGTCGCGCACCATGATCGCGCCCGGGCCGCTGGTGAGCGCGTCGGTGTGGCGCACCACCCGACCCAGCGCCTGCAGATCGAGCCCGGCCGCCTCGGCCAGCTTCATGGCCTCGCACGCCGCCGCATACGACGTGAACGTCAACATGTTGCGGGCCAGCTTCATTCGCGTCCCCGCGCCGGGCTCCCCGGCGTGGACGACCATCGCCGCCCAGTGTTTGAAGGCCGGCTTGATTCGCTCGTAGACCTCGCGCTCGGCGCCCACCATGGTGGCCAGCTCACCCTTCGCGGCGGCGGCCGCGCCACCGCTCACCGGTGCGTCCACGATGTGAATGCCGCGCGGTTTCAGCTCGCGGGCCAGTTCGACGGCGGTGGTATCACTGATCGTCGAGTGGATCGCGATCACCGTGCCCGGCTTGGCGTGCGCCGCCACTTCGCCAACCACGGCGCGCACCTGGGCATCGTCGAGGACGGTGACGTGGATGATGTCCGCGGCGGCAACGTCGGCGAGGCTGTCGGCCAGGCCGGCGCCCTTCTCGGCCAGCGGCGTCATCGCCTCGGTCCGGATGTCGTAAACCGTCACCCCACCAGGCCATTCCGTCATCTTCGTGGCCATCGGGGCGCCCATGTTGCCCAGGCCGATGTACCCGAGCTTCAGATCTTCTGCCATTGGCGCCGCTCCTCCTCATCGCTCCGCTCTGCATCGTCGCCGGCGCGACTCATGATCGAATTATCTGCCCGCCGTCGACGTTGAACACCTGCCCGGTGATCCACGACGCCTCATCGGACAACAGGAACAGGCACATCCCGACGACGTCGTCGGGAGTTCCCATGCGCGACAGGGGAAGACCCTTGACGATGTCGGCGACCATCTCCTGCGGCGTGGTCGTCCGATTGGCCTCGGTGTCGATGGGCCCGGGCGCGATCGCGTTGATCCGGATGTTCTGGCCCCCCAGTTCGCGGGACAGCTGTTGCGTCAGGCCGTTGATGCCGACCTTGGCCAGGCCGTAAAAGTTCGAGTACAGCCACGCGGCGGTGGACGACTGGTTGACGATCGCCCCCCCGCCGCGCTTGGCCATTTTCTTGTACACCGCGCGGGTGCACCACAGCGCGCCGTCGAGGTTCACGCTCATGAACTTCTTGTAGTACTCGGGGTCGACCGTGAGCAGGAAATCCAGCTTCATGCCACCGAATATCGCGGCGTTGTTGACCAGGTAGTCGATGCCGCCGAACTCGGCCAGAGTGCGGTCGGCCATCGCCTTGGCCGACGCCGGGTCGGACACGTCGACCGGGACCGCCAGCGCCGTGCCGCCGTCGGCGACGATCTGCTTGGCCACGCCCTCGGCGGCCTCGGCCTTGATGTCGGCCACGACGACCGCCGCGCCTTCGCGGGCCAGCGCCTCGGCGTACGCCTGTCCGATGCCACCACCCGAACCGGTGACGATGGCGACCTTGTTCTCAAACCGCATGCTCTCGAACTCCTCTAGTTAACCGCTGTCGCAATGGTCTTGATTTCCAAGTACTCCTCGAAACCGGCCAGACCCATCTCTCGACCGTTTCCGGACTGCTTGTAACCGCCGAATGGGGCATCGGCCGAATACCACACCCCGCCATTGACATTGATCGTGCCCGCACGGACGCGCGCGGCCACCCTCGCCGCTCGCTGCGGGTCAGCGCCGAACACGGTGCCCGACAAGCCGTATGGCGAGTCGTTGGCAATGCGAACGGCGTCGTCGTCACCGTCGTGGGGAATCACGGTCAGGACCGGGCCGAAGATCTCCTCGCGCGCGCAGCGGGCGTCGTTGCCCAGCCCCGCGATCACGGTGGGCTCGATGAAGAAACCGACGTCACGGTCGGCCGGTCGCCCGCCACCGCACGCGAACGCCCCGCCCTCGGCGATGGCCGAGTCGAGGTAGCCCTGTATCCGATCACGCTGGCGCGCCGAAATCACCGGCCCGCAGATGGTTCCGGGGTCGGTGGGATCACCGGCCTTGATGCCGCCCATCGTGGCGGCCGCGATGGAGACGGCTTCGTCGTACCGCGCCCGCGGCACCACCAGCCGGGTGGTGATTGCGCATCCCTGCCCGGCGTGCATGCAGACCGAGAACCCCGCCATGCCCACCGCCCCGGCCAGGTCGGCGTCGTCGAGGACGATGAACGCCGACTTGCCGCCCAACTCGAGGAAGACCTTCTTGATGGTGGCCGCGCCGTCGGCCATCACGCTGCGACCGGTGGCGGTCGACCCGGTGAACGAAACCATGTCCACCCGAGGGTCTTTGGCCAACAGCGCTCCCACGCTGTGGTCGCTGGACGTAACAATGTTGATCACACCTGGCGGAAAGTCGGTGTGCTCGGCGATGAGTTCGCCGAGCACGGCGGCGCACCACGGGGTGTCGGGCGCTGGCTTCAGGACGACGGTGTTCCCGGCGGCCAGCGCCGGTCCGATCTTGGCGAGGTTGATCTGGTGGGGGAAGTTCCATGGGGTGATGGCGCCGACAACACCGACGGCCTCGCGGGCGATGGTGCGCCGGGTGCGGATGCCCATCGGCGAAGCCTCGCCGAGATCCTGGTTGTATTCGTATGATTCGGCCGTGTCGGCCGCGAACGCGAGGTCGTTGACCGGGACTTCCAGCTGGGCGATGCTGGTGAGCATTCGCGGCGCACCGACTTCGGCGATGGTCAGGTCGCGCAGCTCTTCGAGGTGCTGCTGCATCGCCTCGCGGAGCTGGCGCACGCACCGCACCCGCAGCTCGGTGTTGCGGGACCAGTCCGTGTCGTCGAAAGCCCGCCGCGCGGCATCGATGGCTCGACCCATGTCGTCGGCGTCGGCGTCGGCGGCAACTCCGAGCACTTCCTCGGTCGCCGGATTGATCGTCGGAAACGTGCCGGCGTTGCCCGGCGACAGCTTCCCGTCAATGAACAGTGCGCTCGCGCCGTCGGCCAACAAGGCCATCTTCCGCTCCCGTCTGTGCGCGGCTCAATCAAGCACGCCAATTGAGTGGACACTTGTCCGATATAGTCGCATCGAACCATAGTCGTCCGGCCGCCGGAGGTGCAAGAGCGGATCTCGTCGGCCACCCCGATGATCAGCAAAGTACGCATTTAAGCTGCATTTTTGCGGGCCGGGCTTGCTTCGCGGCGCACGCATCCGATAGCTTGGACATGTGTCCAGCGATGCACTGGTTACGATCGCATCCCACGCCGACCGTCAGACCGGAGCGACTTTGCGCAACCGCCGCCAGGAGGAGACCTTCCGCAAGGTCCTCGCGGCCGGCATCGAAACCCTGCGCGAGAAGTCCTATGCCGACCTGACGGTGCGCGCGGTGGCGGCCCGCGCAAAAGTGGCCCCGGCGACCGCGTACACCTACTTCTCGTCGAAGAACCATCTGATCGCGGAGGTCTACCTCGACCTGGTGCGGCAGGTGCCCTACTTCACCGACGTGAACGACCCCATGCCCACCCGCGTGGACAAGGTCTTGCGCCATCTGGCCCTGGTGGTCGCCGACGAACCCGAGGTCGGCGCGGCCTGCACGGCGGCGCTGCTGGGGGGCGGCACCGATCCCGCCGTCTGCGCCGCACGCGACCGGATTGGCGCGGAAATCCATCGCCGCATCGCCTCGGCGATCGGTCCAGGCGCCGACTCCGCCACCGTATCCGCGCTCGAGATGGCGTTTTTCGGCGCGCTGGTGCAGGCCGCCAGCGGGCAGCTCACCTACCGCGAGATCGCCGACCGCCTCGTCGACGTGGCGGGGCTCATCTTGGGCGCCGCCAGCGAGGAGACAGGTAGTTAGATGACCGTGCACGTCGGCGACCACGAGCTGGTCCTGGATCCCTACGACTACGACTTCCATGAGGATCCGTACCCGTACTACAGGCGGCTGCGCGATGAGGCGCCGCTGTATCGCAACGACGAGCTGAAGTTCTGGGCGCTGTCGCGGCACCGGGATGTGCTGCAAGGCTTCCGCAACAGCACGACGCTGTCCAACAAGTACGGCGTCTCGCTGGATCCGGCGTCGCGCGGCCCGCACGCGTCCAAGACGATGTCCTTCCTGGCGATGGACGATCCCAGCCATCTGCGGCTGCGGACCCTGGTCTCGAAAGGGTTCACCCCCAGGCGGATCCGGGAGCTGGAGCCCCGTGTCACCGAGATCGCGACCCGGCACCTGGACACCATGCTGGCGAAGGCGAAAGACGGCACCGTCGACTACGTCGACGAGTTCGCCGGGAAGCTGCCCATGGACGTCATCTCCGAGCTGATGGGCGTCCCCGAGCCGGACCGGGTCCAGGTCCGCGCCTGGGCCGACGGCGTGATGCACCGCGATGAGGGTGTCACCGACGTGCCACCGGAGGCCGTCGAGGCCTCCATCAACCTGATCGTCTACTACCAGGGGATGGTGGCCGAGCGGCGCACGAGGCCGACGGACGACCTGACGTCGGCGCTGCTGGAGGCCGAGATCGACGGCGACCGGCTCACCGACGACGAAGTGCTCGGCTTCATGTTCCTGATGGTGATCGCCGGCAACGAGACCACCACCAAACTGCTTGCGAATGCGGCGTTTTGGGGGCACCGAAACCCGGATCAGCTGACCCCGGTCTACGCCGATCTGTCCCGGGTGCCCTTGTGGGTCGAGGAGACCCTGCGCTACGACACCTCGAGCCAGATCCTGGCCCGCACCGTGGCCGGCGAACTCACCCTCTACGACACCACCATTCCCGAGGGCGACGTTCTGCTGTTGCTGCCCGGTTCGGGCCATCGCGACGAGCGGGTCTTCGACAACCCGGACGACTATGTGATCGGGCGCGAAATCGGGCCCAAGTTATTGAGTTTCGGTAGCGGCGCACACTTCTGCCTGGGCGCGCATCTGGCGCGCATGGAGGCCCGGGTCGCGCTGACCGAGTTGTTCAAGCGAATCCGCGGATATCAGGTGGACGAGGCCAGCGCCGTCCGCGTCCACTCCAGCAATGTCCGCGGATTCGCTCACCTACCCATGACCGTGGAGGTCCGCTGAATGCCCCGCTTTGACCCCCTGCCCGAGCGCCGGCCGGCGATCGTGGCCGGCGCCTCGTCCGGCATCGGCGAGGCCACCGCCATCGAACTCGCGGCGCACGGCTTCCCGGTCGCGCTGGGCGCCCGACGGGTCGAGAAGCTCAACGACATCGTCGGCAAGATCAACGCCGAAGGCGGTGAGGCGGTCGGATTCCACCTGGACGTCACCGACCCTAACTCGGTGAAATCCTTTGTCGCACAGTCGGTCGACGCGCTCGGTGACATCGAGGTGCTGGTGGCCGGCGCTGGCGACACCTACTTCGGCAAGCTCGCCGAGATCACCACGGACGAGTTCGAGTCGCAGCTGCAGATCCACCTCGTCGGCGCCAACCGGCTCGCCGCAGCGGTGCTGCCCAGCATGCTCGACCGGCAGCGCGGCGATCTGATCTTCGTCGGCTCCGATGTGGCCCTGCGCCAGCGGCCGCACATGGGCGCCTACGGCGCGGCCAAGGCCGCGCTCGTCGCGATGGTGACCAACTTCCAGATGGAGCTCGAGGGCACCGGCGTCCGCGCCTCGATCGTGCACCCCGGCCCCACGAAGACGTCGATGGGCTGGAGCCTGCCGGCCGAGAAGATCGGCCCCGCGCTCGAAGACTGGGCCAAGTGGGGCCAGGCCCGCCACGACTACTTCCTGCGCGCGGCGGATCTGGCGCGGGCCATCACGTTCGTCGCCGAGACCCCGCGCGGTGGCTTCATCGCGAACATGGAGCTTCAGCCGGAAGCCCCGTTGGCCGACAAGAAGGGTCGCCAGAAGCTCGCGCTCGGCGAAGAGGGGATGCCGTCATGACTTCCACTGCCATCGTGCCGCGGGTTTCCGGCGGTGAAGAAGAGCACGGCCACCTGGAGGAGTTCCGGACGGACCCAATCGGTTTGATGCAGCGGGTCCGCGACGAATGCGGAGATGTCGGCTGGTTCCAGCTGGTCGACAAGCACGTGATCCTGTTGTCCGGCGCGGGCGCCAACGAATTCTTCTTCCGTTCCGCCGACGAGGACCTCGACCAGGCCGAGGCGTACCCGTTCATGACGCCGATCTTCGGTAAGGGCGTGGTGTTCGATGCCAGCCCCGAGCGGCGCAAGGAGATGCTGCACAACTCGGCGCTGCGGGGCGAACAGATGAAGGGCCACGCCGCCACCATCGAGGGCGAAGTCAAGAAGATGATCGCCGATTGGGGCGACGAGGGCGAGATCGAGCTGCTCGACTTCTTCGCCGAGCTGACCATCTACACCTCGACCGCCTGCCTGATCGGGCTGAAGTTTCGTGAGCAGCTCGACCACCGGTTCGCCGAGTACTACCACGAGCTCGAGCGCGGCACCGACCCGCTGTGCTACGTCGACCCCTATCTCCCGATCGAAAGCTTCAAGCGTCGTGATGAAGCACGGGTGAAGCTCGTTGCGGTGGTGCAGGAGATCATGGACCAGCGGCTGGCCAATCCGCCGAAGGACAAGGCCGACCGCGACATGCTCGACGTGCTGGTCTCGATCAAGGACGAGGACGGCACGCCGCGCTTCTCCGCCGACGAGGTCACCGGGATGTTCATCTCACTGATGTTCGCGGGGCACCACACCAGTTCGGGGACCTCGGCGTGGACGTTGATCGAGTTGATCCGCCACGCCAACATCTACGCCGAGGTGCTCGCCGAGCTCGAGGAGCTGTACGCCGACGGCCAGGCGGTGAGTTTCCATGCGCTGCGCTCGATTCCGAAGCTGGACAACGTGGTCAAGGAAACTTTGCGGCTGCACCCGCCGCTGATCATCCTGATGCGGGTCGCCAAGGGCGAGTTCGAGGTCGAGGGCTTCCCGATTCACGCCGGGGACTATGTGGCGGCGTCCCCGGCGATTTCGAACCGGATCCCCGAGGACTTTCCCGATCCGGACGCCTTCCATCCCGATCGCTACAACAAGCCCGAGCAGGCCGACATCGTCAACCGGTGGACCTGGATTCCGTTCGGCGCGGGGCGACACCGCTGTGTCGGGGCCGCTTTCGCCCAGATGCAGATCAAGGCCATCTTCTCGGTTCTGTTGCGCGAGTATGAGTTCGAGATGGCCCAGCCGGCCGACAGCTATCACAACGACCACTCCAAGATGGTCGTCCAACTCGCCCGGCCGGCGAGGGTGCGCTACCGCAAGCGGAAAGCCTGACCGGTCATGGGTTTTCGAGTCGAAGCGGATCTGGATTTGTGTCAGGGCCACGCCATGTGCGAACTAGAGGCACCGGACTACTTTCGGGTGCCCAAGCGAGGCAAGGTCGAGATCCTCGACCCCGAACCGTCCGAGGACGCCCGCGATGAGGTCGAACGCGCGGTCGCGATGTGCCCCACGCAAGCACTATTCATCAAAGAGAAAGAAGGCTGACTCATGAATTCCAAGGCGTCGCATTCACGCGCGGATCTCGAAGCATGGGTCGACCGCTGGCTGCAGGCCAACAAGGACTGCGAAAAGGCCGGTGACTGGAAGCCGCTGGCGGACTTCTACACCAGCGACGCCACCTACGGCTGGAACATCGGCCCCAAGGAAGACGTGATGTGCGTCGGCGTCGACGAGATCCGCGATATC
>NZ_LZIC01000058.1 GCF_001667185.1 Mycobacterium sp. 852002-50816_SCH5313054-b | reverse complement strand
GCCGAGCACGACGATTTGACCGGCCTGTACAACCGGCGGGCGCTGGTCGCGCACCTGACCGAACGGCTCGCGCCGGGAAGCCCGGGACCCGTCGCGGTCTTGTACCTCGACCTGGACCGGCTCAAGCCGATCAACGACTACCTCGGCCACACCGCGGGGGACTGGTTCATCCGTGTTTTCGCGCAACGGATTCGGGTGTGCGCGGGCAGCCAGGCGATGATCGCCCGGCTGGGTGGCGACGAGTTCGTCGTCATCCCCGACCAGGCGATGTCGACCGGGACCGCCGAGTCGTTCGCGCGGCGCCTGGGGACCATGCTGCGCGAGCGCCTGGCTATCGGCGGGCACATGATCACCCGCACCGTGAGCATCGGGCTGGCGGTGGGCATGCCGGGGCGTGACAACAGCACCGACCTGTTGCGCCGGGCCGACGAAGCCGTCCTGACGGCCAAGCGCGGGGGCGGCAACCAGGTTGCGCTGTCCACCGACGACATGTCGCTGAAAAGCGCCTTCCGCAACGACATCGAGCTGCATCTGCAGGGCGACATCGACAGCGAAGCGCTGCTGCTGCATTACCTGCCCGAGGTCGACCTGTGGACCGGCGCCATCGTCGCCGCCGAGGCGCTGGTCCGCTGGCGGCACCCGATTTGGGGCCTGCTGCTGCCGGATTCGTTCATCGGGGTGGCCGAGTCGACCAACCTGGCCGGCGAGCTGGGCCGGTGGGTGATGCGCAGCGCCTGCGCCGAATTCAGCCGGTGGCGCGCCAACGGCGTTGGGCAGAGCGCCGTCCTGCGCATCAACGTCTCGCCCATCCAGCTGATCACGCGCGGCTTCGTGCGCAGCGTCGCCGACACCATCGAGGAGTTCGGCATCGACGGCGGATCGGTCTGTCTGGAGATCACCGAGCGGGCGGTGGTGCATGACATCGAAACCACCCGCAAGACGCTGCACGAGCTGAAGGAAGTCGGCGTCCAGATCGCCATCGACGACTTCGGCACCGGCTATGCCGTTCTGTCGCACCTGAAGTCGCTTCCGGTCGACATGCTCAAGATCGACACCGGCTTCGTCCGCGACCTGGGTACCAACGCCGGCGATCTGGCGATCGTCCGCGCGATCATCGGATTGGCCGAGGCGTTCGGCCTGCAACTGGTAGCCGAGGGAGTCGAGACACCCGCCGCCGCACTGACTCTGATGCAACACGGCTGCCACCGCGCGCAGGGCTTCCTGCTGTCCCGACCCGTCCCGGGCAACGCGATGGAAGCGCTGCTGGCCGCGCGATGGATGCCGATGCCGTTCCTCGCCGACCGCGAGGCGCTGTCGTTAGGCGCGATCTAGCCCACATGTTTCGTTCGTCGAATAAACGGGGTAAGAGCGCCCTCGCCGCGGTCATCGCATGCACGGCGCTGCTGCTGAATGGGTGCGGCGGACATCCCAATCCGGGGCCGTTGTCCGCGATGGTCTTTCCGGCCATCCCGCCCACCGTTCAGGAGATCGCAAACCCGCTGCGCGGCCAGTACGAGGACTTGCTGATTCCGCTGTTCCCGCAAGGCAATCCGGCGCAGCAGCGGTACCCGGCGTGGCCGGCATCCTACGACGCCAGCATGCGCATCTCGTGGCGGCAGTTGCAGCCCACCGACCCGCGTACCCTGCCGCCCGACGCCCCCGACGACCGCAAGTTCGACTTCAGCGCGATCGACGACGCGCTGACGAAGCTGCAGAACCGCAATATGCGGCTCACCCTGCGCGTGTACGCCTACAACTCCTGTTGCAACGACTCCTATCCCGACAACACCAACATCGCGATCCCCGACTGGATGCGCTCGGCGTCCACCCCGTATCCCGCGCCGGCGAACAGCCCGACGCCCGGGGTGACCCAGGTGGTGCCGAGCTGGAACGACGCCAATTACCTCAACGCGTTCGGGCAGCTCCTGGCGGCGCTGGGCCGCCGCTACGACGGGGACGAGCGACTCAGCGTGTTCGAATTCTCCGGGTACGGGGATTTCAGCGAGAACCACATCGCCTACCTGCGTGACGTGTTGGGCGCGCCCGGTCCCGCGCCGGACGAGAGCAAGGCGATGCTGGGGTATTACAGCCAGTTTCGCGATCAGAGCATCACCACCGATTCGATCCGGCAGCTGGTCGCGGCGAACGTCAACGCGTTCCCGCACACGCAATTGGTGGTCACGCCGCAGAATCCCGAGATCGTCCGCGAGCTGTTGGCCGACGACGTGACCAAGAAACTCTCGGCGCCGGTGGGCGTCCGCTCGGATTGCCTTGGCGTCCAGGCGCCGTTGCCGGCGTGGGCCGAATCCAGTGACTCCCAATACGTGCGCAGCAACGACGCCGTCGTCAACGCGCTCAAGCAGCGGATGGCGTCCGCCCCGGTGATCACCGAGTGGTGCCAGCTGCCCAACGGAACCGACCCCCGCTCCTATTACGAGAAGGGCCTGCACGACGTCGTCCGCTACCACGTGTCGATGACGTCGAGTGTCAACTTCGCCGACCGCGAGTCCAGGTCGGCGATGGACCCCGGCCTGTTTTTGCTGTGGGCCCAGGCCAATACCTCGGCGGGCTACCGGTATTCGGTCGAGGGGCGCCCGGGCTCCCAATCGCTGCAGGGCAAGGTGGCGACCATTTCGGCGGCCTGGACCAACTACGGCTCGGCGGTCGCCACCGAGCAGTGGGCGCCCGGGTACAAGCTGGTGGACTTCTCGGGGGCCGTGGTTCGCAGCCTGCCGGCGACGGTCAACCTCAAGACGTTGGTGAGCGACGACAGCAGTTCCTCCCGCGAGGAGGCGGTGCCGGCGTCGACGACCGAGACCGTGCGCATCGACCTGAACGGCCTGGCGCCGGGCCACTACACGCTGCGCGCGTCGGTGGACTGGCAGCAGCACAAGCCGGGCGCATCGCACGTGGTGAACTACGCGCCGATGGCGTTGGCCCGCGACGGTCGCGACGGCGCGGGCCTGTATCCGATTGCCACCCTGGATATTCCGCGCGACTCGACGATCTCAGCGAACGGGCAGTGACCGCAGCGACGCCTCGCGCCCCGGCGCGGACGCGCCCGCCAGGCCGGTCCACAGCCGGGCCAGCGAGTCGTACCAGCGCTGCAGCCCGAAGTCGCCGGCGCGGGCGGGCGCGGCGGCGCCCAGCCGCACGCGCAGGGGATCGTCGGTGACGAGTGCGGTCAGCGCGCCGGCGATCTGGTCCGGCGAGCCCGGCTGCACGACAACGCCGGTGACGCCGTCGCTCACCGCCTCGCCGATGCTGCCGACCGTCGTGGTCACCGGCGCCAACCCGTACGCCATGGCCTCCAGCAGCGCCATCGGCAGGCCTTCGTCGCGGCTGGGCAGCAGGAAAACGTGTGCGCCGCAGAGCAGTTCGTCGCGGGCCGTCGCATCCAGCCAGCCGGCCACCCGGATGGTGTCGCCGAGCCCGGCCGCCGCCACGGCGGCGCGCACGCCGTCGACCTCGCCGTCGCCGGCCAGGGTCACGCGCAGCCGGCGGCGAATCGCCTCATCGAGCGCCGCCACGGCCGCGACGATGTCGTAGCTGCCCTTGCGCGTTCCCATCCGGCCCAGCGCCACCGCGTGCACCCGGTCGACACCCGATTGGGCCACCGCGGTTTCGGGGATGCGGACGGCGTTGTGCAGCACGCTGATCCGGCCGCCGGGCAACCGCAGCCGGCCCGCGTACTCCTCGACGTGGCGCTCGCCCAGCACCAGCCAGTGATCGGCGACGAGCATGCGGCGCACCGCGGCCCGCGCCGGCGCGGGCAGCCGGTCGAACCAGCCACCGAAGCCGTAGCTGTGTCCGTGCACCACGGCCGGCACGCCGGCCAGCCGCGCTGCAGCCAGCGGCACCGCCTTGCGCAGCACGCTGCCGCCCTGGGCCAGGTTCGCGTGCAGCACATCGGCGCGGCCGCGCAGCAACAGCCAACTGGCGCGCAGCATTCCGCGGATGCCCACCAGCAGCTTGACCGACCGCGACCGGTCCACGTAGGTGGGCACCACGGCGACGCTGATCCGCTCGTCCGGATGCACGGCCATCAGGGCGGCCACCGTCGCCATGCCGCCGCGGCTGTCCGCCGCCGCGGGCGCCGGCCCGATCACCAACACCCGCACCGGTTTTCGTCCGGCACTCACCGCGCGGCCCCCGCGAGCAGCGGCTCGGCGCCGGCCTCCGGGGCGTGCGAGCGGCGCCGCAGGCGCGCGCACGCCAGGGCCGCTCCCAGCGCCATGCCCAGCGTCATGGCGTTGGCGGGGTCTTCGGGCAGCGGGTCGACGATGCACATCACCAGCAGGCCGGCGGAGACCGCGGCCGCGGCCTTCGCCGGCGCCGACGTGCTGCGCAGCGCGGCGACCAGCGGCGTGAGCGCGAACACCGCGAACGCGGCCATGCCGACGACACCCGATTTGGCCAGCCACCACAGGTAGAAGTTGTGCGAGTAGGTGGTGCCCAGCGTGTTGGTGAACTCGTCCGGGTCGTTGCCGAACGGCTCCTGATAGGCGTAGCCGAGCCCGTGGCCGAACACCGGCGCCTCGCCGATGGCACGGTTGAGCTTGGCGTCCTCGGCCAGCCTCGCCAGCGTCGAGGAGTCCACCGCGAGCGCGTTGCTCGAGACGCCGCCGAGCACCCGGTGGCTGAATCCGGTGATCTGATCGCTCAGCCATTCGCCCGCCATCGAATGCTGTAGCAGGAACAGCGCGCCCGGCACCGCCACCGCCAAGATCCCCGCGCCGGCGAGGGCCAGCCTGGCCGCCCGGCGCAGGGACGACCACCCCAGCGTGGCGACGAACGCCACCACCGCGGCGACCCCGAGGGCGATCAAAGTGTTACGGGAGAAGGCCAGCACCGAGATGATCAACGCGGGCAGGCCCAACGCGAGGTACCAGACGGGCGTGAGGCGCCCGACGATCTGCGCCGCCACCAGGGCGGCCAGCACCGCGATCGCCGGCGTCAGGGTGGCGGTGATGACCCGGTTGGCGATGTCGCCCGTGTCGGTTTGCAGGCTTTCCAGCCGGCCCGCCAGCCGCAGGCCGCTCGAGGAACTGAGGACGGCCATGGCCGCCGAGAACCACAGGGTGAGCACCATCGCGTGGACGGACAGCTTGACGTAGTCGCCGTACACGATGACGAGCGCCAGCACGAAACCGCCGACCATCTCGAGCAGAAAGGTGGCCTCGCGCACGATGATCGGCGCGGAATGACCGGTCGCGAATCCGACGGCGGCGAAGTACGCCACGATCAACACGAACATGCCCGGCAACAGGTACTCGGAGAAGCGCAGCCGCACCGCCGGCAGCACGAAGCAGACGGCCAGCACCAACGCCACGTGGTAGGCGTTGACCGAGACGGGCCCGATCACCTTGGCGACGTGCAGGCCCTGCGGCAGCGCCGCGAACGCCAAAAACAGCGCGACGCCGATCATCGTCGCCGGCCTCGTCCAGTAGATCACCAGGCAGAACGACAGGCCGATCAACATCACCCCTTGGGTGGTGTTGCGCACGGACAGCACGCCGAAGATGAAGCACCCCAACGCGAATACCGTCAGGACGGCTCCAGACATCGCCAGGCGGTGCCGACTCCGCAGGTACAGGATCACGCCGGTCGGCCTACCTTGGTCCGGTAGGTGCGGGCGGCGGCCCTGGCGTGCCGGGGGAGCCGCGCATCGGTCAGCACCGTGCCGATGACTTCGGCGCCGGCGGCGCGCAGCGCGGTGAGCGCGTCGGCGAGTTCGTCCTCGGTGGTGCGCCCCGCGCGAACCACCAGCACGGTGGCCTGCACCGCATCGGCCAGCAGCCCGGCGTCGGCGGTCGCCAGGACCGGTGGGCCGTCGACCACCGTTCGGTCGAAGCTGGCCGACACGTCGGCCAGCACCTTGTCGAGGACCTCCGGCAGGTAGGCGCTGCTGGGCAGCGTGTCGCGGCGAACGGCGCGGGCCGCCAGGATGAAAAGCCCCGGAATCGTGGTCGGCTTAACGGCTTCCGTCGCGATGTCGGGATCGGACAACGCATTGCCCAGCCCCTCCCCGGAGTCGACCTTCAGCAGGCCGGCGATCACCGGTCGGCGCGTGTCGCCCTCGACAAGCAGGGCGTCTTCGCCGGATTCGGCGAAAGCCCTCGCCAGGTTCAGCGCCGTCGTCGTGGTTCCCTCGCCGCCGAACGGCGCCGTCAGCAGCACGCGCCGCGCTCCCGGTTCCATCGCGCGGAGCAGGCGCGCCCGCAGGCCGCGCACCGCGTCGTCGAACGATATGTCGGTGCCGAATCGCGGTGCGTTGCCGCGCCTTCCGGGCAGCTCGGCCAGGGTCGGCAAATTGGAGAGCCGTTCCAGCTTCGCTCGGTCGCGCACGGTGCGGTCGGCGGCCTCGCGCGTCAACGCCACCCCCGTCCCCAACAGCAGGCCGGCCGCCAGCCCCATGGCCATGTTGCGCACCGGGACCGGCTTGATGGGACTGTCCGGCACGCCCGGCTGCTCGATCACCGTCGCCCTGGCGATCGGCGTATTCGGGGCAACCTGGGGCGGCAGCGCCTGCGGCGTGGCCGCCTGGGTCGGGGCCGGCGGCTGATCCACCGTCGGGGTGGTGTCGCCGCCGGGCTGCGTGGCGGACGGGCCGTCGGTGTCCGGCGCCGCGGGCGCCTGTGTCGGGCCCTGGGTCGGGGGAGCCTGCGGCGGTGGTGCTTGCGGCGGTGAGCTGTTGACCAGCGCCACTGGGTCTTTCGGATTCACCCCCAACGTGCCGACGATCCCGGTGAAGGTGTCGGCCATCGCCTTCGCCAGCGCCGCGGCGCGATTCGGATCGGTGTCGGTGACGGAGATGGTGAAGAGGGTCGACTTGGGCGTGTACTCCACATGGGTCTCGCCGGCCAGCGCGTCCGCGCCGATGGGCAGATGGAATTGCTTGACCGCGCGCTCGGCGACGGCGTGCCCGCCGGCGATCGTCGCGTAGGACGACAGCCGCTCCTGGGCGGCCTGCGTTCCCGAATACACCTGGGCGAGGTCGGTCTCGCCGGAAAACGAGATGAGGACGGTGGCGGACGACTGGTAGCTCTTCGTCTGGAGCGCGGTCACCGCGGCGGCCCCCGCGAGGCAGGCCAGCAGCGCGCCGACGAACAGCTTCCAATGGGCCGTCAGCGTCCGGACAAACGTGCGAAAATCCATGAACTAAAACCTTTCCCGGCGCCGGCCGGCGCGTGCGAGTTCACGCGCGCCGAACGTGGGGCGCGCGGCCCGCACCTCGGCGAGGATGTTGAGTAAGCGGTCCGCGGCCGCGTCGCCGCAGCAGCGCCGCGCGTAGTGGCGCGCCGCCTCGGCGCCTCGGCGCGCCGCGACGGCCGGATCCGCCAGCTTGTCGAACGCGGCGGCCAGCCCCGCGACGTCGTCGACACCGATCACCGGGCCGCCCGGCGGCTGGTACTCGGGCAATCCCCCGATGTCCGAAACGATCGGCATCACGCCCAGCTGCATCGAGAGCACCTGCACGCCGCTCTGCGAGGCGCGCCGGTAGTGGGCCACCGAACCCTTTGCGGTGGAGAGCGTTTCGACGACGTCGGAGTAGCGATACGAGCCGGAGAGCCACCGCGCATGTGGCGGCAGGGTGGCACTTCTCAGGCTGATCGGCCCGTCGCCGATGAGCAGCAGGTTGTCCCCGCGCCAGGCCTGGCCGCTGACATGCCGTTGCCAGGCGCGCAGCACGACGTCGATGTTCTTGTAGGGGTTGAGCCGGCCCGCCATCACGAAGTCGCGGCGCCCCTCGGCGCGCACCGGCGCGGGGACGAGCGCCACGTCGAGGTCACTGGTGAGGGGCAGCACATGCACCGGAGTGCCGGCCACGTCCCGGCGACTGATGATCGCGTCCGCGACGTAGTCGCTGTAGGTGATGGTCGCCGCCGAGCGAGCGCCCCATCGATCGAAGACCGCGCGTTCGTAGCCCGGCCGCTGTTCGCCGGCGTCATGGGGGCTGTCGTCGTGCACCAGCTGCACGCGGGGCGCCCCTGAAGCCATCGGGATCCAGCGCAGATCGCGGACCAACTCGGCGATCACCACGTCCGGCCCGTAGTCCCGGACGCGACGCCAGCCGGCGATGCTGCCCGGCCACGTCGCGGCGGTCCGAAACCGCGGATCGAGCACCAGCTCGTAGTCGCGGGCGGCGTCGGACTCCGGGTGCTGGTCGGACGTCACCAGCAACACGTCGGCTCCCCGCCGCCGCAGCGCCTCGGCCTGCACGCGCGCCAACGGCCGCATCCACGGCGAAAGCCAAAGCACCCGAATCGAACTCATAGCGCCGGCCGCTTCCCCCCGGCGCCGGGGTCGACCGACCACCGCCCGTCGAGCTGGGGATATGCCTGCCGGACCTCGTCGTAGAGATCGGGCAGCGTGAGCATGACGCGGTCGGGATCGGCCGCGACGAGCTGCTCGGGTGAGATGATCCCGACGTCGGTCCCGGGAATCCTGCGGCCGTGCTTCGCCGGCGAGGCGTCGGCCACGGCCTGCAGCAGCCGCCGGTCGATGCCCGCGAGGCTGAACAACGAGACCACGCGCGAGCCGGCGCCGTACCCGTACACCGTGCGGCGGTCGGTTGCCTGCGCCACCAGCCAGTCGCGCAGCTGGGCGGCGTGCTGCTCGGCGGCGCGCTGCAGGCGTCCCACGACCGCCGGGTCGGTGATGCCGAAGGCTTGCTCCCGCCGCACGATGTCCTTGGCGCGTTGGTCGGGTTCGGCGCTGCCGTGCACAGCGGCGATCAACACAGTGCCGCCGTAGAGATCGAACTCCCACGCCGAGGCCACGCTCATGCCCGCGGCGGCCAGCAGCCCGGCCAGCGCCGTCAGCGAGTAGTAGGCAAAGTGACCGTGGCGCAACGCGTTCCATTGCCCCTGGTCCACGATCGTCAGCAGCGAGTGAAATTGCAGCAGCAACACGCCGTCCGGCACGGTGGCCTGCGCCCGGACCTGGAAGGCCCGCCGCTGGTCCGGCTCGTGCATGATGCCGAACGAGTCGAGCACGACGTCGGCGCGCTGGGCCGACGCGAAACCGCGGTCGGCCAGCAACGGCAACCACGTCCCGCCGTGGGGGCTGCCGAATTCGCGCACGGTCGCGCCCCGCAGCCAGCTGGCGTCGGCCACCCGCCGGACGGCCTCGATCGCCTGCTCACGCAGGGCCTGCGGCTGGATGCCGCGCGGCTCGGCGGCCACCGTGTCGTCGTCGGCGAGCTGGGCCAGGCCGCAGCCGGTGCACAGGTCCATGGCGAGCGGATGGGACGACTCCTCCGGGCGCACGGGTTCGGCGACCGGGGGAAACTCGTCGCCGGCCGGCACCGTCCCCAGGTCGAGGACCCGGCGAAGGTCCGCGCCGCCGCACGCCCGGCAGGTGCTCATCGCCGCACACTACCGATTTCTGCGGTGTGCAGCGCCGGAAGCGGGAAGACCAACTGCCCGCCCCACTCGGCGATGTAGCCGAGCTGCTCGGTCAGCTCCGTTTCGAGGTTCCACGGCAACGCCACCACCACGTCCGGGCGGTCGATTGCGATGCGCTCCGGCTGGTAGATCGGGATTCGGGTTCCCGGCGTGAACCGGCCGTGCTTGTACGGGTTGCGATCGACCGTGTACTCGAGCAGGTCGGTGCGGATCCCGCAGTAGTTCAGCAATGTGTTGCCCTTGCCCGGCGCGCCGTAGCCGACCACCCGCTTGCCGTCGGCCCGGCACTGCAGCAGGAAGCGCAGCAGCTCCTGCCGGATGGCCTCGGTCCGCGGACGCAGCTGCAGATAGCCGTCGACCTGGTGCAGCCCGGCGGCCTCCTCGAGGCGCATCACCTTCTCCACCCGTTCCGTCGGCTTTCCGGCGATCT
>NZ_LZIC01000057.1 GCF_001667185.1 Mycobacterium sp. 852002-50816_SCH5313054-b | reverse complement strand
GGCGGGGGGCGGCGGGCGGGGCGGGCCGCGGCGGGGCCGCGGGGCGGGGGCCCCCGGGGCGGGCCCCCGGGGGGGGGGGGCGGGGGGGGGGGGGGGGGGCCGCGGGCCCCCCCCCCCCCCCCCACCCCCCGCACGCCCCGGGGGCCGTGCCCGCCGGCCCCGCCGGCGCCGGCGGTTCCAGTGGTGGCGTCGCCGCCGGTCCCGCCGGCCCCGCCGATGCCCGAGAAGAAGCCGGCGCGGCCGCCGGTGCCGCCGGCCCCGCCGTTCCCGGCGCCGGCGGCGGCCGCACCGGCCGCGCCGACGCCGCCGGAGCCGAGCAGTAGCGCGTTGCCGCCGGCCCCGCCGGCCCCGCCGCCGGTCCCGCCGGCACCACCGATACCGCCGTTGCCCCAGAGCCAGCCGCCGGTGCCGCCGTGGCCTCCCGCCAAGCCGGGACCGCCGGTCCCGCCCATGCCGCCGACGCCAATCAGACCGGCCGCGCCTCCGGCGCCACCGACCTGGCCGACCCCGCCCGAGCCGCCGTTGCCGCCGCGGCCCCACAAGATCCCGCCCGCACCACCGTTCTGTCCGGTCCCCGCGGCGCCGTCGGTGCCGGGGCCGATCAGCGGGCGGCCCAACAAGGTGTTGGTCGGCGCGTTGATGACGCCCAGCACGTCTTGCTGCAGCGTCTGCAACGGCGACGCGTTCGCGGCTTCGGCGGCCGCATAGCTGTTGCCCGCGGCGCTCAACGCCTGCATGAACTGGGCGTGGAACGACGCCGCCTGAGCGCTGAGCGCCTGATATTGCGCGCCGTGGCTCGCGAACAGGGAAGCGATCGCCGCCGACACCTCATCACTGGCAGCGGCCAGCAACCCGGTGGTCGGGGCCGCGGCCGCCGAATTGGCGGCGCTCAGCGATGAAGCGATACCCGCAACGTTCTCTGCCGCCGTGGCCACTGCGTCCGGCACTGCAACCAAAAACGACATCCGACAACCTCCATTGACCCGTCCGACGGGCCATCGTCACGGAAACCGCGCTACGCGGATGCTAGGCGCCGCGGGCCGCTAATTCGACACGTTTACAACAATTGACAGGAGGTTGTCAGAAGGCGAGCCGAGCGCGGATGGTCTGTTCGGAACGTCCAACGATTTAGGAGTTAGATGAGCGTCGTGGCCCCGTTGCTCACGGCCTGCAGCGGCTTCCTGCTCGCCGTCTTGTGGATGGATCTGATCTTCGACGTCCAGGTCTTCCAATACCGAAGTGCGGGTGAGGAATTGCCCGAGCCCGCGCTCGCTTCCATGGCGGATTACTACCACCGCGCGACGACGACGTCGCGACCGATGGGCCACATCATCGCCGCGGTCATGCTCATCTTGTTGGGCGCGTTGGGGTTTCAGGCCGCTCGGGGTCACGATCCGGCATGGCTGATGGGGACCTCGGCCGCGCTCGCGGGGGTGCCGGTGGTGCTCGCTCTGGCGCACACGGTCCCGAGCGCCGTGCGGCTCGGACGCCGGGCGGACGGTCCGGCCGAACAAACCAGGCTGGCGCGGGCCATCTGCCGCGACCACCTGGTCTGCTTCGCGGGCATGCTGGCGTTCCTCGTCGTGTGGACGGCCCGCGCATGCACCTGACAATGGCCTGAAACGTCGTAGTGCCGAAGAGCCGGCCGGGGGCGGCTGGCCACGTCAACGCTCTCCGTACTAAACTAGAACACGTTTCAATTCTGCGAACGCCCCAGGAGTAGGCATGCACACCGCGATTTGCGACGAGCTTGGTATCGAGTTCCCGATCTTCGCCTTCACCCACTGCCGTGATGTCGTGGTCGCTGTCAGCAAGGCCGGTGGTTTCGGCGTGCTCGGTGCCGTCGGCTTCACGCCCGAGCAGCTGGAGATCGAGCTCAACTGGATCGACGAGAACATCGGCGATCACCCCTACGGGGTCGACATCGTGATCCCGAACAAATACGAGGGCATGGACTCCCACCTCTCCGCGGAGGAGCTGGCCGAGACGCTGCGCAAGATGGTGCCGCAGGAGCATCTGGACTTCGGCAAGAAGATCCTCGCCGACCACGGGGTGCCGATCGAAGACAGCGACGGAGACAGCCTGCAACTGCTCGGGTGGACCGAGGCGACGGCCACCCCACAGGTCGAAGTGGCGCTCAAGCACCCGAAGGTGAAGATGATCGCCAACGCGCTCGGCACTCCCCCGGCCGACATGATCAAGCACATCCACGACGCCGGACTCAAGGTGGCCGCGCTGTGTGGTTCACCGTCGCAGGCCCGCAAGCACGCCGACGCGGGCGTCGACATCATCATCGCCCAGGGCGGCGAGGCCGGCGGACACTGCGGCGAGGTGGGCTCAATCGTGTTGTGGCCCCAGGTCGTTAAGGAGGTCGCCCCGGTGCCCGTGCTGGCGGCCGGCGGCATCGGGAGCGGTCAGCAGATCGCGGCCGCGCTGGCGCTGGGCGCCCAGGGCGCGTGGACCGGCTCGCAGTGGCTGATGGTCGAGGAATCCTCGAACACGCCGGTGCAACAGCAGGCGTACGTCAAGGCGGGCAGCCGCGACACCGTCCGGAGTCGTTCGTTCACGGGCAAGCCGGCCCGGATGCTGCGCAACGACTGGACCGAGGCCTGGGAGCAGCCGGACAACCCGAAGCCACTCGGAATGCCGTTGCAGTACATGGTTTCCGGGATGGCGGTGCGCGCCACCAACCGGTATCCCAACGAGTCCGTCGACGTCGCGTTCAACCCGGTGGGTCAGGTGGTCGGTCAGTTCACCAAGGTGGAGAAGACGGCGACCGTCATCGAGCGATGGGTGCAGGAGTACCTGGAAGCGACCAACAGGCTGGACGAGCTGAACGAGGCCGCCACCGTCTAGCGGCTACTCCTCGTCGACGTCGGCGTCCTCCGCGCCGGTGAAGACCTCCTTCGTGCGGTCCACCGCGTAGGTGCCGATGTCGATCGAGTTCTGGACGATGCCGCTGGCGCCGCCGGCGATGTCACCCCGGATGATGTCGCCGGCGTGCTCGACGATGTCCGAGGCCTTTTCGACGGCGTTCGTCGCGATGTCCTTGGCCGCGTCGACCGCATCCCTGGGATTGAAGCCCATCGGAGTCCCCTTTCGTTGCAACAGCTTTGATACGACTCTAGTGGCGATCGCAAGCGCGGCGTATCCGGGCGCTGCGGGTCGCCACCGTCGGCCTAGACGTGGAGCCCGGGCGTCAGTAGTTGACCAGGGTGCGCCAGTAGTCCTCGGGAATCTCGGCGCCGGACCGCAAGACGCGCGCCAGTCCGACGGCCATCGCGACGCCGAGCAGCCCCAGCCACAACCCGGCCAGCCCGATGACAGCCCACAGCACGGCGGTGACCGCCGGCCACGGCGACAGGACGGCCAGCACCGGTGCGAAGAAGAAGCCGGCCCCGATGTACCACGCCGAGCCGGCGCGATCGGAAGCCAGGACAAGGCGCAGCCAGCGCGGGATCGGCGCCTCGGGGGGCTGAGCCTGGTTCATGGGGTCATCCGGCCGGTTATCCCGACGGGGGGAAGAACCCCGCCCCGGTGAACCATCCCTCTTGCCAGCCCTGATCCCCGAGGCAAAGCATCGGGAGGCCGGCCTCCGACTGCGCGGCTGCCTGCGAACCCGGGCACTTCGCGCCGGCCTGCTGCACGCCGTACAACGGATAGGAGATGACCCAGTAGCCGGTGGTAGCCGCGGGGAATTGGTTGGGCGGCGGGAAGTGACAGGCCTCGGCCTGTCCGCTGGGGCCGCGTCCGAAGATGAAGCGCTCGTAGTTGTCGCAGGGCGCACCCAGCGAGGCCTGATAGTTCATCCCCGGCACGTCGCCGTTGTAGTGCTGATCGGCCGCGGCGGACGGCGCCATGCCGATCGTGATGCCCGCTATGGAAGCGGCGCTGAGCAGTTCCCGAATCATGTTCCACCCCACCTGTCGCCGGTGACCTGCACCAAAGCATATGGGACCGTCACTGAGGCCGGTAGGTGCAGATCAACACCCCGGTCCCGGTTGCCGTCGTCGACACCAGCTTCAGCGCGCGGGCCCGGCCGTCGCCGGGAAACAGCCGCTTGCCGCCGCCGAGCACGATCGGCTCGATCATCAGCCGGTATTCGTCGACCAGGTCGTGTTCGATCAGCTGGGCGGCCAGCGACGCGCTGCCCATCACCTGGATCGCCCGGCCGTCGCGGGCGCGCAGCTCGCGTATCGCACCGATCGCATCGTCGGGGGGTAGCAGGGCCGAGCCGGTCCAGCTCAGTTCGTCCAGGGTGAGCGTGCGGGACGCCACGTACTTGGGGATCTCGTTCATGCGGTCGGCGAACGGGTCGCCGCCGCGCGTCGGCCAGGCGGCCGCCATCGTCTGCCACGTGCGACGCCCGAACAGCAGCGCATCGGTGCCGGCCATGGTTTCGGCGACGGCGGGTCCCATCGTCTCCGGTTCGAAGTACGGCATCGACCAGCCCCCGTGCGCGAATCCGCCGTCAGTGTCCTCACCCTGGCCGCCCGGGGCCTGGACGATGCCGTCCAGGCTCATGAAGTGACTGAGAACTATGCGCATGCGCTCCCTTTTCGGTCGATCGGTGCGGTTGCTCCCCATACAGACCCGCGAGGCTCGCGAAACTCATCGCCCCGACTGAACGTGTTGCAGTTCGGGCCGTCGATCTTGCTTCAGCGCTTCCCAACCGTGGTGTAGCAATGGTTTCCTTGCACAAGGATGCCTAGAGGACTTCGTATCGAGGAGCGCGCCATGTCAACCGCAGAGCCGACGGCCAATCCGGTCCCCAATCTGCCGCCGGGGTTCGATTTCACCGACCCGGACGTCCACGCGGAGCGGCTGCCGGTGGAAGAGCTCGCCGAGTTGCGACGCACCGCGCCGATCTGGTGGAACGAGCAGCCGATCGGGGCGGGCGGATTCGACGACGGCGGCTTTTGGGTGGTCTCCAAGCACAAGGACGTCAAAGAGATCTCGCTGCGCAGCGACGTCTTCTCCAGCCTGGAAAAGACCGCGTTGCCGCGTTACAAGGACGGCACGGTCGGCGAGCAGGTCGAACGTGGCAAGTTCGTCTTGCTCAACATGGACGCGCCGCAGCACACCCGGCTGCGCAAGATCATCTCGCGCGCCTTCACGCCCCGTTCCATCGAACGCCTGCGCGACGACCTGGCCGAGCGCGCCCGGCGCATCGTCGAGGAAGCCGCCGCCGAGGGGCGCGGTGACTTCGTCGAGCAGGTCTCGTGCGAGCTGCCGTTGCAGGCCATCGCCGGGTTGATGGGTGTGCCACAGGAAGAGCGCAAGAAACTCTTCCACTGGTCCAACGAGATGGTGGGTGACCAGGACCCCGAGTTCGCCAACAACGACGCCATCACCGCCTCCGTCGAACTCATCATGTACGGCATGCAGATGGCCGCCGACCGGACGAACAACCCGGGCGAAGACCTGGTCACCAAGTTGGTCCAGGCCGACATCGACGGGCACAAGCTCTCCGACGACGAGTTCGGCTTCTTCGTCATTTTGCTTGCGGTGGCCGGCAACGAGACCACCCGCAACTCGATCACCCAGGGCATGATGGCCTTCACCGACTTTCCCGATCAGTGGGAGCTGTTCAAAAAGGAGCGCCCCGGCACCGCGGCCGACGAGATCGTGCGGTGGGCCACCCCGGTCACGTCCTTCCAGCGCACCGCGCTGGAGGACTACGAACTGTCCGGCGTGCAGATCAAGAAGGGCCAGCGGGTGGTGATGGTGTACCGCTCGGCCAATTTCGACGAGGAAGTGTTCGACGACCCGTTCTCCTTCAACATCCTGCGCGACCCCAACCCGCACGTGGGATTCGGCGGCACCGGTGCGCATTACTGCATCGGGGCGAACCTGGCGCGGATGACCATCGACCTGATGTTCAACGCTATCGCCGACGGCATCCCGAACCTGGAATCGATCGGAAAGCCCGAGCGGCTGCGGTCGGGCTGGCTCAACGGGATCAAGCACTGGCAGGTCGACTACCACACCGACGGAGCGAAATCACCTGCCGCGCACTAGCATCGATCGCATGGCTACCCATCGAGCTGTTCACGTCAAGTCGGCCGGGGCACCGTTAGAACTGGTCGATGTCGAAACCGAGCCGCCGGGCCGCGATGAGGCGCGCCTGACGGTCACCGCCTGTGGGATCTGCGGCACGGACGCACACTTTGTCGCAGGTGGCTTCCCGGGCATGACGTGGCCGTTGACGCCCGGGCACGAAATCGCCGGAACGATCGCCGAGCTCGGTGCGGGCGTCGAGGGTTTCGAGGTCGGCGATCGCGTCGCGGTCGGGTGGTTCGGCGGGTGCTGCTACCACTGCGATCAGTGCCGCAAAGGGCACTTCATTCACTGCGAGTACGGAAAGGTCCCGAGTTACCAATATCCGGGCGGATACGCGGAGTCGGTGACTGTCCCGGGGAGTGCCCTCGCCCGGATACCGACGGGGCTTTCCGACGCTGAAGCCGCGCCGATGGGCTGCGCCGGCGTTACCACCTATAACGCCTTGCGTCATACCAAGGCGGTGCCCGGCGACCGGGTCGCCATCCTCGGTGTCGGCGGGCTCGGCCACCTCGGCGTGCAGTTCGCCCGGGCGATGGGTTTTGAGACCATCGCCATCAACCGTGGCAGCGGCAAAGAGGAGGACGCCCGGAAGTTGGGCGCCCACCACTACATCGACTCCACCGCCGCCGACCCCGCAGAGGCGCTGCAGGCCCTCGGCGGCGCGGCCGTCGTCCTGGCGACCGCGGGCAACTCGGCGGCGATGGCGGCAACCGTCGGCGGGATATCGCCACAAGGCGAGCTTGTCACCATCGGCGTCACGCCTGAACCGTTGCCGATCAGTCCCATTCAGCTCATCACGCCGGGGGTGAGCATCGTCGGCCATCCCTCCGGCACGGCCAAAGACGTCGAGGACACCATGCATTTCGCGGTCCTGTCCGGGGTTCGGGCGTGGATCGAGGAGCTGCCGCTGGCGCAGGCGGCCGAGGGCTATGCCGCGCTGGAGCAGGGACGAGCGCACTACCGCACCGTTTTGACGATGTGACTACAGTCGGTCTCTGTGACCGAGCTATGGACCCTGACCGCATCCGACGGTGAGTTGTCGATCCGCACCGGCGTCACCGGCAGGGCCGCCCGGATGGGCCACCGGCTCACCATCGCGATGACGCGCTGGGAAGCCAGCGTGGCGTGGGCCGCCGGCGAACCGGTCACCGCGGAGCTGACGGTCGAGGTCGATTCGTTCGAGGTGCTACAGGGCGAGGGCGGGGTCAAAGGATTGTCCGGGCCGGAGAAGGCCCTGGTGAAGTCGAACGCGTTGAAGTCGTTGGACGCCAAGCGCTATCCCGAGATCCGCTTCGCCGCCGACACAATCGACAAGGCCGAGGACGGCTACCGCCTGACCGGGAAGCTCCACATTCGCGGCAAATCCCGCAAGCACGTCATCGACTTGCGCACAACCGATCTCGGCGAACAGTGGCGAATGTCGGTCGAATCCACCGTTCGGCAAACCGATTTCGGCGTCAAGCCCTACTCGCTGCTGATGGGCTCGGTGAAGGTCGTCGACGAGGTGTCGGTGTCTTTCACCGCGGTGCACCCCAGGGCCTGAGGTCCGCTGCCTACCGCTAGGGCATCGGCGTGTGGGGCGGCGTGGGGTCACCGGTGTCGCCGGGGATGTGCTCGAGCACCCGCGTCAAGTAGGTTTGGCGGCCGCCGGAGTCCGGCTGCGGCTCGTCGGGAGCGCCTTGCTGCTCTCCCCCGGCCCCGGACTCCGGGGCGGATTCGCCCGCCGGTGCCTTCGGCTTTGGCGCGGGCGGGACCACCTCCGGCGGCGGCGCGACCGCGGGTGCGACGGCCTCGGCGATCTGCGGGGGCGGCGCGTGTACGACGCGCTTCGCCGGCGCGGACTCACTTGCCGGGGCAAGCTGAATACCCAAAGCGAGCGACAGCGACGAGACGAAAGTTATTGCACCGGCGGCCAATGCCGTCGCGGCGCCGGTGTAGGACAACTTCCGGGGCCGCGCCGCGGGCGCGGCGACAGGCTCGCTGACGTGCGCCACCAGCTGTTCGTCGGTGAACTCGGTGCTGTTGGCCGCGGCGAGCGCCGCGCCCCGCGCGATGGTCACCTGGGCCATCGTCTGGGCGAAAACCGGGACGGGCAAAGCCTTTTCGAGCTGCCACGAGAACCCGTTGAGATCGCTGTCCGCGCCGACGACCACCACCCCGCCGGGGCGCCAGCCATTCGGTCGGTCGAACATCCCGCTCAGCCAGGACCTCAGCCCGTCGAAGCCGCCGCGCACATGCTTGACGGCCGTTTGCGTCTCGCCGTCGTGGGTGTCGACCATGACGACCGTCGCCCACTCATGCTCGAGGATGCAGACGGCGGTCTGCTCGTAGCCGATGACCGGCGCGATCGCGCGGGCGAGGGTCTCGACCGCCTCGAGCATCCGGACCGGCACGACGTTGTCCAGTCCGGCGTCGGTCAGCGCCTCCAACACCAGGGCCGCCTGAGCGGACGCTTCGTCGCTCCAGGTCAGCCCGATGACGCGCACTCGACGCTCGCTCGTGGCCGTCAACGCGTCGACCCGCAGCACCTCGTCCGCCACCAGTTCCGCGGTACTCAGGGCGCGCACCCCACGGCCGCTGGGCAGGCTCAATTCCTGATGGTCCAGGATCGTGCCGTCGGCGCCGTGTCCCTCGGCGAGGACCCACCCGACGGTGGTCGGCGTCAGTGATAGCCCCAGTACCGTGTCCAAACTTGCACCTCAATCGGCCCGGACCCGCGTCACCCTCACCCGCGATTGCGCACCAAAAGCTCGTCGGCGCGGCAGTTCGTGAGGGCCGGAACGGACCGGATGTGTGGTCTCCATCGGCTTGCTCCGTGAGAGCCTACGCGGTCCGCGCAAGTTCGGCTGCCCCGGTATTGAATTGGCGTTGAACTCGCAGGCCACGCCCGCGCGCGCCCCGGCGCTGCGCCCTTCGGCCGCCGCGCCGGGCCCCGAAATCGCCTTTTGTGGCAGCCGAGCTCGGCTGACCGGCGGCCCGCGGGGGCGTGACTCGCCATTCGACTCGCCATTCGACGAGATTCCTTTTACATCGGGCGTGGCCGCGGTCGCCGCAGCTCCTTGCGTTTGTCATCGCGGTCCCGCTGCCTGGCGTTTCGGGCGGTTGGACCGTCGACGCGCCTTTGTCCGCAATGGGAAATTCGGTCGGAAACCGATATGAAACCGAGACAACACCGCGTCCCAATCGACATTTGGCCGAATAACCCGGTAAATTCCAGCTGAGACCGCCATCACATACGGACAAGGGGCAGGTATGACAGACGTGAGCGAGAAGATCCGGGCCTGGGGGCGCCGGCTTTTGGTCGGTGCAGCTGCGGCAGTCACCCTGCCGGGCCTGATCGGTCTTGCCGGTGGCGCGGCGACCGCGGGGGCGTTCTCGCGCCCGGGCTTGCCGGTCGAGTACCTGCAGGTGCCGTCCGGCGCGATGGGCCGCAACATCAAGGTCCAATTCCAAAGCGGTGGAAACGGCTCGCCGGCGGTGTACCTGCTCGACGGGTTGCGGGCCCAGGACGACTACAACGGCTGGGACATCAACACCCCCGCCTTCGAGTGGTACTACAAGTCGGGTCTTTCGATCATCATGCCGGTCGGCGGGCAGTCCAGCTTCTACAGCGACTGGTACGGCCCGGCCTGCGGGAAGGCCGGCTGCACGACCTACAAGTGGGAAACGTTCCTTACAAGCGAGTTGCCGCAATGGCTGAACGCCAACCGGAGCGTCAAGCCGACCGGCAGCGCCGCCGTCGGCATCTCGATGGCCGGCTCCTCGGCGCTGATCCTGGCCGCCTTCCACCCGGGCCAGTTCATCTACGCGGGCTCGCTGTCGGCCCTGATGGACCCGTCGTCGGGGATGGGGCCCAGCCTGATCGGCCTGGCGATGGGTGACGCCGGCGGCTACAAGCCCGACGCCATGTGGGGCCCGTCGAGCGACCCGGCCTGGCAGCGCAACGACCCCACGGTGCAGATCCCGAAGCTGGTCGGCAACAACACCAGGCTCTGGATCTACTGCGGTAACGGCACGCCGTCGGAGCTGGGCGGGGCCAACATGCCCGCCGAGTTCCTGGAGAACTTCGTGCGCAGCAGCAACCTGAAGTTCCGGGACGCCTACAACGGGGCCGGCGGCCACAACGCCGTGTTCAACTTCGATGCCAACGGAACGCACAGCTGGGAGTACTGGGGTGCGCAGCTCAACGCCATGAAGGGCGACCTGCAGGGCACCCTGGGCGCGACCCCCGGGGGCGGCGGCTAGGCCGGCCCACCCAACCTAAGGTCGCTACTGCGCCTGACGACGACGTCAGGCGCAGTAGCGCGTTACGGGGCCCTGAGCCGGTCGGTGACGTCGACCCAGGCGGTCGAGTCGCTGCGGTGGTCATTCATGTTCCGGCACTGGCCGTAAACGCGGACGACACCCACGCTCGGCTCTTCGCTTTGCAGATAGACGATCGCCGTGGCGGCGTCCTTGGTGAGGGACTCGGCGAACGCGTGATCGTTCGGCGGCAGGCCGCGGGTCCAGCCGTGGGCGGCGAGCGTCGCCGCGATCGTCGGGAAGAAAGCGTCGGGCCGGGCGCCGGCGGGCAGCGCGAAGGTCAGATAGATCGCGCCCTGGTACGGCGGCTCGTCCCGGTTTTTGCACGACATCAGCGTGTAGCCCGCCGAGGCCGTCTGCAGCCGGGCCAGCGCGACGACCTGCTGGGCCGACTCGACCACCTGAGTCCGGGACTGATCGTCGGTGACCGGGTTGGCGGGGTGGTCCACGACGTCGGCGGGTGTCGTGTGCAGCCTGTCCACCGCCAGGAAAGCTCCGCTCAGTAGCAGCGAGGCCGTCAGCGCGGCGCCGATCAGCGCGCGAACCTGTGCCGAGCGCAACCATTCTCCGCGGTTGGCGTCGTTCTCGCGGGGGCGGCGATTCCCGGCGGCCGAAGACATCAGTGGCATCAGCGGCCAGGCTAACTCCGGAAGAGGCAGGCGTCAGGCCAGAATCATCGTCATGGGTTGCGGTCGAGCTGTCCTGATCGGCTGCTGGGCGGCGGCGACAGTGCTGGCGACGCAGGCACGAGCCGATCCCGCCGGCGCACTGACCGCCTTGGTTGACGCCGCCGCGCAGCGGCTGCAGGTCGCCGAGCCCGTGGCCGCGTTCAAGTGGAACACCCACGGCGCCATCGAGGACCCGGGCCGCTTGCAGCAAGAGCTCGCGCATGCGCGCGGCGAGGCTGACGCCGCGCGCGTCGACGCCGATTACGTCGCCCGGGTGTTCGGCGATCAGATCAACGCCACGGAGGCCATCGAATACAGCCGGTTTGCGGGATGGAAGCTGAAGCCGGCCGACGCGCCATCCGCGGCGCCGGATCTCTCGGCGTCGCGGGCGACCATCGACGGCTTCAACCGGACGATGCTGGCCCAGATCGTGGCCCGCTGGGACCTGTTGCACTCGCCGGCCTGCGGCCCAGAGCTGGACGCCGCCAGAGGCGACGTCATGCGCGCCCGCCAACTGGATGACCTTTATCAACAAGCGCTTTCGCTGGCGACCCAATCGTATTGCCAGGGCTAATTTATCTAACTCTCACGATTCTCTAAAGCTGCGAATCCGCAGCTCACAGCGGTGATTTCGCTGCTAGAGGGTATATCTCGCGACATTTTCGAATCGGTAACGCTTCGGACACGCTCCGCGAAATGCCTGACATGAGAAAACTCTGCAAGCCTCTCGTCAAGTCCGCGATGGTCGGCGGGTTCGTTGCAGCGTCGCTGACTTTCCCCTCCGGAGTGGCAGGCGCCGCTCCCGCCGCCCCCAACTGGGACGCCGTCGCGCAATGCGAGTCCGGTGGCAACTGGCAAGCCAACACCGGAAACGGCGAATACGGTGGGCTGCAATTCAAGCCGAGCACCTGGGCCCGGTACGGCGGCGTCGGCAACCCGGCGGCCGCGTCCAGGGACCAACAGATCGCGGTGGCCAACCGGGTCCTGGCGGACCAGGGTATCGAGGCATGGCCGAAATGCGGTACGGCGTCGGGCCTTCCGATCGGGCTGTATTCGCATCCCGCGCAGGGCATCAAGCAGATCATCAACGGGATCATCCAGGCGGCGATGCCCCGCTGAGAGGTTCGGGGTTGTGCTCTATGACCCGGCGCCAAGCTGTGTTTGGATCAGCCCATGGAAGGTTCGGCGACGGTTCACATGGCGGCGCCCGCGGACAAGATCTGGGGTCTCATCGCGGACGTTCGTAACACCGGACGGTTCTCCCCCGAAGTGTTTGAGGCGGAGTGGCTGGGCGACGCGACCGGTCCGGCCCTCGGCGCCAAATTTCGCGGCCACGTCCGGCGCAATGAGTTAGGACCGGTGTACTGGACGACGTGCGAGGTCACCGCGTGCGACCCCGGCCGCGAGTTCGGGTTCGCGGTGCTGCTTGGCGACCGGCCGGTGAATAACTGGCATTACCGGTTGGCGCCCAGTGATGGCGGCACCGACGTGACGGAGTCGTTCCGGCTCACCCCGGCGCCGTGGCTCGGCGTCTATTGGTTGTTCGGGGGCTTCCTGCGCAGGCGGCGCAACGTTCGGGACATGACCAAGACCCTCAACCGCATCAAAGATGTGGCCGAGGCGGGCTGACGCGTCGTGAAATCGGTCTTCATCACCGGCGCGGGCAGCGGCATGGGCCGCGAGGGCGCCAAGCTCTTCCATGCCAAGGGTTGGCGGGTCGGCGCGGTGGACCGCAATGAAGACGGCCTGGCGACGCTGCGGCAGGAGCTGGGTGACGATCGGCTCTGGACGCGGGCGGTGGATGTGACGGACAAGGCCGCCCTGGACGGCGCCCTGGCGGACTTCTGCGCCGGCAACGCCGGCGGCGGGCTCGACATGATGTGGAACAACGCGGGCATCGGGGAATCGGGCTGGTTCGAGGATGTGCCGTACGACGCCTCGATGCGCGTCGTCGAGGTCAACTTCAAAGCGGTGCTGACGGGCGCCTACGCCTCGCTGCCCTACCTGAAGAAGACACCCGGCAGCCTGATGTTCTCGACGTCGTCGTCCTCGGGCACCTACGGAATGCCGCGCATCGCGGTTTACTCGTCGACCAAGCACGCGGTCAAGGGGCTCACCGAGGCGCTGAGCGTGGAGTGGCAGCGACATGGCGTCCGGGTCGCCGACGTACTGCCGGGCCTGATCGACACCGCCATCCTCACCACCACTACCAACCACTCCGACGACGGCGGCCCGGCGATGTCCGGCGAGGAGCTTCGCGCGCGTGCGCCCAAGAAGGGCATGATGCGGCTGATGCCGGCGAGCAGCGTGGCCGAGGCGGCGTGGCAGGCCTACCACGACCCGAAGCGACTGCATTGGTACGTGCCCAAGAGCATCCGGGTCATCGACCTGCTCAAGGGGCTGAGCCCCGAGTTCGTGCGGGGCCGCATCGTCAAGTCCCTACCGGCGCTGATGCCGAAGCGGCAGTGAAGGAGATGGTTCCGTGCATAACCGTTTGCTTGCAATCGCTTTCACCCTGATCGCCGCGGCGGCCGTCGCGGGGTGCGGGCAGGCGCAGACCATGCCCCGGAAAGCCGCCCGCGTCACCGTCGACGGCACCACGCACACCGCCCGTCCGGCGGCGTGCAGCCAGGCCCAGTCGTATCGGACCCTCGACATCGGTGACGAGAATGGCCGCGTCGAAGCGACGGTGTTGCTCACCGGCTACCGCGTCATCCCGCAATGGGTGAAGATCCGCAACGTCGACGGGTTCACGGGCAGCTACTGGCAGGGCGGGGTGGGCGATGCGCACGCCGACCTCACCAACAGCGCCTACACCATCACCGGCAGCGCCTACGGCATCAACGACAGCAATCCCAATAAGACGGTGACCACGGACTTCAAGATCACAGCTGAGTGCTGAGCCTGTCGCGGCTTACCCTGGGTGAAGAGCCGAGGTTAGGGAGGCGCGGTGAAAGAACGGTTGCACTGGCTGGCGATGCATGGCTTCATCCGAGGCGTGGCGGCGTTCGGGGCGCGCCGCGGCGAACCCCAGGCGAGGCTGATCGCCGATCCCACGGTGGCCGCCGATCCGGTGTCGTTCTATGAGGAGTTGCGTGCCCTCGGTCCGCTGGTGAAAGGGCGCATCAACTACCTGACGACCGATCACGCGCTGGCGCACGAGTTGCTGCGATCCGACGACTTCCGCGTGGTCAACATGGGCTCGAACCTGCCGGCGCCGCTGCGCTGGCTGGAGCGCCGCACTCGCGACGACTTTCTGCATCCGCTGCGCGCGCCGTCGCTGCTGGCCGTCGAGCCACCCGACCACACCCGCTATCGCAAGACGGTGTCGGCGGTTTTTACGCCAAGGGCCGTCGCCGCGCTGCGTGACCGGGTGGAGCAGACCGCCATCAGTCTCTTGGACAGGCTGGCCGGCCAAGGCGGCGTTATCGACGTGGTCGACGGGTACTGCTCGCAGCTTCCGGTCGCGATCATCAGCGACATCCTGGGAGTGCCCGAGCGGGACCGGCGCCGCGTCCTGGAGTTCGGTGAATTGGGCGCACCGAGCCTGGACGTCGGCCTGCCGTGGTGGCAGTACCGGAACGTGCAGAAAGGCATTGCGGGGTTCGACACCTGGCTCACCGGCCATCTCCGCGAATTGCGGCGCGCCCCCGGTGACGCTCTCATGAGCCAGTTGATCCAGATGGCCGAAAGCGGTTCCGCCGAAACGCATCTCGATCCGAACGAATTACAGGCGATCGCCGGCCTGGTATTGGCGGCCGGGTTCGAGACCACGGTGAACCTGCTGGGCAACGGGATTCGCATGTTGCTGGACAAACCCGAGCATCTCGAGACGTTGCGTCAACGACCCGAGCTGTGGCCCAACGCAGTCGAAGAGATTTTGCGCCTGGACTCGCCGGTGCAGCTGACCGCGCGGATGACGCTTCGGGATGTCGACGTGGCGGGCATGCATATCGCGCGCGGCAATCTGGTGGTGATCTACCTGGCCGCCGCCAACCGGGATCCGTCGGTGTTCGGAGATCCGCACCGCTTCGACATCGAAAGGCCCAACGCGGGAAGGCATCTCGCGTTCTCCGGGGGACGCCACTTCTGCCTGGGGGCCGCGCTTGCGCGTGCCGAGGGGGAAGTCGGGCTGCGGACGTTCTTCGATCGTTTTCCGCAAGCGCGGGCGGCCGGCACCGGAAGCAGGCGGGACACCCGGGTGCTGCGGGGTTGGTCGACGCTGCCGGTGACGCTGGGGCCGGCGCGGTCGATGGCCCCGGTGGACGTCTAGCGACGATCGCAAGCGCGGCGTAGCCGGGCGCGGCGGGTCGTCGCCGTCAGGCTGTCAACGTCAGCGGCGGCGGTGCCGCCGCCGGCTCGGCCAGCCTCCCCTGCCGGAAGAACAGGCCGCGATGAGCGCGGTCGGGCCGGCCGTGACGCCGACGAGCGCCAGTCGCCGGATGGCCTCGCGCCGGGTCAGCAGGCCGTCGGCCTGATCGGCCGCAGTCTCCTCGGGGGTATCGCGCTGCAAGGTCACGTCGCCAAGTATGCGGCAAACTCGTGGCGAGCAGCGAGATTTCCTCGCTATTGCGCGGCGAGATAGCGGCGAACCAATCCAGCAACCGCTGCCCTCAGGAGTATTCGCCGCGGCGCCGTGGTTGACACGCGTTCAGCAACCTAGTTTATTTGCCGCTATGACAGAGGTTTCTGAGATCGCGGTCGAGGGCGTCGTCGTCGGGATGTGGCAGGCGCTATCGCGTCGCGACTGGGATGCGGTCAAGACGTTCCTGGCCGACGACTGCCTCTACGTCGACATGCCGGTCCCCGCGCTGTCGGCGCGCGGTCCCGAAGACATCGTGAAGCGGCTCAAGATGGGGCTCGAGCCGCTCGCCGGCTACGAGAACCACGACGGCGTGCTGGTGTCCAACGGCTCCGACGTCATCTACGAACACTCGGAGACTTGGACTTTCGCGACCGGCGAGCAGGGCGTGCTGAGGTTCGTCACGGTCCACAAAGTCGACGACGGCAAGGTCACGGTGTGGAAAGACTATTGGGACATGCAAAGCCTCGTCAGCTTCGCGCCGCCCAACCACTTCGAGGCGCTCGCCACGGCGGACACCAGCTGGGTGTTTGACGCGTCAAGCCTGGTCTGACCCGCAGCCTGCCGCGCCGAACCGCGAGCTCGTCAGAGGTGCTCCATGAGGCGGGACATCAGCTCCGTCTCGAGATAGCTGGCCTCATGCAGCGGGTAGAGCCGTCGCGGCTCGGAGGGGCCGAGGTGAATGTGCCCGATTGCCTTGACGAACGCCGCGCCGGGCCAGTGGTGATGAGATGACGCAGCTGGCTCGACATCGCGCGCCGGGGTAGCGGGCAGTGAATGGGGCTTGGGCAGCAAGTGCAACATGGCGGATGCCTTCGGACGGTCAGTGACCCCTACCGGAAGTCACAGCTATTAGACGCACGTTAGATAACCGTCACGACGTCGGCAATATTCCCGAATGCATCCCGTCGGGTCAGAGCCAACCGGTACGGGCCGCGGCAACCGGCTCGGCGGGGGCCGGGGCTAGTTGCCCGTCCCGCACGCCGTCCAGCATGCGTTTCGCCGCTGCGACGATCTCCGGGGCCGCGGCGGCGAGTCCGGTCACATCGGCGTGGGTGAACTCGTCGGGATCGACTCCCGCGCGCGCCAGCACGGCCGCCGGGTCCGCCAACTGATCGGCCAGCCAGGACAGTGGGTCGGCTGAGAGTTCGGGGACGAACTGCCGGCGTCCGGGTTCCCAATCGGTGAAACGGGGGTGGTGATGGGCCCGGTCCAGCGTTCCGGGCGGGCTCTCGGTCGATCCGAAAAGGTCGACCCGCCAAACGGGTCGCGTGAACGCGATCGGGATGCCGGCGTAGATCGATCCCTGCGGTGCGGCCCGGTCGATGAGGCGCAGTTCCAGCCTGACTCCCCGCTCCGGGGTCTCCTGACCGGCGAGCGGGGCCGGATCCACGAAATACATGTCGCCGACGACGACGCCTAGGGCTTCGAATCCGAACGCTGCGAGCATCGCGTGCCTTTCCCTCGTACTCCTCGAGGGTAGACCTAGGAAGCGATGGGCAGGCCGGCGGCGAGCGCGCGTGTTTGCACGGCGGCGCGCCGGTACCGCTGACATTCTGCGCGCGTTCGCGGGCCAAGGCGGGCCCGGCTAGGACTCGGCCAGCCTCCTGAGGCACTTCAGGGTTTCCGACAGGTTGCGGCCCACCTGACGCACGGCGATGCGGTCGGCGATGTAACCGATCAGGCCGCCCGGGGCCTGGTAGGACAGCCGGAACGTCACTTTCGTCCTGCCGTCGGGGGCGTCGCGCAGCCGGATCCGTCCACGCAGGGTCACGCCGGTGATGCCCACCCACGCCAGGTCGCGGCGTTCGTCGAATTCGACCACCTCGATCAGGCCGCCGACCGGCACCGACCCGATCTTCCAGTGCACGGTGTAGCGCGCACCGACGCCGGCGGGCTTGTCGTTCGACGACTCCCATCGCTCGAGGCTCGTCATGAACGACGGGTAGCAGTCGGGGTCGCCGACGATCTTCCAGACCGCGTCGCGGTCGGCGTTGATCACGCAGCGGCGTTCGACGCGCATCAGCCGATCACCGGGAATCGGCGTTCGGCGGCGAGGCGATCGACACCGCTCTGCAGGCTGGCCATCACCTTGTCGTGCACCGCCTGGTCGTCGCCGTCGACCTCGATCGGTTCCTGCACCTCGATGACGATCTTGGTCGGCAGCGGGATGTGCCCGGCCAGGTCGCTGACGTTGATGCCCCACGGCAGCGCCAGCGATATCGGGATGCTCTTGAGCCGCAACAACTTGTCCGCCATCAGCAGCTTGGCCAGCCACTGCCCGCGGTTGAGGAACAGCGCGCTTTCCTGGCCGCCGACGCTGGAGACGGGAACGATCGGCACGCCGGTCTCGCGGGCCAGGCGCACGTAGCCCATGCGCCCGCCGAAGTCGACCTTGTGGCGTTCCCACGACGGGCGGAAGACCTCGTAGTCACCCCCGGGATAGACCAGCAGCGCCGCCCCGGACTCCAATGCCAGCCGGGCGTTCTCGGGGTTGGCCGCGACGGTGCCGAATTTGCGCAGCCAGCCCAGCGGCGGCGCGGAGACGACGAGGTTGTGGGCGAGTTGGTAGAAGGGCCGCTCGACGCCGAAGTAGGAGCAGAAGGCGAGCGTGAAGACGAACGTGTCCGGCGGCACGTTGCCGCCGCTGTGGTTGCCGACCAGCAGCACCGGCCCCTCCGACGGGATCCGGTCCAGGCCCCGTACGTCCGCCCGGAAGTACAGCGACGCCAGTAGCCAGGTGCCGGGCAGCTGGTCGCGGATGTAATCAGGGTCCCGCTGGTCGAGGTCGGCTTTGGGAACCCGCGATACCACCTGGTTGCGGGCCCACTCCAGGACGTCCCCCACGGTCGCCATAGCAGCGGGTATACCCCGCTGTCACCGGGAGTCAAACGCCGTAGATGCGGGCCGCGTTCTGGTGGGCGATCAGGTCGACCACCCGGATGGCGTCGCCCTCGCTCCAGTCCCCGTTCTCGACGAATCCGCGCAGCGCGCGGTGAATCCCGTTGCGCCACAAGGCGGCACCGAGAAAATGCAGTTCCGCTGGGCCATACCCGTCCGACGAGTACAAGATCCTGCGGAACGGCGCCATCTCCAGCAGCCGGGCGAGGAACGCCGGGGCGCGCGCTCCCAGATAAGTCACGCTCAATCCGCCGTCGACGTAGACGTTGTTGAAGGCCTGCGCAAGGTAGCCGGCCTCGCGCTCGTAGGGATAGCAGTGCAACAGCACGATCGGCGTATCGCCGGACCCCCGCAGGAAGTCGAGCAGGTAAAGCGGATTGGCCTGGTGCAGGTCGGCGTCGCGGTCGCCGAAGCCGACGTGGAATTGCAGCGGCTTGCCGAGCCGCAGCGCCCGGTGCAGCCCGAAGCGCAGCAGCACCCGATCCCGCAGCCGGGTGCCGCCGTCATCGCGCCACCGGCCGGCGGCCTCGGCCACCTGCGCCGCCGACGGCTCGCTCAGGTCTGCGTTGAACCCGCCACGGTAGGCCAGAATCGATTTGGTGCCGACGGCCGTGGCCGCGCGCCGGTGCAGGATCTCGTCGAACGCCGAGGCGTAGTCGCCCGGCGCCCGGGCGGCCTGCTCGGCGACCTGCTCGAGCCGGACCACCTCGTGGGCGCGGCTACCGGACCATTCGGCCATCTCGGCTGGGCCGGCCGTTTCTGCGCCGATTCCGGTGTCGACCAGCCAGTCGCTCACCTTGGCGGCAGGCAGGAAGAGCCGCGCCAGGTCGGTCTCGCCCAGTTGCCGACGCCGTTCCCAGTAAGCTTGCGGTTCAACGTGTTTGGGTAGACCCAAGATCGGTGCGCAATGGGCGCGCACGGCGAAGCCGAGCTGGGAGTCGAATCCCGAGTCCACCAGTGGATCGGTGTTGGCCTCGTTGAGGGCGTTCTCGAACCGCTGCCGGTCCCCCGCCGTCGACCAGCATCCGTGCGCGTGCTGGTCGATCAGTGCGACGCCGTCGATGTGTTGCGCCAGCGCGGACTCCTCGGACACCCTGACCGACCCCGTCACAGGCTCCAGGCCATGCGGAACTTGTCCGCCAGTTGCTCCGCATCGAGATCGCCGTAGCGCTCATGCTCCAGGCGGCGGACCGCGACCACCATGTCGATCGCGGCGTCGCCGATGATGCGCCGCAGCAGGGCCGAATCATCAAGGGCGGCAATGGCCTCCGACTGGGACTCGGGCAGCAGCACGATGCCCGCGTCGTCGCGATCCGAATCCGACAACTTCGCCGGGTCCACCGTGATCTCCGGTGGAAGCGCCGCCCGGCGCTTGATCCCGTCCAGCGCGAGGCCAAGAATTGCCGCCGACGCGAGGTAGGGGTTGGCCGACGGATCGACGATCTTGACTTCCACGTTGGCGCCGCGCGGGGTGCCGGGACCGCCCTTGACGAATCGCACCGCCGCCTCGCGGTTCTCGGTGCCCCAGCACGCGTATGCCCCGGCCCAGTTTCCGGGCCGCATCCGCAGACCGGACACGATCGACCCGCACAGGATGCCCTGGGCTTCCGGGAGCCCACTGATGACCCCGGCGACGGCGCTCTCCCCCGCCGGCGTCATGCCCGCCCGGCCGGTGCCGTCGGAATACAACGGACCCTCTGTCGTCGTCAGCGAAAAATGCTGGTGCGCGCCGGATCCCACGCTGCCCGCGAACGGCGCCGGTGACAGGCTGACCCGCAGCCCGTGGCGGCGGGCGGATCGGCCGATGATGAGCCGGGTCAGGGCCAGCTGGTCGGCGGCGGCCACCGGCGGCAACGGCGACAACGAGATCTCGAACTGGTTGGCCCCGTACTCGGGATGAAACTGCTCGATCCCGACGCCCGCGGCCGTGGCCGCGGCGTTGACGTCGCGCACGAACGCCTCGTGTTCGAGCACGCCCGCCAGGCCGTACTGCGCCCACAGCACGGCCGGCAGGCGTCCACCGTCGGGGTCGACGAGAAGGAATTCGATTTCGTGGCCGATCGCCGCCTCGAGGCCGGCGTCGGCGAGGGCGGCCTCGATGCGCCCCAGCGTTCCCCGGCCGCACGCGGCGACGGGTGTGCCGTCCTGCTCGAAGAACGAGGCCGGCGCCCAGGCCACCCCGTCGCCGATCATCCGCAAGGCCGCCAGGTCGAGGCGCAGGCGCTGGTCGCCGACCACCCCGACGTCGTCGGTGAACGCGATGCCGCTCTGGTCGATGGCGAAGGCATGCCACGACGGGCTGGCGCCCAGGCCGGGATCGGCGAACGTATTGGTCTTGCGGATGGGGACCGTCTTGGCCTGGGTGAGCCCGGCGGCGTTCACGACGGTGCCGATCACCGTATCTACGCCTTCGGCCTCGAGCTGCGCGATCGCGGCGGCGGCGAGCGGGGTGGCTGTCATGGCTGCCATTGTGGCAACTCGATCAGTTCTGGCGGGTGATTAGCTCGGCGACGAACCGGTCGATGAAGGCGTCCAGGGGCTGCTTGCCCGCGGGCCGGATGACGAACTTCGTCAGGCCCGCGTCGATGTAGGCGTCGAGCTGCCGGTGCAGCTGCTCCCAGCCCGCGGCGATCAGCGCGCCGGGATCGACTTCCGGACGACGGCGGCGGACCGCCGCGGCGAGCTCGGCCGGCAACTCGCCGTCGGAGACGGCCAACGAGATGCCGAAGTGATCGGGTTCGATGCGTCGGCCGGCCTGCGCCGCGGCCCGTTCGATGGCCTCGCGCCCGGCCCGCGCCTCGGCCGGCGTGAGGAAACTGCCCAGCCAGCCGTCGGCCAGTGCCCCGATGCGACGAAACGCCGCCGGCGCCGATCCGCCCAGCCAGATGTCCAGCGGCGGCGCCGGCCGCGGGGCGACCGCGGCCCCGCTCACGGTGAAGTAGCGGCCGTGGTAGGTGGCCGCGTCGTCGACCAGCGCCGAGCGCAGCACGCGCAGGGATTCGTCGAACACCGCGGCGCGCTCTCCGTCGGGGACGACGAACACTTCACGCTCGGCCGGAATCGCCGGGCGCAGACCGAAGACCGGCAACACCCGCTTGGGCGCGACGGCCGCCAGCGACGCCAGCTGTTTGGCCACCAGCACCGGATGCCGCCCGGGCAGCACCGCCACCGACGTGCCCGCCTTCAACCGGGTCGTGCGGGCCAGCGTGTAGGCCATGCCGACCACCGGATCGACCGCCGGCGAGTACACCAGCTCGGAGAACCACAGCGAGTCCACTCCGCTGCTCTCCAGGTGGTCGACGACGCCGGCCAGCTGATCGGGAGCCGTGTCGGCGCCCAGCCCGACGCCGAAGCGAACCTTCACTATGTCCTCTCTGACCGCTCCTCGGTGCCCGCGAAATATAAACGCCTGCGACGCTTTCCGGCGTGTCGTCGCAGACGTTTACGTGTCGCGGTGCGGTGGCCGCTGTCGGGTGCCCGCGCGGCGCGTGACGGCTAGGCGCGGCTGGGCAGGGTCAGCATGCAGGACTGGCCGATGTCGAGGGTCCGGAGCATCCGCCCCATGCCGATCCACAGGGCGCACGACATGGCGAGGTCGGCCAGCAGCTCCTCGGAGAAGTGCTCGTTGCACCGGCTCCAGAAGTCTTCGTCGTCACGCAGCTTGGTGTGCTCGGTGCCGAAGCGGTGCGCGAATTCGGCGGCCAGGCGCTCCTGCTCGCTGTACCCCGGCCAGGTGCGCCACTCCAGCGCGTGCTCATACAGCTCCTCGTCGACGCCGGCGGCGGGCCCGTCGGCGTCGCGGGTGTTCATGCACACCGTGCATTCGTTGTCGTGGGCGATGACGGCCCGGGCCAGTTCGCGGGTGCGCAAGGGCAGCCGGTTCTTGGTGTAGACCGCCTGGCTGAAGTTGGCGATGGCGCCGCCGAGATCAGGCGACTTCGCGGCCCAGCTGTAGATGTCGTCGTCAGCGAACGTTCCGATTCGGCTCATGGCGAGATGGTACGCCCCACCCCTGGATCCAACGTCCTGATGGCCACCGTTGGCTGCTCGTCATTCCAATCGCGTTGAGCCAGAACCCGATGCGCGACGCGTTCGAGCGCGGCTTGCACCTGTCGCCGGTCGGGCCGGCCCTCGAAGGCGGGCGAGCGTTCCAGCTTGTCGACCAGCCAGGCCAGCAGCAGCGACTGCACGTAATCGACCTGCTGCGCCCCGGCTGGGGTCAGCCACATTTCGTCGCCGTCGAGCTGGACGTAGCCGGTGGCGACGAGGCGCGAGAAGGTGGGCTCCAGCACTTCGAAGGGGATGCGCAAATAGTCGCCCATGTCGGTGATCCGCGCCGCGCCGTACATCTGCCGGTAGCGGTTGATGCGTAGGACGCCCCACAGTCCGGCCACGTCGAGGCGGCAGTCGGGTCGCATGGCGATGCTGCGCAGTCGCATACCCGGCGCCCCCCGCAGCAGCCGGCCGATCGCGGTCTCCAGCATCTCGTCCGGCGACTGGCTCGTCGGCATCGCGAACGCCTCGCCGATGTCGCCGCGGTTGTTGCCGATGCCCCGCAGCGGCACCTCGCGCAGGAACAACGCCAGGATGAACCCGACCAGTGCGACGGGCACCGCCCAGAGGAACACGCGTGTGAGCGAGTCGGCATAGGCGGCCACGATCGGGGCGGCCACCGCGTGCGGCAGCCGGTGCAAGGCCTCGGGCGACGCGGCCGCGGCGGCCGGCGCGCGGCTGGCGACCATGGCCGGCCCGATCCGGCTGTGCAGGAAGTTGGTGAACAGCGAACCGAATATCGCCGCGCCGAAAGAACTTCCGATCGTCCGGAAGAAGGTGACCCCCGAGGTGGCGACGCCGAGGTCGTCGAAACTCGAGGTGTTCTGGACGATCAGGACCAGCGTCTGCATGCACATCCCGATCCCCGCGCCGAGGATGACGAGGAACAGCGACTGCAGCAGGGCCGAGGTCGACGGGTCCATGCGCGACATCAGGAGGAACGCCACCGCCATCACCGCGGTGCCGGCGACGGGGAAGACCTTGTATCTGCCGGTGCGGCCGACCAGGACACCGCTGCCCATCGAGGTGGTCAGCATCCCCACCACCATCGGCAGCGTGCGCAGGCCCGAGGTGGTCGCCGAGACGCCGTCGACGAATTGCATGTAGGTCGGCAGGAATGTCAGCGCACCCAGCATCGCGAACCCGACGATGAAGGACAGCCCGCAGCACACCGTGAAGACCGGGCTGCCGAACAGCCGCGTCGGCAGAATCGGCGCGGCGGCGCGGCTTTCCACCCAGCCGAAGACGGCCAGCGCGGCGACGGAGGTCGCGAACAGCCCGATGATCATGGGCGATCCCCACGGGTAGGTGGTCCCGCCCCAGCTGGTGGCCAGCGTCAGCCCGGCGGCACCCAGGCCGACCAACACGATCCCGGTGTAGTCGATCACCGGTTTGGTTCGGTCGGCCAGCGCCGGGATGGCGGCGGCCGCCACGAAGAAGACGACGACCGAAATCGGCACGTTGATCCAGAACGCCCAGCGCCAGGTGAAGTGGTCGGTGAAGTAGCCGCCGAGCAGGGGGCCGATCACGGTGGTGACGCCGAACACCGCGCCCATCGCGCCCTGGTAGCGACCGCGGTCGCGCAGCGGGATGACCTCGCCGATCAGCGCCATGGCGGTGACCATGAGCCCGCCGCCGCCGATGCCCTGCAGCGCGCGCGAGGCCACCAGCATGCCCATCGAGGTCGAAAGCCCGCACAGCACCGACCCGGAGACGAAGAAGACGACCGCCGCCTGGAACACCCTCTTGCGCCCGAAGAGGTCACCGAACTTGCCGACCAGGGCGGTGATGATGGTCGAGGCCAGCAGGTAGCTGGTGACCACCCACGACTGATGGCCCGCCCCGCCCAGATTGGCGACGATGGTCGGCAGCGCCGTCGCCACGATCGTCTGATCCAGCGCGGCCATCAGCATGCCGAGCAACACCGCCACGAAGATGAAATTGCGCTGCTGCGGATTGACCGCGACGTTGCCGGGTCCGGCTTCGCCGGATTGGCCGGTCGAAACCGCCGCCGGTGTCGTGCTCGTCATGCCTGCCTTTCCCTGGGCGCTCGATGCCTATGAATGCCCAGGGTTAACCGATGGCAACCAAGCGTTACCTCGGCAGGGTCAGGTCGGCGGCCGCGACACGCACTGCGCGGAGTACAGCTCCTCGCCCAGCTTTTCCATCAACTCCAACTGGGTCTCCAGATAGTCGACGTGCTTTTCCTCGTCGGCCACGATCTTTTCGAGGATGTTCGCGCTGGTGCTGTCCTGCTTCTCGCGGCACATGATGATGCCCGGCTTGAGCCGGTCCAGCACCTCGTATTCGATGGCCAGGTCGGCCTCGAACTGCTCGCGCAGCGTCTGGCCGATGCGCAACGAGAAGAGGCGCTGGTAGTTGGGCAACCCGTCGAGCAGCAAGATGCGATCGGTGATCTCCTCCGCGTGCCGCATCTCGTCGAAGGACTCTTCGCGGGTCTTTTCTGCCAGCTCGGTGAAGCCCCAGTTGTCCTGCATCTTGGAATGCAGGAAGTACTGGTTGATCGCGGTGAGCTCGCTGGTCAGCTGCTCGTTGAGCAGCCGCAGAACGTCCGGATCGCCTTGCATGATCGCTCCTACGGTGTGAATGCTGGCATGGCTCGCCGCGGCGGGTTGGGCTGAAACACCGGGCTCTAGCAGCACTTTGCCATGCCGATTTGGAATCTTCCAGGAAGGTATGGCTGTGCTCAGTGTGTCGCGTGAGTCACGCGTCAAGGGTTAGGCATCGCTAACCTACTTAGGCTAGACTTCACTAACATGCGGCTTGTTCGCTCCGCCTACGTCCGCCCCCGGGGGGTGGGCTGATGTACGTCTGCCTCTGTGTCGGGGCCACCAACCAAACCGTCTGCGATGCCGTCGCGCGGGGTGCCTCGACGTCCAAGGAGGTTGCCGAGGCGTGCGGCGCCGGCGGCGACTGCGGGCGCTGCAGGCGCACGCTGCGCGCGATCATCGCGGCCTCACGCGAATTCGAGCCGGCTCAGTAGCGGCCGGGCTTTCCGTCAGCGCCGGTTGGTGAAATCGGCCAGGGCTGCGGCGTTGGCCTGGGCACCCATCAGTTCGGCGAAGTGGGCGTTCTCGCGCGCGCTCGCCGCGGTGATCTCGGGACGGATCGGCTCCATCATCGTGTGCTTGACGGCCATCAGGCTCGAGATAGGCCGGGCGGCAAGGACTTCCGCGTGCCGACGGGCCTCCGGGAGCAACTCCTCCGGGTCGCAGACCCGCCAGACCAGGCCCATCCGCAACGCCTCCTCGGCGCCGACCCATTCCGAGGACATCAATAGCCAGGCGGCGTTCTGCCGGCCCACCAGCTGCGGCAACAGATACGACGAGGCCGCCTCGGGAGCCACGCCCAGGCTGGTGAACGGGCACTTCAGGCGGGCGGCCGACGACATGAACGCCAGGTCGGCATAGCCGAGGATGGTGGCGCCGATGCCGACCCCGACACCGTTGACGGCGCAGATGAGCGGCTTGGGGAACGCGCTGAGCGCATCGATCAGGCCGGGAAAGCCGTGCTTGCCCGGCGCGAAGCTCGGGTCGGTGATGCGCGCCTGCATCTCGGCCAGGTCGGTGCCCGCGCTGAAGCCACGGCCCGCGCCGGTGAGCAGGACGACGGCGACCTCCGGATCCTCGGCGGCGGCCAGCAGCGCGTCGGCCGTCGCGTCGTAGAGGGCCTCGTTGAACGCGTTGAGCGCCTCGGGCCGGTTCAGCGTCAGGGTGCGCACCCGATTTTGGTCGTCGATCTGCAGCGTCACCGCTGCAGCCTAACGGGTGGGGTTCAGCCGTTGCTGTAGACGCGGGTCGGGGCGATCAGCACGACCGCGCGCCGCTCCTTGGCCATCACGCGGTCGTATTCGTCCCAGTCGTCGTGGGAGCCGCCGGCGGCGGTGAAGACCTCGCGGAGCAGCAGGCGCAACTGGTCGGCGTCTTTCAGCCAGGGCCGCGCGTCCTCGGGACCGGCCAGCTCCGCGCTGCCCTCGACGGTCGCCCACTGCCAGCCGTTCTTGAACGTGGCGGCAAGTTGCGGGCGGGCCCGCAGGTTGGCGAGTTTGACCTTGCCGTAGGTGGTGAACCCCAGGGCCGGCTCCCCCGTCGCCGGGTGCGGCAGCAGGCCGACGTTGACCAGCGACGCCTGCACGGTTCCGTCGGCGCGAACCGTCGAGATCACCGCCAGACCGCTTTCCCCATTGGCCAGCGCCGCTGCCTCGTCGAGAGTTGTCATGAGCGGTCCTCAATCCCGGAATGGTGTCCTGAACACGTAGCGGCTGGTCGGCACAGTGTCGATGTTCTGATTGGCGCCGAATGCAGTTGTGCTGGCGACCATCCGGCCGAGCCGGTGTTGCAGGTCGTCGTCGTCGGCGGCACCGAAGAACGCCTTCAGGTCGGTGATCGCCTCCTCGGGGAACAACTCCTCGACGATGCCGGCGATTCCCGGCGCATCCGGGGTGAGTGCTCGTACCACCCAGTTCTGGGTGTAGCCGAACGTCGACTGGGTTTCGATGGCCACCGAGGTGTGGTCGCCCTGCCACCGGGCCAGCCAGGTCGCCTGGTCCAGCTCGGCGGGGCGGCGCAGCAATGCGATGTTGGCGAGACCCGTTGTCCGACAACCGGGTTCGGTTGGCGGGGCGGCGAGCGGAACCGACTCCGTCACCAGGTAGGCGGCGACCTGCTCGCATTCCTGGCCGAGGAATTTCAGCGCCGCTTGCGTCTGGTCGCCATAGCATTGCTGGGTCCACATGCTCACCACCGCGGCCACCGGCGGGTCCAGCGTTGTCAGCGTCATCAGCGAGTGACGCACTGCGCTGTCACGAACGTTCACCTGCAGTCCGTACAGGCCCAGTTCCAACAGCGCGTCGGCGACGTGACCCCGCTGCCGGGCACACCAGTCGTCGTCCGGCTCCGAGCGCATCAGCACCGCGATCACTTTTTCCATGCGCCGAACTTACCGCCGGAGCGGGATTATTTGACGGGCCGCACCTGGTGTTCTTGGCTGATGAGAGCCCCGATCATCGTGGCCAGCTGCCGATAAGAGTCGTCGCGGCCGCTCGAGGAGCGAAACACCAGGCCGATCCGCCGTCCCGGGCGCGGCGCAGCGAACTGCGCGAGCCCCAGCCGGCTTCTGGCGGCTTCCACCGGCACCGCGCTCTGCGGAATCAGCGTCACCCCCAACCCGCCCGCCACGCACTGCACCGCGGTCGCCAGCGATGCGGCGCGGGTGTTGGCAAGCTCGGCCTGCACGCCCGCCTTCTGGCAGACGTCCAGCGCCTGGTCGCGCAGGCAGTGGCCTTCGTCCAGCAGCAGCAGTGGCAGTTCGGCCAGCGCGGCCGCCGGCACCCGGCGTTTGCCCGAGAGCCGATGCCCGGGCGGCAGCGCGAGCACGAAATCCTCGTCGTAAATCGGTACCGCAGTCGTCCCGACGGCCGGCACGCCCGAGGCCGGCAACGCGATCAGTGCGGCATCCAGGGCCCCCTCGCGCAGCAGCCGCAGCAGCCGCTCGGTTTGATCCTCGACCACCCGCAAGGTCACCGGCGGCAGTTGCTCGGCCAGGCCGGACAGCACCGTCGGCAGCACGTAGGGCGCCACGGTGGGTATCAGTCCGAGCCGCACGCCGGCCCGCAGCGGGTCGGATGCGCCCGCGGCGGCGGCGGTGAACGCGTCGACGGCCTCGACCACGGCCAGCGCGCGCGGCAGGAGCTGCGCGCCCTCCGCCGTCAAAAAGACGCGTCGCGTCGACCTCTCGAACAGCTGGGCGCCGAGGCCGGCCTCCAGCGCCGCCAGCGCCTGCGACAACGTCGATTGGCTTACGCCGAGAGTTGTTGCGGCGCTGCTGAAATGCTGCTTTTCTGCGACGGCGACGAACGCGCGAAGCCCCGCCACGGTCGGCTGATAGCTCTTATCGGACATGGCTATAAGTATAGTGTGATATATCACCTTTACTTCAAACAGGCCGAACGGCATCATGGTTGACAGACGGCTAATCTTGAGTGATTCCAAATAAGGAGTGATATGTCCCTGCTGACCATCGGCGACCAGTTCCCGGCCTACCAGCTCACCGCGCTGATCGGTGGCGATCTGTCGAAGGTCGACGCCAAGCAGCCCGGCGACTACTTCGCGACCATCACCAACGAGGACCACCCCGGTAAGTGGCGCGTGGTTTTCTTCTGGCCCAAGGACTTTACCTTCGTGTGCCCGACGGAGATCGCGGCGTTCGGCAAGCTCAACGACGAGTTCTCCGACCGCGACGCGCAGATCCTCGGTGTCTCGATCGACAGCGAGTTCGTGCACTTCCAGTGGCGGGCGCAGCACGAGGACCTGAAGAAGTTGCCGTTCCCGATGCTCTCGGACATCAAGCGGGAGCTCGCGCTGGCCACCGGCGTGCTCAACGACGAAGGCGTCGCGGACCGGGTGACCTTCCTGGTCGATCCGAATAACGAAATCCAATTCGTCTCGGCGACCGCCGGATCCGTGGGGCGTAATGTCGACGAGGTGCTGCGCGTCCTTGACGCGCTGCAATCCGACGAGCTGTGCGCCTGCAACTGGCGCAAGGGCGACCCGACCATCGACGCCGGCGAGCTGCTCAAGGCTTCGGCTTAGGAGGGGGACATGAGTGTAGAAAACCTCAAGGCCGCACTGCCCGAATACGCCAAGGACCTCAAGCTCAACCTGGGGTCGATCACCCGCAGCACCGAGTTCAACGAGGAGCAGCTGTGGGGCACCCTCCTGGCCAGCGCCGCGGCCACGCGGAATGCCCAGGTGCTGGCCGAGATTGGCGCCGAGGCGGCCGACCACCTGTCGGCCGAGGCGTACCAGGCGGCACTGGGAGCCGCGTCCATCATGGCCATGAACAACGTGTTCTACCGTGGCCGCGGCTTCCTCGGCGGTTCCTACGACGACCTGCGGGCCGGGCTGCGGATGAACATCATCGCCAATCCGGGCGTGGCCAAGGCGAATTTCGAGCTGTGGTGCTTCGCGGTGTCGTCGATCAACGGATGCCCGGATTGCGTGGCTGCGCACGAACGCACGCTGCGCGAGGCGGAAGTGAGCCGGGAGACCATCAACGAGGCACTCAAGACCGCGGCGATCGTTTCCGGTGTGGCACAGGCGATTGTGACCACACAGACCCTGGCCGCCGTCGGCTGATCGCAGTGACGGCACCGGCCTGGGTAGAACACGCGATCTGGTGGCAGGTCTATCCGCTGGGGTTTGTCGGCGCGTTTCCCGCGCCGGAGTCGTCTGAGCCGCCGCAGCCAAGCCAACACCGGCTGCGGCGGCTCGTCGACTGGTTCGACCACGCCATCGCGCTGGGGGCCTCCGGGATCGCCCTGGGGCCGATCTTCGCCTCGCGCACCCACGGTTACGACACCACCGACCATTACCGCATCGATCCGCGGCTCGGGGACGACGCCGACTTCGATTACCTGGTGGCCGAGGCCCATCGCCGCGGCCTGCGCGTGCTGCTCGACGGCGTGTTCAACCACGTCGGCGTGGATTTCGCGCGCTATCGCGAGGCGCCGGACAACGAGGCGTCGGCGCGCTGGTTCCGCGGGCGCCCGGGCCGCTTCCACACGTTCGAGGGCCACTCGGAGCTCATCACGCTCAACCACGACAACCCCGAGGTCATCGACTACACCGTGGAGGTTATGGCGCACTGGCTCGGGCGCGGCGCCGACGGCTGGCGCCTCGACGCTGCCTACATTGTGCCGCAACCATTCTGGGTCGCGACGTTACCGAGGGTGCGCGAGCGGCACCCGGACGCCTGGTTCGTCGGCGAGCTCATTCACGGCGACTACGCCGCGGTCGTCGGGGCGGCGACGTTCGGCTCGGCCACCCAATACGAGCTGTGGAAGGCGATCTGGAGCGGCCTCAACGACGGCAACTTCTTCGAACTGGACTGGGCGCTGCAGCGGCACAACGAGTTTCTGGACAGCTTCGCCCCCATGACGTTCATCGGCAACCACGACGTCACCCGCATCGCCAGCCGGCTGGAGCGGCCAGAACACGTGGCCCACGCGCTGGTGATCCTGCTGACCGTCGGGGGGGTGCCCAGCGTGTACGCCGGCGACGAGCTCGGGTTCCGCGGTGTCAAGGAGGAGCGGTACGGCGGTGACGACGCGGTGCGTCCCGAGTTCGTTTCGCCCCCAATGGAACTGGATGCCTTCGGCAGCCAAATGTGGGCACTGCACCAGTTCCTGATCGGCCTGCGCCGTCGCCACCCGTGGCTGCACAGGGCGTCGACCAGCGCGGTGCGGCTGCAAAATCGCCACTACGTCTACGAGACCCGCAGCGGCGACAACGCGCTGCTGGTCGCGCTGAACATCGACGACGAGCCGATGCGCGTCGAGTTGTCGGAGCTCGGCACGAACCACCGCCAGGTCATCGGCGGATCGTCGGCGCCGCCGCACGAGCTGGTGGACACGCTGGTCGTGGAGCCGCACGGCTGGCGGATCCTAGGCGCGGTCTAGGCGGGCCAGCGTCCGCTCATCCGGCTCTCCGTCGTAGTACATATCGAGCACCGCGACGAACTCTTCGTTGTCGTCGGTGGCGCGGGAGAACAGCGTCATCGACGAGCGCAGCTTGAGGTCGTCCGGCGAACCGAAGATGTCCGCAGCGGAACGACCCTGCGCCTCGTTGACCAGCCGAGTGCACTCGCGCAGCCGGGGCCCGAGCAGCTCGTGCGCCAGGTACGCCCGCGCCTCCTCGAGTGAGGAGATGCCGTAGTGGACGGCCGTCGGGCTGCTGCCCAGGCCGCGAAGTTGCGGGAACACGAACCACATCCAGTGGCTCCGTTTTCGCCCGGCGCGCAGCTCGTCGACCACGTTGCGGTAGACCGGGTCCTGCGCGTCGACGAAACGCTTCAGGTCGAAGGGGTCGCTCGCCATACGACTACGGTTGCACACTGTGGAATCCAAAAGACGGGAGGCCGTCAGACGACGAGTGCCCAAAGTGCGTGACCTCGCGCCGCTGCTCCAGTTCAAACGGCCGCAGTTCGACGTGACCAAGCGCCGCCTCGACTCCGCGTTCACCATCGAAGACCTGCGGCGCATCGCCAAGCGCCGCACGCCCAAGGCGGCGTTCGACTACACCGACGGGGCCGCCGAGGACGAGCTGTCCATCCAGCGGGCCCGACAAGCCTTCCGCGACATCGAGTTTCACCCGACGATCCTGCGTGACGTCTCCCAAGTGACCGCCGGCTGGAACGTGCTGGGCCAACCCGTCGTCCTGCCGTTCGGGATCGCGCCGACGGGATTCACCCGGCTCATGCACACCGAGGGCGAGATCGCCGGCGCGGCGGCGGCAGCCCGAGCGGGGATCCCGTTCTCGCTGTCCACCCTGGGCACCACCGCGATCGAAGACCTGGTCACCGCTGTCCCCCAGGGCCGCAAATGGTTTCAGCTGTACATGTGGCGCGATCGTGATCGCTCGATGGCGTTGGTGCAGCGCGCGGCCGACGCGGGGTTTGACACGCTGCTGGTCACCGTCGACGTCCCGGTCGCCGGCGCGCGGCTGCGCGACAACCGCAACGGGATGACGATCCCGCCCACGCTGACCCTGCGCACCGTCCTGGACGCGGTGCCCCACCCGAAGTGGTGGTTCGACCTGTTGACCACCGAGCCGCTGGCGTTCGCGTCGCTGGATCGCTGGTCGGGCACCGTCGGCGAGTACCTCAGCACGATGTTCGACCCGAGCCTGACCTTCGATGACCTGGACTGGATCAAGGCGCAGTGGCCCGGCAAGCTGGTGGTCAAGGGGATCCAGACGCTCGACGACGCCCGCGCCGTCGTCGACCGCGGCGTGGACGGCATCGTGTTGTCCAATCATGGTGGGCGCCAGCTGGATCGGGCCCCGGTGCCCTTTCACCTGTTGCCCACCGTCGCGCGTGAGCTGGGCAAGCACACCGAAATCCTGGTGGACACCGGCATCATGTCGGGCGCCGACATCGTGGCGGCGATCGCGCTGGGAGCCCGCTGCACCCTGATCGGCCGGGCGTACCTCTACGGGCTGATGGCCGGCGGCGAGGCGGGCGTGGCGCGCGCGATCGAAATCCTGCAGGGTGGGGTGATCCGGACGATGGGGCTGCTCGGCGTCACCTGCCTCGAGGAGCTCTCCCCCAAGCACGTGACCCAACTGAGGCGGCTTGATCGCGTGCCGTAATCACCCGCCGCTACTGCAGGCGGGCGACCTGCTCGGTGCGGTTGCGCACCAGGTCGTTGAAGGCCTGGCCCGGCCCGATGTGTTCGAAGAGCTGCGGCGGGTAGTGGGTGACGTACATGGTGCGGCGGCCGCCGGCGCCGGTCGGCCGCGGCGAGGCGTGCATCAGGTCCTGGACGTGAACCGTGACGTCGCCGGGCGCGGTGTCGATGCTCACGACCGGTACCTGCCGCAGGCGCTGTTCCCACCGGTAATGAATGGCCTGACCGTGGCTGCCCGGAACCACCTGCAGGTTGCCGGTCGCGGAATCCGAGCCCGTGAGTTGGATCCCGACGCTGACCGCGGGGCACATGATGCCGTGTCCGCCCATGCCGCAGTCCTGATGCCAGGGGATGTTGGATAGCCCGCTGGTGTTCCCGGGGGCTTTGAGCAACACCGCGCTGCCTTCCATCCGGTCGGGGGCCGCGCGCAGCGCGGGATCGGTGAGAGTGCCGAGCCGGCGCACCCTGGGATCGTTTTCCAGGGCGGCCAGCACCGCTGAGCGCAACGTCGCATAGACCAGACGGCACAGCACGCTGGCGCCGTCTTCGGCGGTGGCCCACCAGGATTGGTCGTCGCCGGGGCGCGCCTGCGCCGCAAGGCGGTCGATCTCGCGATTGGCGGCCGCCATCTCCTCGGGAGCGAAGACGCCCGTGACGTGGAGGTAGCCCATGGTCTGCAGCTGGGCGGCCAGTTCGTCGTCGCCGGCTTGGAGCGTGAAGACCGCGTGTGGGTCGCGCCCCCGCAGGTCGGCGCGGGCCGGATCGTACGGCGGGATGCCGGCATGGAGATATCGCAGCACCGGATCCCAGTCGGCCAGCTGCTCGAATCCTCCGCGCTCGAAGACAAGGTCGTTGCTGAGCAGCAAATTGATGACCGTGCGGACCTGGTCCACCATGTCGTCCCAGGCCTGCCGGGACAGGCGCACGACGACATCGGCGTGGGTGGCCTGTCCTTCGTCGACGCGGATCGTCGACCCGTCGGCGGCATAGGTGATGGCGTCGCTGTCGACGCGGAACGTGATCGCGCCGGCAACCAGCTCTCTGGCCGCGGATTCGACGATGCCCGGGTCAATGGAGTTCGCGACCGGGCGAGACAGTGCCACGGACCGATTATGCGCGCAGCGAATCCCCGCCGGGGAACAAACCGGTGCCGAGCTGGGTTAAGCGCATCAGACTCAACTTTTGGAGGATTGATGGCTGAAGCCAAGTCAGTGCCGGTGTTGTTCACCGCCACGATCGTGCTGCCCGGAATGGTGGTGCCGATCGAGCTGGACGACGCCGCGCGGGCGGCGATCGACGCCGCGCAGGCCAGCGACTCCCGGGAGCTGCTGATCGCTCCCCGGCTGGACGACCGGTACCCGACGCACGGGGTGATCGCCAAGATCTTGCAGGTCGGGCGCATCGCGGGCGGTGGCACCGCTGCCGTCGTGCGCGGTGAGCGCAGGGCCCACATCGGGGCGGGCGCTTCCGGGCCGGGGGCGGCGTTGTGGGTCGAGGTGACCGAGGTCACCGAGCCCGAGGCGGCCGACGAGGTGCAGGCCCTGGCGGCCGAATACAAGAAGCTGCTGCTGGCCATGCTGCAACGGCGCGAGGCCTGGCAGATCGTCGACTACGTCAACAGCCTGACCGACCCGTCGGCGCTGGCGGACACCTCGGGGTACGCCTCATACCTGACCGATGTGCAGAAGCGCCAACTGCTGGAGACGGTCGACGTCGCCGAGCGGCTGCGCGTGCTGATCGACTGGACCGGCTCGCATTTGGCCGAGGTGGAGGTCAACGACAAGATCGCCGAGGACGTGCGGGAGGGCATGGAGAAGACGCAGAAGGAGTTCCTGCTCCGTCAGCAGCTGGCCGCCATCCGCAAGGAGCTGGGGGAAGGCGACGACGGGACTGGGTCTTCAGATGACTACCGGTCCAGAGTCGAGGAGGCCGACCTGCCCGAGAAGGTGCGCGAGGCCGCGCTGCGCGAGGTCGGCAAGCTGGAACGGGCCAGCGACCAGAGCCCGGAATCGGGCTGGATTCGCACCTGGCTGGACACCGTGCTCGACCTGCCCTGGGACGTCACGACCGAGGATTCGACGGACCTGAAGGCGGCGCGGGAGATCCTGGACGCCGACCACCACGGGCTGGACGACGTCAAGGACCGCATCGTCGAATACCTGGCCGTTCGTTCCCGGCGCGCCCAGCGCGGGCTGCAAATCGTCGGCGGGCGCGGCTCCGGCGCGGTGATGGTGCTGGCCGGTCCTCCCGGCGTCGGCAAGACGTCGCTGGGCGAAAGCGTGGCCCGCGCGCTGGGCCGCAAGTTCGTCCGCGTCGCCCTGGGCGGCGTGCGGGACGAGGCCGAGATCCGCGGGCACCGTCGTACCTACGTGGGCGCGTTGCCGGGCCGGATCGTGCGCGCGATCGGTGAGGCGGGATCGATGAATCCCGTTGTGCTGCTGGATGAAATCGACAAAGTCGGTTCCGACTATCGCGGCGACCCGAGTGCGGCGCTGCTCGAGGTGCTCGACCCCGCGCAGAATCACACCTTCCGCGACCACTACCTGGATCTGGACCTGGACCTGTCCGATGTGGTGTTCCTGGCCACCGCCAACGTGATCGAGAACATCCCGTCGGCGCTGCTGGACCGCATGGAGCTGGTGCAGATCGACGGCTACACCGAGGACGACAAGGTGGCCATCGCCCGGGACTACCTGCTGCCGCGGCAAATGGAGCGCGCGGCGCTGAGCGCCGACGAGGTCAGCGTCACCGACGCCGCGCTGCGCAAGATCGCCGCCGATTACACCCGCGAGCCGGGGGTGCGGCAATTCGAGCGGCTGCTGGCCAAGGCGCTGCGCAAGGTGACCACCAAGCTAGCGGAGAATTCCGAGCCGATCACCGTCGACGAACCGGAACTGGTTGAGTACCTGGGCCGTCCGCGGTTCACGCCGGAGTCGGCCGAACGCACCGCGGTGCCCGGCGTGGCCACCGGCCTGGCCGTCACCGGCCTGGGCGGCGACGTGCTCTACATCGAGGCCGGCGCCACCGACGGCGAGCCGGGCCTGCAGTTGACCGGTCAGTTGGGTGACGTCATGAAGGAGTCGGCGCAGATCGCGCTGTCCTACGTGCGCTCGCACGCCGCCGAGTTGGGCGTCGACCCCAAGTCGCTGGACCGGCGCATCCACGTGCACGTGCCCGCCGGCGCGGTGCCCAAGGACGGCCCGTCGGCCGGTGTCACCATGGTCACCGCCCTGGTGTCGATGGCCACCGGGCGCCAGGTGCGTTCCGACGTCGGCATGACCGGCGAGGTCACGCTGAACGGCCGGGTGTTGCCGATCGGCGGCGTCAAACAGAAGCTGCTGGCGGCCCAACGTGCCGGGCTGACCACGGTTTTCATTCCGTCCCGCAACGAACCGGACCTGGACGACGTCCCCGCCGAGGTGCTCGAGGCGCTAGATGTGAAACCGATGACCGACGTCGCCGAGATCGTCGCGCAGGCGCTGGAACCGGTGCCGCAGACCGCGACGATCGCCGCCTAGAGGTCTTGGCTGCTAGTTGATTGTCGAATAGCTGGGAATCTGCTGCGAACAATCGCAGCGCGCGCGTTTCCGGCTCTCGCGACCCGGGTAGCCGAAGGACCGGGGGATCACACCCCCGACCCTCGGCCCAACCAGGAGCTTGGGGAGACAACTGAACAACACCGTCAATGCTGTTGCGCTGCCTGCGTCGCAGCCAAGCTGGACAAGGAGTTCACATGAACCTCAACAAGATCGCCGCCACCGCCGCGATGGCCGGTGGCCTCGGGGCCGCGGCCTTCGGGATTGGTGCCGGTTTCGCGCAAGCCGATCCGGGACCGAACGTGCCCGGTCCGGGCCCGAATGTACCGGGGCCGAACGTGCCGGGCGGGGACCGGGATACGCCGGGTCCGGGCCAATATGTGCCCGGTCAGCCGATCTGTAACCCCGGCGCGCCGGGCGTCAACTGCAACCAGCCCGGCAGCCCGCTTCCGCCGGGACACGACGGATTCCCGCCGCCGGGGCACTACAACGACCCGGGCCGCTACGGCCTCCCGGCCACCTGGATTCCGCCGGTGGGTGACCCCGACGGGACCCAACTTCCGGTGGTGTTCAACCCGGACCTGGGCCAGTGGGGCGTCAACACATCGACTGGTTTCCAGGCGTACACGCCCGCGGGCGGGGCCAGCGGAAACGTCGGCGGCAACGTCGGTACCCCCCGCTAAAACCGGTACCTAACAGCCGGAATGTGGCAGCCGCCCCCGAAAGGGGGCGGCTGTTCCATATTTGGCCGTTGCGGCAGAATCGCACCCTATGACCGAGTTTCGCGACCTGAAACGGCAAATAGTCCACCGCGTTCAACGGCTGCTGGTCAACCCGGTCGGCCGGAAGATGCCGGGGGTCATCCTGGAAACCACCGGCCGCAAGAGCGGGCAGGCGCGGCGCACCGCCGTCGGCGGACGCGTCGTCGACAACCAGTTCTGGCTGGTCTCCGAGCACGGCGAGCATTCGGACTATGTCCGCAACATCGAGGCGAATCCCGCTGTCCGGGTGCGCATCAACGGCCAGTGGCGCAGCGGAACCGCTCATTTGCTGCCCGACGATGACCCGCTGCGGCGGCTGGGCAACCTGCCGCGGCTCAACAGCGCGGTGGTGCGACTGATGGGCAGTGACCTGCTGACCATCCGGGTCGATCTGGACTGACACCGGCGCCGAGCCTGTAAATCCGCAGCAGAAGTGCGAGTAAAGGCCTGCAAAATTACAGGCTCGGCGACTGTCGGTCTTCCGGGCTAAGGTCGCCCCATGGCCTACGACGAAGACCTGGCCAACCGGATCCGCGAGCTGCTCGGCTCCGAACGCGGCGTCGAGGAGAAGCGCATGTTCGGCGGCCTGGCTTTCCTGATCAACGGCAACATGTCGGTGGCCGCCAGCGGCCAGGGCGGCCTGCTGGTGCGGGTGCCGCCGGACGACACCGACAAGCTGCTGGCCCGGGACCATGTCAGCCCGATGGTGATGGCGGGCCGCGAGACCCGCGGCTGGCTGCGCGTGCACGCCGACGGCGTGCAAACCAAACGCCTGCTGCAGGGCTGGGTCGCCCGCGGCGTCGGGTACGCCCGCAGCCTGCCGCCGAAATGACCGCGCCCGGTTAGCTCCAACGCCGCCCGGGTACGCGGTGCGGTATGGACGAGCGCGAGCAACTGGTGCGACGCCTGCTCGAGGTCGCCGGGACGACCTACGCGGCCGAGGCCGGGATCAAGATCGGCGACAAACCGATGCCGCTGTTCCAGTTGCTGGTGCTGTGCATGCTGGCCAGCAAGCCGATCGACGCCGCCATCGCCATGCGCGCCGCCCATGAACTCTTCAAGGCGGGGCTGCGCACACCGAAAGCCGTCCTGGCCGCCCACCGGCAGACGATGATCAGCGCGTTCGGCCGCGCCCACTACGTGCGCTACGACGAAAGTTCGGCCACCCGCCTGACCGACATGGCCGAGCTCGTGCGCGACGAGTACGCCGGCGATCTGCGCGGCATCGCCGAGCGCAGCCGGCACGACGTGGCCACGGCGAAACGGATGCTCAAGGAATTCAAGGGAATTGGGGGCACCGGCGCCGACATCTTCCTCCGCGAGGTGCAGGACGTCTGGACCTGGGTGCGGCCGCACTTCGACGAGCGCGCCATCGCGGCCGCAAAGCAGCTGGGTCTGCCCACGCAGCCGGCGCGGCTGGGGGCCCTTGCGCCGCGCGCCAATGCGCGGCTGGCGGCCGCGCTCGTGCGGGCAGCGCTCGACGACGACGTGCGCCGGCGGGTGGCCGCTTGACCGTACGGATCGGCACGTCGGGATGGTCCTACAACCACTGGGCGGATGTGCTGTACCCGCCCGGCCTGCCGTCCGCGCGCCGGTTGGCCCGCTACATCGAGGTTTTCGACACCGTCGAACTGAACGCCAGTTTCTATCGATGGCCCAAGGAATCGACGTTCGCCGGATGGCGCGGCCAGCTCCCCGACGGGTTCAAGATGTCGGTCAAGGCGCATCGGGGGCTGACGCACTACCGCCGGCTCTCCTCCCCCGAGCCCTGGATCGAGCGGTTCGAACGCTGCTGGCAGCTGCTGGGCGATCGCCACGGGGTGCTGCTGGTCCAATTGCACCCCGAGCAACGGCGCGACGACGCGCGCCTGGACGCCTTCCTGGCGCTCGTGCCGGCGTCGATCCGGGTGGCCGTCGAGTTGCGGCACCCGTCCTGGAACGACAAACCCGTCTACGAGCTGCTGGAACGGCACCGCGCCGCATACGTGGTGATGAGCGGCGCCGGGCTGGCGTGCGTGCCGCGGGCCACCACCGACCTGGTGTACGTCCGGATGCACGGCCCGGATCAGGACGCGATCTACGCCGGTTGCTACTCGGACGACCAGCTGCGGCAGTGGGCCGACCGGATCACCGAATGGGACGGCGCCGGCAAGGACGTGTGGATGTACTTCAACAACGACCTCGGCGGCCACGCGGTGCGCAACGCGCTGTCGTTGCGTGAACTCCTGAGCTAAGTAACCTGGGGTTATGGCCGAGTCAACAACATTCGTCATCGTCGGCGGCGGACTCGCCGGAGCTAAATCAGCAGAAGCCTTGCGCGACAATGGGTTTGATGGCTCGATCATCTTGTTCTGCGAAGAAGGCCAGTTGCCCTACGAACGCCCCCCGCTCTCCAAAGAGTTTCTCGCCGGCAAGAAGTCACTGGTCGATTTCACGGTGCAGAACTCCGACTGGTATCGCGATAACCGCATCGACCTGAGGCTGGGCACGCGGGTGTCGTCGGTTGACGCCGCTGGCCACTCCGTCGGTCTCCCCGACGGCACCAGCGTGTCCTACGAGAAGCTCTTGCTGGCGACGGGATCCGCCGCCCGGCGCCCCCCGATTCCGGGGTCGGACGCCGACGGGGTTCACTACCTGCGGACCTATGACGACGCCGTGGCGCTGGATTCTGTTCTCGCCGAGGGATCTTCGCTGGCGGTCGTGGGCGCGGGGTGGATCGGCCTGGAGGTGGCCGCGGGCGCCCGCCAGCGCGGTGTGGAAGTGACCGTGGTCGAGACGGCGAAACAACCGCTGGTGGCCGCGCTCGGCGACACCGTCGGGGAAGTGTTTGCCAACCTGCATCGCGAGCACGGCGTGGACCTGCGGCTAGAGGCGCAGGTCGAAGAGATCACCGGCGGTGCCGCCGGCCCGGCCACCGGTCTGCGCATGCGCGACGGGTCGACGGTTGCCGCGGACGCCGTGCTGGTCGCCGTGGGCGCCAAGCCGAACGTCGAACTCGCCGAGCGGGCCGGATTGGCGGTGGATTCAGGCTCTCGAGGCGGGGTTCTGGTCGATGCGGCGTTGCGCACCAGCGATCCCGACATCTTCGCGGTCGGCGACATCGCCGCGGCCGAACACCCGCTGTTCAGTACCCGGATCCGCACCGAGCACTGGGCCAACGCGCTCAAGCAACCGGCCGTCGCCGCGGCCGGAATGCTCGGCAACCCAGCCGAATACGCCGAGCTGCCCTACTTTTTCACCGATCAATACGACCTCGGAATGGAATACGTCGGCCACGCGCCCAGCTTCGAGCGGGTGGTGTTCCGTGGCGACGTTGCCGGCCGTGAATTCGTCGCATTCTGGCTGGACGGCGACAATCGGGTGCTGGCCGGGATGAACGTCAACGTCTGGGATGTGCTCGACGACGTCAAAACCCTCATCCGTTCGCAGACATCCGTCGATGTCGACAAGCTGACGGATCCGCAGTCGCCGCTGGCCGATCTAGCCGGATGACGGTTCCGCTGCAGGCGGATCGACGGGGGTCCACGCCCCGTCGATGACGTCGGGCGGGCGCTGCGCCTGCAAGCGGTCCCGTTCGGCGCGGCGGCGCTTGATCCGCAACCGGGCATCGGCCGGCATGGTGACCAGTTCGTCGCACGTCAGGTAATACACATCGTCGACGGAGTCGAACAGATCCGTCGCGACCCGGCGAGATCCCAACTCCCGCAGGGTCATCCGCAGTTCGTGGGTGAACCGGATGGTGCTGTCGTGGGCCAGCTCCCGCGACGCGCGGGAGTTGGCGGCCATCCGCCGTGCAAGTGACCTCGGCGGGGCCGGCTCGGTCGGCGTGGCGGCGGCTTCCGCGGCTGCGGCCACCTCGGCGGCCGCCACGAGCAACATCGCCGGATTGTCGCTGAACACCCGGCCGGCCAGTTCGGCTTCACCGGGCCCGCGGTGCCCGATCCGGGAGACGGCGGCATCGAGAGCGGCGGCGGCCTCGGGCGACAACGCGCGGATGCTGCCGACGTTGCCCTCGGCGGCCAGCGCCCGTAGCGGCGGGTCACCGCGCAACGCCGCCGCCAGCTCGGCGGTTTCGGCTGCGATGCGGGTGCTTTCCACGATCATGCCGAGCCCCGAGATCCTGGACGCGGCCCGGGTGTGGTCCAGCGCCGCGGCGGTGATTCCGGAGTCGATCAGCCACAGCGCCGTGAGGATCCAGCCCTGGTGGATGCGGTCGCGTAGCAGCCGCACCCGAACCTCTAGCGCCGCGTCGGGCAGCGCCGCCAGCTGCGCGGCGTCGAGGTGTTCCACCCCGGCGGCCGCGCTGTAGGCGCGGGTGTCGGGCTTGAGCCGTCGCATCAGGGTCAGGGACCGCGCCGCGACGACGGCCTTGGCCATCGACCCGAGCGCTCCCTCCGCCAGCTTCGGCTCACCGAACGGCAGGACGTCGCCCACCTGCGGCTGGTCGGCCAGGGCGTGGCGGGCGATCGCGTCCTCGTCCCAGCCGGGCAGCTGCGCGGCGGCCACCACGTTGGCCGACACCCCGACATAGGCGCGGTGGCCGAAGACCGCGATCGCCCTGCTGCCCCACTCGTCGTCGACGACGCCGCCCAGGGCGAGCACGTGACCCAGCACCCGGCTGGCCGCGCGCAGACCGCTGAGCTGGACGTCGAGCGTCATCGGGGTGAGCGGGCCGGGCAGCGCGCCGGCGAGCCTGGCCGCACTGAACACCGGGAACCGCGGATCGATCCGGTCGTCGAACTCCCCCTCCAAGCCGTCGGGGGCCGCGCTGTGCAGGTCGTCGGACGCTCGGGGGCGCGGGAAGACCTCCACCGGGAGGGCCAGCTGGCGGTCGTGGCTGACCGCACCCGCGGCGTGCAGCCGGCGCCCGGCGAGCCCGCGTGCGGTGTCGGCGATCGCGTCGAGCGCGTGCCAGCCGAATTCGAAACCCCAATCCTCTTGCACCGCAGCGATGTCCATTGCCGGGGTCAATTGCGGCCAGCTGCGGACCCGGTTCAGCCGCGCCCGGGGGTCGACGGACCGCAGCAGACGCCAGGCCGTGACCACGTTGGTGGTGTCCGGGGTGGCCAGATCGACCACGCCGGTGCGGTCGGTGTTCACCGACGAGACCAGGAAGCGCACCAGGTCGTCGAGGTGCAGGACACGGGCCGGTTGGGTGGAGACCTTGGCGCGCAGCAGCGTGGCCACGGTGCGACACACCATCCAGTCGAGCTGCCGGCCGACCGGCGGCGCGATGCGGACGACCAGGCTGGGCGCCCAGCTGGTGGACACCAGCTCCTCGGCCGGCCGATACAGCTCCGGCCTGCCCGCGGCCTGGGAGACGAAGAGCAGCCGGGCGCCCGCGCGCGCTGCGGCGTCGGTGACGTGCGCGACGCCGTGGATGTCCGCGCTGCCGGGTGCGCTGGTGTCGATCGGGGCCAGGTGGACCACCGCGTCGGCTTCGTCGGCCAGCTCTCGCAGGATGGGGTGGCGCAGCGGCGCGCAAACGAACTCGACGCCGGGATCCAGGTAGGGGTGGGGGCGCTCAGCGATCCCGGTGACCGCATGCCCAGCAGCTATCAACTGCCGTGCGACCAGCCGCCCGACTGCGCCGGTGGCGTCGGTAACCAGGATCTGCACCTGGGTCCACCTCCCCCAACGTCCAGTCTTGACAATAGGCAAGTCGCTAGCACTTACGCGACCGTTACCCCGGTAACGGCGCGCTGGCCTGCGATGATGTACTCGGCCGGCTACCGCAGCGTCGCGGCGCCGTCCGGGCTGACGGCAACTTTGGCGCCACCGATATCTTCGCGCATGGTCGCTTCCGCGGCCGCGGGGTCGGCGATGACGGCCAGGGTGCGTGATCCGTCGGGCGTGCGCACCGAGACGAAGGCCTTCTCGGGGTTTCCGTCACGGTCGAACGGTGTCGTCCACGCTTCGACGGACCCGATGCCCTCCCACTCCACCAGGCCGTCGCGGGTGGGCTCGCGGTCGACCGCCGGTTGGGCGTCCTCCCAACGGAATTCGGCGGGCGGCTCGGTGCCGTAGACGCCGAAGCTGTGTTTGGTCAGGTAGCCGCCGTTGGCCGTGATCAGGGCCCGGCGTCCGGGATTGGCCACCAGCAACTCGGCCACGGTGGCGATCGAATGCATCACGTAGTTGCTCCACGGGCCGCCGGCGAACGTCAGGCCGCCGGTCACGGTGAGCGGGCGGGCGGGGTCGTCGACGCTCAGTCCGAGCTCGGCGGCGGCGACCTGAACGGCGGAGGGAAAGCAGGAGTACAGGTCGACGTAGTCGACGTCATCGGTGCCCAGGCCGGCCAGCTCGAGCGCCCGCGCGCCGGCGATCCGGATCGCCGCCGAGCGGTGCAGTTCGTCGCGCTCGGCGATGGCCGGGGTGTCGTGGGCGTCGGTGCCCGCGTGCGGGAAAACCCACCGCTCGGAGGGGATCTGCAGGCGCTTCGCCTGCTCGACCGACGTCAAGATCAGCGCGGCGCCCTGGTCGACCATGTTGTTGGAGTTCATCAGCTTGGTGTACGGCCAGCTGATCATCCGGTTCTGCGGCCCGGGCCGCCGGATTTCGTCGGCGGTCACCGGTTTGCGGATCCACGCGTGCGGGTTGCCGACCGCGACGGCGTTGAACCGCGCCCACAGCTCGCCGATGCGGTCGAGGTGGTCCTCGATCGACTCGCCGTTGGCGATCCGAAGCGCCTGTTCGAACAGCGGGTAGACGTAGGCCGGCCGGTCGAGCCCGATCCGGATCTCCGCGTCGCCGGCCATCGGGACGTCGTCGCCGCTGACCGGGGCCGACGGAACGGACTCGTCCTGCACGGTCCACTCGAGCTTGCCGCCCTTGGCCCTCAGCCCCCTGCGGGTGCGCCAGGTCTCGGCGCCGGCCAGCAGCACGACGCCGGCCCGGCCCCGCTGGATGTCCAGGCAGGCCTGGTTGACCAGCGACTGCGGCACGTTGCCGCCCACGGGGCTGTACAGGGTGGTGAAGTCGTTGGCACCGATCCGCTGGCCGAGCAGCAGCCCGGGATCGCGGTAGTGCGCCGACAGCACGTTCACCACGCGGATGGAGTCGACGGCCTCGAGCACCGCCGAGTCGGCGGCCTCGCGGGCCGCGGCGGCCATCAGGTCGACCGGCTCGACCGACCGCGTCGCGGGGTCGATGTCACCCCGGTGATTGACCTGGCCGTAGCCGATCAACACCGGTGTCCGGGGAGCGACGGTCATGCGACGAATTTAGCGTGACTAGGGTTTGGCCGATGCCGGGCACTAGCCGCTCGTGAACAGCACGCCCTCGTCGATCAGCCGCTCGGTCTCATCGGCGCGCATGCGGAGCACGTCTCGGCAGATCTCCCGGGTGTCCTGACCGGGCAGTGGCGCCGGGCGTTGCGGGGCGGCCGGAATGTGCTGAAACGGCGCCGGACCCGTTTCCGCCGGCAGCGGCCGCTCGATGAGCGGATGAGCCATGTCGCTGAACAGGTTTCGCTTGACCAGCTGCGGGTCCTCCAGGATGTCGGGCGGGCGGTTCATCGGCCCGGCCGGTATCCCGGACGATTGCAGCAGTTCGGCCACGCGCACCGGGGTGCGGGTGCGGGTCAGGGCGGACACCAGCTCCACCAGCTCGCGGCGGTTGGCCAGGCGCGACTCGCCGGTGGCGAAGCGCGGGTCGTCCGCCCAATGTGGGTGATCGAAAAAATCTGCCACGCAGCGCCATTCGTCGTCCGAACCGATCGAGATGACGCACCATTCGTCGTCGCCCGCGCACGGGCACACCGCGTGCAGGGTGGTGTCGTCGCGGAGCGGGCCGATGCCCGCGGCCCGCGCGGCCTCGGCGACGTAGAGCGTGTCGAGCTGATTGAGCACGACCTCGGCCTGCGAGATGTGGACGTGGGCTCCGTGGCCGGTCCGGTCGCGGTGGATCAGCGCGGCCAGCGCCGCGATCGCGGTCACCCGCCCGACCACATGATCCGGGAAGATCGTCGTCGCGTCGTAAAAGGAGTGCCGCGCGCCGTCGGCGCCCGCGTCGGGATCGTCGGACGTCCACAGCCGGGTGACGCCGGTGGCGGCGCGCACCAGCGGCCCGTAGCCCAGCCGGGTGCTCCACGGGCCGGTGTCGCCGAAGGCGCTACTGCCGGCGAGCACGATCCGCGGGTTGAGCCGGCGCAGCGTGTCGTACGGAAACCCAAGGGCGGTAAGGGTTCCCGGCTTGAAATTGGCGAATACCGCATCGGCCTCCGCGACCAGCCGGCCGAACACGTCCTTGCCCGCCTCGCTGCGCAGGTCCAGACCGAGCCCGAGCTGATTGCGGTGGGTCCACGCGAACGACTCGCTCATGGCGTCACCGGCGCGGGCCTGCCGCAGTCCGTCCGGGTAATCGGCGCTTTCGACCTTGATGACCTCGGCGCCCAGGTCGCCGAACAGCCGGCCCAGCTCGCCGCCGGCGACGATGATGCCGAGGTCGAGAATCCGCAGCCCCGCCAGCGGCTGCTCGCCGACCCTGCCCAACGGGGCCGGCACCACCACCGGATTGCCGCGCCAATACGGGTCGTCCGCACCCGCGGTCGGCGCCGGCGCGCGAAAGCCCGAGCGCTGGCCGTCGACGACGAAATAACCGGTGGGGACGCGGGTGCGCACCCCGGGGACGAGTTCGGCCTCCGTGATCGCGCCCACGGCCTGGAAATGTTCGGAACCCAGCACCCACGACGGCGGCAGCACCTCGGCGATCGGCACCCCGTGCGCCTGTCCGGCGGCCACCAGGTCCTTCATCGTCTGCTCGGCGAACAGGGCCCGCACCAGCATGCTGATCTCGGGCCAGGCCGCAAAGCGGGCGGCGATCGCGTCGTACTTGGGGTCTTGGAAGTCTCCGGGCTCGCCCAGCCAGCGCCGCAGGCCGCGCCACTGCCGCGGCGCCATGACACACAACCGGACGTAGCCGTCCCGGCACGGCAGGATCGGATACGCGTCCTGGTTTTTCGGCCGTCCCCGCCATCGCCCGGCGCCGCGGACGCCGGCGGCGGCCTGCCCGTGCGCGCCGAACGCCGGGTCGAGCGCCATCACGACGGCGTCGAACCGCGAGAAATCGATGTAATCTCCGGTGCCGCAACGTAATCGGTTGTAGTAGGCGACGAGTGCGGCCCACGCCGCCTGCACGGCGGCGGTGGACGACGCGATACCGTCGGGCGGCAACACCGGGGTGCCGGTGGCGGGACCGGATCGCGACAGCGAGCCGCACATCGCGTACAGCACCGCGTCGGTGGCGCGCCACAACGACCGCGGGCCTGTCGCGCCGAAGTCGGTGATCGAGAGCACCACCAGGTGCGGGTAGCGGGCGGCCAAGTCCGGGCCCGGCGCGCCGAACGCGGCGGCCAGCCCGTCGAGGCCACTGTCCACGACGATGTCGGCCTCGCCGGCGAGGCCGAGCAACCGGTAGCAGTCGTCCTCCTCGAGCGGGTCCAGCATGGCGCTGCGCTTGTTGGCGTTGTGCACGGCGAACGGGATGCTCGCGCCGGCCAGCGTCGGCAATTCGTCGCGTCCCAGGTTGCCGCCGGGAGGTTCCACCTTGAGCACGTCGGCGCCCAGGTCGGCGAACAGCCGCGTCACCGCGGCGGCGTCGCCGCTCGACAAGTCGAGGACGCGCACGCCATCGAGCAGCGGGTCGGCCATCCGCTCACGGTACCTGCCTGGTCAGCGGCCGGCCGCGATCGATTGTCCGGTCACCAAATGTCCAGCCGCCCAAGCCGGTTCGTGCGGGAAATGCGACCGGCTACGCTCGGTAGTTCTTGTCGATGATTCTCCAATGGAGGCAACCCCACCCATGAGTGCGCACCTGAGCTACGTCGAGGCCGTGATCGTCGGCGCGTTCCAGGGCGTCACCGAGCTGTTCCCGGTCTCCAGCCTGGGGCACTCGGTGTTGGTGCCGGCACTGGTGGGCGGCCAGTGGGCCCGCGACCTCAACGTCTCCACCCCCGAATCGCCTTACCTCGCGTTCATCGTCGGTCTGCACGTCGCCACCGCCGCCGCTTTGCTGGTGTTCTTCTGGCGGGACTGGCTGCGTATCGTGGCCGGCTTCGTCTCGTCGGTGCGGCATCGCCGGATCCAGACGCCCGACGAGCGGCTCGCCTGGCTCATCGTGGTCGCCACCATCCCGGTGGGGCTGGCCGGCGTGGCCCTCGAGCACCTGTTCCGGACCACGCTGGGCAAGCCCATCCCGGCGGCGGCGTTCCTCTTGCTCAACGGCATTGCGCTCTATGCGGGCGAGGTGTTGCGCCGCCGCGTGTCGCCGGTGAGCGGCACGGACGAGCGCAACGAGCCGCACAGCGGTGAGGCCATCGACAACCGGCTGGCCCAACTGCCGATGCGCCGCGGCCTGCTGATCGGGGCGTCCCAGATCCTGGCCCTGCTGCCCGGCATCAGCCGCTCCGGCATCGCCATGGTCGCCGGGCTGTGGCGCGGCCTGTCGCACGAGGACGCCGCCCGCTTCTCCTTCCTGCTGGCCACGCCGATCATCCTGGCGGCGGGTGTCTACAAGATCCCCGACCTGTTCGGGCCGGTCGGGGCCGGCATCCAGGGACAGGTCCTGGCCGGCAGCGTCGCCTCGTTCGGCGCCGCCTACCTGGCCGTGCGGTTCCTCACCCGCTACTTCCAGACCCGGACCCTGACGCCGTTCGCCGTCTACTGCGCGCTGGCCGGCGGCATCAGCGTGGTGGTCCTCAGCCTGCGTTAGACGGGCGCGCAGCGGTAGCGGACCTGACACACCGGCGAGTCTCCGAAAGTCGTTGTGCGGCGAGTCCCGTCGAAGCGCCACCCGTCGCGTGCGTAGAACCGCCGGGCCGGGGTGTTGCCGTCCAGCACCCACAACAACGCGCCCGCCACGCCGACCACGCGCAGCCGCTGCCGGGCGGCGGCCAGCAGCGAGCGCCCGACTCCGCGGCGCACGTGCGCGGGATCGACATACATCGCCATCAGCTCACCGAAATTCGGGAAGTCGCCGTCGCGGCACAGGCCGGTGGTCGCCAGGCCGAGGATCGCGGCCCCGTCGACCGCGACCAACGTCGACGGCATCCGCAGGCCCACCCGACCGAACGTGTACCGGTCGGCAAAGAATTCCGGTGAGAGCCCGTCGAGAAAGTCCTGGGCGATCAGGCCTCGGTAGGCCGATCGCCACGACCGCAGCTGCACCCGGGCCGCCTCATGGGCGTCCGCCGGGACGGCCGCCCGCACCTCGGTCACCGTTGCAGTATCGGCGTCCGCGGCGCCGTTTGCGCGGCGCGGCGCCGAGTGCTGTGCTTACCCCATCGCCAACCTGACACCCGTCAACTTTTCTGGGAGGACCCCGCCATGGCAGACACGGCGTCGATCGGCCTGAAGGTCCGCGACAAGGTCATCGTGATCACCGGCGGGGCGCGGGGCATCGGGCTGGCCACCGCGACCGCGCTGCACAACCTGGGCGCCAAGGTGGCGATCGGCGACATCGACGAGGTGCGGGTGAAGGAATCGGGCGCCGCGCTCGGGCTGGAGGTCTACGGGAAGCTCGACGTCACCGACGCGCATTCGTTCGCCGAGTTCCTGGACGAGGTCGAGCGGCAGCTCGGCCCGATCGACGTGCTGATCAACAACGCCGGCATCATGCCGGTCGGCCGCATCATCGACGAGCCGGACGCGGTCACCCGCCGGATCCTGGACATCAACGTCTACGGCGTGATCCTGGGCAGCAAGCTGGCGGCGCAGCGCATGGTCCCCCGCGGCGCCGGCCACGTCATCAACGTCGCGTCGCTGGCCGGGGAGCTCAACGTCGTCGGCCTGGCCACCTACTGCGCCAGCAAGCATGCGGTGGTCGGGTTCACCGACTCGGCCCGGCTGGAGTACCACTCGACCGGCGTGAAGTTCTCGATGGTGTTGCCGACGTTCGTCAACACCGAGCTCGTCGCCGGCACCCCCGGGATGAAGGGTTTCCGCAACGCCGAACCGGCCGAGATCGCCGACGCGATCGTCAGGCTGGTGGCCCGCCCGAAGCCGCGGGTGCGGATCACCAAGGCGGCGGGCGCGATGGTGATGTCGCAGAAATTCTGGCCGCGCCGGCTCGCCGAGGGTCTCAACCGCGTCCTCGGCGGCGACCACGTCTTCACCGACGACGTCGACGTGGAAAAGCGCCGCGCCTACGAGGCGCGCGCCCGCGGCGAGGAGTAGACGGGCGTCGTTCACTTCAGGCGCGGACAATCGGCCGGGTGACCGCAGACACCGCCGCAACCCCGACAACCGTCTCCCTTGCCGACGACGAACTCGCCCTCATCCATGCGTACTGGCGCGCCGCCAATTACCTGTCGGTCGGGCAGATCTATCTCCTCGACAACCCACTGCTGGCCGAACCGCTGTCGCCCGAACATGTCAAACCCCGGCTATTGGGGCACTGGGGCACCACGCCCGGGCTTAATCTCGTCTACGCCCACCTGAACCGGGTCATCCGCAACCGCGACGCCAACGTCATCTACGTCACCGGACCCGGTCACGGCGGCCCCGGGCTGGTCGCCAACGCGTACCTCGAGGGCACCTACAGCGAGGTGTACACCGGGATCGAGGAGAACGCCGAGGGGCTGCGAAAGTTGTTCCGGCAGTTCTCTTTCCCGGGCGGCATCCCCAGCCACGTCGCGGCGCAGACCCCCGGGTCGATTCACGAGGGCGGCGAGCTGGGCTACGCGCTGGTGCACGCCTACGGCGCGGCGTTCGACAACCCGGACCTGGTGGTGGCCTGCGTGGTCGGCGATGGCGAGGCCGAGACGGGCCCGCTGGCCGCCAGCTGGCACTCCAACAAGTTCCTCAACCCGGTCACCGACGGCGCGGTGCTGCCGATCCTGGCGCTCAACGGCTACAAGATCGCCAACCCAACCGTGCTGGCCCGCATCCCCCACGCTGAGCTGGAAGCGCTGCTGCGCGGGTACGGCTACCGGCCGATCACGGTCGCCGGCGACGACCCCGCCGACGTGCACCGCCAGCTGGCCGCCGCGCTCGACGACGCCTTCGACGACATCGCGGCCATCCAGAGCGCCGCGCGCGGCGGCACCCGGGCGGAGCGGCCCATCTGGCCGATGATCGTGCTGCGCACCCCCAAGGGCTGGACCGGCCCGAAGGTGGTGGACGGCAAGAAGGTCGAGGGGACCTGGCGCGCGCATCAGGTGCCGTTGTCCGAAACCCACGACAACCCGACCCACCGCGCGCAGCTGGAGGAATGGCTGCGCAGCTACCGGCCCGCGGAATTGTTCGACGCCGGCGGCGCGCTGCGCCCCGAGTTGCGGGCCCTGGCGCCCCGCGGCGATCGCCGGATGAGCGCCAACCCGCACGCGAACGGCGGGCTGCTGCTGCACGACCTCGACCTGCCCGACTTCCGCGACTACGCGGTGACGGTGTCGCGCCCGGCCGCGGAGACGCACGAGGCCACCCGGGTGCTGGGCACCTTCCTGCGCGACGTGATCGCCCGCAACCCCGACCGGTTCCGCCTGATGGGTCCCGACGAGACCGCCTCCAACCGGCTCGACGCCGTGTACGGGTCGACCGCCAAGGTGTGGATGTCGGAGATCGAACCCGACGACGAGCACCTCGCACCCGACGGCCGGGTGATGGAGGTGCTCTCCGAGCACCTGTGCCAGGGCTGGCTGGAGGGCTACCTGCTGACCGGCCGGCACGGCCTGTTCAACTGCTACGAGGCGTTCGTCCACATCGTCGACTCGATGCTCAACCAGCACGCGAAGTGGCTCGCCACCAGCCGGGAACTGCCGTGGCGGCGGCCGATCGCGTCGCTGAACTACCTGCTGACCTCCCACGTGTGGCGCCAAGACCACAACGGCGCGTCGCACCAGGATCCCGGTTTCATCGACCTGGTCGCCAACAAGCGGGCCGAGCTGACGCGGGTGTACCTGCCCCCGGACGGCAACACGCTGCTGTCGGTGGCCGACCACTGCCTGCGCAGCCGCAATTACGTCAACGTCATCGTCGCCGGCAAGCAGCCGGCGCTGGCCTACCTCGACATGGACCAGGCCATCGCGCACTGCGCGCGCGGGCTCGGCATCTGGCCGTGGGCGAGCACCGCGACCGCCGAACCCGACGTGGTGCTGGCCTGCGCGGGCGACATCCCCACGCTGGAGGCCCTGGCCGCCGCCGACATCCTGCGCCGCGAACAGCCCGGGCTGGCCGTGCGGGTGGTCAACGTCGTCGACCTGATGCGGCTGCAGCCGGAGTCCGAGCACCCACATGGATTGCCGGACAAGGAGTTTGACGCGCTGTTCACCCGGGACAAGCCGGTGATCTTCGCCTACCACGGCTACCCGTGGCTGATCCACCGGCTCACCTATCGGCGCACCAACCACCCGCACATCCACGTGCGCGGATTCAAGGAGCGCGGCACCACCACGACGCCGTTCGACATGGTGATGCTCAACGACCTCGACCGGTTCCACCTGGTCATAGACGTCATCGACCGGGTGGACGGGCTGGCCAGCCAGGCCGCGGTGCTGCGCCAGCGCATGGTCGACGCCCGCCTCGCCGCCCGCGCGTACACCCGCGAGCACGGCGAGGACGATCCGGCGATCTCGGGCTGGACCTGGGCCGAACGAAATGGGTGATCCGCGCGCAACGCTTACCTGAAGTCCCTCGGCTTCTCGGCGTCGATGCGCCAGATCCAATTGCCGTTGAGGGGCCTGTCGAAGGCAAGCGCGCCCAACGGGGCGATGACAAATATCGAGAGCAACGTCCATACCGTTGTCGCCATTGGTTGCTCCTCGCGTGCGAGCCAATCCGTCTGACTGCGTAACCGTCCTGGATAGTTACATCTTGTCTCAAGAGATGAAACCTGTCAAGATGGTTACATGAAGTTCAAATTCGTCGGCGGGCGGCTGTGCCTGGACTTCGTGGGCACGCTGCGATATCGGGCCTCGACGCGCGAGGAAATGCTGACCGACCCGCAACGGTTGTCCGACTGGGCGGTCGAGGCCGCGCTGGTGGACGCGGCGATCGAGGTCAGCGCCGATGAACTGGCGGCCGCGATCGCGCTGCGCGAAGCCATCTACCGCGTCGTTTGCGCACGCCTCGAGGGTGGCCGGCCCCACGCCGCCGACATCGACCTGCTGAACGAGCACGCGTCCCAACCCCAGCTCACGCCGGTGTTGCACCCGGACGGATCTGTGCGCCGCGACGGCACCGCGCCGCAGCTGCTTGCCAGGCTGGCCGCCGACTCGCTCGACCTCTATGCCGGACCCGACATCGAGAAGGTGAAGGAGTGTTCCGCGGCCGGCTGCACGCGCCTCTACATCGACGCGTCGCGCGCGCGGAACAGGCATTGGTGCGGGATGAGCACTTGCGGCAACCGCGCCAAGGTCCAGGCCTTCCGCGCCCGCCAGCATGCCGTCGCTGGCGCGCCTGAGGTTCCTGAGCCGACTGAGCTGGGCGAACGCTGACCGCGGGTAAGCTTGCCGGATGCCCGACGCCATCGCTGCCGCCCAGCCGTCGGTGCTGCATCGCTTCCACGTGCACCTCGACATCGTCGTGGTCGTCGCCGTGCTGGTGCTGACCAACCTGATCGCGCACTTCACCACGCCGTGGGCCAGCATCGCCACCGTCCCGGCCGCCGCCGTGGGCCTGGCGGTGCTGATGCGCGCCCGGGGTCTGGACTGGGCCGACCTCGGCCTGGGCCGCGCGCACTGGAGGTCCGGGCTGGGGTACGCGCTGGGCGCGGTGGCCGTCGTGGCGACGGTGATCGCGGTCGGGATCCTGTTGCCGATGACGCGGCCGATGTTCCTGAACAACCACTACGCCACGATCTCCGGCGCCCTGATCGCTTCGATGATCGTCATCCCGCTGCAGACCGTGATCCCCGAAGAGCTCGCGTTTCGCGGCGTGCTGCACGGCGCGCTGAACCGCGCCTGGGGTTTTCGGGGCGTGGCGCTGGGCGGGTCGCTGCTGTTCGGTCTCTGGCACGTCGCCACGTCGCTGGGGCTCACCAGCAACAACGTCGGGTTCACCCGGCTGTTCGGCGGCGGGTTCGCTGGGATGCTGGCCGGGGTGACGTTGGCGGTGCTGGCCACCGGCGCCGCCGGGTTCGTCTTCAGCTGGCTGCGCCGGCGAAGCGGCAGCCTGATCGCGCCGATCGCGCTGCACTGGTCGCTCAACGGGCTCGGCGCCCTGGCCGCGGCGCTGGTCTGGCACCTGTCGACCTGAGCCCCGGCTACACGAGCAACACTGCGGCGCCGGCGATGCGCCCGGCGCTGAGGTCGGTCAGCGCCTCGTCGGCCCTTCCCAGCGGGTACTCCGGCGTGGTGACCTCGATGTGGTGCTGCCCGGCGAAGTCGAGGAAGGCCCGCGCATCGGCCCGCGTGTTCGAGGTGACCGACCGGACCTGGCGCTCCTGAAACAGGTGGCGCTGGTAGTTCAGGGTCGGGATGTCGGAGAGGTGAATCCCCGCGATCGCCAGCGTGCCGCCCCGGTCCAGCGCCTCCAGCGCGGGCAGTACCAGCTCGCCGACCGGCGCAAAGAGGATCGCGGCGTCCAGCGCAACCGGTGGCGGATCGGCGGCGCCCTGTGCCGACGCCGCGCCGAGCTCCAGCGCCAGCGTGCGCGTCTCGGCGCCGCGGGTCATCACGTGCACCTCGGCGCCCTGCGCCAACGCCACCTGCGCGGTGATGTGCGCGCTGCCGCCGAAGCCGTAGAGCCCCAGCCGCCCGCCCGGCGGTAGCTCGGCGCGCAGCAGGGAGCGGTATCCGATGATGCCGGCGCACAGCAGCGGGGCCAACTCGCTGTCGCTGTAGCCGCTCGGCAGGTGGTGCGCGAATGCGGCTGGGACGGTGGCGAATTCGGCGTATCCGCCGTCGGCGTCCCAGCCGGTGTACCGGGATTCCGGGCACAGGTTCTCGTTGCCCCGGCGGCAGTATTTGCACACGCCGCAGGTGTGGCGCAACCAGGCGATACCCACCCGGTCCCCCGGTTTGAACTCGTCACCCGCCTCGGCGCCGACCTCGACGACCTCGCCCACCACCTCGTGCCCGGGCGTCACTCCCTCGCGGTGCACCGGGAGGTCGCCCTCGGTGACGTGCAGGTCGGTTCGGCACACGCCGCACGCGCGAACCGCGACCAGCAACTCCGACGGTTCCGGCCGCGGCACCTCGGCGGTGACGTGCTCGAGTGGGCCGGTGTCCATCGGCCCCGGGCGGCGCACCCGCCACGCGCGCATCGTCGTGGTCGCCGCCGGGGCCATCACTACATCATGCCGGGTTACGCGGCTATGTCCGGTGCCGCACCATGCCGACGACCCACAGCAGGATCACCGCACCGAGGAGCGCGGTGAAGAAGGTGAAGATGATTCCGCCGCCGGCGGTGTTGACGAAGAAGCTGAGGATGAAACCGCCGATCAACGCGCCGATGATGCCGATCACGATGTCCATCAGGATGCCGGCTCCGCTACCCCTGATGATCCTGCTGGCGAGCGCGCCCGCCAGACCGCCGATGATGATGTAGCCGATCCAGCCGACGCTGGTCAGCGTGGATGACCGGGCGAGAAATTCGGTTGCTGCGATGACGTCCATGCGGGTCTCCTTGCAATCGCTGGCAAAGCCCAGCGGGACCGCTGGGCCGTGCTGTGGGAGTACCCGATTTCCGCCTATGAAACATGTGCCCAATTGACCATGGTGGGGCGCCCGGGCCTACCCGGGAAAGAGCGTCCCCCCGATCAGGACCGCTGCGGCGTCGGGGCGGCGGTGGGGGTGACGTCGCCCGCGGGCGCCTGGCCCGGAGCGGGAGCGGGAGCCGGGGCCCCCGGGGCCGATCTCTTATACAC
>NZ_LZIC01000056.1 GCF_001667185.1 Mycobacterium sp. 852002-50816_SCH5313054-b | reverse complement strand
GGATGGCGACCTAGCCCACGCAGATGACAGTCCGGGAGGAAGAAATCGCCAGCGGCCCACGTCGAGTGGAGCGGCCGACCTCCCGGAAGGGTTTTCGCCCCGACATCGAGGGCCTGCGCGCGGTCGCGGTCATCGCGGTCGTGCTTTACCACGCGGGCGTACCGGGCGTCACCGGCGGCTTCATCGGCGTGGACGTCTTCTTCGTCATCTCCGGTTTCCTCATCACCGGGCTGCTCTGGCGCGAGGCGACCGCCACCAATACCGTTCGCCTGGGCCGCTTCTACGGCGCCCGGGCCCGGCGGCTGCTGCCGGCCGCGGCGACCGTCGGCGTCGTCACCGCCGCCGTCGCGGCCGTCGTGCTGCCGCCGCTGCAGGCGCGCAGCGTCTTCGTGGACGGCATCGCCAGCGCGCTGTATGTGGGCAATTACCGGTTCGCCACGCAGGGCACCGACTACCTGGCCGCCGACGGCCCGTCGCCATTCCAGCACTACTGGTCGCTGGGCGTGGAGGAGCAGTTCTACCTGGTGTGGCCGCTGCTCATCATCGGAACGGCGTGGCTGATCGGCCGGGTGCGCCGCGACGCCGCGGCGGGGGCGACACCGTATGCGGTCGCCCTGACGGTGGTGGCGGCCGCGTCGCTGGCGGCAGACGTGGTGTGGACCCGCACGTCGCCCGCCTGGGCGTTCTTCTCGCTGCCCACCCGGGCGTGGGAGCTGGCGGCCGGCGGCCTGGTGGCGCTGTCGATTCAGCACTGGCGCAGGCTGCCCCTGCTGCCCGCGGCGGTCGTCGGGTGGGGTGGCCTGGCGCTGATCGTGCTCACCTGCACCCAGCTGGGCCCCGCCACCCCCTACCCCGGCACCGCGGCGCTGCTGCCGGTGCTGGGCACCGCGCTGGTGATCGGCGGCGGCTGCGCGACCGGCGGCCTGGGCGTCGGCCGCGTGCTGTGCCGGCCGGCGATGCGGGCGATCGGGCGGGTGTCGTACTCGTGGTACCTGTGGCACTGGCCGGTGCTGCTGCTCATGCCGCAGCTGCTGGGGGAGCCGGCGGGCCTGCCGGCCAGGCTGACCGCCACCGCCGTGTCCGGCGGCCTCGCGGTGCTCACCTTGCACCTGGTCGAAAACCCGGGCCGGTTCGCGGCCGCACTGCGCCGATCGGTGAGGGCCAGCCTCGCGGCGGCCGCTGCCGCCAGCGCGGCGGCGGCGTGCGCGTGCGTGCTGTTGCTGACGGTGACACCGGCGCCCGCGGGCCACGGAGTGGCGGCCCCGAAGGCCAACATCGTCGCGCTGGCCCCGGTGAACGTCCCCGCCGTCAGCCCCCAGGAGGCGACGGTGCGCGAGGCCTTCGCGCAGGTGCGCGACGCGGTCGCGGCGTCGGCGGGCCTGCGCGCCGTCCCGTCCAACCTGGACCCGCCGCTCGCCCAAGCGCCCGCCGACAAGGCGCCGGTGTTCGTCAACGGCTGCGTGCGCTCGTGGCGCGATGTCGGTCAAAGCGAGTGCGCGACGGGCGATACCGCGTCGCCGACGACGGTGGCCCTGGTCGGCGACTCGCACGCCGCCATGTGGGAGCCGGCGTTCCGCCGCGTCGCCGAGCAGCGCCACTGGCGGCTGGAGACGCTGGCCAAGGTGACGTGTCCCGTGCAGGACCTTCGGATCCGCAGCCCGTATCTGGGCCGCGAGTACACCGAGTGCGAACAGTGGCGCGCCGAAATCGTGGGCCGGCTGATGGCCGAGCATCCGCGACTGGTGGTGCTCGACATGAGCCGGCGCTACGGCGCGGATTTCGGCTTCGAGTCCTACGACCCGGCGTGGATCGACACGCTGGGCCGCGCCGTGGCGACGCTGCGCAGCACCGGCGCCACCGTCCTGGTCCTGGGGCCGGCCCCGGACCCACACGGATCGGTGCCCACCTGCTTGTCGGCGCATCTCGACGACGCCACCGCGTGCGCGCCGACGCGGTCGGCCGCGCTCGACGGCGGCGGTATCGGCGCCGAGCGGGCGGTGACCGACGGCGGCGGTGGGCAGTACGCCGACCTGACCGACCTGTTCTGCACCCCCGACCGCTGTCCCGTCATCGTCGGCAACGCCCTGGTTTTTCGCGACGACAACCACGTGACGACCGAGTACGCGCAACTGCTGGCGCCCGTCATGGGTGCGCTGGCGGACCGCGCGCTGGCGGGCGGGTGACCCGCAATGAACTTCTTCCCGCGGACGAACGTCTAATGATTGAAAGGGTTTTGGAGGTTGTGAGATGACTTCGCTGCTGCTGTTCTGCATTGCAGCCACCGCTCCCGTCGCCGGCATCGGCCTGATGCAGTTGCAGGCGCGCCTGGAGCGGTGGGACTACGAGCGGCACGCCGAGGACTGAGCGCGCTAAACCCTTGGTCGGCCGAGGATTTCGCTTACCTTCGCGACATCACCGAGACAGCTGCATGCCGATCAGCGGTGCGATCCTATCCGCAAGATACTGATGCCCCGCGTCATTGGGGTGCACGCCGTCCGGGCCGATCAGGTCCGGCCTGTCGACGAACCAGCGGTCGCCGAGCGGATCGACGAACGCCGCTCCGGCGGCCCGCGCGGCCCCGTTGAGCTCGTCGCGAATCTGCAGGATCGACTCGGGCACGTCGGCGGTCGGCCACGGCGGGCCGATCACCAGGAACCTGGCGGACGGCGCGAACCTGCGCGCCAAGTTGAAGGCGTCGCGGGCCTTTTCGCCAATCAGCGCGGGATCCAGGCCCTGGTCGTTGCGCGAGCCGAAGAACACCACCAGCGCATCGCCGGGCTTGACGGCCCTGGCGGTCAGATCCTCGAAGATGCTGCCGTGGTCGCCGGGCACACCGTAGCCCGCCCTGCCCTCGGCCGCCACGTCGGCGGCGATCCGCACGCCCCGCTGCGCAAGGGCGTGCCAGGTCAGGGCGGTCCACGATTTCGGCCCGAGGCCGCCCTCGTCGGTGCCGGTGGTGTAGGAGTCGCCGACGACGGCGACGTGGTTGAGGCGCGAATCCACGGTCAGCGGTTCGTAGGCCCGCGCTCGCACCGGCCGCGCCGGGGCCGCGCATACCCCATAGACCAGGCCCAGCGCCAGGGCGAGGCCGATGATGACCGCGGACAGACGGCTCACTGGTACCTCCCCCCGGAAACTGCATCGTCACGCGCCGCATCCAAATCAACGGAATCGTACGGGGAAACGGCGCGAACTGGCGTCAAGTCGCGGCTAGCCGCTCCCGCCATGGTATTCGACGGATTCGGGGTGCCGCACCGGTCGCGCGGGGAGGCGAACGTCACACCGCGCGGGCCGAAACCGCTTCCAGCCCACCGTCGATCGGGTGCAGCTTGGTGCCTGCGGGCTCGTCGGCCGCGGTCTTCTCGCCGGCGGGTCGGACGTCAACCATCCGGCGCATCCAGTGGCGGGCGGGCTCTTCGACGAAGTGATACATCAGGGCCGACAGCCCGACGGCGATCGCGAGCAGCCCGATGATGTTCCATTTCCACGGGTTGTCCTGCTCCCATGGCGTGAGCTCGAACTGGGTCACGGCCCATCCCCACGACGTGTGCACCAGCTCGTGAACCATGTACAGGCAGAACGAGATTTGCCCGCCATAAACCATTGCCCGCGTGGACAGCACCCTGGGCAGGCTGCCCACGCCGATGGCCAGGGTTATCACCAGCGGAACGAACAGCACGTCGACCACCCCGCCGCTGTCGTTCTCCACGATTCCGGATATCGGGTGCGCGTGAAACCAATACAGGACGCCCACCATGGTGGCCAGCAGCAGCAGGGAGGTGTACCCCGCGACGCGGCGGCCGCGCTCGGTCAATCGCAGCCTGCGCACGGCGGCGCAGGCCAGGGCGCCGGCGGTGAACTGCGTGACGATCCGCGGCAGCCAGCTCCACGGCGTGTAGAAGTGACCACTGGTCAGCAGCATCACCACGGGCGGCAACGACGCCGCGAACGCCAGCAACATGAGGCTGCGCGCCCTCGTCGCCTGCTTCATCCGCAGAATCACCAGCACAAGCAGGCCGAAGAGCAGATAGGCCAGCCATTCGGCGCTGATCGACCACGCCGGGCCGTCCCAGCTGGAGTCGTCGAAGAACGGCACGAACCAGAGTTGCACCAGCAGGATCTGGCGCACGTAGCTGATCGCGGTGAGCTGACCGGCGTCCGGCGACGGCACGTGACCGACGTGCAGGGTGAAGATCACCCACAGCGCTGCCAGGTGCAGGGTGACCAGGTACACCGGCCACACCCTGGCCAGCCGCAGCCACAGGAAGTGCAGGGTGGCGCGCGTCGACCACGAGCGGCCCATCCGGTCGAGGTAGTTCCAGGTCAGCACGAATCCACTGAGGATGAAGAAGAGGTCGACGCCCTGGGCCCCGCAGTTGAGCACCGGCGCGAGGGCGTCGCGGAAATCCGGAGAGACGTCGCTCACCATCGGGCGGAAGTGAAACAGCACCACCCACACCGCGGCGACGATGCGGAGTCCCGTCAGGGCTTTGACCTCGCCCCTGATCTCTGCGCCGCGCACGATGCTCTTTCCGTCTGGACTCACGTTTCGTATCCGATTGGTCCGGCTGACCGGGCGTTCACAAGCCCCCCGACTGGCAACCGGCAGCCCACGAAGCCTAACAGCGAACGGCATGCGATCGCGTGACGGGCCGTGGCGTGCCACACGGATAAAACCACTGCGACGTTGCTTGAACCGGCGCCAAACTCCCCGAAATTCGCTTCTTAGCAAAGAGTTAGAGGCGGCTTTCGGTCTCCTTAGATTTGGCGGGCACCTTTAAGGGACAGGTTGAACGGAATGGGGCGCTCATGACAATCACGGCCGTTGCGACTCGGCACGGTTACGGCACTTTCGACTGCGACGGTGCCCAGATCCGCGCCCACTGCCGTCACCTGGCGACCGTGGTGACCATCCGCGGCGACGTCAACGCCGCCAACGTCGACCGGGTCAGCGAATACCTCTGGCGTTTCACCCTGGGGAGCAACCCGGTGGTGCTCGACCTGAGCGAGGTGAGCCACTTTGCTGCGGCGGGCGTTTCGCTCGTGCGGCGGCTCGACGAGGACTGCCGCGCCGCGGGAGTGGAGTGGATCCTGGTGGCCAGCCCCGCGGTGCTGGGGCTGCTGGGGGGCGATGGCGAGCTTCCGGTCGCGCTCTCGGTGCGCGAGGCGCTCCGCAACCTGGCCGAAGGCATCGTGAGCCGCCGCCAGCTCGTGCTGCCGCTGATCAAGAAGACGGCGTAACCTTCCCGGCGCCCCGGGTCCGTAACAGCCGGGCGATTCCGACCACCGCGAGCACTCCGGCGGTCGTCACCAGCACCAGCGTCAGCAATAGCAGCTGAGGGTTGTACACCAGCGACGTGGTGATCGGCTGCCCGTCGGCGATCGGCGCGACACTCACCGTGTGGCGCGCGTGCACCCAGGTGACGCCCCCACCCACCAGCGCGGCACAGGCCAGGGCGAGCTCCACGAACGCCCGGTACCGAGCGATCACGCGAGCGACCCGTCTTCGAAATCGTCGTCGGCGACGTCGGACCGGGCCGGCTCCACCCGCTCTTGGACCAGCGGGGTCAGCGCCGCCCGCAGGTGACGATGACGACGTGCCCAGGCCTGGGCGGTGCGGTCGCCGGTGAGCTTGAGGCCGATGCCGATCCGGCGGCGCGGCACCCCGGCCAGTTCGCCGAGCGCCCGCGACGACTGCCATTTCGCCAGCTCCTTGCCGGACGCCTCGTGGTGCTCGGGCTCGGGATAGACCTTGAGGATCTCGCGGACCAGGATGGTTTCGGTGCCCTGGCGCAGGGCGTCCTCGGTGAGCTCGACCGAGACGTGGATCCGTGCCGCGTGCACCTGCAGTGCCACAAACGCCGACACGAGCAGCAGGAAGATGGCCGGGACGACGAGCGACACCGGGGCCCCGCTCCAGATTTCGATCAGGACCATGGCCACCGCCGACGCCGGGCCCAGTGCCACCCACCACCAGCTGGCGCCGGGCTCGTAGAACAACGGCTTCGGTTCGGCGGTCACGACAGCCAGCTTGCCGCATCCGCGGCCCAGTAGGTGAGCACGATATCGGCCCCGGCGCGCCGGATGCTCGTCAACGACTCCAGCGCGGCGGCGCGCTCGTCGATCCAGCCGTTCGCGGCCGCAGCGCAGATCATCGCGTACTCCCCCGACACCTGATACGCGGCCACCGGCACCGGGGAGACCTCCGCCGCCGCCGCCAGTACATCGAGGTAACCCAGGGCGGGCTTGACCATCACGATGTCGGCGCCTTCGTCCAGGTCCAGCCGGACCTCGCGCAGCGCCTCCCGGAAGTTGCCGGGGTCCTGCTGGTAGGTGCGCCGGTCCCCGGACAGGCTCGAGCTCACCGCCTCGCGGAAGGGGCCGTAAAACGCCGAGGCGAACTTCGCGGCGTAGGCCAGGATCACCACGTCGGCGTAGCCGGCCGCGTCCAGGCCGTCGCGAATCGCGGCCACCTGGCCGTCCATCATGCCGCTCGGTCCGACCACGTGGGCGCCCGATTCCGCCTGTGCCACAGCCAGTTTGACGTAGCGGGCCAGGGTGGCGTCGTTGTCCACCCGGCCGCGGGCGTCCAGGACCCCGCAGTGCCCGTGATCGGTGAACTCGTCCAGGCAGGTGTCGGCCATCAACACGGTGGCGTCACCGAGATCCTTGGCCAGGTCACGCAGCGCGACGTTCAGGATGCCGTCCGGATCGGTGCCGGCCGAGCCGGTCGAGTCCTTGTCCTGCTCGCGGGGCACGCCGAACAGCATCAGCCCGCCAACCCCCGCGGCGACGGCCTCTTCGGCTGCCCGGCGCAGCGAATCCCGGCTGTGCTGAAGGACGTTGGGCATCGACGTGATCGGTCGCGGTTCGTCGAACCCGTCGGCGACGAACATCGGCAACACCAAATGCCTTGGCTCCAAAGATGTTTGCGTCACCAGACGACGCAGCGCGGGGGTGGAGCGGAGCCGGCGCGGGCGCTGCCGCGGGTACGCGCTCACGGGCGTCCGTCGCCGCGAACGCGCGCAGAATGCCAGCCCCGACGGCGTGTCGGTGTGCAAACACGCGCGCTCGCGGGTCCGGCACCCACTAGCGCCTGCGGCTCTTCTTACGCGGCGGCGGCAGCGCACCCTCGGCGCGCAGCCGCGCGGCGTGCTCGGCCAAGGCGTCGACCAGCGGGCCGACGGCGGCGGTATCCGGTTGCACGTCCACCCGCAGCCCGAATTCCGCGGCGGTCTCGGCGGTCTTGGGGCCGATGCAGGCGATGATCGTCCGCGCGTGCGGCTTACCGGCGATGCCGACCAGGTTGCGCACGGTCGAGCTGGAGGTGAAGCACACGGCGTCGAAGCCGCCCGTCTTGATCATCTCGCGGGTGGTCGCCGGCGGTGGCGCGGCGCGCACGGTCCGGTAGGCGGTGACGTCCTCGATCTCCCAGCCGCGCTCGCGCAGCCCCTCGGCCAGCGTCTCGGTGGCGATGTCGGCCCGCGGCAGCAGGACCCGGTTGACCGGATCGAAAATGCTGTCGTAGGGCGGGAAGTCGTCGAGCAGACCGAGCGAGGACTGCTCGCCGGCCGGCACCAGCTCGGGGCTGATCCCGAAGGCACGGACCCGGTCGGCCGTCGACTCGCCGACGCAGGCGATCTTCACCCCGGAGAACGCGCGGGCGTCCAGGCCGAACTCGCCGAACTTCTCCCACACGGCGCGCACCGCGTTGGTGGAGGTGAACACCACCCACTGGAAGCGGCCGTCGACCAGGCCCTTGACCGCCCGCTCCATCTGGGCGGGGCTGCGCGGGGGCTCGACGGCGATGGTCGGCACCTCGATCGGCAGCGCGCCGTACGACGTCAGCCGCTCGCTCATCTCGCCGGCCTGGTCCTTGGTGCGCGGCACCAACACGGTCCAGCCATAGAGCGCGCGGCTCTCCCACCAGTTCAGCTTCGCCCGGCTGGCGACCGTCTTGCCGATGGTCACCACCAGCGGCCCGGTCATGGGGCCGGCCGGGTCGTTGCCGCCCAGGATGGCCGAATCGGTCAGGCCCTGCAGCGTGGTCTCGACCGAGCGCTGCTGGCAGGTGGTGCCCTGCGCGGTCACCACGCAGGGGGTGGTCTCGGCCAGCTCGTGCTCGATCAGGGCGCGGGCCGCGTCGGCCAGGTGCGAGGCGGTGGCCTGCAGGATCAGCGGGCCGGGGGCAGCCGCGAGGGCGTCGAAGTCCACGTCGCCGCGGACGTCGGCGACCGTGTGCGACGAGCCCAGCGGCAGCCCCGCGTAGGTCGGGACGGCGCTGGTGGCGGCCAGCCCGGGCACGATCTCGATGTGCAGGTGGCTGCGCGCGACGGCGTTCACCTCGGTGATGACGGCGTCCAGCGTCAGCGGGTCGCCGGCCACCAGCCGCACCACGTCGGCCCCCGAACGGGCCTCGGCGACAAGCGTTTTGGCGACCTCGGCGGGCTCGCCCAGCGCCGGGCGGACGTCCGGGCCCTCGGTGATCACCGCCGGTGCGGCCTGGGCCCGATCTTCCCCGGCCCCTGGGCCATCGCCGACGGCGTTGCCGTCCGGGCCGGCCGGCGCCGGGCCGGAGACCGGCGGCAGGTCCTTACCGATGAGCGCGAGCACGGGTTCGGGCACGTCGGGGTCGGTGAATACCAGGGCGGCGTTGGCCAGCACCGTGGCCGCCCGCGTCGTCAACAGTCCCGGGTCGCCGGGGCCCGAGCCCACGAACGTGATGTGGCCCGGTCTCGGCTTACGCCCTCGCGTCGTCATTGTCGCTCCCAAGTGATTCTCTTCAGTTTCCTCGCGCGGGGTCTTGCCGCGCTCCCCCGATCAGCTCTCCGGCCCCCAGCTCGAGCAGCTCGGCGGCGACCGAGAGCCCCAGCTCCCGGGCCCGACCGGGAGTGCCGATGCCGGACGCGCGGATCACGTCGGACCCGTCCAGCGCCGCCACGCAGCCGCGCAGCGACAGCTCTTCGAAGACCCGGCCCTCCTCATCGATGGACTCGACCACCTCGGCGATCGCGCCCACCGGTGCCGAGCAACCGGCCTCCAGTTCGGCCAGCAGGGCTCGCTCCGCGGTGACCGCCGCTCGCGTGTCGGCGTCGTCCAACTCCGCCAGCACCGCCACCAACTCGGCACCGGCGCGACACTCGACGGCGAGCGCGCCCTGAGCAGGTGCTGGCAACATCTGCACCGGCTCTAGCGTCTCGGTGACATCGTCGAGGCGGCCCAGCCGGGCGAGACCGGCGCGGGCCACCACGATCGCGTCAAGATCACCACTGCTTACCCTGTTCAACCTGGTATCTAGGTTGCCTCGTAGGGGGCGGATTTCCAAACCGAGACCCAATGCTCTAAGCTGTGCCGCCCTTCGCGGCGAAGACGTGCCCACCAGCGAACCCGCCGGCAACTCCCCGAGCACCAGCCCGTCCCGTGCGACCAGCGCGTCGCGGGGGTCGTTGCGCGGCGGTATCGCGGCGATGGTGAACCTCGGGTCGTCGGCCGTGGGCAAATCCTTGTGCGAGTGCACCGCGGCGTCGACGCGGCCATCGTCGATGGCCTCTCGCAACGCGGTGGTGAAGGCGCCCACGCCCAGGCTCTGAATGGGCGCCGACGACCGGTCGCCGGCCGTGCTGATGATCACCAGTTCGGCCGGATGGCCGTTGGCGATCAAGGCGTCTCTGACGACACCGGCCTGGGTGGTGGCCAATAGGCTGCCCCGGGTGCCTATCCGGATCACGTGCGGCAATGGCCTACTCGCCGGCTTGTTGAGGCGTGGCGGCGTCGAATCCACTTGGTGCGACCGGCAATTCACCAGCGGCGACGGCATCGACGGCGGTCTGGTCAAGTTCGAACAGTTCGCGCAGCGCCTCGGCGTAACTGTCGCCGCCCGGGGCGCTGGCGAGCTGCTTGATCCGCACGGTGGGTGCGTGCAGCAGCTTGTCGACCACGCGGCGCACGGTGCGCGCCACCTCCTCGCGGTGGGCGCTTTCCAGGCCGGGCAGCCGATTGTCGAGGCGCAGCAGTTCGGCTTCGACGACGTCGGCGGCCCGCTGGCGCAGCGCCGTCACCGTCGGGGTGACCTCGGCCATCCGCTGCCCCGCCAGGTACGTGGCGACCTCGGCCGCCACGATGTGGCGCGCGGCGTCGACGTCGGCGGCCGCCGCGTGGGCGGACGGCTCGCGCTGCACGCGGTCCACGTCGACGACCCAAACCCCGGGCAGTCCGGCCACGGCCGGGTCGACGTCGCGCGGCATGCCCAGGTCGCAGATGACCAGCGGGTGGGCGGCCTCGTCGCGGCGGGCCGCGGCCAGCGCGTGGTGCACGTCCGCCAGCGAGACCACGGGGCTGACGGCGCCCGTGCAGCTCACCACGACGTCGGCGTCCGACAGCGCGTCGGCCAGCCGGTCCAGCGTCAGCGCCTCGGCCCGCACGCCGGATTCGCGGATCTTGCGGGCCAGCCGCTGCGCGCGCGACGCCGAGCGGTTGACCACCGCGACGTGCTCGATGCCGGACCGGATCAGGTGCGCCGAGGACAGCGCGCCCATCGCCCCGGCGCCGATGACCACGGCGGCCTTGCCCGCCAGCCCGCCCAGCCTGCGCTCGGCCATGCCCAGGGCGACCGACACCACCGAGGCGCCGGCGGCATCGATGGCGGTTTCGGAGTGCACCCGCTTGCCAACCGACAGCGCCCGCTGGGCCAGCTCGTGCAGCACCCGCCCGACGGTGCGGTTGGCCTCGGCGGCCCCGTAGGCGCGGCGCACCTGGCCCAGCACCTGCTGCTCGCCGATCACCGCGGAATCCAGGCCGCTGGCCACCGCGAACAGGTGCTCGACGGCGGCCTCGCTGTAGCGCACGTAGGCGTACTTGGTCAGGTCGCCCATCGACATTCCGGAGTGTTCCGACAGCACCTGCCCGACCACCGCCAACCCGCCGTGGAACGCGTCGACGACGGCGTAGACCTCGACCCGGTTGCACGTCGAGAGCACCATCGCCTCGGTCACCAGCGGCGACTGCAACACCCGATCGACGATCTTGACCTGATCGGATTCGTCGATGCTGAGTTGTTCCAGGACGGAGACCGGCGCACTGCGGTGCGAAACCCCGAAGAGCAGGACGCTCACGGCAGCATCACCTGGCCAGCTCCCTTGCTTTCCCAGTAACTGAACTGCTGTCCACGGTAATCGTTGATCAGCTGGGCTACCAAATAAGTGGCGTCCGCTACCGGGCGAGGTCGGCGCGCAGCCGCGGCTCGTCCACCTCCCAGTAGCTGTGCTCGCGGCCGTCCAGCAGGATCACCGGGAGCCGATCCCCGAACTCCGCCCGCAGCCCGGGGTCGCCCGCCGCCGCCGCGGCGTCGACGTCGGTCGTGGCCAGCTCGAAGCCCAGCTCGTCGGCCAATTCGACCAGCCGGGCGTGCACCCGCACGCAGATCGCGCAGCCGTCGCGGGTCAGCAACTCCACCCGCGGTCGGCGTGGGCCCTGCGTCATGGCGACCAGTGTGGCACCGGGTGAATTGTGGGGCCACGCCGCGGCGGTTAGGTTGCGGCTGTGGCTGCCGAGGACGCGGTGCAGGTCGACCCGCAGGCGATGCGAGGCTTCGCCGAGGCGCTGTCCGGTCGCGCCGAGGAGCTGCGGAACCAGTTCGCGGAGCTCAACGCCCGGGTCGGCGACATGCTGGGCGGCTGGCACGGCACGTCGGGAAGCGCCTACGCCTCCGCGTGGGAGCTGTGGCACCGCGGCGCCGGCGAGGTCGAGGTGGGCCTGTCGATGTTGGCGCGGTTGGTGGGGCAGGCCGGCGGGCTCTACCAGGACAACGAGGCCGCATCCGCACACGCGCTGCGCGGGGTGCGCCGTGGCTGAGGCGTTTCGGGTGGATCCGCAGGCGTTGGCCGATGCGGTGCAACGGATGTCGGAGTTTGCGCGCTACGCCGAAAGCATGCTGGCCGAAATCGATTCGCTGGTAGGCAATTTGCACTCGACGTGGACGGGAACCGGCGCGGCGGCCCACGCCGAGGCGCATCGGCACTGGGCCCGCGGAGAGGCGATGATGCGCGAGGCCCTGGCTCGATTGCGGGCCGCCGGCGAGACGGCCCACGACAACTACACCGGCGCGATGTCAACGAATTCGGCCATGTGGTCCTGACCTGACGGCTCAGGCGCGCAACCCGCCCCGGCCATCCGCCGGATAGGGTTGATACCGGTCATCCCACGGATTCCCGGGCGGCACGGCGAGCGAGGAGGTTGGGCCTTGGTTTCATCGGCTTCCTCTGAGTCGGGCGGCGCGGACCGCCCCGACCTGGACGCGCTGGTCGACAACGCGAGCGCCGAACGCGCGCTGGAGGACCTGCAGGCCAATCCCCCCGAAGAAGGTCACCCCCAGCCGCCGATCGACCTGACCGCGGCCGCGTTCTTCGACGTGGACAACACCCTGGTGCAGGGGTCCTCGGCGGTGCACTTCGGGCGCGGGCTGGCCGCCCGCAACTACTTCACCTATCGCGACGTGCTCGGATTCATCTACGCCCAGGCCAAGTTCCAGCTGCTGGGCACCGAGAACAGCGACGACGTCGCCGCCGGACGGCGCAAGGCGCTCGCCTTCATCGAGGGCCGCTCGGTCGAGCAGCTGGTGGCGCTGGGCGAGGAGATCTACGACGAGATCATCGCCGACAAGATCTGGGCCGGCACCCGCGCGCTGACACAGATGCACCTCGACGCCGGCCAACAGGTGTGGCTGATCACCGCCACGCCGTACGAGCTCGCGGCGACGATCGCGCGGCGACTCGGGCTGACCGGCGCGCTGGGGACGGTCGCCGAATCGGTCGACGGCGTTTTCACGGGCAGGCTGGTCGGCGAGATCCTGCACGGCCCAGGCAAGGCCCACGCCGTGCGCTCGCTGGCCATCCGCGAGGGCCTCAACCTCAAGCGCTGCACCGCCTATTCCGACAGCTACAACGACGTGCCGATGCTGTCGCTGGTCGGCACGGCCGTCGCCATCAACCCCGACGCGCGGCTGCGGGCGCTGGCCCGCGAACGAGGTTGGGAGATCCGCGACTTTCGCACCGCCCGCAAGGCCGCCCGGATCGGGGTGCCGTCGGCGTTGGCCCTGGGCGCGGCGGGCGGCGCCCTGGCGGCACTGGCGTCGAGGCGTCAATCGCGCTGATAGGCTGCGCCGCTGAGACGTAATCGAGCGGGGAGCAAGCGTCATGACCATCCCAGAATCGGCCCAAGACCTCATCGGCAGCCACTACCGGGCACCGGACTATTTTCAGGTCGGGCGCGAGAAGATCCGGGAGTTCGCGCAGGCGCTCAAAGACGATCACCCGATGCACTACAGCGAGGCCGACGCCGCCGCCGCGGGGTATCCCGCACTCGTGGCGCCGCTGACCTTCCTGGCCATCGCGGGCCGACGCGTGCAGTTGGAGATTTTCACCAAGTTCGACATCCCGATCAACATTGCCCGGGTCATGCACCGCGACCAGAAATTTCAGTTTCACCGCCCGATCCTGGCGCACGATAAGCTCTACTTCGACACCTATTTAGACTCGGTGATCGAATCCCACGGCGCCGTGGTCGTTGAGATCCGCAGCGAAGTCACAGACGCCGAGGGTAACCCGGTTGTCACGAGCGTCGTTACGATGCTGGGGGAGGCCGCAAATCAGGACGCTGGCGCTGAAGCAACCGTCGCCGCAGTCGCATCCATATCAGCCGGAAAGTAGGGGCGATTCCAATGTCACAGGATAAATCCGGTGGAACCCAGCTGAAGCCGCCGGTCGAGGCAGTCCGATCCCATTACGACAAATCGAACGAGTTTTTCAAGCTGTGGCTCGACCCGTCGATGACGTACAGCTGCGGTTACTTCGACGAGAATCCGGATCCGCAGAATCTGACCAAGACGCTGGAAGAAGCCCAGTACGCCAAGCGCAAGCTCGCCCTCGACAAGCTCAACCTCGAGCCCGGCATGACGCTGCTCGACATCGGCTCCGGCTGGGGCTCGACCATGCGCCACGCCGTCGCGGAATACGACGTGAACGTCATCGGCCTGACGCTGAGCGAGAACCAGCACGCCCACTGTGTGGCCGAGTTCGACAAAATGGACAGCCCCCGCCGCAAAGAGGTGCGGATCCAGGGCTGGGAGGAATTCCCCGACGACGAGCCGATCGACCGCATCGTGTCGCTGGGCGCGTTCGAGCACTTCGCCGACGGAGCCGGCGACGCCGGATACGAGCGTTATGGCGTCTTCTTCAAGAAGTTCTACAACTTGCTGCCCGACGACGGCCGGATGCTGCTGCACAGCATCGTGGTGCCCACCGCCGAGGAGGGCAAGGCGATGGGCCTGAAGACCACGATGAGCCTGCTGCGGTTCATCAGTTTCATCCTGCGGGAGATCTACCCGGGCGGTAGGTTGCCCCAGGTCGAGCAGGTCGACCGGTACTCCACCGAGGCCGGTTTCACGATCGAGCGCCATCACTTCATCGGCAAGAACTACGTTCCGACGCTGACGGCCTGGGCGGACGCTCTCGAGGCCCACAAGGACGAGGCGATCGCGCTCAAGGGTCAGGAGACCTACGACATCTACCTGCACTACCTGCGGGGCTGCTCGGACCTGTTCCGCGACGGCTACACGAACGTGTGCCAGTTCACCATGGTCAAGTAGCGAAAAGCTCAGCCGAAGAAGATGTTGCGGCGGCCGGCCAGCAGGCGGTACAGCGTCTGCTGGATCGTTTCGCGCACCTGATCGGTCAACTCGAAGGTGACCATCGGGTCCTCGGCGTCGGACGCGGCGTAGTCGTTCGTGTAGATCGGCTCACCGAACGCGATGCGCCACTTCGACGGCAGCGGCACCAGACCCGCGGGCCCGGCCAGCGGGAACAACGGGGTGACCGGGAAGTACGGCAACCCGAACAGCCGCGCCAGCAGCTTGACGTCGGTGAGCATCGGGTAGATCTCTTCGGAGCCGACGATCGAGCACGGGACGATCGGGGCCTTGGTGCGCAGCGCCGCCGTCACGAAGCCGCCGCGCCCGAATCGCTGCAACCGGTAGCGGTCCTCGAAGCGCTTGCCCAGCCCCTTGTAGCCCTCGGGGAACACCGCGGTGAGCTCGCCGGCCGCCAGCAGGCGATGCGCGTCCGTCGCGCAGGCCATGGTGTGGCCCGCCTTGCGGGCGGCTTCGCCGACCACGGGCAGGTCGAACACCATATCGGCGGCCAGCAGCCGCAGGTCGCGCTGCGCGGGGTGCTCGTCGTGCACCGCCACCGACAGCATCAGCCCGTCGAACGGCAACACCCCGGCGTGATTGGCCACCACCAACGCGGCGCCGTCGCTCGGCAGGTTCTCGATGCCACTGACCTCGACCCGGAACCACGACCGGAAGAAGAAGCGCAGCAAAGGCCGAACGATCGCGCTGTTGAAGTGCGGATCGAAGCCGAACTCGTCGACGGTGTAGTCGCCCATGAACCGCTGCCGCAGGAAGCCCGCGACCGCGGCGACCTTCTGCGCGAGGTCGTTGAGCGGCGCCTCGGCCGTGGACGTGGCGCCGGCGGCGCGGCGGTGTTCGTCGATTTCGCGAACGACCGCGGCGATCTGTTCGGCCGACGCGCGACCGTGCGGATCCGAGAGCAAGGAGGGATGTTGACGGGACGACTCAGCCCGCTGATCGGCTCTACGGCGCGCTGCTACCCGACCCCGATTCGTATGCAGTGGAATGACGTTCGCTCTGGTTTCGCCAGCCACGATACCTACCTGCCCCCACCCCATGGAATTGCATTTCGGCTTCCCCAGCGCTGCGCTAACGCTATGGCGCGACCCTCCAGGGAGCGTACCCGATCAGGGGCGATTATGGGAGTCAGGCCACGGCCGCGGACGTAGTCGTCGAACGCCCCGGCCGTCGTCCATTTCGGCTGGTAGCCGAGCTCCGTCCGCATCCTCGTGGTGTCCATGACGCGGCCGTAACTCAAATACTCGAACTGATCGCGAGTGATCTCGGTATATCGGTTAGCCCGTCTCAGCGAATCCAGCGCCCACACGCCAAAACCGGGCACCGGCACGGGGATTCGGCCCGCCCGCCGGATCGCCTGCGACAGCATGATGATGCCGTCGGCGCCGATGTTGAACGTGCCGGCCTTGCCCGCCATCGCCGCGCGCTCCAGGGCGCCCAGCGCGTCCTGCTCGTGCAGCAGCTGCAATCGCGCGTCGCGGCCGAACATGGTCGGGACCAACGGCCCGGCCAGATATCGCGACAGCGACGTGTCCATCGCCGGGCCGATCATGTTGGCCAGCCGCAGAATCGTCACCGCGATATCGGGGCGCCGCCGCCCCAGCCCGCGCACGTAACCCTCGATGTCGAGGCTGTCCTTCGCGAATCCGTCCCGGAAGGGCCGGCGGCTGCTGCTGTCCTCGGTGAACATGACCGGATCGTGCGCGCTCGACCCGTACACCTCGGAGGTCGACTTGAGGATGACGCGGCGCACCGAGGGCGCCTTCTGACAGGCCGCGAAAAGTTGCATCGCGCCCATCACGTTGATTTCCTTCAGCGCCGCGCTGCCACCGGATCGCGGCGCGTACGACGCCGCCGCGGCGTGCACCACCGTGTCGACTTCGCCGTTGCGAATCACCTTGGCAATGAAGGGATTACGAATGTCTGCGCGGACGAACTCGGCGCGGCCCATGCGGCGCAGCATGTCCTTGCTAGGGGCGATCGCGTCCACCGCGATGACCCCCTTGATCAAGGGGTTCTGCGCGAGCCGGGCAGTCAGGTAGCCGCCCAGAAACCGGCACGCGCCGGTGACGAGCACAACTTTGGGGTAGTGCACGGTGCCGGAAGTGCCGGCACCTTCCCCACTCGACTGATCCACCCAAACAGCCTAACGGGCGGGAGAGACGGCGGCGTTACGGCGACGCGACGATCGGCTGGGCTTACTTGGGCTTACTTGCCAAGTTTTCTGCGCTGCACCCTGGTGCGACGCAGCAGCTTGCGGTGCTTCTTCTTCGACATGCGCTTGCGCCGCTTCTTGATTACTGAACCCATGAACTCCGCTATCTGACCGGTGACCTGCTCCTACCTGACCCGGATACTTTACCCGGCAGTCAGCTCAGAACACCAAACCGGCGGCGCAGGGCGGTGGGTCAGCCCGCGTCGAAGTACGACGTCTCCAGCATGTCGTGGACGGCCTTGGCGTGCACCCGGAAGGATCGCCCAACCCGAACCGCCGGCAGCTCGCCGTTGTGCACCAGCCGGTACACCGTCATCTTGGAGACGCGCATCAGTGCCGCCACCTCCGCGACGGTCAAAAATTGTGTCCTGGCCTGCTGGCCATCGCCGGAACCGGAGTCCCGCCCTTTACCAGCGGAATCTCGTGCCGATGGCCCGTTCGTAGACGTCATCGCAACCCAATCGTGTCAGGCCCGCGCAATGCCAGCGGCTTCCCCTCCGCCGGCACCCACACGTGCATACAAAGAGGAGAATAGCGGGACTAGTGGGGTTAATGGTACTGGTGAGGGATAATCAATCCGGAAATCGTGAATTATTCCGATGTAATTCTTAGCTGCTCAGACCGCCTTTTTGCGGCCTGCACGGCCGCGTCGACGGCCACCCGCAACCCCCCTCGTTCCAGTTCGCGCAGCGCAGCGGCGGTGGTGCCCCCGGGCGACGTGACCGTCGCGCGCAGCTGCGCCGCCGTGGCGTCCGCTCGGGTCCCCAGCGCCTCCCCCTCGGCCGATCGATCGGAATCCATGCGCTCGAGCAGCATCGCCGCCGAGCCGGCCATCGTCTGCGCCGTCAGGTCGGTGGCGACCGAGCGGCTCAGGCCCGCCGCCACGCCCGCGTCCACCAGGGCCTCGACCATCAAGAAGAAATAGGCCGGGCCGGAACCCGACAGCGCGGTCACGGCGTCCATCTGGGACTCCGGGACGGTCAGCACGCCGCCGACGGAGTCGAACAGGGCCGAGACTTCTTCCAGCTGTGGTTCGGTCACGAAGCGGCCCTTGGCCAGCGCGGTCACCCCCGCGCCCACCAACGCCGCGGCGTTCGGCATCGCCCGGACCACCGGCGTTCCGGCCGGCAGCTTGGATTCGAAGTAGCCGATCGTGATGCCCGCCGCTACGGTGACGAAAACCTGCTCGGCGCTGTCGGTCTCGGCTTCGGCGGCCGCACGGGCCAGTTCCCCCATCACGGTGTCGACGTCGGCCGGCTTCACCGCCACGACGACGAAGGTCGCGTTGTCCACCGCGTCGCTCACCGAGGCCACGCGCACCGAATAGGTGTCGGCCAGGTACTCGGCGCGTTCGGACATCCGTTCGGCCACCACCAGGTCTTTGACCTGCCGGCCCGCGCGCAGCAGGCCCGACAGCAACGCCTCGCCGATGCTGCCGCCGCCGATGATCGCGATTCTTGCCATGGCGGAAAGCATTCCAGACACCGCCCGTTGGCTAGCGGGCGGCGGGCACCATCGCCAGCTGCCGTGCCTGCACCACCAGGCGGCCGAGGCGATCGACGACGATGTGGTCCTCGTCGAACCAGTCGTGCCCGATCTCCATGCAGGTCGCGATGATCCGCAGCCAGCCGTCGGCGGGCAGGGCGCGCAGGAAGGCCGTCAGCTGGATGGTGGGCGCCCAGCCGGTGCGGTCCACGGCGAAGGTCACCGGCGCCGACAGATCGCCACACATGAGCGCGAACAGCGCGTCGGGAGCCGCGCCACGGGGGCGTGCCCACATCTGGATCATCGGCGGGTGCCCGTTGCTGGGCCGCATCGTCGACAACAGCGGCCGCACGTCGCATCCCTCGCCCAGATGCACCAGCCCGGCCAGCGGGTGGCCGGGCCCGATGGGTTCGACGTCGTCGGGCGGTTCGGGCGCCATCAGATCCAGCACCGGGTTCGCCGACAACAGCGGTGCGGTGGCGGCGCCGGGCGGAAAGTGCTCCGGCTGCCCGAGGTTGACGACGGCGTGCACCGCGGTGCGCTCACCCTGCATGAGCTCGACGTCGACGACGCTGATCCGGCGGCCGCGCTTGCGGAAAGAGGTCAGCAGCTGCATGGGCCCCGGGTCCGGCGCCGACAGGAAGCTCGCCGACACGGCAACCGGCTCGGGTCCCGCCGGCTGCCCACCGCACGCGGTGCGGGCGGCGTTGGCGCACAGCGCCAGCATCGCGCCGCCGTGCACCTTCGGTCCGATGGTCCAGTGCTTGTCCAGCTCCCCCTCGAAGACGCCGGGGCTGACCTTCCGCAAGGTCATTGCGGTGGTGAATAACGCGTTCAAGGTTCTCCCGAGTTCTTCCTGGGTTTTGCGGGCAGCTCAGCGCAGCAGGTGCGTGCGCGCGAACTGCAACGATTCGGCGAGCATGCTTTCGCGCTCGCTGGCACTGCGCGCGCTCGACGTGGACACCTCCAAGATCACGTGGCCGGAGAAGCGGCTACCGGCCAGCATCTGGCACACCTCGGCGGTGGGCTGGGTGCCGCGCCCGGGCACCAGGTGCTCGTCGGCGGGCAGGCCGCTGCCGTCACACAGGTGCAGGTGGGTCAGGCCCTCGCCCATCCGCTCGGCCATGTCCAGGGAGTCGGAGCCCGCGGTAGCCGTGTGGGACAGATCCAGCGTGTAGTTCGCGTGGTTGCCGTCCAGCGGGTCGTAGGACGGCGCGAACGCCGAGATCGCCGGGCCCGGTCCGCCGCCGCGCCTGCGCATCCGTTCCAGTGACTGCCCGGCCCCGAAGAACCGGTCCGCCCGGAAGGGGAACATGTTCTCCACGGCGACCTTCACGTCGCTGGATGCCTCCAAGGCGGCGACCTGGTCGCTGAACCCCTCCGCGTAGCGCCGTTGCCAGCGAAACGGCGGATGCACCACGACGGTCTGCGCGTCGAGCTGTTCGGCGGCCCGCACGCTGCGGTCCAGCTTGAGAATCGGGTTGGCGCCCCACACCCGCTGCGAGATCAGCAGGCAGGGCGCGTGCACGGACAGCACCGGGACGCGATAGCGCCGGGACAGCTTCTTGACGGCGCCGATGTCCTGGCTGACCGACTCGCTCCACACCATCAGCTCGACGCCGTCGTAACCGAGCCGGTCGGCGTACTCGAACGCGGCCTCGGCCCGCAACGGGTACACCGAGGCCGTCGACAGGCCGACTTTGATTGCTGGGCGCAATGGTCTGGGTGGGTTCTTGAGTGGATCCGGCTAGCCCGACTGTAGCGACAGGACCAGCGGCCCCAGGGTGATCAGCGCCCCCACCGCGACGGCGATCAACGTGCTGGCGATGTCCTCGGTTTTGCGCACCACGCGCACCCCCACCACCAGGCCGAGGATGACCAGCACCGAGAGCACCAATGCCACGATGCTGTTCCAGCGCCACAGCTCGTCGAACGCGACGAACAGCCCGGCCCCGAACGCGACCGCCAGGATCGACTGGAACACGGTCAGGCAGCCGCGCCACAGCGCCCCGAGCCGGCCGGGCGCCTCGTGCGGCACCTCACCCGCGCGCTGGGCTGCGATGCCGCGGCGGTCGTCGTCGCGCTCTTCCTGCGCGCCCGGCTCCGCGCCGCGCCGCCGGGCCACCTCGTCGGCGAGCGTCTGCCCGCCGAACAGGGTGGAATCCGAGTGCAGGAAGGAGCGCACGAACGCGGAATCCTCGGACGCGGGTTCGGCTTCGCGCACCTCGGAGTCCGTCACGTCCACCGGGGCGTCGGCGTAATGGTCCAGCGGGTCCGGGCTCATGTCCTCGGCGCCGGACTGGGCGGCGTCGACGGGGGCATCGGCGTGCGGCAGGGGCCGCGGGTAGGCGCTGCGCTCCGGGCCGGATAAACGTGAGGGTTGGGGCGGCGACGTGGGCCAGCGCGGCTCGGGTTCGGCCCAGTACGCCGACGTGGGCCGGTCCGCAGCGGGCTGCTCGGGGGCCGGCTCGGCGACCTGGACCGCCCCGGGCGCCGCCTCGTCGGTGATGTCGTGGTCGTCGTCGTCGCGGATGACCGGAATCTCACCGGTGAGCTCGGCGACCGTGACCGCGTCGCTGTCGCCGCGCCGGCGGCGGCGCCGCCGGGTGACCGCCGGGGCGCCGATCGTTCCATTCCTGGCCAGCAATTCGGCCACCGAGATCGGCCGGGTGCCGGGGCTCTCGGTCTCGGAGTGTGGTCCGGTCATGATTTGTCGCCTCTCGATCGGTTCGCGTTCCGATCAGCTTTCTGACCTCCAGCATCGCGCACCGAATTCCCGAAGAGCGCAGTTCCATCAGCTTCGCTGTCGAGTTTGCGCAAGATGAGACCTTCCCGTAATGCCCACGGGCAGATATCCACGGCTTCGATCGACAGCGCTCGCATACTTGCCTCGGCTACCAGCGCACCCGCCACGATCTGCGGCGCCCGCTCGGCGCTCACTCCTTCCAGTTCGGCCCGGTCAGCGGTGGTCATCCTAGAGATGAAAGCTATGAGTTGCCTGAGGCCGTTTTCGGTCAGCGTCCTCTTGGCCCGCGGTCCCGCCGCAGAGGGAGCGGCCCCGGTGAGGCGGGCCAGCGAACGGAACGTCTTCGACGTGGCGACCGCGAGGTCGGGAGCGCCGGCTTCGAGCACCGCCACGGCCGATTCCGCCAGCTCGGCGTCCAGCCAGTCGCGCAGCATCCCCACCCGTCGCCGCCCGGGCGGGTCGTCGGGCAGCCATTCGCGGGTCAATCGCCCCGCGCCCAGCGGCAACGACAACGCGATGTCGGGCTCCTCGTCGACGCCGCTGGACAGTTCCAGCGATCCGCCGCCGATGTCGAGGTTGATGATCCGCCCGGCGCTCCACCCGTACCACCGGCGCACCGCGAGGAAGGTCAGCCGCGACTCGTCGACCCCGGTCAGCACCTGCAGCTCGACGCCGGCTTCTTTTCGCACCCGGGACAACACATCGTCGGAATTCTCGGCGTCGCGGACCGCCGAGGTGGCGAAGGCCATCAGCTCCTTGCAGCCGGAGCTGTCCGCGATCTTGGCGAACTCGTTGATCGTCGAAACCAACTTGTCGGCGCCGCGCTTGGTGATCTTCCCGGAGCTGTCGATCGACTCGGAGAGCCGCAGCGTGGCCTTCGTCGAACTCATCGGCGTCGGGTGCCCGCCGCGGTGGGCATCGACCACCAACAGGTGGACCGTGTTGCTACCCACGTCGAGCACGCCTAACCGCACAGCAACAACCTAGCGGCAGTCGGTCCGCGTCAAAGTGCCAGGCAAGCGAAATCGTGGTCTAACGTTGGCGACGTGGCGGATTCACACCCGGAACCGGGTCAAGAGGTCGAGTTGGACTTCGCCCGCGAGTGGGTGGAGTTCTACGACCCGGACAACCCCGAGCACCTGATCGCGGCCGACCTCACCTGGCTGCTCTCGCGCTGGACCTGCGTCTTCGGCACTCCCGCCTGCCGCGGCACGGTCGAGGGCCGCCCGGACGACGGGTGTTGCTCGCACGGCGCTTTTCTGTCCGACGACGACGACCGCGCCCGGCTGGACGACGCGGTCAAGCAGTTGACCGACGAGGATTGGCAGTTCCGGGAAAAAGGCTTGGGCCGCAAGGGTTACCTGGAGCTCGACGAGCATGACGGCCAACCGCAACACCGCACGCGCAAGTACAAGGATGCCTGCATCTTCCTCAACCGGCCCGGCTTTGCCGGTGGCGCGGGATGCGCGTTGCACACCAAGGCCCTCAAGCTGGGCGTACCGCCGCTGACCATGAAACCCGACGTGTGCTGGCAGCTGCCGATCCGGCGCAGTCAGGAGTGGGTGACCCGGCCCGATGGCACCGAAATACTCAAGACCTGGGTCACCGAATTCGATCGCCGCGGCTGGGGTTCCGGCGGTGCGGACCTGCACTGGTATTGCACCGGCGACCCGGCCGCGCACGTCGGCGCCACGCAGGTCTGGGAGAGCATGGCCGACGAGCTGACCGAGTTGCTCGGCGCGAAGGCCTACGCGGAGCTGGCGGCAATGTGCAAGCGGCGCAGCAAGTTAGGGCTCGTCGCCGTGCACCCGGCCACCCGGGTTGCCGAGTAGCGCGACCCGCCCGCTCAGCCGGCTTGGGTTTTCTTGTAGGACAACACCATTCGCAGCGCGCTGGCGTTGAGGTAGCCCTCGACCGCGGTGGCGGCCGCCTCCGCATCGCGCGCCAGCACGGCGTCGGTGATGGCTTGCAGGTCGGCCACCACCGGCGCCGCGTCGTCATAGGCCCCGGTGAGTTCGTGCTCCCGCCCGCCGAACGCGTGCTCGACCCAGCGATACAGCAACCCCAGCGCGCGGTTGCGGGTGCTGTGGATGAGCACCCGGAAGTAGGCGAGGTCGGTGGCCTGGCGCGCCGCCGAGCCGTCGGCCCCGCGCACCGCCGCCAGCGCCGCACGCAACGACTCGGCGTCCTCCGGCGTGCTGCGCAGGGCCGCCAGCCGGCCGATCAACGGGCCCAGCGCCGCCCGGATCTCCAGCAGCTCGGCCAAAAAATCGGGGCCGAGTTTGCGAACCAGCGCCTCGACGACGGCGGGGTGCGTGAGCGCCTCGGGGTCGCGGACCACGTTGCCGCTGCCATGCCGGGCCTCGATCAGGCCCATCTGCTGCAGGCGGGCCAGCCCCTGGCGCAGCGACGTCCGGTTGACACCGAGATGCTCGGCCAGCTCCCGCTCGGGCGGCAGGGTCGACCCGGGCGCAAAGGCGCCGTCGAGGATCGCGTCGGCGATCGACGCGGCGATCTGTTCGTCGACCCGCTGGCGGTCCGGCGGCTGCAGCGCACTTGACTGGTTCATTGGCTCAACCAATATAGTGGACCGATCGGGCCCGCGACGGCAATGACGCGGCCGCGCCCCAACCGGAGGTGAGCATGGACGACGAGCTGCGATCGGCCTCCGCCCCGCGCTGGCACGGCAAGGCCGGCCGCCTGGAGGTCTGGTACGCCACCCTGTCGGATCCGCTGACCCGCGCCGGGCTGTGGATCCACTGCGAGACCGTGGCCCCGGAGCACGCGGCCGATGCCCCCTACGCGCACGGCTGGGCGACGTGGTTCGCACCCGACGGGCCGCCACGCACCGAGCGGTTCGGGCCGGAGCCCACCGGGCCGGCGTCGGGAACCGCCTGGTTCGACGCGGCGGGGGTGCGGGCGGCGCCGGAACAGCTGGCCGGGCGCGCCGGATCGTTGGCGTGGGACCTGTCGTGGAAGGACGCCGGCACGCCGCTGTGGACGTTCCCCCGGGCGGCGTGGGAACGCGAGCTGCTGCCGGGAGCCCAGGTGGTCCTCGCGCCCACCGCCGATTTCGCCGGCACACTGACCGTCGCCGATGCGGCGGTCCGCATCGACGGCTGGCGCGGCGGGGTCGCTCACATCTACGGGCACGGCAACGCCAAGCGCTGGGCATGGGTCCACGCCGACCTCGGCGACGGCGACGTCGTGGAAGTCGTTGCGGCGGTCTCCAATAAGCCGGGCCTGCGCCGGCTGGCGCCGATGGCGTTCGTGCGGTTCCGCATCGATGGAAAAGATTGGCCCGCAAGCCCTTTGCCGTCGCTGCGAATGAAAACGACACTGGGTCTGCGGCACTGGCAGCTGGAGGGCGGCATCGGCGGTCGCCGGGTGCTCATCCGCGTCGACCAGCCACCGGAGCGGTGCGTGAGCCTCGGCTACACCGACCCCGACGGCGGCCGCGCGGTGTGCACCAACACCGAACAGGCCGACGTCCACATCGACATCGACGACCGGCACTGGTCGGTCCCGGGAACCGGGCACGCCGAGGTCGGTCTGCGCGGTGCCGACGCACCCGACATCAACGAAAGGATCCCGTCGTGAGCTTTGTCCTCGACCCGCCGCTGCTGTTCGCCGCCGGAGTGCTGATCGAGCGCCGGCTGCCCCCGGACCAGCGGGACCTCGCCGAGGCCGCCACGCTCGGCGTCTTTTTCGGCGGTTCGTTCGGGCTCTACAACAACGTGCCCGGCCTCGGCGTGCTGTGGCGGCCCTTCCGCGCCGCCAACGGACGCGACTTCATGTGGAACAGCGGGGTTTTCGGCGTCAACACCGCGAAGGCGGGCCCGCGGCTGCACGCCGCGGCGGGCGCCATCTTCGCGACCTATCCGTTCTTCATCAAACTGGGACGCAGGCTCGGACGCCGCGGATGAGCCGTCTCGCCGCGTCGTTCGGCGCCGCGCTGCTGCCCGAGGAGTGCGGCGGCCCGGCGCCGGCCCAGCTCGCCGCCCGCGTCGACCGCTACCTGAAGCGGCTGCCCCCGACCACACGCGTGGCGATGCGGGCCGGGTTGCTCTCGCTGGCCGCGGCGAGCTACCTCACCACCGGCCGCTCGCTGCCGCGGCTCGACCCCGGCGAGCGGGAGCGGGTGCTGCGGCGGGTCGCCGCGCTCGGCCCCGACGCCGGCGCCGCCGTCGAAGCCTTGAAGGCGATTGTGTTGCTGGCCAACGGCGCCGAAACCTATGCCCCGGAACTACTTTCGCGTGCCCAGGAACACGACACGGCGCGCCCGGATGCGCCCCTGACCATCACGCCCTCGGCCGAGAGCGGATCGGTCGTCACCGCCGACGCGGTCGTCGTGGGGTCCGGCGCCGGCGGGGCGATGGTGGCCCGCACGCTGGCGCGGGCCGGCCTGGACACCGTCGTGATCGAGGAGGGCCGGCGCTGGACGGTCGGGGAATTCCGCAGCACCCACCCCATCGATCGCTACGCCGGGCTGTACCGCGGCGCGGGGGCCACCGTTGCGCTGGGGCGCCCGGCTGTGGTGCTGCCCATCGGTCGGGCGGTCGGAGGCACCACCGTGGTGAACTCCGGCACCTGCTACCGGCCGCCGCCTGCCGTGATGCGGCGCTGGCGTGACGATTTCGGCCTTGCCCTGGCCGATCCGGACCGGCTGGGCGAGCGCCTCGACGACGTCGAACGCACCCTGCGGGTGGCGCCGGTCCCGCTGGAGATCATGGGGCGCAACGGGCGGCTGCTGCTGGATGCCGCCGCGACGCTGGGCTGGCGGGCGGCGCCCATCCCGCGCAACGCACCGGGCTGCGAGGGTTGCTGCCAGTGCGCAATCGGCTGCCCGCGCAACGCCAAGTTCGGCGTGCACCTCAACGCGTTGCCGCAGGCGTGCGCGGCGGGGGCGCGGATCATCTCAGAGGCCCGCGTCGAGCGGGTGCTGCACCGGCAAGGGCGCGCTCGCGGGGTGCGCGCCCGCCGGCCCGACGGCACCGCGCTCGACGTCGTTGCGGACACGGTCATCGTCGCGGCCGGCGCGACCGAGACGCCGGGCCTGTTGCGGCGCAGCGGCTTTGGCGCGCACCCGCGCCTCGGCCGAAACCTCGCGCTGCACCCGGCGACGATGCTCGCCGGTCGGTTCGACGAGGATGTGGTCGCCTGGCACGGCGTGCTGCAAAGCGCAGCCGTGCACGAGTTCCACGAGTCCGACGGCGTGCTGATCGAAGCGACCTCCACGCCGCCGGGGATGGGGTCGATGGTCTTTCCCGGCTACGGCGCCGAGCTGCTCGGCTGGCTCGACGGCGCGCACCGGGTCGCGACGTTCGGCGCCATGGTGGCCGACCGCGGCGTCGGCTCGGTGTCCTCGGTCCGCGGCGAGACGCTGGTGCGGTACAACATCGCGCGAGCCGACGTCGCCAAGCTGCGGGTTGCGCTCGAGGCCATGGGCCGGCTGCTGTTCGCCGCGGGCGCCGTCGAGGTGCTCACCGGTTTACCCGACGCGATGACGGTGACGTCGCTGCCCGCGCTGCGGGATGCGCTGAGCCGAAGCGACGCGAGGAGCCTGCACCTGGCCGCCTTCCATCCCTCGGGCACCGCGGCCGCGGGCGCCGACGAGCAGCTTTGCCCCGTCGACGAAACCGGGCGGCTGCGCGGCGCCGACGGCGTGTGGGTCGCCGACGCGTCGATCCTGCCCAGCTGCCCGGAGGTGAACCCGCAGCTGTCGATCATGGCGATGGCGCTGGGCGTGGCCGACGAGATCGTCGGCGCCCGCGCGAGTTGAGTGTGTATCCCGGGCGTCGAGCGTGAATCCTGGGTGGCGACACGCCGGTGGGGATGGGCCTCGATGCACACTCAACGCCGGCAACGCACACTCGATGCGTGCCGATCCCCGACTTCATCGTTGAGCTGCGTCGCGCCGTGGGCACGGCGCCGTTATGGCTGCCCGGCGTCACGGCGGTCACGATCCGCGACCGAGAAGTATTGCTGGTCAAGCGCGCGGACAACGGCGCCTGGACGGCGGTGACGGGGATCGTCGAGCCCGGGGAGAATCCCGCAGATTGCGCGGCGCGCGAAGTAAGCGAAGAAACCGGAGTCAGCGCGCGGGCCACTCGCCTGGCGTGGGTGCACGTGACCCGGCCGGCCGTACACGCCAACGGCGACCAGGCCCAGTATCTGGATCACGTGTTCCGGATGCGGTGGCTGTCGGGCGAGCCCTTTGCGGCCGACGACGAGTGCACCGAAGCGGCCTGGTTCGACCTCGACCGGCTTCCGCCGATGACGGCGGACATGCGTCGGCGTATCGCGTTGAGCGCCGGCGACGATGCCCGGACCGTCTTCGATACGGACTCTTAACCCTCGAGCTTGTAGCCCAGTCCCCGCACCGTCACCAGGTGCACCGGGTTGGCCGGGTCCGCCTCGATCTTGGACCGCAGCCGCTTGACGTGAACGTCGAGCGTCTTGGTGTCCCCGACGTAGTCGGCACCCCAGACCCGGTCGATCAGCTGCCCGCGGGTCAGCACCCGCCCACTGTTGCGCATCAGGTACTCGAGCAGGTCGAATTCCTTCAGCGGCAACGTGATCGTGTCGCCGTTGACCGACACGACGTGGCGCTCGACGTCCATCCGGACCGGCCCGGATTCCAGCACGCCGTCGCTGATCTCGGAGTCGTCGTCGCCGCCCCGGCGCAGCACCGCGCGGATGCGGGCGATCAGCTCGCGCGCCGAGTAAGGCTTCGTGACGTAGTCATCCGCGCCCAGCTCGAGGCCGACCACCTTGTCGATCTCGCTGTCGCGCGCGGTGACCATGATCACCGGCACGCTGGAGCGGGCGCGCAACTGCTTGCACACGTCGGTGCCCGACATGCCCGGCAGCATCAAATCGAGCAGCACGATGTCCGCGCCGGCGCGATCAAACTCGGCAAGCGCCGCGGGGCCGTCGGTCATCACCGTGGCCTCAAAGCCCTCCTTGCGCAACAGGAATGCCAGCGGATCGGCCAGCGACTCCTCGTCTTCCACGATCAGCACACTGGTCATCTACTTAGTTCTTCCTCTCGTTGTGACCTGTTGGGCCGCACCTCACGGCCCAGCGGTTGCTCAGGTTCCTCGTCGTTGTCCTTGTAGGCCGGAATCGACAGGGTGAACGTCGACCCGGTGCCCGGCTTGCTCCACACGCCGATGCTGCCGTTGTGGTTGGCCGCAACGTGTTTGACGATGGCCAGGCCCAGCCCGCTGCCGCCGGTGGCCCGCGAACGCGCCTTGTCCCCGCGGAAGAATCGCTCGAAGACCCGCTCCTGGTCCTCCAGGGGAATACCGATGCCGCGGTCGGTCACGGCGATCTCGATGTTGTCGCCCCGGCGGCGGCGGCTGATCGAAACCGGCGATCCCGGAGGCGAATAGGCGATCGCGTTGGACACCAGGTTGGCCAGCGCGGTCACCAGGAGCGTTTCGTCGCCCAGCACCCGCAGGCCGCTGGGCGCGTCGGTGCGGACCTCGATGTCGGCGTTGTCGGCCGCCACCTTGTGGCGCGCAATCGCTTCGGACACCACGGTGTCCACCTCGACCTCGGTCACGTTGGGCAACGGATCGGCGCCCTGCAGCCGCGACAGCTCGATCAGTTCGGCGACCATGTCCCCCAGCCGGTTGGCTTCGACGAGAACCTTTTCGGCGAAGCGGCGGACGGTTTCGGAGTCATCGGCCGAGGCCAGCAGCGCCTCGGCCAGCAGGGCCATGGCCCCCACCGGGGTCTTGAGCTCGTGGCTGACGTTGGCCACGAAATCGCGCCGGGTCGCCTCCATGCGGGCGTAGTCGGACTGGTCGTGGACGAAGACCACCGCGAACCGGCGGTCCTCTTCGCTCAGCAGCCGCGCCTGACCGTGCACGGAGAGCCCGGACCGGCCGGGTCCGCGCTTCGGCGGCCGCAGGTCGAACTCGACGTCGACGCCGGTGAGCGCCTGCTGCGCGGCCTGCCAGGCCTGGTTGTCGAGCTGGCGATCGCGCACCAGGCCCAATTCCTTGGCCCGTTCGTTGAGATAGACGACGTCGCGGTGGGAGTCCACCACCGCGGCGCCCAAAGGCATCAGCGCGACGATGCGTTGCAGCATCTGCGCGACGGTGATCCCCGTCCATTCGGTCGAGGATTGTTGGCGGCGTTCGACCGCCCGCGGTGCCAGCCGGGCCCCGACCGCAACTCCCGCGGCCAGCGCCAGCACTGCCAAGACCCCGGCCAGCAACAGCGCCGAGAACACAGTCACATACAAAATCCTACAAATCTGGTGAACGCTGCCCTAGCGGAGCGAGGCCAAAATCGGACAAGTCACACCTTACGCAACAGGTGTTCCGCTTCCGTTAACTCGATGTTTGGCAAAGGGGCCTTTAAACCCGCGCCCGGACCTGCGAACCAGCTCACGCCCTTCCCTGGCTGGCAACCGCCGCGGCGCCCGCCGTGGCCGCCTCCGGGTCGAGGTAGGTACCGCCCGGCAGCACCGGCCGCAGGTCGGCATCCAGGTCGTAGCGCAGCGGGACGCCGGTCGGGATGTTGAGCCCCACGACCTCGTCGTCGGACATCCCGTCCAGGTGCTTGACCAGGGCACGCAGCGAGTTGCCGTGCGCGACGATCAGCACGGTCTTGCCGGCCCGCAGGTCCGGGACGATCACGTCGGTGAAATACGGCAGGAAACGCACCACCACGTCGGCCAGGCATTCCGTCAGCGGGCCGCCGCCGATGTTGGCGTAGCGAGGATCGGTGTCCTGGCTGAATTCGCTGCCGCGCTCGATCGGCGGGGGCGGCGTGTCGTAGCTGCGCCGCCAGGCCATGAACTGGTCCTCGCCGTAACGCTCCTTGGTTTCGGCCTTGTTGAGACCCTGCAGGGCGCCGTAGTGGCGCTCGTTGAGCCGCCAGCTGCGCCGCACCGGGATCCACAACCGGTCGGCGGTGTCCAGCGCCAGGTGCGCGGTGGTGATCGCCCGCCGCAGCAGCGAGGTGTAGAGCACGTCGGGCAGCAGGCCGTGTTCGGTCATCAGCTCGCCGCTGCGCACCGCCTCGGTCCGGCCCTTCTCGGTCAGCCCCACGTCCACCCAGCCGGTGAACAGGTTGAGGGCATTCCAGTCGCTCTCGCCGTGGCGCAGCAGCACCAGCGTGGCCGTGTCTCCCATGCCGGCTAGCTTATTCGTCGCCTTCGTCGATTGTGTTGCCCGACTCCTCCTCATCGCGCTGCGCGCTCTGCATCGTCGTAGGGCGCAAATGGGCGAACGCCTGCAGGTTCTTCAGCGACTCCCCCCGGGACACCCGCCACTCCCATTCTTTCTGAATCGACGAGCGAAAACCCAACTCCAGCAACGTATTGAAGTCGGAGTCCACCGCTTCGAGGACCTGCCCGAGCACCCGGTCGATCTCGTCGGCGTCGACCGAGGCGAGCGACATGCGGCCCACCAGGTAGATGTCGCCGACGTTGTCCAGCGTGTAGGCCACCCCGTACAGCCGGCGATTGCGCCTGAGCAAAAACCGGTAGACGCCCTCGTGGTTCTCGTCGGGCTTGCGGCACACGAACGCCTCCACGCGCACCGAATGCTCGCCGATGGTCAGGATGGTGTTGGTCTTGAGCTTGCGCTCGCCGGGCAGTTCCACCACCAGGCCGGGCAGGCCGCCGTGCGACCCGGGCAATTCCGAGTAGGTCAGCCCGCTGGCCTGCAGCGTGTGCTCGATCACGGCCTGCACGGTCGTATTCACGCGCCCACCCCGCGACGGGTGGTCCAGCGGCGCGGCTTGCGCATCGCGGCGCGGTCGCGGAACCGGCGCTGGCGCAGGGCGGTGAAGTCGCCGATCGCGCGCCGATAGCTGGCCAGCAGCGCGTCGGTGGTGTTGTCCCAGGAGAACGTGGCCGCGTGCGCGGCGGCCGCGCGGCTCATCGCGTCGGCCTGCGCCGCGTCGCGCCGCAGCAGCCGATCCAGGGCATCCGCCCAGTCGCCGACGTCGTGCCCGGACACCAGGGTGCCGGAGATCCCGTCGCGCACCGCCACCGGCAGTCCGCCGACCGACGCGGCCACCACGGGGGTACCGCACGCCTGCGCCTCGACGGCAACCAACCCGAACGACTCCGAATAACTGGGCACCGCAACAAGATTGGCGGCCCGAAACAGGGCGGCCAGGTCCGGGCGGGACTGCGGCGGCAGGAACGTCACCCGGTCGGTGATGCCGAGTTCGTCGGCCAGCCGCCCCAGTCCGTCCGGCGAGGCCAGGCCGCTGCCCGACGGGCCGCCGGCGACCACGATGCGCAGCCCGGGCAGTTTCGCCGCGGCGCGCAGCACGATGTCGGGGGCCTTCAGCGGCTGGATCCGCCCGACGAAGGCCACCAGATCACCGTCGAGCGGCAGGCCCAGCGCGGCCCGGGCCGCCCGCCGATCGCCCGGGCGGAACACGTCCAGGTCCACCCCGGGGTGCACCACATCGATCCGCCCCGGATCGGCGTGGTGGAGCGAAATCAATTGCCTGGCTTCGTCGTCGGTGTTGACGATCAGCCGGTCCGCTTCGTCGACGACCTGCTGCTCCCCCACCGTGCGCAGCGGCGGCTCCGGCGCGTCCCCGGCGGCCAGGGCCGCGTTTTTCACCGCGGCGAGCGTGTGTGCGGTGTGCACCAACGGCACCGCCCAGCGGTCCCGGGCCAGCCAGCCGACCTGCCCGGACAGCCAGTAGTGGGAATGCACGATGTCGTAGTGACCCGGTTCGTGTGACGCCTCGGCGCGCAGCACCGCGGCCGCGAACGCGCACAGCTGCGTCGGCAGGTCGTATTTGTCCAGGCCCTCGAAGGGCCCCGCCACCACGTTGCGGACCAGCACGCCCGGCGCCACGTGGGCCACCGGCGGATCGGCCGACGCGGTGGCCCGGGTGAAGATCTCCACCTCGATGCCACGCCGCGCCAGGTGCAAGGCGGTTTGCAGCACGTAGACGTTCATGCCCCCGGCGTCGCCGGTTCCCGGCTGGGCCAACGGCGAGGTGTGCACCGCCAGGACCGCAACCCGGCGCGGGTCGCTGCGCCGGAGGACGTCGTCGTGCCGCACTCCTTCATCTTTACAGGACGGGCCGCGACCGGACCGACGGGCGCTGTTCGCGCTAAGCGGACGACTCGTCGGCCGCGACCTCCCGCAGCCGGGACTGCAGCGCCCCGGCGCGCCGCATCGCGCCCAGCGGGTCCGCGTACAGCCCGCCCAGCGACACCGTCCCGGCCCCGGCCTCCTGGACCCGGTTGCCGAAGGCGGTGATGCGGATATCGCGCGGGGGCAGCACCGAGCGGCCGGCGAACGCCTCCTCCACCCGGCCCATCGCCTCGGGGTACTCGGTGAAGGCCTGACCGCCGACGACCAGCTCGTCGGGGTTGAGCATGTCGCGCAGCAACGCGACCGCCTCGCCGAGCACCCGGGCCCGCTCGTCCAGCAGGTCCCTGGCCGGCTGATTGCCGGACCGGGCCACCCGCAGCAGGTCGGTCATCGCGGTCGTGGCCCCGGCGATGCGGGTGGCGGGCGGGACGGCGGGCAGGATCTTCAGTCGCCGCGCGGCGGCCAGCACCGCCTCGTCGCTGACCGTGGACTCCAGCTGGCCGGTGCCGCCGAGCAGTTCGGAGTGGGCGGGCAGCGCCGCGATGGTGCCCGGCCCGCTGGCCGGGCAGTGCACCCGCCCACCGATCACCAGCGCATAGCCCACGGTCTCGCGGGCGTAGACGTACAGGCTGGTCGGCGAACTCGGCGCGAATCGCCGCAGGCCGAGCAGCAATTCGGCGCCGGCCATCGCGTCGACGTGCGAGGCCACCGACAACGGCAGCCCCAGCGCGTCGGCCAGCACGGGGCCGACGGGCGCCTGCCGCCACCCGAGCCGGGGGTGGTCGACGAGGCCGGTCGCCGCGTCGACGGTGCCGCCGATCGCCACCCCGACCCACAGCGGGCGGCGCCGGTGCCAGCGCTGCAGGTACCGGGAGGCGCTCTCGGCCAGCGAAGCCAGCGCGGGCCCCGCGGGCGACAGCGGCGTCGGGGTCTCGACGGTATCCAGCGTGCGACCGAACAGGTCGGTGGCGACGATGCTGGTGGTGCGCGCTCCGATGTGGATGCCGAGCGTCACGAACGGTTCGTGGTTGATCTCCACCGGCACCCGCGGGCGCCCGATGGCACCGGGAACGGCCAGGTCGGCGCGTTCCCGCAGCAGGCCCGCGTCCAGCAGGGCGATGACCTGGCGATTGACCGTGGCGATGCTCAGCGAGGTGACGGCCGCGATGACGTCGCGGCCGACGGGGCCGCGCAGCCGAACGGCCCGGAAGACGGATGCCGCGGCCGAGTCCGAGATGTGTAATGCCGGAGGCAGGATCTGGCGGTGCATCCGCGGGAGGCCTTTGCGGCTGAGGGAATGGTGATTACGGGTAAGGGTAGTGCGCATGAGTGTCCTTTTGTGCGAGTTCTGCGATGGCCGGCTTCGGCCACACCTGAAAGTCAGGAGCGGCAAAGTGCGCGGCAACAACACGCACTCGCCGCGCACAGACACGCGGCGATGGTGGTGTTGATCAGGGCGCCAAGGAGCACCCCGAGAACTTAACACGTTCACTAGAGTTGTTCCGTGTGAACGCAGCTGGCGGGCATCAACGAGTCGCGGTGGTTACCGGCGCCAGTTCGGGCATCGGCGAAGCTACCGCGAAAACCCTTGCGGCACAGGGCTTCCACGTTGTCGCGGTGGCGCGCCGAGCGGACCGGCTCAAGGCGCTGGCCGACGAGATCGGCGGCACCGCCATTGTGGCCGACGTCACAGACGACCGCGCGGTCGACGCGCTGGCCGCCGCATTGAGTCGGGTCGATGTGCTGATCAACAACGCCGGTGGCGCCTGGGGGCTGGAATCCGTCGCCGACGCCGACCTCGGGCACTGGCAATGGATGTGGGAGACCAACGTGGTGGGCACGCTGCGGGTCACCCGCGCGCTGCTGCCCAAGCTGATCGATTCCGGCGACGGCCTCATCGTCACGGTCACCTCGGTCGCGGCCATGGAGACCTACGACGGCGGCGCCGGCTACACCGCGGCCAAGCACGCGCAGGGCGCGCTGCATCGCACGCTGCGCGGTGAGCTATTGGGAAAACCCGTGCGGCTCACCGAGATTGCGCCGGGCGCGGTCGAAACCGACTTTTCGCTGGTGCGCTTCGACGGCGACCGGCAGCGCGCGGACGCCGTCTATAGCGGGCTGACGCCGTTGGTGGCGGCAGACGTCGCCGAGGTGATCGGGTTCGTGGCCTCGCGGCCGTCCCACGTGGACCTGGACCTGATCGTCATCAAGCCACGAGACCAGGCCAGCGCGACGCGGTTTAACCGCCGGGGCGAGTAGTCGTCGTCGTTGTGGTGGTCGTGGGCGTGCCCGACAAGGTCGGGGCGTCCGTCGGAGTGACCGGCGCGGTGACGGGGATCTGCGACGCCGGCGGGTGCGCCGTCGGGGGCGGCAGCGCCGACATCGCCACCCAGGTGTCCCAGTCCACGGCCCAGTCCCAGATGTCGCCGTCGGAGTAGGACAGCTGGATCGAACTGCCGGTGACCTCGACGGGGTCGCCGTACATCGCGGTCGGGTAGTACTCCGCAGCGTCCGCCGTCGACAGGTTGATGCAGCCGTTGGTGACGTTGGAGTTGCCCTGCGCGCCCGCGCTGGACGGGTTGGCGTGGATGAACTCACCGTTGTTGGAGATCCGCACCGCCCAGCGTTCGTGGGCGTTGGTGTAGCCGGCGGCCGGGTTGGACATGTAGAAGTCGGCGTACTTCTCGGTCACCACGTGGATGCCGTTACGGGTGACGTTGCGGGCCTTGTCGGCCTCGCCGTAGCTGCACGGGAAGTCCATGATGACGCCGGCGTCGGTGACGACCTGGATGCGGTGCGAGGAGACCTCGGCCTTCACCACCTGCCGGCGACCGATCTGGAAGTGCAACGAGATGTCGTCGGCGCCGAACGCGCCGTCACCGAACGGCCGACCGTACAGCTTGGCGTCGACGTTCACGGTGGTGCCCGCCGGGTAATACTCCCGGGTCCGGTAGTGGACGCGCGCCCCCTGCCTCTCGTCGGGCAGCCAGGCCCAGCTGCCCTCGACGGGCGGGTCGGTGGTGACGACCAGCGCCTTCTCGACCGCGGCCTTGTCGCTGATGGGCGCGTCGAACTGGATGATGATCGGCGCGGCGACGCCGACGGTCTGGCCGTCGGCCAACTGGAACGCCCCACTGATCTTCTTGCTCGGCGACACGGTGGTGAACTTGCCGCTCACCGGGATCGCCTTGCCGTTGTGGCCGACGGCCGAGCCGCTCCACGTGTAGGTCCCGTCGTAGCCCAGCGGCTCGGTGGTGGTGTAGACGGTGCGGTCCTGATTGAAGGCGCCGGCGACCACCTTGCCCGACGAATTGGTCAGCGCCACCTTCTGGAACCAGCCGTCGGTCACCTGGACGCTGATCGGCGCGATCGGGACCACGTCGGCCGCGGCTGGGGTGTTCAAGGCCGGCTGGAACTGTAGCTGCGGCGCCGGCGGCTCCTTCTTCTCGGCCTGCTTGTTGGCCACGGTGCCGGCGCAGGCGGCCAATACGCTGGGGGCAAACACGCCAAGTCCCAGGGCCGCCAAGGCCAAGCGCCGGTTGACCGGCGGAGGGGAACTGGAAGTGCTCACGACAATTAAAGATACCGTGAGAGAAGACCCCAACCCCGCCATGACAATTCGAGCCTGGCGCGCGGATTCCCGCGATTTGCGGCTACAGCCTGCAACCGAGCAGGACAGGCTCCGGTTCCAGTGTGATGCCAAACACAGCGCGGACTCCGTCACGTACGGCGCGGGCCAGCGCGATCACGTCCCCGGCGGTGGCCCCCCCGCGGTTGGTCAGCGCGAGCGCGTGCTTGGTCGACAGCCGGCACGGCGCTTCGCGGCCGCCCGGATCCGGCTCGGGATAGCCCTTGCCGAAGCCCGCCCGCTCCACCAACCACCCCGCCGCCAGCTTGACTCCGTCCGGCGCCGGGTAGTGCGGAACCGGTCCCCCGACGCGATCGGCCAGCCGCTGGTAGATCTCCGGGGAGACCACCGGGTTGGTGAAGAACGAACCGACGCTCCAGGTGTCGTGGTCCGAGGCATTGAGCACCATGGCCTTGCGGCCGCGCAGCCTCAGCACCGTCTCGCGGACGGCTTTCGGGTCCGCGCGCTCGCCGCTGGTCGCGTTCAGCGCGGCCGTCAGCTCGCCGTAGCGCAGCGGCGCGCTGCGGCCCGACGGGTCCAGCGCGAACTCGACTTCGAGTACCACGGAAGGGATTTCGCGCCCCGACCGGTTGGCCCGCTTGAACGCGCTGGTGCGGTAGCCGAAGCCGAGTTCGTCGCCGGGCACCCAGCGCACCGCGCCGGTGCCGCGATCGAGCACCCGAACCCGGGTGACGGTGTCGGACACCTCCGCCCCGTAGGCCCCGACGTTCTGCACCGGGGTGGCCCCGGCCGACCCGGGGATGCCGGACAGGCATTCCAGCCCGCCCAGACCGCGCTCGATGGCCGTGACCACCACGTCGTCCCAGACGGCGCCCGCCTCGGCGCGGACGACGTTGCCGTCGACGGTGATGGCGTCGTTGGCGAGGCGTACCGCGGTCAGATCGGTCAGCGTGTCGGCGACCACGAGGTTGGAGCCGCCGGCAAACACCAGCACCGGCCCGCCGCCGGATTCGGTGTCCAGCTGCCGCAGCGCGGCAACCACCTGCTCGGTGCTGGTGCAGGTGATCAGGCGTTGCGCGACGGGTCCCACCCGCAACGTCGTCAACGGCGCCAGCGGCACCGCCTCGGCGACACGCGCACCGGCGAAGAGCGAACCGGCACCGGTCGGTTTCATGGCCCGTAACGGTAGCCTGGCCAGCTATGCCGCGTTCATTCGACTTGTCGGCCGACTACGAGCAGACCGTCGAGGAGATTCACCGGGCTTTCCAGGTGGAGGGCTATTGGGAGGCCAGGCTGGCCGACATCCCGGTCGACGAGGCCAAGCTGGAGTCGATGCGGCGCGGCGGCGAGTCCGGGGACGACGGCAGCGTCGAGGTGGTCACCCTGCAGGTGGTGCGCAGCCACAACCTGCACGCCCTCGTCAAGCAACTGCACCGGGGCGACCTGTGCGTGCGGCGCGAAGAATCGTGGGGTCCGGTCAGCGACGGCGCCGCGACGGCCGCCATCGCCGGCACGATCGAGGGCACCCCGGTGCACGTGTCCGGCAGCGGCGAGCTGGCGCCGATCGCCGAGTCCGGCGGCGCGCGGCTCACCTACCGGATCGCCATCAAGGTCCGGGTGCCGATCATCGGCGGCAAGGTGGAGCGGCTCATCGGCACCCACCTGGCCGAACTGGTGAGCCGCGAACAGCGCCTGACCGCGGAGTGGATCGCCAACAACGCCTAACCGGACGGGCCTAAGCTGGCGCCCATGCGAATCGCCTTGGCGCAGATCCTCAGCGGCAGCGATCCGGCGGCGAACCTGCAGCTGGTGCGCGAGTACACGCGCCGGGCCGCCGACGCGGGCGCCACGCTGGTGGTCTTCCCGGAGGCGACGATGTGCCGGTTCGGCGTTCCGCTGGCACCAGTCGCCGAGCCGATCGACGGGCCCTGGGCGGACGGGGTGCGCGGAATCGCGACGGAGGCCGGGATCACCGTGATCGCCGGCATGTTCACCCCCGCCGGCGACGGGCGGGTGACCAACACGCTGATCGTGGCCGGGCCGGGCGCCCCCAACCGGCCGGACACCCACTACGACAAGATCCACCTCTACGACGCGTTCGGCTTCACCGAGTCGCGCACCGTCGCGCCCGGCCACGAGCCGGTGGTGGTCGACGTCGGCGAGGCCCGGGTCGGATTGAGCGTTTGCTACGACATCCGCTTTCCGGCGCTCTACACCGAGCTGGCCGCGCGCGGCGCCCAGCTGATCGTCATCTGCGCGTCCTGGGGCTCGGGGCCGGGCAAGCTCGAGCAGTGGACGCTGCTGGCCCGGGCCCGGGCGCTGGATTCGATGAGCTACGTCGCCGCCGTCGGTCAGGCCGACCCCGCCGACACCCTGACCAACGCGGGGTCCGGTGCGGGCGCACCGACGGGCGTGGGCGGCAGCCTGGTGGCCTCGCCGCTGGGCGAGGTGGTCGCGTCCGCCGGCGCAAACCCCCAGCTCGTGGTGGCCGACATCGACCTCGACGGGGTGGCCAAGGCCCGCGAAACCATCGCGGTGCTGCGAAACCGCTCTGACTTTGCCCGAATGGATAGGGCAGAATCGGTCGGGTGACGAACCCACAAGGCCCCCAGGAACCACCGAACGAGGGCCCGTCGACATGGGCCCGTCCCGGCAACCATCCCTTCGGCCAGCCCCCGACTGAGCGGCCTGCTGGCTGGGAGCGACGGGCGGCGGCGCTTGGGCCGGGCCGCCGGTGCCGATCCGCTCGGTGGGC